>CAZIKN010000012.1:0-80766 GCA_964539805.1 uncultured Saprospiraceae bacterium | reverse complement strand
ACTCATGCTGCTGCCCGATGGGGGCAGCAATTATTGTATTGATATGCTGGTACAACATTACCTTCGCGTCGCCTGGCATGTACTTCTATCAACTCATGGCTAATGGTCGTTTGTTAGAATCCGGCAAAATCGTGATTCAGCACTAATTTTTTCATTCATTCGCCCGATTGGTTGTTGCAGCAGCCAATCGGGCTCTTTCACATTTGCCAAGATGAGATACTTAATCACTTTGATTTGTTGGCTTGCCCTTCTCAAGGTAAATGCACAACAAGGATATTCCAAGGTCTATGATTTTGACAGGCCGGGAATGAGTTTTCGTAACATAGTTGTCCAAAACGACACGATATTGCTGTTTGGCCCTAATTATCATGATTCAATACCCAATTTACAAGGATTATTTTTTGCCAAAATGGATACAGCAGGAAATGTGTTGTCATACAACACCGCTTTTGATATTCTTGGAGGAGATTTTTCCGTGCGGCCACATTGTACTATACACAAATTGAACGACGGTTCTGGGTATGTCATCCCCGCCAGCAGTTTTACCCGCTCTACTGGCATACTTTGCTTCATAAACAACGAAGGTAAATTTGCCAAAATTGTCGAGTATCCCGACAACACTACGATTGTTGATTTTTATCAAAGTATCATTGAAACGAGTTCGGGGTTGTTAGTTTTTGGTCGAAAGCAGCGCAATGATTACCATAGCGATGTTTTCGTCATGAAAACCGATAAACAGGGCAATAAACTCTGGGAAAAGTATTATGATAGTCCAGGGAGGCAGTGGTTATTAGGGGATATCTTTAAAGAAACCAACAACCAATATTTGATTGGAGTGGGGACAACGAAACCTCAGAATACTCCTTTCAATCAGTTGAATTATCAGACCATTTTTTTTAGAATAGACAGTTCCGGGAATAAATTGTGGCAATGGGAAAGCCCGATAAACCTGAACCAATTTGGCCCAAGCACCATACGTAAAAACAATGACGGGCATTGGATGTATGGCGACGGAGAAATACAGGTATTCGCAAATGAGGGCTACATCACAAAAAATACTAAAATTGTAATAAGAGATGAAGATTTTAATTTGGTTACTGAAAAAATCGTTTCGCCTCCGAATTCAGAGGTAAATGGTTTTGTTGAAGTACAGCCTACCCAAGATGGCAATTGGATAGGTATCGGCTCCATGACTACCCCGATACTCTGGACACAACCCAATGCCCTCGCTGGCTGGATGTACAAGTTTGATGACAACCTTGACAGCATCTGGAGCAGGGAGGATACGGTGTTTTACAACCTGCAAACTTATACAGATCACTGGTTACACGGCGCGGTTCAGTTGCCAAGCGGCAGCATCATAGCGGCAGGTCAAATCAACGTGTATTATCCCTCGCCCGGGAAATCATGGGGCTGGATCATCAAAGTGAGCAAGGACGGCTGTATAGACACATTGACTTGTTCGGTCTCGGCAGTCAAGGATTGGAAAAACTCTAAGGTAGCCAATGTTCGAGTATTTCCTAACCCGACTAATGGAATCCTTTTTTTTGATGATACTGAAATTATGTGGGATAAAATAGAAATAATCAATGCGCAGGGGCAGGTGATGAAGGTGATTGACAAACCCGATAAAACAGAACTCAAGCTGACAGAGATGTCAGCAGGTATGTACATGATCAGGTTTGTTCGCAAGGGTGAAAGTATTGTAAAGCGTGTCTTCAAAACGTAGAATGGCACTAACAACAAATATACGAAATTGCTTCCTGAACGCCGTCACTTTGCACATCTCACAAGATGAAAATTGGCGGCTCCGCCGCCTAAAAAATCCTGTTTATCCTGAAATCCTGTCCAAAAAAATAAAAAATCCTGTCTAAAAAAACAAAAACCCCTGTCCCCAAAAACAATAAAATCTTGTATAAAACGCGTCGTAACACTAACCCTAGCTAACCCCCAATTTTTCAAACACCCGGCCCAAATCTTTGGCATCCCGGGCTAAATAATCAGCCCCCGCTTCGCGCAGTTTGGCCTCATGCCCGTCATGGATATGGGCGGCGCCCAAAAAGCCTACTACGGGAAGGCCGGCGCTTTTGGCGGCCCTCACACCCGTGGGGCTATCCTCAATGACAAGGGCTTCGGAGGGGCGAAGGCGAAGGGTTTCCAAGGCGTGGTGATACACATCGGGATGTGGTTTGGGGTTTGATACCTGCTCGGCGGAGAAAATCTGTCCACTCACCGCATGGCGCAGGCGCACACGGCGCAGGCAGGAATCCACATGGTGGACACTGCCATTGGACACCATGCTTTTGGGGGTGGAAAGCTTGCGGAACAAGCTGCTCATGCCCGGAATGGCGCGAAGGTGATGGGCATAAGCCTCGCGGTGCATTTGGCGCAACCGATCATAATAATCATGCGGGATGCGCAGGTCATAATCGCGGGTCAGGATGGCCACAATATCGCGTTCCAGCAATCCCGGGAAAGTCATACTGTACTGCTGTTCGCTCATTTCGAGACCGCATTCGCGCAACAGTTGCAGGGTGCTTTTTACGGCGAGAATTTCGGAATCCACGATGGTGCCGTCATTGTCAAAAAGCAGGTGGCGAAAACTCATGCCTCCTCTAATTCGAGTGAAAAGGCGTGCTTATCCGTTTTTTTTTCGTTTGCGCTACCGTTTTTGGTGCGAAAACCTTTGATGATGCCCCTGTCAGCGCTTTTCACAAAATCAAGAATCATATTGCGATACTGTGAGGGCGGAATCTCGTTTTCAATAATATCAAGGGCCGTGCTGGTGCTAAACCCGCGCACAAAGAGTACGCGATAGATCTCGGCGATGTGGTTGATGTCTTCATTGGTAAATCCTCTGCGACGCAGCCCGATACGGTTGAGGCCTGCATAGGACAATGGCTCACGGGCAGCGGTGATGAAATGGGGTACACTTTTGCGCACCAATGAACCGCCTCCGATCATAGCTTGCTCGCCGATATTGACAAACTGGTGCACGGCTGTCATACCACCCAAGGTAGCATATTTGCCGATATTGATATGGCCTGCCAGGGTGGCATTATTGGCCAAAATACATCGTTCTCCGATGTGGCAGTCATGGGCTACATGCACATAAGCCATCAGCAAGGTGTTATCGCCCACGCTGGTTTTCCAGCCGCCTTGCATGGTGCCGCGGTTAATGGTTACACACTCCCGCACAATCACGCCATTGCCCAAAATAGTAGTGGTTTTTTCGCCCTTGTATTTAAGGTCCTGAGGAGCTGCGCTTACCACAGCGCCAGGATAAAACTGACATGACTCACCAATGCGTGCACCATTCATGATGTTTACATTGGAATGTATAACACAGTTGTCACCGATCTCAACATCTTCCTCAATGACCGTAAATGGGCCAATGGTGACGTTTTTACCGATTTTAGCATTGGGGTGTATGACCCGAAGACCGTTACTATAATTCATGTCAGCGTGACTTTTTATAAGATTAGGTAAATGACGATTGAAAACGCCCCTTTGTTAGAGCATTTTAAAATTTATATAAAAAACATTAAGAAGCCTGGCTTCCTGATGGGTCTTTCCTGCGTACGATCTGGGCGGTTAGTTCGCCTTCGCTCACAATTTTTGATCCAACATAGGCGGTACCTTGCATGTGGACAATACCCCTGCGGATAGGTTCGAGCAGTTCCATTTTCAAGATAAGGGTATCGCCTGGCAGCACCTTGGCCTTAAATTTTGTGTTGTCTATCTTTAAGAAATAAGTATCCCAATTACCCGGATCCGGCACGTTGTGGAGGGCCAAAATACCACCCGTTTGTGCCATGGCTTCAATTTGAAGCACACCTGGGAATACAGGATTGTCCGGAAAATGTCCCTGAAAAAACAGCTCATCCATGGTAACGTTTTTTATACCGATCACATGGTTTTGGGTCAGCTCGATCACTTTATCCACCAGTAAAAACGGGATGCGATGTGGCAACAAGCGCGTGATCTGGATCACATCCAGCACAGGCGGCTTATCGGGGTCATAACGTGGAACCCCTTGCAATCGCTTCTGTTCAGCTTGTTGTTTTTTCAGCATTTTGGCAAACTCAATATTGGCTGCATGGCCGGGCTTTGTGGCCACTATCTTGCCCCTTATGGGCTTGCCGATCAAAGAAAGATCGCCAATAACATCTAAGAGTTTGTGCCTTGCCGGCTCATTGGGGAAACGAAGGCGTACGGTATTCAGCACACCCTCAGAGCCTACGGTAACATTGGGTTTGCCCAATTTTTTGGCTAAGTTTTCCAATTCTTCGGACTCCATCCTGCGGTCAGCGATCACGATGGCATTGTCCATGTCACCACCTTTGATGAGGCCCATTTCCAACAATTTTTCCAACTCATGCACAAAAACAAAGGTTCGGCAAGGGGCGATCTCATTCACATAGTCATCAATATTGTGCAGGGCAGCAAATTGCTGTACCAGTACCTGTGAATTGAAATCAATCATCACGGTGGCCTCAAAATGATCGGCTGGCAATGCCATCAATTCAGTGCCTGTGACCTCATCTCTGTATGATATAGGCTCTGTGATAACAAAATAATCGCGTTCGGCGTCCTGCTCTTCCTGCCCTGCTTCCAACAGTGCCTGAACAAAGGGCATGGAAGTGCCATCCATGATCGGCATTTCGGGGCCATCAATCTCCAACAAGACATTATCAACATGGAGGCCCATAAGGGCTGAAAGCACATGTTCCACCGTTGACACTTGTGCTTCTCCATTTTTCAGCGTTGTGCTTCGGTTGGTGGAAGTAACATATTTGACGTCAGCCGGTATAACGGGCTGATCAGGCAAATCAGTCCGTTTGAACTGAACACCATGATTGGCGGGTGCCGGCTTGAAGGTCAAATTGACAGTGCGGCCCGTATGCAGCCCGATACCTTTAACGGATGCCGAAGATTTTATGGTAAATTGCTTCATAACTGAAGAATTATTGATGAAGCAAATTTTTTAATGTAAATTGCCATATAAAATTTGCCTCTTTTGTAAGAAGGAGGCAAAGGTACATTGTGAAAAATAAAAAACCCTTAAGCGGTTGTCGAATAACAACTCGTTAAGATCGGTTTTTTTGAAAAAAAACGGATTATAAGCGAAAAAATTTCTAAAAAATGCGGAGAATAAAATTTTGCGGCCTTACTATTTTGATGCGTAAGGTATTCTGGCCACTATGCTTCTTCCGAGCGTAAGTTCATCTGCATATTCCAAATCCCCGCCAAAAGACACACCTCTTGCAATAGTACTAATCATCACTCCCGTTTCTTTTAACTTCTTCGATATATAATAGATGGTAGTTTCACCCTCAATGGTTGGGCTGATGGCCATGATTATTTCTTTGGTTTCTCCGTTCAGGGTACGAGAGAGCAGGCTATCAATATTCAAATCGGATGGCCCAACACCTTCAATGGGAGAGATAAGCCCCCCCAAAAGGTGATATAAGCCCCTAAACTGTGCTGTTTCTTCTATGGCCATTAGGTCACGCACGGATTCTACTACACAGATCACACTATGGTCGCGCCTTGCATCGGCACATATAGCGCACAATGGATCATCTGATAGGTTGTGACAGTTAGTGCATTCCCTTATTCCCTCGCGCAAGGCACTAAGGTCATGGGTGAATTGTTGTGTGTATTGCTTGTCCTGTTTTAATAAATGCAGCACTAAGCGTAGCGCAGTTTTACGTCCTATGCCGGGCAGGCTGGCAAAGGCCTCTACCCCTTTTTCTATTAGTTTTGATGAAAATGCCATGGATAAAATGCCGTAATCTATTGTTTTGACGTGCTAACTTCTACATAAAACAGTCCGGTTTTGTTGTTTTGGCTGTCAATACTGTAACACATCCCATTTTCAAGCCAAAGCGCCTTCATCAAACCTAAACGTACATTTTCTTCGTGGTATAGATCAACACAAATCAATTTCCCTTTATAATAGGAGCTAATATCGGGTTGCAGGGTGTGGCCTACGATCATCCTGTCAGCATCGGCGTACTCAAGCACTTTGTTCATTTCTTCCATGCTGAGCATGTTTTTGGCCGCTTTGCGGTACCAAAAAACACCCGTGCGTTGATCAAAAACGGATTTGGCCCATTCGCTGGTGATATAAGTGTCTTCTCGGCCTAAGTTTTCGCGGCTTAATTTGTTTACTTCGTTGATGGAAAGGCCCGTGACAGCCAGTTCAGGGCTGATGCCACCATGGCAAAACACAGAACGCCCTATCTTTTCTATGGCATTTTTGGTGCGCAACCAGCGGCCCAGCTCCGTTTGGCTACCGTACAATTTGTGGTAGGGTTCATCCAGAATGCGAAGGTTTTCGATGTATTTGCGCCGCACATAAGTGGTTTCTCCTTTGAGGTTGATAACTTCGTGATTGCCTAAAATAAAATGCACCTTACCTCCTGCAGCAGCGGCTTCGCTTTCTAATTTGTAAATAAGCCAAAAACATTCGGTTACATTAAGGCCCCTGTCAAAAAAGTCGCCAACCAATACCAAATGCCCCTTGCCAAATATCCACTTAAAATGATTGTCAATTACTTTGGCACCTTGCAGTATCATTTTGAAGGCCTGGAAATTGCCTTCAATATCAGATAGCGCAAGCATCTTTTCAGGCTCAATGTAGTGATCCGGTTCAATGCGCAGGCTGTCCTGCAAACGAAACTCAAAGGCGTCACCCGTGGCAGGGATCGTACAGCGCAGGGTCACATCCGAACGCTTGTCGTATGTTTTAACGGATAAGAGGGCCATTGAGTCGCGGATTTCGACTGACTTGCTTATGATTTTTCCTTTTTTATGAAAGACATAAGGCCCATCAAAATCTGCCCTGGAATGATCAACAGGCTCCCCCCCCCCAGCAGCATGGCCGGTAGTAGGATCAAAGCAATATAAAAAAAAGTTTGACGCATCATTTTCATCTTTGTACTGCAAAAATTAAAGCCGGTGGCTTGGGCATAAAAGTCAAGCCACGCTGCGTTTAACCTGCAAAAATGATATAAAAGGTTGAAAACTAATGTGGTTGTAACGCGGTCAGAATGGCAAAGTTACGGAATCCTATCGGAGCAGAAGGTCATTTTTTATACCTTTTGGAACTTCATTTTTTTTGGAGGCAAAAGGCCAAATTAACTTTGGAGCAATTCCACAAATGTGCCACTTTGAAAAATATCATTTGGCGTTAATGTAGGGTTAATACCAAAAAATCGCAACCTTTGCGGCAAATTTGACAACATGAAAAGTTGGGTTCACATTCCAAAAGACTCGGATTTTAGCATCCATAACCTGCCTTTCGGCATTTTCACTTCAAAAGGGCAGCCCAAAACCGTTGGCGTAGCCCTTGGCAACTCCGTTATTGACCTCAAAAAATTAGCCGAACTGGGTGCATTCAATACCTTGGGCATTAACCCCAAAGTATTTGAAAATGAATTTCTCAATGATTTTATTGCCTTGGGAAAACCCATTACCAATGCCGTACGCCTGACCGTTCAACAAATATTTGGCACCGAGGACCATGCCTTGCGCGGTCAGGTAGCCGACTGCCTGCTCCACGTTGATACCGTTACCATGCACCTGCCAGTGCGCATTGGCGACTATACCGACTTTTACAGCAGCGAGGAACACGCCACCAATGTAGGTAAAATGTTCCGGGATCCGGCCAACGCCCTTTTGCCCAACTGGAAGCATTTACCCGTAGGCTATCATGGCCGCGCCTCCAGTATTTTTGTTTCCGGTACTGACTTCCACAGGCCAAAGGGCCAAACCCGACCCAACGATGCGGAACCACCGGTATTCGGCCCTACCCGCCAGTTGGATTTTGAGTTGGAAATGGCTGCCATTATAGGGCGCAGCACTCCGCAAGGAAGAGCCATCAGCACCGCAGAGGCTGATGACTATGTGTTCGGTTTTGTGTTGTTCAATGATTGGTCCGCCCGTGATATTCAGAAATGGGAATACGTGCCGCTGGGGCCATTTTTGGGCAAAAACTTTTTCTCCTCTGTTTCGCCCTGGGTAGTAACCCTTGAAGCCCTTGAGCCATTCCGCGTAGCGGGCTATGAACAGGTGCCAGAGGTATTGCCCTATCTTAAATATACAGGACAAAAGAATTTTAATGTGGCATTGGAAGTAGCCATTCAGCCTGAAAACAGCACTGAAACCACAGTGTGCTGCTCCAACTTCAGATACATGTATTGGACTGTAAATCAGCAACTTGCGCACCATACCATAAATGGTTGCAACTTGAATATCGGCGACCTGATGGCCTCAGGTACGATCAGCGGCAGCACCGAGGACAGTTTTGGCTCTATGTTGGAATTGGCTTGGGCAGGCAAAAAGCCGCTCACTTTGGCCGATGGCAGCACCCGAACCTTTATAGCCGATGGGGACACGGTCATCCTGCGCGGTCATGCAGAAAAAGATGGCGTACGCGTTGGATTTGGGGAAGTCCGCAATAAAGTTTTGCCGGCATAGGGGAAAACGGGCCTAAAAATGCACCCAGCCCTGCGCTTTCAGGTCATGCAGGTTGCCCCCTTTGGTGTTGAGTTTTACACCATCTTTTGCTTCCAGCATTTCGCCAGCGATATAAATTTCGGGCAGAAAGCGAACTTTATCCGCATCCTTGGGGTCAATGGTAAACAGCAGTTCGTAATCCTCACCGCCGCTGAGCGCACAGGTGATAGGGTCAAGTTTGAATTTTAGGGCCAACAATTCGGACTCGGGGTGTATGGGCACACCGCTCTCCTCGATCAATGCCCCGGTATTGCTTTGTTTACAAAGGTGGAACACTTCGGAAGCCAGGCCGTCCGATATATCAATCATGGCGGTAGGCACGAGTTCAGCCCTTCGGAAAGCCTCAATGACATCCTTGCGCGCCTCGGGCTTCAGTTGCCGGCCTATGGCATATTGTTGGCCTTCTAAGTTGGGTTGGATGTTGGGGTTTTCCTGCCAGATGCGTTTTTCCCGTTCTAAAATTTGCAATCCTAAGTATGCCGCGCCCAGGTCGCCGGTAATGCAGATCAAATCACCCGGTTTTGCGCCATTGCGATAAACAAGTCGCTCTTTTTCACCTTGGCCAATGGCCGTAACACTGATAATCAAGCCTTTGTTGGAGGATGTCGTATCGCCGCCCACCAGGTCCACCCCGTACGCTTCGCAGGCTGTCCGTATGCCCTCATAAAACTCTTCCAAAGATTCCACCGAGAATCGGTTGCTGATGGCAATAGACACCGTGATTTGCTTGGGGATGGCGTTCATGGCATAAATATCGGAGAGGTTGACCACGACAGATTTGAAGCCAAGGTGCTTCAGGGGCATGTAGGCTAGGTCAAAATGGATGCCCTCCACCAGCATATCCGTGCTGACAACGGTGCAAAAAGAACCATTGTCTATCACTGCGGCGTCATCGCCAATGCCTTTTAGGCTGGAAGTGTTTTGCAATGGAAAGTTACGGGTGAGGTGTTCAATGAGGCCGAACTCGCCGAGGGTATTTACGTCTGTGTGTTGCATGAGGGGTTAGTGGGGTGAGAATTTACGGCAAAAATAGTTGTTTTAAAGCTTTTGCGCATCACTTCAAGATCACACTAAATCTTTTTTTGATAAAGATTCAATCCCTAAGCTGTTATTATCTCTATTTCCTTCTTCCTTTCCTTTTCTTTTTTGCCTGTTTCTTCCATACTTTCCACTTCATTCTCCTGATTTTGCTTCTTGGGCCAAATGTGAAACCCTCCATGGGAAAAACGGATGCGCCATGTGCCCCAAATGCCATTTTCATCCACATTACCCTTGTAATCCACTTTGTGTGAGGGATATGATTTGGTCATGATGCTATTAAGACTGACGGTGTCATAACTACCTTGCCACATAAAAAACGCAATATCATCGGTTCCTTCTCCCGTGATGCTGCCGTCCTGAAAACGCAGCACAAATGACATCCAATGCCTTTGGGCCCCGGGCCCAAACTCATAGGTGTAAAAACCCTCCCATTCACCGCTGGGAAAAAGGGGATGGGATTCATTATTGTTAAGTGCTGAGTTATCGGGCATAATACATCAGACCTCCCAAAAGGCGGCACTGGCACACAAAGATAGGCAAATCACAGCAATATAGCCAAAATCAGCTTCAAACCACAGTATCTTCGCGCCATTCCGGCCCGACACATGAAGTACCTTTTTTTCATCTTTATTGCAGCATTTTTTTGCACCTCATTTTTCCCTTTTCACCAAACAGAAAAAGGAGAGGCTCCCCGCCGTTCCAATTGTGTGAGCGATGCGGAGCCGTTTCAGGGCTACACTTTTTTATATCCTGAAATCATCAATAAAAATGCCGCCTTCGCACCCTTTTTTTTACGGTGGGACGATTATTATGAACGTTTTTACTACACCCGCGACATACAAAAAGAAGAAAATGTGGAGGAGTGGATGGAGCGTTTTTGCGGCCAGCCCTTAGCCCAGGATGTGGAATATGTGGTGTACAAAGCCGATGCATACGCCTTGGCGGGTCTGCGCAGGGCCGCCACAGACAAAAGCAAAAAAACAACATTGCCCTATGCCCTGAACGGCAACAGCTTCGCGGAGATGATCGTGATCAATGGCTGTGCCGATGTGGTGGACTATATCACTTTTGCCCGAAAATGCGAGCCACACGTGATTGCCTATAGCGATGGCTGGACACCCCGTGACCGTGATCCGGTACAAATGCAGCAACTGATAGAGGAGGCCAAAAACCGGTTTACCGGATGCCCTTCTCATTTTTTGCGCCTGCGCTACCTATATCAAATGGTTCGTTTGGCACACTATATGGGCGACTGGAACCAAACGGTGTCCTTATACAACTACTACATCACAAGGGTTGACCGGCGCAAAAACAGCATCATTTTTTTCTGGACCATGGCTCACCAGGCAGGTGCCCTGCTTCAATTGGGCCATTACCCGGAGGCTGCTTACCGTTTTTCCTTAGTTTTTCGCTATTGTGCATCCAAACGTACACAAGCCTATCGCAGCTTCCTGATCCGCAACGACAAGGATTGGGAAAAAGTGCTGCAAATGTGTGGCGATGATACCGAACGCGCCACCTTGCACCTGTTGCGCTCGGGCGGTACGCGGCAGTTTGCGGTACATGACATGGAAACCATTTACAAATTGGAGCCTGAAAACCCCCAGCTTGATCTCTTATTGGTCAGCGATGTACAGGAATTGGAAAAAATATTCCTGCGTACAAGGGTTACAGATCAGATACACGGCAACGCCAAGGGCCTTATTGAACGGGAAAAAGGTGCAAGCCATTTGTTGGAATTAAAACAATTCGTAGCCAAAGTGTTGAATGAAGGACAAACACCCAACCGAAAACTATGGCGCGCTTTGGCCGGTTATCTTGATCTCTTGGCCGGCGATTTTTATGCCGCCGAAAAAAACTTTGATCGCCTGATGAATGATCTGGACGACGATGATGAGTACGAACAAAAACTCATCCGACAGATAGAAATTTGGCGCGTTTTATTGGACATCGTAAAATTGGATCCCCGAACCGCTTATGTGGATCAAAAGGCCTTTCAAATCAGAAGCCTTGACGCCTATAAATATAACCCCAACTTTGAACCTTTCCTAAAAGATTGGCTTTCTGCGGGTTATGCGGCCAACAACAATCCCGGCAAGGCTATTCTTGCTGCCTATTCCCCATCCGCGCTGATGTATAACCCGGACCTGGCCATTCTGGACGATCTGTTAAAAGTAGCCAGCTCCGATGATCCCGATTTTTTGGAATATGCCATGCAGATTGATACCAACCCTGAACAAATCAAGGCGTATCTGCTGGAGATAAAAGGTACCATGCTGCTGGCCCAGGGCGAGCCGGAGGCCGCTCTCGCGGTCATGCGCAACATTATCCCTTCCGAGCAGGCCAAAATGCCCAAGTTTGCACCTTTTCGAGAGATTTTTGGAGAAAAAGTGCATCGCGTTTTTGTGCGAACGGACAGTCTTTTGCTCAATCGAATAGAAATTAGTCGGAAATTGTTGGATTTTGCTTTCCGCGCCAAAGCCGCAGAAACGCTGAACTCGGCAGAAGCCTCCTGGTATTACTACCTGCTTGGCTTAGCCTACTACAATATGTCCTATTTTGGTCATGAGTGGAAAGCGGCGGATTATTACCGAAGCGGCTATAATTGGGGCCGTTTGGCCCAAGGCCCGGTATTTTCCCTACGCGGCGTACCCAACGGCAACAAAGAAAACACTGATGTGAGCAAAGCATTGGCTTATTTTGAAAAAGCCATCCGCAATGCAAAAACTGCGGAATTAGCCGCCCGGGCCGCATTTTTGGCCGCCCGTTGTGAACAAAAAATGTACTTCTGTGACCCGGAGTGCCGTTATCGGCAAGGCAGTTTGCTGATCCCTGAGCTGCCGGCTAAATATTCACGTTATTATGATTACCTGATCAAAAATTATCAGCAAACGGAATTTTATCAGGCGGTGGTCAAAGAGTGCAAATGGCTGGAGGCTTATGCCAGGAGGTAACTAATGACTTTCAACGCACTACAAAAATCCCAATTTAGGTTTATGAAATATGTATTTATGTTGATCTATGTTTTATTTGCTGACCTTCTTTCGGCGCAAATAACACAAATCGAACTTTCCAAGGGCTTGATTATCAAGCAATCCTGTGCGGTAAAAGCCAATACTTACGAATTAGCCTCTCCGGGTGCAGAAGATTTTGCCTCTCCGTCCGAGCTTACAGGCATTCAGCCTTCCTTGCGGATAGAGGGTTCCAATATGGTGGTAGATTTCCAAAACGCAGTGCTTACTGCTGCATCTAAGGGCCTTTTGCCCAATGCTTACAAAGGCGTGGGCATAGTGGTTCGCGGCGCGAACATTACCTTGAAAAACATACGGATCAAGGGGTATAAAGTGGCTATTTTGGCTGAAGGCGTGGACAGTTTGGTGTTGGAAAACTGTGATGTCTCATATAACTATCGCCCCAAACTGCACTCCATCCGCGAACGGGAGGTATTCTCGGATTGGCTCAGTTACCACAACAATGAAAAAGACGAATGGCTGCGCTATGGTGCGGGTATTTACCTCAAAAATTGCTCCAATGCTGTCGTCAAAAACTGCCGTGCCACTGGCAACCAAAACGCATTGCTGATGAACCGCTGCAATGGGGCCACGGTGTTCAATAATGTGTTTCAATTTAATTCCGGCCTTGGCATTGGTCTATACCGAAGCAGCAATAACAAATTGATGCACAATAAATTGGACTGGAATGTACGCGGCTATTCACACGGCTTTTATCAACGCGGCCAGGATTCGGCAGGCATCCTTTTGTACGAACAATGCAGCGACAACCTTGTTGCCTTTAACTCCGCCACGCACAGCGGTGATGGTCTGTTTTTATGGGCAGGGCAAAGCACCATGGATACGGGCAAAGGCGGCTGCAATGACAATTGGATCTTTGGCAATGATTTCAGTTATGCCCCAACCAATGGTATAGAGGTCACTTTTTCGCGCAACCGCGTTCAGGGCAACCTCATGCGGGAATGCACTTATGGCATCTGGGGCGGATACAGCTATGAATCCGTTTTTAGCGGCAACATGATCGCCAATTGTAAAAATGGTTTAGCCATTGAGCACGGCCAGGACAACAAAATTGTGCAAAACCTTTTCATTTTGGACAGTACGGGCATTCAACTTTGGGGCCGCCCTGCACAGCCTGCGGATTGGGGTTATGCCCAAAACCGCGATGTGCGAAGCAGAAACTGCACTATTGACCACAACGTATTCTTGCAGGTACACAATCCATTGAAAATCAGCGCCTCCAAAGACATTAACATCAATGGAATCAACCTTTTTTATCAGTTTCAAGACCTTCTGCTCACACACAAGCCCAATGAAAACCTTAAATTTGTACGCAACGAAATATATGCACCCGCAACACAGGTAGAGGCCGTTTGGAAACTGCCTGCTTTGGCCGATCAGCGAGACCTGAATTTTAACCGCGCCAACAAAACACCCGAAGACCCTTACTCACCCCTGCAGATCAGGTATGGAGACCTAAAAGAGCCTGACAGTTTGCCAGGCGGTATGAATGCCGGTTTGCCGGAAGGGTTTCCGCAGGGCCGTAAGTTTATTATGGTAAACGAATGGGGGCCTTATGATTTTCGCAGGCCAATCGCCCTGCTGGACACGATGGCCGGCGACCAGATGTCCGTTGTATTGTTTGGCCCACCCGGCAACTGGAGCCTTAAATCCATGCAGGGCATAAAAAGTATTGATGCCCGATCAGGAAGTTTGCCTGCCACCATTACGATCAGGCGCAACGCCATTGAGGAGTTTGTTTCCCTTGATTTTGAGTATATCGGCAAGCGTGACATTGTGGATGCTTTTGGGCAAACCACTTTGGCCGGCCAACCATATACATTTGATTTTCAACACTTTGATCAAAAAATAAAATGGAATACCCGTTTTTACAACCTGCCTTCATCAGCAGACTCCTGTTGGAAAAACCTTGCCGTTTTTAAGCGGGTTATCCGTGAAAAACCTTTGGCAGAAAAAAAGGAAAGCCCTTTGGAATACGCCTGGTGGGGAGCACCTGCGCCTGATGTAAACGAGGATCATTTTGTCTCCGTCAGCGAAACAGAATTGATCGTCAAGCCCGGCGAATACATCATTGAACTGTGTGCTGATGATGGCATGAGGCTTTTCATAGATGACCAACTGGTCCTTGAACATTGGAATGTACAGGAGGCCGGCACCAAGGAACTAAAAGTGACGCTCAAACCTCGCAACCGCCTGCGCGTCGAGCATTTTGATGCTGGCGGTTTTGCCACCTTGGATTTTAAGTTAAGGCCCGTGAAATAGTTAAGCCGTTTCGCCCACCAACCAACGTTTGAATTCGGATGATCGCTCCGTGCTTACAATGGTTTCCTGGTCACTGGGCGGCTCCAGATCAAGTTTTACGCGGCTTTTGGAATAGGGGTGAATCTCTTTTATAGCGCTTATGCTGACAATAAATTGTCGGTTGATACGGAAAAACACAGTAGGATCAAGCATCGTTTCCAGCCGATCCAGCGGATAATCAACCGGAAAACGCTTGCCCGTACTTTTGGTGACCACAAAACTTATTTTGTCTTTGGTGTAAAAGTATGCGGCATCGTTCATTTCCACCAGTTTGAAACTATTGCTAAAGCGAATAAGCATACGGCGAAGGTAGTGGGCAGTTCCTTCCTGCCGCCTCATCGAATCTGATAGGGCCGAATAATCGTTTGGCGTGTGCTGGTGCAGTTTTTTGTACTTATCCAAAGACGCGCTCAACTCGTTGACCTTTATGGGTTTGAGCAAATAGTCAATCGCGTTTACCTTGAAGGCTTGCAGGGCATATTCATCATAAGCCGTTGTAAAAATGATGGGACAGTTGACCTTCACGTGATCAAAAATTTCAAAACTTGCGCCATCGGCAAGGTGGATGTCCATAAAGATAAGGTCAGGATGGGTGTTGTTCTGAAGCCAGTATACTGCCGTTTCTATGCTGTCTAATCGGTCGAGCATTTGAGCTTCTGGATCAAGTTCAGCCAACAGTTTTTCTAAACGGCGTGCGGCAGCATTTTCGTCTTCGATGATGATGTATTTCATAACGCGTTTCGGATGGGTATTTTAACGATGAAAAAAGCCTTGTCATCCTCTATAATGACGGGGCGTTCACCAAAAAGTTGATAACGGGTAAGCAGACTTTTCAGGCCAAAGTGGGTTCCAGGTTCAGGCTTAGTTTTTCGTTGTATGTTGTTTCTAACCACGATATAGCGATCTTTTTCAGCAAAAATTTCGACAATCAAGGGCTTTGCAGCAGAAATAACGTTGTGTTTTACGGCATTTTCTACCAACATTTGTAAGGCAAAAGGCATGACAAACCCCGTGATACCGTTCAGTTGGTCATTCAATTGAAAATTCCCCTCATAGCGCTTCTTTAACAAATAACTGAAATTACGCACCAGTTCTCTTTCTTCCTGCAGGCTGATAAAGTCGCTTTCCCGATAAACCATGATGCTGCGATAAAAATCGGACAGGTGTTCCACGTATTCAACGGCTATTTTCGGGTTTTCTTCGATAATGGTAATGAGCGTGTTAAAGCTGTTGAACAAAAAATGAGGGTTGATTTGACTTTTTAATGCGGCAAACTGCGATTCGACATTTTCTTTTTTCAGCATGGTTTCATGCCTGAGGCGTTCCTCTCGAGTGCGGATAAACCACCAAATGAGCGCAACGCCCGTGGCGAGGCTCAGCAGCACAAACCACCAGCGTGTCCAAAACGGTTGCGCTATGGTGAACGCCCATTTTGTTTCAGGCACATGATCGAAATTGCCATGTTCGCTTGTCTGTATCCTGAACGTATAATTTCCCGGTGGCAGATTGGGGTAGGATGCCTGATGGTCTTTTGATATTTTCCAATCCAGGTCAAATCCTTCCAGCTTGTAACGATAGCGCACGGCTTCAGGATGGGTGTACCACAGTCCGTTAAAATTAAAGGTTAAATAATTTTGGTCGTGATTCAGTTGGTTAAGTGTATGAAAGTCAAAATCTTGCGTAAAAATGGATACCGAGGTTAAGGACGGTACCGGATCATCAATAAATGGCTCCCCAAAATGACTTCTTTTGAAAATCCCCTTTCTTGTTCCGATCCATACATTGCCGTTATCATCAGAACACATGGCGTTTAGGTTGACCTCCGAAACGGGCACCCCCGTTTCGGCATCAAAGAAATTAAAATGATCAAACCGATCGGGGTTGAGGACATCTAAGCCATCCTGATACCCGATGACGATACACCCATCTCCTGCAGCAGCCAAGGCTGCGGGTGTATTGTGGTGCATCCGGTTGCTGGTGGTGAATTGCTGGTAATGCGTGCCATCAAACCGGAACAGTCCTTCACCTTCTGTTGTGAACCAAAGGTGTCCGCGCCGATCTTCAGCAATGGCGTAAATCGTCTTGATTTTTACGCCGGCAGCTAAGTCAATGCGGCTAAAATGTCCATTTTCCAAAAGCCCCAGACCTTGCCCATCTGTACCAAACCAAACGCGTTGTTTGCTGTCCGTGAATACCTTATACACATAATGATGCCCCAGTTCGGGCATAGTTTGTGGTTTTCCGCCCAATGGGCTTGTTTTCAAGGGAATGTAGGCCACCCCGCTGAGTGTGGCAAGCCAAACGCCCTCGGTATTGCCCGCTACGGACAAAATACTGCCATTGCTTAACCCATCTTTTTCTGTAATGTGACGCAGCACTTTCCCCTGGGGGCTTAGCACCAATACGCCTTTGCCAAAAGTGCCTACCCATATTTCACCTGTTGGGGATTCCCAAAGGGATAAAATATTGTGTTTCTGTGCCAAAACGGGCATTAACCCATTTTTGTCCTGTAGAAAAAGCCCATTTTCACACCCTGCCCACAGCCGTTGTGCGCGATCAAACAGCAAGGACTGTACATTACCCGCACCATTCGTAATACTGCTAAACCTAACGTTAGCCGCATACAAATGGCCTTTGTCACAAATTGCCCAAAGCAGGCCCTCGCGATCTTTGTATAAAGACCTTATCTTTTTGTTGCATAGTATTGGGGTTTCGGGCAATATGGTCAGGCGCTTGCTTTGAAGATCATAATGCAAAAGGCCATACTCTGCTGTTCCGATCCATAATTCGTTCGGGCCATAAGGAGCCAATGCCCTGATTTCGCCGTAGGGCCATTCTTCAGCCCGATATTCAAATTGGCGCGTAGCAATATTGTACCTGCAAAACCCTTTGTCGTGTGTGCCAATCCACATATTCCCTTCATAATCGGGAGACAATGCGGTGACAATATCATCGGGTAGCCCATCAGATACCCCTAAGTGCCGCAGCATTTTTTTGCCCCTTTCGGGCATGGAGCAAATGCTGATTCCCGCATCCGTAGCAGCCCATATATCGCCATGACCATCTGCTTTTATCGCATAGACATCATGGCTCAACAGCCCGTCATCCATGCCAATTTGATACAAACGCTCGTTTTTCCAAACATAAAGGCCCTCTCCGTAAGTGCTAAACCAAAGGCTCCCGCTCCTGTCTGTTGCAAATCCGGATACAGGCTTGGCCGGCGACCCCTCCTGAGGCTCCCATCGCTGAAAGCCGGTTGTTTTGGGATGTGGAATAGCCTCTGTTCCATTGTTTTCGCCGCCCAAATAACGGTCGAGGGTTAAGAAGGCAATGCTGCCATCTTCAAAGCCTGCCCACAGTTGGCCCTGCCGCTCAAACAAGCACCTCACGACACTACCTGCAAGTGAATCGGGCAAGCCGAGCGCGGTAAAGGCAATACCATCAAAGCGAAAAATGCCTTGTTTGGTCCCCAACCAAAGCCACCCTTTGCTATCCTGGATACAGGTGGTCATTTGCACATCACCCAGATCTCGGGTAGAAAAATGCTTGAATGTGGGTACTTGCGCGTTGGCTCGGGAAAAACAGTATAGCACAAACAAGCCCAAAGCAAACCCCAAACGAATAAAATAGTGCTGCAGAGAAGTTATCTTCTTGCGCTTCCGATGTGCCATAAAAGATGTAAGGGGATCATTTAAGTTCTGCACTGACCGTTACGTTTATTTCTTCGGCAATTTTTTGATTTACGATTTTTGGGATCGAAATATCGTGATCGGCAAGCGGCACATCAAAAGATGCTTTGATCTTCAAAACGCCTTTTTTGATCTCCAACTGGCTCTTGATGATGCGTTCCTGCTCTTTTCCGTGGATAAAAATCTTGCCTTTTGCCCGCACTGGATAGATGCCATCTTTTTGGAAATCAATACTTTCAATAATTTTACCCGTGAAGGTTACCCGTGGGAAATTTTCACTTTCCAAATAGTTTTCGTTAAAATGATCTCGTTGCAATTTCCCGTTAAACCCTTCAAAACTACGCACATCCACCGCCCACGCAAAGTTGTTATTGGACGGGTCAATCATTCCGCGCAATTTATTGCTTTTCGCTTGTATCAGCTCCAAAGGGGCATCAGACTTGAAGGTGACCGATCCGTTTTCACATTTGTACAGGATAGCCTCTTTGGGCTGAAAGGCCATCAAAAGAGTACATGCTATGCATAAAGTAAAAAATAAGCGCATCATTTTGTTTAATTGTAAATTGAGGAACGGGCTGAAGTTATCACTTCTTGCACACACACAAATTTTTTCTTCACCGAGCACGGAAAAAAAGCGACTGAACCAAAGCAATCAGCCTGCTGACAGGTAAGTTTGTTTCACCGATGTACTGATCTGTTTTTACCTTAGCGACATGAATGCTTTATTGAACTGGCTTGGTCGCCCCTTCCCTTTTGAAGAGGACTGGCGCAAGAGGTGGTACTATCCTTTGGTTGGTGGTAGCATTGTTTTTTTGTTTTTATTTGTTTTTCGGCCATTTGGCCTTCAATCAGAGCGGTTTAGCGAAACTCAGGCATTTAGGGCCAGTTTGGCTTACGGATTGGTTACGGTAGTGGCCGTGACGCTTTGGGAAATGCTCATGCGGTTTTTCCCCAATTACTTCAAAGAAAAAAACTGGACCGTAGGCCGGGAGATTGTATCTACCCTACTTATGCTAACCTTGATTGCAATTTTCAATATGCTTTATTCCAATTGGCAGTTCAAATCGCCAATCAGTCTTTGGTTATTACTGAACTGGTTGTGGGTCACGTTCTTAGTCGGTATATTTCCTACTTTGCTTGGCGTGTTTTTAAAACAAGTAAGGCTGACAAGACGATATGCTGCGGAAGCCCAAAACATGACGACGCATTTGCACGCTGCAAATACACCTCCTTCCGACATCGAAATCGTCTTGCGCGGTGATAATCAGAGTGAACAGGTGAAATTGTTCTTGCATGACCTCTTATATGTGGAGGCCTCGGACAACTATGTTACCTTGGTGTACTGGGCTGGCGCTGCGCTGCAACAACGGATATTGCGCAGCAGCTTGCGCAAAGTGGAAGAAATGCTTGCTGGCCACTCGCAGGCATTCCGTTGCCATCGTACGTATATCGTCAATTTGGATCAAGTATTACGGCTAAGTGGCAATGCACAGGGCTTGCGCCTGCATCTAAAAGGTATTGATACCACGATACCCGTTTCGCGCGCCCTGAACAATGAGATCAGATTGCGGCTAAATGCTTGATTTGACTTTGTCATTCGCCCCAAATTATTGCATTTAACCCCAATTCTTTGCCATTTGTCCCTTGGTATTGCAGACCGTCCCTTTCCTTTTGAACGACAAAAAATCCCCCTCTTCTTTGCACCATCATTCAACAACGCATTTTAATAAGTTATGGAAACGCTGGTGCATACCCATCAATTTTTACACATTACGGCAGGCATATCTACTTTGATTGCAGGCCCGATTGCCATTTTTTACAACTTCAAAAACCCCAAAAATCATCGGATTGCGGGCAAGGTATTTGCTTATTCCATGATGTATGTCTGCGCTTCGGCGGTGTTGGGTTTTCTGCGCAGGCCGGATCTGCTGTTTTATCAGTTTTTGTTTGGCATAGCCATATTGGTTGCCTCGGATGTGATCCGTGGTATCCGTGCCGTTAAGATGATGAAAGGTGATCATGCCCGTCGTATGGATTTGTTCAATGCATTTGGGCTCTTAATATTGGGTATATGGATGCTATGGTGTGCCACAAAGCATTTGCCGGAGGGTGGTTTTGTACCTATCCTTTTTTCTGTTTTTGGGTTTGGGGCTACTTTTGGGGCCATAACCGATTGGCGCAGGCTACATCGGGCTGACCTAAGCGCAATGGATCATTATTTGCAGCACATTGGCTCCATGTTTGGTGCGTTTACCGCCAGCACCACTGCGTTCATGGTCAATATTGCCAGTGATACATTGCCTTGGTACGTGGTTTGGTTTGCCCCTACCTTTTTGCTTGTCCCATTTCGGGTTTATTTTGCCCGAAAGGTGAAAAATAGGAGCAAACCAAAACTTTCTACCATTTGAGCACTTTTTTCTGTGCCCTCCAATTGTTGCCTTCAAACAATACGATATAGCAGCCTTTGGGTAAATCTCCGAGTGAGAATTGTCCATGGTCATTGTTTACGGTGTGTCGCTGTATGGCCGTGCCTTTCATGTCAAACAGGGTGAGCATCCCAATTTGCTCATCTTCAACCTTGTAGAAGACGATATCGGAACTTGGATTGGGAAATATGGAGGCCTCTGCTTTGGGTGAATGATGCAATGGCTTGACCGAGCTGGTCGGCGCATTGCAGTTGCAATCATTGGTGTAAACCTCAAATTCTGCCAAGCGATAATAAGCCAAATTGGGTTGTAGCATCCTAAGCCGGAGGTACCTCATCTTGGTATTCTCTATGTTTTTATACAGGTCTATTTGTCCATTTTCATTTTCAGCTTTTATGATTTGTACCCAATTTGACTGATCGTTTGATCCTTCCACAATATAGTTTTTTGCAAAAAAGATAAAATCCCACATCAGTTTGATGGCAGAAATGGCTTTGGGCGTGCCGAGGTCAATCATGATGCTGGCATTTTGCTGCCCAAAGGCACTGGACCATGCAGTGTTGACATTTCCATCATTGGCATTTTTTGCGGCATTTTCCGCTTGGGCATCCAAGACGGACGAGGCCTCTATTTTCCCCAAAAGGCTCTCGGCTGGGCCTCTTGAGTAGGAGCTATCTACCCAAACAGGTATTTTTTCGGCATTCAACTGGGTTCCAAGTGCCTCAAACTCGGATTTTTTCATCAGATGTATCTTGGGCAGGTAGCATTGCATAAAGCCGTTGCGCCAGTTTACGCCGATCAGGGTGCTGTCATATTTGCTGCCCGACCAATCAGAACGCGCCCAATCCAAACGGTTTTCATGCGGTGCCCAGGGAAAATCCCATTCCGGTGCCACACAGACCCAGCGCATAAGCAGCCCGTGGGTGGACTGAGTGCCCCAATCCACCCAGGAAACACCATTGTTTGTCGTGGCATTGGCGGGCCGCTCCTTTTCACGAGAGTAAGCGATGATGTAGTTGCGCTCATGGTCCAATACTACATCATCGTCTGAAATGGCATGTATGGTAGTAGCGGGCAAAGGAGAAAGAGGGTCTTGGTCAATGCCGCAGATGCTCCAATACCGCAGCTGGCCACCGGTCATTATCGGCTCGCCTTTGCGCGTTTGGGGGAAAGTGGGCAATTTGCCCGTCAAAACGGCCACATAACCAGCGGGCAAGCTTAAAGTCCTGCCAAAATAGGAAGCATAATTGTTGGTCGTGGCATGCGGTTCTATATTGCCCGGGGCTGGCTGGGATTCTCCACGGCCTGTCCATCCAAGGTCTATAGCATTCACCCGAGCACCACTGTCCACCCTGCTCCAATTGTTGGCCAAACAAACACCGTTGAGCATGCTGCGCGTGATGCCCCAGGATTTGAACCAACCCGTTGACGGGTCTGAGTCCCACCGCGTATTGTTGCCGCTGGGTGCGGTCACCCTGTTGGCAATGGTCAGGTCTGCGCGTTTTTGCAGGGCGGAAAAATCAGAGCCGACAAAGTATTTTCGGCCATCCGGCAATTCAAACCATACTTTAGGCAAAGGCACACCGCCCAAGGCACCTACCTGGTCATCTGGCTCATAATAACGGATCCAAAGCGCGCCCAAATTCCAGTCGCCCGGTTTTTCCAGATTAGTCCCGGCTACTGTTTTGAAGCCCAGTGGGCCTTGGTAGGTAATCATGGCCGCTTTTCGCCGGTAATTTCCCTTGCGGTACGGATATTCATGCGCCCCTTCGTTTAGCACAGTGGGATTGCCGGTGGTCAAATCAAACTCCATGCGATATTTCCGATTTGTGGCATTTCTATTGGCCCCAATACGAAAAGGATTGATGTTGCCCGGCAATGGCTCCACATCTACATCAGCTACTGAAACTTCTGCGGTACCGTACACCCGCTGAGCATAATATTCTTTTCCGTTCAAAGGTGGGGATACCTGTATGGAAAAAAAGCGACAGTGCGGGAATTCCCCTTCTATGACCAATCTGGAGCCGAAGGGCGCAAGGCAAGTACCCAGGTAAAGGTAGGTGACTTTAGGGTCAGGGATACCCGCGTAGAGCGCACTTTTGTCAATTGGTTTGGCATAGCGTATGGCCCATGTTTCACCTGAACTTACCTGTTCCGGGTTTTTGAGGTAAAAATTTTTACTGTCAGCGATACCTGTGGGGATAAGTGCATCAGGAATGTTGGGAGGAGTTTGTCCATCCAACCATTTTTTGATGTACGCTTCAAATGTTTTGGACCAAGCCTCAGCCTCAGCCACTACCTGTTCGGGCGGGCGATTGGGGTAAGGCGTGGAGGATGGCAGGCAGGCCTGCTGTGTCAGGGCGAAAAAGAAGGCCCCAAGCACAAGATAGGAAATCGGTTTGTGTTGCATAAATGAGTGATTTTGTACGCATAAAAGACGCACAAAAATTCAGCCTTGTTACGCAAAAAACACTTGACAAAAGTCAATTTCGCTTGCCCCTGATTCGGCTGAGTGTCTCAAATTTGACACCGATAAAATCAGCAATTTGGTGCAATGGAATATGTTGTAGGGCCTCCGGGTGGCGCTTTACGAATTCGTCGTATTTCTGTTTGCCTGTTTGAAAAAGCAGGCTGTTGGTTCTGGCCATTTGGGCCAACAGGTATTGGACGGTGGTAAGGCGACCAAAACGCTCCCATATCTTCTCGGTATCGTAAAAATGCTGTAAATCTGCATAGTCCATGGAAAGCAACTCGCAGTCGGTAATTGCAATAATATTATGTACGGAAGGCTTCCGGGTAACAAAACTGGTCACTTCGGTCAGCAGATCACCGGCAAATGAAAACCAGACCGTACCCTCTTTTTCCCCTTCGATGGCATAGTGCCGCAATATGCCCTGATGGACAAACCAGACTTTGGGGCAAATATCCCCCACGCGCACCAGCACATCATTTTTGAGGACATGCGTTGTCTTTACTTTGGCCAAAAAAGCAGCCATTTGATCCTCCGTAGGTTGTACGAAATAGCGTATGTAATGGGTAAAATGTTCAATAGTGGTCATACTTCATCCTATACCGGCACCCCTTAGTTTCGCCCTGAGCGGACTGTGGCCGTGCCTACTAAGCGCTCAAAACGGCTTCCCATGGGTCTGTAGTACACGAATATATGGTAGAAATTAGGGGTTTCAAACCAATTACCCTCAAAACCCTCTTCATCTACAACACCGGTAGCCTTATTGACTACACGATACTCGTAATTGTAAAGCCCTTGTTTGAGCATGGTCTCTAAGATATATGCTCTTACTTCATCGTTGTATTCCATTTTAAATTCCGGCTTTATCTGCCAATCTGTTATTTCGCCAAACACATACACATCCTCATCCTCAAGGGGCAGGTTTTGGGTAATGGAAAATAATACCATAGCATAGTCACATTGTAGCAAAGTTTGGTTAAAATGTTGGTTTTCAATAGCAAAACGTCCGTTAATATCCCCCCTATACACAGCGCCAAACCCTGCCCTGCTTTTGTCAGGGTTTAGGGTTACTTCATAATAGTTGGGCCTTTGATCTATACGTTTGACATTTTCACCGCGCACATTGAGCAGCCGCATATCAAACATGCGCCAATCTTTGCCCGCAGGAAAAACGAATTTGTCCTGATAATCAAACGACAATTGGTCGCCCCTTGAAAACAAAGGCGATACCGGCCCGATCACCGTGCTCCAGTCGCCGTTTTTCATCATAAATGCTTTCACGTCATTTTGGGGATTGGATACCCTTTGCTTGAATCCAACCGTAAAATCTATTTCATGGTGTGTATCGGATTTGCTGACCTGGGCTGTTCGCGTCAAGTTGGCCGTAATACCCCACTCCGGCTCCACGACAAAAAAGCGGCGCACCATGACCAATACTTTTTCTTCATCTGTATTGTCAAATACCTTGAGCAGGTAATTGCCTGATTTTGTCCAGCGCATGCTTTGGTTGGGCAAAGTCAGGGTATAGTGCATATAAGGTGTCAAGGTGCCAAAGGAAGGCTCAAAAGCAGTGATTCGGTCTTCTATGAACCCATCAATATATTCGTTTTCAGTCAGGTCAGATGGTTTCCAGTCGCTGTTGCAATGTACAATGGTATAGGTGTAATCCCTAACATCCTCGCTCAGGTGATCAAATTCCAGCACCAATGCGCCCATGGCCGTTTTGAGGTCCATGATAGGAGGGTTCAAAAAATTGGCCCGGGGGTACAGCTGTACGGTTGTAATTTTTTCATCCAAAACCTGATTGATATTGGTTTGTGCCAATAACACGGTGGGGCAAAGCCAAAGGAGAAACAATTGGAGTCCAAGGAACGAAAAAACAAAAAAATCCTTCATGGTGTGAATATTGGTGCGCCTTTGGTACGCAGGAAAAGGGATTGGTTGCTCGAACGTGCTATGCTCCTTGAATCGTATGGGCAAATGCAGCCCATACTGCCCCCTCAGGCAAGGGAGCCTCAACCTCAATACGAGCATTGGACACCGGATCGTTGAACCCCAGGCGCCAGGCATGCAATTGTATGCTGTGGTCGGGGTTGTTGCGCTTGAACCCATATTTGACATCGCCGCGGACGGGGCAGCCTATGGCCGACAGTTGTGCCCTGATTTGGTGGTGCTTCCCTGTAATCAATTGAATTTGAATCAAATGATAGCGTTCGCTGCTGCCCATGACCCGATATTCCAGCTCCGCCATTTCCGCGTTGGGACTCGGCTCGAGCAGGCACTGAACCCGATTCTGCCGCTCATTTTTGTGGATATAATGCCTCAGGATACCAGCGCTTTGCTCTGGCAGATTTTGCACAATGGCCAAATAAATTTTGCTCACCTCCCGCTGGCGAAACTGCTCCGTGAGTGTTGTCATGGCACTGGCTTTTTTGGCAAAAAGCACTGCGCCGCTCACTGGCCGATCTAAGCGGTTAACTATGTGAAGCGGATGTTTACAATAGGATTCTGCCATTCTAAGCAATGACTGATCTGTTGTTTTGTCCGGCTGCACAGCCAAGCCCGGTGGCTTGTTGCAAACCAGAAGCTGATTGTTCTTAAAAAGGAGAGATAGCATAATCCGTATGTATTGATGAAGGTGTGATAATCATAGGTTTAATCTTGTGTTTCATCGGCATCTGGAAGTTTCTCTATCAACACCTTGTCAATTTTGCTTTTATCCATGTCCACAATTTCGAATCGGTAGGCTTCTGCCACAAAATGATCGCCGACATTGGGTATTTCACTTAGCTTGTATAGGATATAGCCGGCAAGTGTGCTATAGTCCGAGTCTTCAAAGTCAAACTCCTTGAGGTTGACATGTTCACGCAGTTCGTCAATGGGCACCACGCCGTCAACCAACCAGGATCCATTTTCGCGCAAAACCACGGAGGGGCCTTCTACATCATCCACATCGGGCAAGGCACCGAAGATGTTTTCTGTCAGGTCATGCAAGGTTATGATGCCCTGTGTGGAGCCATATTCATCTACCACAACAGCAAAATAGTTGCGCGCCTTTCGGAAGTTCTCAAGGATTTTGAGGGCATTCATGCTTTCCGGAACATACAGGGGTTGGCTCAGGATGGAGCGAAGGTTGAAACCTGTTTTGTTGCGATGATCTACATAATCACGCAGTTTGACCACGCCCAGAATATTTTCAATGGTATCATCGCACACCAAAAATTTTGTGTAGCCACTTTCCTGGATGATTCGGTCGTTTTCTTCTGTACCGGCATTTACATCCAGCCATTCCACATCGTTGCGGTGGGTCATGATGGTATAGGCATCCCGATCAGCGAAACGAAGAATATTTTGGATAAATTCGCTTTCTTTTTGCTCCAGAACACCTTGTTGGTTGGCCATTTTGACCAAAAGTTTTATCTCTTCCTCACTGACCTTTTGTTCTTCATTAGGTTTGATGAAAAGTAACCGCATAAACAATTTGGTGCTCCAGCTCAGAAACTTGGAAATGGGCCCCGTCACTTTTGTGATAACCCGCATCATGGGTGCACAAGTGATGGCCAAAGGCTCGGCATATTGTATGGCGATATATTTAGGTGCTAACTCGCCAACTACCAAGGAAAGGTAAGTGATGATGGTAACCACGGCGGACAAGGCCAATTGTGGGGCATAAGCAGCCAACGAGGGCACCATTTCAATATAAGGTATCAAATGCTTGGCTATGGCCACACCAGCATAAGCGCCTTCAATAACACTGATTAGGGTAATGCCAATTTGCATGGCAGACAGGTAATTATCAATATCATCCAGAAGGTCCAATGCAATGGCAGCGTTAACGCTCCCTTTCATTTTTTCACTTTCCAAGCGTGATCGTTTGGCCGTCAAAAGGGCTATTTCGCCCAACACGAGAAAGCCGTGAAGGACGATCAGTACGAGTACTATTATTATTTCCATGTGAAAATTGCCATTGACAAGCGGTTACAAAAGTGCGTCTGCGCAGGAGCGCTGGCATTGTCAGGCAAAGATATTGTTGCAGAATATGAAGAAAAACGCACTTGAGGCTAAAAAATTTAAGCCCGCAAAAGTAGTATTTTATACGCTTTTTGGTGCATTTTTCTGTGTGTTTTTGAAAAATTTTGGAAAAAAAATGTTAATGCGCAAAAAAACATTTGTCTGAATGCAACGAGTCCTCTACTTTTGGCATCGCAAAACAGACAGCAATATTGTTGTCTTATTCGTTAACCAACCTACATCATAGCATATAAGGCTTACTTGTACACCGTTTATTTTTATTTTTAATTAAACAGGTCACTTAGCAAAAACTATTTGCTCATGCAAGTTATGCCGGTTCTCCACGATCAGGAATTGATCGCTCGCTATGTAGATGGTGATGAACAAGCCTTTGAGGTTCTGCTCACCCGTTATAAGGCAAAAATCTATACCTCTATCTATTTATTTGTGAAAGATCGTGCGCTCGCCGAAGATATCTTTCAAGAGGTTTTCATCAAAATTATTGATACCCTTCGCAAGGGCAAGTACAACCACGAAGGTAAATTCGTGCAGTGGGCCATGCGTATTGCGTACAATATGTGCGTGGATTACCACCGTCGCAACAAACGCCGTGCCCATATCAACCCATCCGAAGATTTTGATATTTTTGATATTCTTCGCGTTGGAGATGAAAGCGCTGATTCAACCATCATGCGCTCTGAAACCCACAATCATATCCGTCGTTTAGTGGACTCCCTGCCTTCTGAGCAGCGTGAGGTAGTTATTCTACGACACTATGCCGACATGAGTTTTAAAGAAATTGCCTCGCTGACCCGCGTCAGCATTAACACTGCTTTAGGCCGTATGCGCTATGCGCTCATCAACATCCGCAAAATGATGGCCGAGCGCGAAGTAGTGCTCCAGTAAGTTCGCCCCCCTGGCAATTGGGCTACATACCTGCGCAAAACGCAAGAGCCGTTTGAGGATCCTGGTCTTCAAGCGGCTCTTGCGTTTGTGGCTTATTTTTTCAACGCAGCAATTCGGGCCTTTGCCACAGGGTCATCAGGCCTTAGGTGTAAGGCATCTTCATAGTTTTTGAGGGCAAAATCCCATTGCCTGGCATTTTCCATAGCGCGTGCTTTGAGGATAAAACTGTTGTACTCAGCATCACTTTTTTCCTTGATGAAGCGGCCCATGCGCTCATCGGGGCTTATTTTTTGGGCCTCTTGATAGCGATCAAGCGAGGCCAGCACCTGTTGGCGCAGCAGCAGGCTATCCCCTTGCGCAACGTATTGGCCAGCAAGGGCCCATACATTCTTAAGTTTTTCTATTTCAGTTAGTTGATCATCTTGCGCCAGTGGTCGGGCTTCATCTAAAAGCGCGATAGCCTCCGAGTATTTTCCTTCTAATTTGAGCGAACGGGCGGTTTGCAACTGGGTATTGACAATAGCCTTCAGTGTTTTGGCATGTTCTAAATTAGACAAGCGGAAAAAGTACAATGCCATGCCGAGGCCAAGCATTGCCACACCTGCAAGTGAAAAGCCGAGTGTAGCCCTTCGGCGTACGCGCTGTAGTTCGGCTTTTTCGAGCCTATCATTGTATTCATTGCTTTTTTCGATAAATTGTTTGATCTCCGTGTTCAGGCCGGGCAACAATTGGGGCATCAGCTCCTCCACAGCATTAAGTGAACGTCGGCTAAGGTATTCCTGAGTGTCCTTGAAAGCGTTGAATTGGCTGCGCAAGCGATTGCGGACATCATTGAGGCGGCGCTGCTGTGCACTGCGCTGGCTGTCAATCAGTGCGGCAAGGCTATCATGGGCAAGCTCAAGCTGTTTTTCCTCAAAACGGATGAGGCGGGCTTGCTCTAAATGGCGGCAACAAGCGCCTAACAGCTCCGGCCGGACATCCGGCAACAATTCAGCCCACCGTTTTTCCAATATGAGCTTGTTTCCTTGCCAGCTGTATGTGAGCGGGCGCTTTGTTCCTTCTTCACTTACAAACAGATCCAATATTTTTTTAACGGCATCCTCTTCCTGTACCTTAAACTGCTCATTTATCTTTTTTTGGAGCATATCCTGTTGCGCTCTAAGGAATTTCTCCAATACATCCTCAATTTTCCCCATGCGAGCCACGCCAGCGCCTGAAATAAGGATTGGCTTCCAGCCATTTTCATCAAACGGGGCTTCTCCGGGAAAACTGCGCGACAATTCTTCCTGGTAGAGCATATCCAAATAAACCTGCAAATAGGGCAGTTGAATGCCGGCTTTTCCCCCGCTGATACGGTCAATAATTTGGGTATAAATTGCCTCAGCAGGTGCTTCAGGGCGGATGTTGAATTGCTGAAAAGAACCTTCAAGTACCGTTTTTACCTTGGCCGCGCTCATGGCTTCCACCCGTAGCCTCCGATCGAAAAGAGTGGGTATAACTTTCTCAAAACCATATAGTTGTGCCAAATACTCCTCCCTGATCACCAATATGATCCGACAGGGAACGGTGCTTTCCAAAATCTGGTGAATGGTGTTGGCAAAGCGATCCTGCTCCGCTGTCTGGCCAAAAACAAAGAGTTCTTCCAATTGGTCAAAAATCAAGTACGCGGGCCGCAAATAATAGGCATATATATCCTGAAGGCTTTCCACCTCGCTTTTATTCCGGCGGATGGCCGGCACGGCGTCCAAACTATCTCGCAGTGCTTCGTTCAGGTCAGTACCACGTCGGACCGTGATGGGGTACCAGTCCGTTGCATCCAAGCGGGAGGCTAATCCGCATTGCACCAAACTGGTTTTACCGGTTCCTGATTGGCCATACACCAAAAGGAGGCGATTTTTGGACACCATATCATAAAGCGCCTCCGTTTCGGCCTCACGCCCCCAGAAAGCACCTTTATCAGCAGCGGTGTAGGGATCAAGGAATTTAAAAGGGCTTTTCATATTGCTTTCATGGTGTTTTGCTGGAAGACAAGTTGGGCAAAGGCATCAAATTGCTCTTTAACGAGCGGGTATTTTTGCTTGGACACCTGCAGGGGAGGATCATTAGGTGATTTCACGCTGCGAAAACTCCATACATCGGCTGCTTTGTCGTAGTATTCATAAAACAGGATTTTGCCCACATCCGTTTTGTCAAAAAAGGCATTTTCATCCAAAACAAAAGGGGATAAATTGAGGTATTCCCAGTTTTCTTCATTGAGCAACAGCACGGACAGGTTGTCTAAGGGGCGATTTATTTTGACATGGGTCACTGCGAATCCCCCCAGCAGATTGTGCAAAACCACGGCGGAGTGATCATAACCCGGTTCCCGTTTGTGCCGGTATTTTTGTACTTCAATTGATTTGATAGTGGCTAAGCGATAACGCGCCATAAAGCCCAATTTGCTGTAAAGGTAGGTCAGGCTTTCCTCACCGTGTTCGCAATGATAGACCAATTGGTCAGCGTTTAGTGCAGTATTTTGATTGACAATCAGGCGCAATCCGTTTAAGGTGGCCAAGCTTTGGGCAAATTGGTTATCCTGCTCAAATAAATTGCTCAGATCCGCCAGTTCTGCCACAAAGTAGCTAATCTCGTTCTGATCGAATACTTTTTTGATCTTATTCACCAGTTCCAAAAAGTCATATACCTGTCTTTCTGATTTGGTCAGGCTAAAAAACGACTTGAGTTTTACCTTCACATCTTCCGTTACTTGAAGGTTCTGCTGGCCTTTGGCATAAAATGCTTCCCAAAGCTGTGCTATCATGGTAAAAGCCATCAGTTCCATGCAGGTGGTGTAGGCCTCAGAAATCTGCCTGACGCGGGCCGTACTGACTTTATCATAGCCCATCTGAGTATCCATGGGTACCAATAATTTGCGAATAGGCTCGGACAAGGGGGCGGGCAAGGCATTCAGCACGGCCATTCGTTTTTCCGGCAATGTTATTTCCATGCCGTTCTCGGCTTGTTTGATCTGCTTCTTGATCTCATCTTTATATTCACCAAGGGCATTAAAAAGCGTTTCCACCAAAGCTTCATTCGGCGTAAAATCCACATTTTCAACAATTTGTGCGATATGGGCAGATGGAAGGCTCCAGTTGAGCACAATTTCATTTTCTTCTTTGTAAAAAAGTCCCCAAGTACCGGCTGTACGCCTTTCCTGAGCAAATCCGGCACCCCGATGATCCGTACTGAACGGCACATTGGCAAACTCTGTTTCAACAGCTGCACGGGCCATATTAAAGGCTGTTTTCAGGTCTCTTTTTTGTTGCAACGCGTCAAAAAATCGTATAGAAAAAACACTCGCCTTCCGATCATTGACAGGGGCATCCGTGGCAACGACCACTTTTACGCCCTGCGCGAGCAGTTCGGCTACCTGGCCTTCGGTGGAGCAGCCATTTAAAAAAACCAATTGCAGATTGGGGCATTGGCCCAAAAGACGGGCTAAGCCATCGGCGTGTGCAGCCGCATCCGCCATAAAAAGGCGATCCCGATCAGCATGCCCGCTGAATAAAAACAAGGCTAAAGTGTCCTTGAATTTTAGGATGTACTCGGATAGTTTATCTACGGTGGCAAATGATTCCCGGTGAATTTGATAGTGCCCGCTCATGGCACCCGGGGTCAGCAAGCGACTGATTTCTGCGTCCTCTTGCTGGAGTGTCAGCAGTGGTGCATCAGGGCTATTGGCAAAAGCAAGAAGGAGGGTGGTCATAAGCGTCAATTATTCTTTTTTGGTTTTTCTCCGGGGTTTTCACATAAAACAAAGATGTGTCGTAATATTCATTGTTTTGCGAGCGAAGGTAAAACAATGCCTTGATTTATCCTCCCAACCAAGCTTTAAATTCATTTACCCTGTCCCGACTGACAAATATTTCCTCCGGGGCCGAGGGCAACAGGTCCAATTTGAGGCGGCCATTGAGGTGAGGGTGAATTTTTTGAATGGAATTAATATTCAAGACAAGGCCTCTGTTAATGCGGAAAAAATCTTTGGGATCAAGCAACTGACCCAACTCCTCAATGGTGTGTTCTACAAAATGCTTTTTCCCGGAGAACGTAAATGCCTGTGTTAGTCCTTCAGAGGAGCGGAAAAAAGCGGCATCCGAGGTTTGCAAAAAGCTAAAGTGTTGGCCTGTTTTGATAAGAAAACGTTCTTTATAGGTAGTTTTTTGGAAAAACTGCGATATGGCCTTCAAATCAATGGCCGGTGAGGATTCTGCCTTAAGTCGCTCCTGCACTTTTTGCAGGGCAATGCTAAGTTCCTCTGGATCAACTGGTTTGAGCAAATAATCAATAGCATTTACCTTAAAGGCCTGAACAGCATAATGGTCAAATGCCGTTGTAAAAATCAGGGGTGATGTTATGTCCACTTGCCTGAAAACATCAAAACTAAGCCCGTCGGCGATCTGAATGTCCATAAAGATCAGATCGGGGGCTGCATGGTTGCGCAGCCAGGTCACGGTGTCTTCAACGGCATCCAGAGTGGCCAGGATATTGACCCGGGGCAACTCCTGTTTTATCATCTTGGACAATTGCCTTGATGCAGGCAATTCATCTTCAACGATCAGCACATTTTCAATCATAGGTAATTTCTACTGTTTCCGTTTCTAATTTTGATTGGCAGGTGAGCACATATCCGGCCTTTATTTCATCATCATCAAGTGCGTAACAAACATCCATTTTTACCTTGCCGCTGATGACTTTGGCCATACAGGTAGAACAGGCACCGGATGTGCAGGAATAGGGAGGATCAAGTTTGGCTTTGACCAGGACATCCAGGATAGTGGCACCCTCAGGTACGGGAAATTCCGTGCGCTGGCCTTTGAGGTGCACAATGACACGTTTTTCACCCGCTCCAGCGGGGCTATCAAACTCACCTGGCACATGGCCTGCATTGATGAAGAGTTCTGTATGAATCTGTTTAGTACTGATACCCCTTGGCTCAAGGGCTTGCTTGACCGCATCGGCAAGGCCGCCCGGCCCACAAATATAATACAGGCAATCCGCCTCCGGGCCATGAGGCATGTTGTCATCCAGATAAGTGGTCACCAGCTGGGTATTGATGCGCCCGGTTTTACCCTGCCAATTGGAGGTTGATTTTTTAAACAAACCAAAAAGACCGCCACTGCCGCCTTTTTTGGGGCGGCTCAATATGTGCTCAACATGCAATTGGCCGTTGTAGCGCTCGCTCAAGCGATCCAATTCTTCCCGAAAGATGATGCTTTCCTCATCACGGCTACCATAAAGCAAAAAAATGGTACTCATTGGCTCCGACTCCAGCACGGTACGCAGAATGGACATCAGGGGGGTAATGCCGCTTCCTGCACCAAACAGGTAGTATGTGCGGCGTTTTTCGGGATTCAAAAGATTATAGAAGCGGCCATCCGGAGGCGCAACCATTAATGTATCACCTTCTTTCACTTCATCATGCAGCCAAGTGGACATTTTACCACCTGCCACTTTTTTTACCGTCACCGCAAGATGTTTATCCAAAGGGCTGGACGACATGGAATAGGCACGCCGCAGCTCATGGCCACCCAACTCTTGCCGAATGGTAATGTACTGACCTTGTTTATAGGTAAATATTTCTTGTAATTCTTGGGGTACTTCCAGCTCAAAGGTGGTGGTATCAGCTGTTTCAGCGTTGCGGGAACGTATGATAAGGGGATAAAAATCCATGTGTCTATTGCTTGGGTTTGGGCGGCAAAGGTACAACCCAAACCCAAGCATTTTTATCTCCTATCTGCAAATTAAGTCAGTTAAGAATGATTCAACATTAGTTCCGCTGTTCATTCAGGCGCCAGTCGTAATCTATGTGTGCAATATCGGTTTTATCCGTCACTTTTACCATGGCATAACGTGCCAAAAACTGCCTGACCGAGCCTGCATCCCGCTCAAAATCACCTTTGAACCATTTAAAAATCTCTGAAATTTCCGCTTTCTCGGCACTAATGCGATTTCGCAGCGGGTCATTGACAAAACCGCGCATGCTCGTTTCCAGCTGATTTTCCAATTTTTCGGCACTATATGCCTCATTTAGGAGTTTGGGGCAGGAGTAGGACGCACAATTGACGGCTGCATGTACGCGTGCATCTTTGAACACTGGCCGCAGGATATTGTGCTCAATATTGTTCAAATCATAGGTATATCCTTGTATTTTAATGAATTTCATATCCCAAACGGAATTAATAAAGGCTACGCCTTTTTTAATATCCTTTATGCTTTCTACCGGATAGTTGCGCACAATCAGTTGGACTGTGTAGGCATTGTAGGCATTGATCCAATATGCCATTTGTTCCTGGCGCGTCCAGTACTTGTCATTGGGATGGGCTGTCTCGAGCAGGCGCAGGTAACTATTTAGGGCAGTGCTATCCGCCAAAAAACCTTTGTAATTGACCCAGCCATCGGTGTTGACATGCTTTTTGAGCAAGGCATCCCACTTTTCATGGGTTACGGGACGGGAGTCTGTATCTCGTTTGATGGCCCGGCAGTTGGAGCAGACAAAACCTATAAGCAAGGTAAAAATGAGGACGGTGGCCGTCGTTAGGGTGCGTTTCATACTTGTGTTATATTTTTTAACAAATGCTTATAGGTACGACAAATACATCAATTAGGTTTTGGAATCTTATCCCAATGCCGACTTATAGGCAGCGAGGCAACGTTCGCGGGCAAAAGCATGGTCCACCATGGGGCGGGGGTAGGCAGGGGTACCAAACTCTGGCACCCATTGGCGGATGTATTTATATTCGGGGTCAAATTTTTTAGTTTGTTCTGTTGGGTTAAAGATGCGGAAGTAAGGCGCGGCGTCCGTGCCACATCCTGCTGCCCATTGCCAGCCACCGGAATTGCTCGCCAAATCAAAGTCCAGCAATTTTTGGGCAAAATATGCCTCCCCAAGCCGCCAGTCCAACAACAAATGTTTGGTCAAAAAACTGGCGGTGATCATACGCACCCGATTGTGCATATAACCAGTTTGGTTCAACTCGCGCATACCTGCATCCACGATAGGGTATCCGGTACGACCTTCGCACCATTTTTGAAAGTCTTCCGGCGATTCACGCCATGGCACACGCTCATATTGCAAGCGGAAGGGGCGACCGACAACATGCGGGAAATGGGTCAATATCTGGCTGTAAAAGTCGCGCCAGATCAACTCATTCAGATAGGTTTGGTTCAGACCAAGTGCATGACGGGCTTTTTCCCTAATGCTAATGGTACCAAAGCGAAAATGGATGCCCAGGCGAGAGGTGCCGTGAATGGCGGGAAAATTTCGGGTTTTGTCATAGTTTCGGATCAGGCTTCGTGCAACTGTTGTGGAGGGGAAGGATTTTCCAGATGGCAAAAAGCCCATATCCGATAGGCTTATTGTAGGCAAAGCACTGATTTTGTGGAAATTATACCAGTACTTTTCAGTAGGATAGGAACTCAGGTAAAAAGATTGTTTTACGGGTTCAGCTTCTTCGTTTGCTACTGTTATATGGCGGCTCTCCATTTTGGCAAGCCATTTTTTACTGTACGGTGTAAATACGGTGTATGGCGAGCCGTCCTCTTTGCACACTTCGTTTTTTTCAAAAATGACATGATCTTTGAAACTGTGAAATGCGATATTTTGGGCTTTAAAAGCCTCATTAAGTGATTGGTCGCGCGTCACGGCATAGGGTTCGAAGTCGTGGTTGGTATATACTTCAGCCACCTCGTAGTTAGCAGTGATTTGGGGCCATATTTCCTCCGGTTTCCCGTATTTAACAAGCAGGGAACTGCCCAACCCCTCCAACTGAGATTTAATATCCATGATGGCTTTGTAAATAAATTCCACACGGGCATCCCTTTTCTCCGCTAAATCATCGAGGATATTGCGGTCAAAAATAAACAAAGGCAGCACGGGGTAAGGTCCCTTTAGGGCATGATAGAGACCTGCATTGTCATGCAATCGGAGGTCGCGACGAAACCAGAAAACAGTGATTTTCATGCCCCCTATAACGGAAAAGGCGAAGGAAGGTTGATTTGGGGGTTATGAAGGTTGATAAGAGTTTATTAAGGTTGATTTGGAAGAGAGCCCTTCTCAAAAATCTGTGTTTATCTGTGTTGCACAGCATCTGTGTCATCTGTGTCCCATATAATCAAAAAGGAACACAGATGACACGGATGCTGCGCAACACAGAGGCCAAACTACTTCTTCTGCCAGCCGCCTAAAATAGCGCCGATAACAGTAAATACCACAAAGGAATAGGATCCATCCACCACGGTAAGGCTGGAAGGATTGGCTGCGAACATGTTGCCGATCATGATGCCATAAGTCATGATAAATCCGATAGCGGCTCCAACCATGGCGCCGTCAGCCAGTGTCGTGACATTCATACGCCCAAACATCCAGTTCAGGATAAGGGCATAAAGCAACATACCGATGGTGTTCAGCACCATTGGCATGGCCGACATGGGCATTTCCACTCCGTTTTTGAGCATTTTGTCGCCCTCCATGGTGATGCCATTGCCGTCCATCCATTGTTGGTTGAATAGCATACCATACCAGAGCATGCCAATAGCCATTGCGGCTACGACAGATACAACTACAGCGATCCAGTTTGTTTTTCTTTCCATAATGCAAAAATTGTTTTGATGAAAAAATGTTTTAAAACCGATGCAAGGTAGAAGACAATTTCAATAATAAAAACATTTAGTTTTAATATTTCGACGAAAAACTTCAATTTTGTCTGAATGCTCTGGGCTGCACCGTTTTTTGGTGCGGGAGTTGCCTGTGTTGTTGGCATAGCCAGCGTGATCATGATGCTGCATGGAAAATTGATATATCAACATTCGGCCCTTCGGAAGCAGAGAGCCGTTTTTATGTTCCGAGTATTGAAAAAACAAAAAAAGCCATCCCTGACATGCAGTGATGACTTAATTTTTTCTACGAATGGCCAAATGAATTGGCGGCGTATAAGTTCTTATTCAGGACTTACGTTAGCTTCGAGATACGCAATGGCGTTACCAACTGTCTGAATAGTTTCGGCTTGTTCGTCCGGTATGGATACATCGAATTCTTTTTCGAATTCCATGATCAGTTCGACAGTGTCCAGAGAGTCGGCACCCAAATCCTGCGTGAAATTGGCGGTGGGGGTTACTTCACTCTCCTCAACACCCAGTTTATCAACGATGATTTTCGTTACGCGTTCGGCGATAGTTGACATGTTTAGTCAGAAAACGTTTTGGTGAAAAAATCCAAGATTTCGGCGGCAAAGAAACGGCGAAGTGCAGGTTTTACAAAGCTTTTGCCATAAATTTTAATATTGGTCTGCATAAAAAAACAACTATGCCAGGCTTGAGGGCACAAATGCTGCTTTAAGTGCTTCAAGATAAGGCCTTAATCGCCCTTCATCATTTGCAACAATCAGGCTGGAGCCTATGATAGCCAGATCTGCCACTTCACTCACTTTTTGGGCTTGTTCTGGTGTGGACACCCCAAAACCTATGCCTACCCGATGGGTCGCATCAGTCGTTTTTATAGCCCGGACAATATCTTTTATTCGCGGATGCAGGCTGTAGCCGCTACCTGTTATTTTAAAATCAGACATCAGGTAATAAAAATCAAAGCCTGCTGAGAGCAGATCTCGGAGGCGTTCATCGCTCACATTGGCGGCCAGCACGGGTACTAATTTGACCGATGAATGCCACCTTAATGCTGCTTTTCCCGCTGCATTTTTATCCGTATCCACTGGTAAATCCGGTATGATAACATGGCGAATACCCAAAGCCTCCATTTCATCCAAAAAGCGTTGAAAACCAAATGCATACACTCTATTGAGATAGGACATGACCATGATTTCCTGATCTGGATGAGCGGTGCGGATATGACGTAGCGCATCAAGGCAATCCTGTACGCTTACACCTTGACGCACGGCTTCCTGGCAAGCGGCAGTTATGACAGGCCCATCAGCTGTAGGATGCGAAAAAGGGATCTGTAGTTCCAGGATTTGTACGCCTGCTTGCACATACAGTTCTGCCGTTTCAAGACTTTTCGCCAATGTAGGGTAGCCCAAAACGAGGTGGGCCATGATTGGTACTTGGGACATTTAGAGGAATGTGATAATAGATAATGTGATAATTTGGGGAATGAGATGATTAGCCTAAGCCTGTGATGGCGCGCACCTCATTGAGGGTTTGGCGGGCACGTTTGCGGATTTCGGCGCTGGATTCCTGAATCTGTGCTTTTACCGCTTTTTTGTCGGCCTGTAGCGCTGCCAATCGCTCGCGGAACGGATTTATCATGGCTACGAGCGCGTTGGCGGTATTTTCTTTGAGATCGCTGTAACGCAGTGCGCCTGCATGATAGTCAGCCATCAAACTGTCATGAGCTTCCTGGTTGCCGCAGGCGCGCAAAATCTCGAAAAGGTTTTGGACGCCGGGGCTCATTTTGCCGGGCTCTGTATCACCAGTGTCGGTCACTGCCGACTTTATTTGTTTGCGAATGCGATCTTCTTCACCAAAAAGGTTGATATAGTGCTTTTCGCCCAAGCTTTTGCTCATTTTTTTATTGGGATCCGCAGGGGACAAAATTTTGGGCGTTTCGGTGAAAAGGGGTTCGGGATGCACAAAATATTCTTTCCCAAACTGGTGGTTGAAGCGCTGGGCAATGTTGCGCGACAATTCCAGGTGTTGCTCCTGATCCTTTCCAACGGGCACATAATCAGCATGATAAATCAAAATATCAGCGGCTTGGAGCACCGGATAAGCAAACAGCCCGAGACTGACAAAAGCATCTTTGTCGCCTTCTTTTAATTGATCCGCCTTGTCTTTAAACTGGGTCATACGTTGGAGTTCTCCATAGCTGGCGTTGCAGCCCAATATCCAACCCAGTTCCACATGTTCAGGCACTAAACTCTGGATAAAAAGATGTTCGGGCCTGATGCCACATGCCAGAAGGTAAAAAACCATTTTCCAGGTATTTTCCCGCAATTGGACGGGGTTATAAGGCATGGTCATGGAATGATAGTCCACCACGCCAAAAAGGCATTTGTATTCGTTTTGCAGGCGATCCCAGTTTTGAACGGCCCCGAAATAGTTGCCAATATGCAGATCACCCGTGGGCTGAATGCCGCTGAGTACGTTTTTCATGATAAAAAAATGGATTGTTGAAGGGTTTAGTTCCGATAATAGTCTGTGTAAATACGCCAGGAACGATAGGCTCCATACACCATAAGCATAGCGGCAAATGCAATGCGGAATTGATTGGGTATCCCGGGCAATGATTTGGCATTGCTCAGAAAATAAATACCCAATACAAAATAGATAAAGGTCATGGTGAAGCCCAGGATCAGCATAGGGCTTTTAAAGCCTTTTCTTTTGCGAATGCGTTCGTCAGTGGTGGACATGGCTTATTTTTGGCTGCAAAAATACGGAATTAGTTTAAATGCGTTGATTACCAAATACGCGGCAGGGCTATTTCTGCCAAGGCTTTTGCCTTGTTCAGGTTCTCATGTGGCTTATCGTGGTATTCAAGGGTGATGCTAAGCATAAGGTGCCCTCTTCTGACGAGCAAAGTGACGGTGCTACTGCTCCAAACGGCTTCGTCACCCAGGTTTTGTACATCTTCCTCATAGGTGCCCCTGCGGTCACGGCGCAGCCGTGCCATTTGATCGGTAGCTGAGGCCACTGTCCCATAACCCAATACTTGCAATACCAAGCGGTTTTGGGGGTTAAGCCAGTGCGAGGGATCCTTTTCGTTGGTTTCCTCGCGTTGTGCAGCATCAGGTTTGTTCCAGCTTCGCAGGCAAAATGCCTGATCGGGCAAGGTGTGAAGATCCAGACTTGCCTTTTCCGGGTCTTCATTAAAAAGTTTTTTCAGGTCATCGTTCGTAATCAGTTCACAGGCATGGTTTTTCCACTTGTTGGGCTTTTGTTTGAGGGTGCCTGTTTGAGGATCCGTTTCATCCACAATAGGAGCAAGGCGTGTTGCTTGTTGTGGGAGCGGGGGCGCTTCTTTTTTTTCACAGGAAAAAAAGAGAAAGGTGTACAGCAAGGAGTGAAAAATGATATTACGATTCATGCTACAGGATTGAACTGCACAAAGATAGCAACAGATGGGGCTATGTTTTTATAAAAAAAACAGTGGAAAACAGCCCCAAAACTGCCATTAATGCTGATTTCGGTTAAAAAAATCAAAAATCAGATGGCGTTGGCTACATTGTTTTGTTCTTTTGCCCCATTGTCCATCGAAAATTCTTTTTAACGCACACAATTTATGGCAGACATCAACGAAACATCAAAGCAGCCTCAACAACAAAAAAGCGGGAAATTCCCATCCAGCATTCCTTACATTGTAGGGAACGAAGCGGCCGAGCGCTTCAATTATTATGGCATGACCGCCATCTTGACGACGTTTCTGATCGCGCAGTTTTACAACCCAGCCAAAGACCCTAATCTGACCCAGTTTGCGGAGGCAAAGGCCAATGCAACCAACCATGACTTCAAGGCGATGGTCTATTTGTTGCCCATGTTTGGGGGCATGATCGCAGACTGGTTCTGGGGCAAATACAAAACCATCCTTCGCTTGTCTTTGGTGTATGCCCTGGGCAGCACGCTGGTAGCCCTTTCAGTGAACAATGAAATGCTGTTCACCTCGGCCCTTATGCTCATTGCCATAGGTTCGGGCGGCATAAAGCCCTGTGTGTCCGCCAATGTTGGTGACCAGTTTGACGAGAGCAACTCGCACCTGATCTCAAAGGCGTTTGATGCTTTTTATGCCTCCATCAACGCAGGCTCTGTTTTGTCCATCCTGCTCATCCCTTACCTGAACAAACATTACGGCCCGGCGGTAGCCTTTGGTGTGCCTGCCATTGCCATGCTGGTCGCCGTGTTTTTCTTTTGGGCTGGCCGGGCAAAATACCGCCGCATACCGCCACCCGCATTTGACCAAAATCGCTTGGTCGTGTTCCTTACGGCCTTTATTTCCCTCATTGTGTGCTATATTGTATTGGACAAAATATATGAAAAAGGTACGGGACCGGTATTGGGCGTATGGGGCCTGACCGTCATCGCACTGGCTTTCATCTTTAAAAAACAATGGTTTGCCAAACCCGGCAACTTTGTGGGCATTAACCTGTACGCCCTTACCAATGGCGGATTTGCGTCAGCGGCAAAGGAATACGGAGCGGAAACCATTGAAGGTATCCGGTCGGTTTGGCGGGTCTTGTCGGTGTTCGCTTTTGTGCCCGTGTTTTGGTCTTTGTGGGATCAGAGCCAATCCGAATGGGTGGTGCAAGCCACCAAAATGGACTTGAACTGGTTGGGTATTGAGTGGCAGGCCGAACAAATCTCCTTTGTCAACGCGGCATTTATCTTGGCCTTTATTCCCCTGTTCTCTTTTGTTATTTTCCCATTTTTCAACAAAATAGGCTTGACGGTAACGCCGCTTCGCAAGATCGGTGCCGGTTTGGTGCTGACGGCGCTGTCCTTTGTCATTGTGGCCATCGCACAAGGCTGGATTGATGCCGGCGAGCGCCCCAACATCAGTTGGCAAATTCTCGCCTTTGTGGTGCTCACGGCAGGGGAGGTACTGATCTCCATTACTTGCCTGGAGTATGCCTATACCCAATCCCCACCATCCATGAAGTCAACCATCATGGCTTGTTATTTGTTGTCTATTACCTTGGGCAATGTTTTGGTGTCCATCATTCAAACAAACATCAAAAACGGTGGTTTCTTTGCCCAATTCCATGGCGCAGGTTTCTTCTGGCTGTTTACGGGTATTTGTTTCGGGACGGCCATTATTTATATGATTCTTTCGCCCAGGATCAAAGAACGTTCTTATATAGGATCGTAACATAATGGATGAGGCTGTATCATAAGTCAAAAATAGAAATTGGCTACCGCCTTACTTTTGCCTTTGATACTTATGATACAGCCTCCTGTCCAATCCGCAAGCCACACAAAAAAATATGAAAGTTGTCATTCCCGTAGCCGGAGCTGGCACACGTTTGCGCCCGCATACTTACACCCAGCCCAAACCACTGATGCCGGTAGCGGGCAAACCCATTATACGCTTTATCGTGGATGCCCTGGTAGAAGCCGGCATGGATGATTTTGTGTTTGTTACGGGCTATTTGAGCGATAAAATTCGCGATTACATCACAGAAACCTATCCCGACCTTAAAATAGAATTTGTCTTTCAGGAATACCGTGAAGGCTCTGCACACGCCATCGCCACGGCGCGAGAGGCTATTGAGGACGAAGACGAGATTTTTATCGCCTTCGGAGATACCATCTTTGATGTTGACCTCAAGCAAATGCTGGATTGCCCACACTCCTGCCTTGGCGTAAAAAAGGTAGGCGACCCGCGTGAATTTGGCGTAGCCGAAACGGATGAAAAAGGCTTGGTCACGCGCTTGGTGGAAAAACCACGCATCCCCAAATCCAATTTAGCCATCGTAGGCCTTTACAAAATCAAAGATGTGCCTGCCTTGTTGCGCGCGGTGGACTTCCTGATGATGAACGATAAACGGACCGTGGGCGAATTCCAATTGACCGATGCCCTCCAGCACATGATCGAGCAGGGCAGCATTTTTCAAAGCATGCCGGTGACCAATTGGTTCGATTGCGGCAGAAAAGAAGTCCTGCTCGAAACCAACGCCATGCTCCTCAGTCGCCGAGGTTATGCCACTGATGAGTTTCACCTGCCCGAATTTGAGGACACCATTTTTATCCACCCCGTGGCCATCGGGAACAATTGCCAGATCACCAACAGCATCATAGGCCCCAATGTCACCATTGGCGATAATGTCCATATACAGGCCTCTATCATAAAAGACAGCATCATCGGCAACTATGCCGCCTTGGCCGATGTGGTGCTGAAACACTCCGTTATCGGCAGTGATGCCAGTGTGCGCGGCATGAACCTCAGCCTGAATATCGGGGACAACACGGAGATTAATTTTGACTGAGGACGCTGATCACCTGATCCAGTAGGCTTTTAACCGCTTTCAGGCTTCTCACCTCGTCTTTTACCAAAATCAGCTCGCGATTCGTTTGTTTGAGGGAAAAACCCATGATTCGTCCGTGTTTTTGAGCAAAAAGCATGAATTTTTGAAAATGGGCGGTGCTGTAAAACGACGATTGTGGATCGGATATGAAATAACAGCGCAGTTTTCCCCCTTTTAGGATCAATCTTTCAAATCCAATTTTTTTGCAGAGCCATTGCAGGCGAAGGGCCTCAAAAAGGGCTTCCACGGGCTTAGGCAGTTTTTCCCCAAAGCGATCCCTCAATTTTTGGGCGAAAGCCGTGATGCCCTCTTCCGTTTCCACATCATTGAGCTCGGTGTACAGGTTCAGGCGTTCCTGTGTATTGCTCACATATTCGTCCGGGATGAGCATTTCTACATCTGTTTCAATGGTCACATCACGCACATAAGTGCCTTTTTGGGCAATTTCTTCCTGAAACAAGTCTTTAAAATCCGTTTCTTTCAGTTCCTGAATGGCCTCGTCCAGTATTTTTTGGTAGGTTTCAAAACCAATATCGGCGATAAAACCGGATTGCTCCCCGCCAAGGAGGTTGCCCGCACCGCGAATATCCAGGTCTCGCATGGCCACCGCAAACCCACTTCCAAGGTCGCTAAACTCTTCTATGGTGCGCAGGCGCTTGCGGGCATCCAGCGTGAGCACACTCATGGGCGGTGCCAACAGGTAACAATAGGCTTTGGTGTTGGATCGGCCCACGCGGCCGCGCAACTGGTGCAGGTCGCTGAGGCCGTACATATCGGCACGATTGATAATTATGGTGTTGGCGTTGGGAATATCAAGGCCTGTTTCGATGATATTGGTACTGACTAACACATCAAAACGGCGATCAATAAAGTCCACCAATACTTTTTCCAAGTGTTCAGTGTCCATTTGGCCATGTGCCATGGCAATATCCAGACCCGGGCAAAGCAGGCGCAGGTTTTCTACTATTTTGGGCAGGTCAGCCACGCGGTTGTGCACAAAAAATACCTGCCCGCCTCTATTGACTTCCGTATTGATGGCCTCTCGAATAAGATCATCATCATACACCCTTATTTCGGTATGTATAGGTTGCCGGTTGGGCGGCGGGGTTCGGATCACGGAAAGGTCGCGGGCAGCCATCAGGGAGAACTGGAGGGTACGTGGGATGGGCGTAGCCGTGAGGGTAAGGGTGTCCACATTGACTTTTATGGAACGTAGTTTTTCCTTGCTTGCCACCCCGAACTTCTGCTCTTCATCCACAATAAGCAAGCCTAAATCTTTGAATTTCAATTCTTTGCTTAAAAGCGCATGCGTTCCGATGATGATATCAATGCTACCCTTTTTAAGGTTCTCCATGATCTGGGTGCGCTCCCTGGCACTGCGGAAACGGTTGAGGTAGTCCACCGTAATGGGGAACTCGGAAAGTCTTTCGGAAAAAGTTTTCCAGTGTTGGAGAGCCAGAATAGTGGTCGGCACCAGGATGGCCACCTGCTTGCCATCACATGCCGCTTTGAAGGCTGCCCTTATGGCCACTTCCGTTTTACCGAAGCCGACATCACCACAAATGAGGCGGTCCATGGGGTATTCTTTTTCCATGTCGGCCTTTACGTCATTGGTGCTTTTAAATTGATCTGGCGTGTCCTCATAAATAAAACTGGCCTCCAATTCTGTTTGCAGGTAGCCATCGGGCGGGAAGGCATGGCCGGGAGTGGCGCGGCGCTTGGCGTACAGTTTGATGAGCTCTGCCGCTATGTCCTTGATTTTCTTTTTGGTGCGCGCCTTGAGCTGTTTCCAGGAATCGGAGCCTAATTTGGACAATGCGGGCGGTGTGCCTTCCTGGCCTACATATTTGCTGATTTTATGCAGGGAATGGATGCTCACATAAAGCAAGTCATTGTTTTTGAACACCAAACGCACGGCCTCCTGCCAATGCCCGCCAATTTCAATTTTTTGAAGACCTGAAAACTTGCCAATGCCGTGGTCAATATGGGTGACAAAATCGCCGGGCTGCAACTCGCGCAAGAGCCGCACGTTCATCGCCTGCTCCTTGCTGAATCCTTGCCTTAGTTTGTACTGGTGGTAACGCTGGAATATCTGGTGATCCGTGAGGACAGCTATTTTGAGGTCTTCATCAATAAAACCCTCATGGATGCCCGCTTCCACGGGCAACCATTCCACTTTGGCCTTCAGGTCACGAAAAATGGCTGTAAGGCGGTCAAATTGCTTGGTATTTTCGCTGCAAATATAGATTTCGTAACCACTGGCCTTGAGCTCATGCATGGCCCTGATCAGCAGTTCAAAGTTCTTGTTGAACGATGGCTGTGGCTTGGCATGAAAAGGTATGGTAAGCGATGCCGGGTGTGCGATGAGCGATGCGTGGGGCATAATGCGTGCAAAGGAACGACGCAGAAAGATGGTATGCAATGGGGAGGGCGCTTTTAATGCAGGAAGTTATTATTTCATCGTTACTAAATGCAGGCAGTAGCAAACAAATAGCCAAAACGCATTCAAGTTGGCTGGAACGGTGTTAAAAATATTAATTCCAGCCAATTTGCTATATCAATTTGGCTGGAACTGCCCTTTTTTATATCTTTGCAGCCAAATTGCACTGTATCTATGGCGAATATTATTGGCAGAAAAGAAGAAGCAGCGTTGCTAAATGCCCTTTTCCAGTCTCCGAAATCCGAATTTGTAGCGGTGTATGGCAGACGGCGCGTTGGCAAAACTTTTTTGATCCGTACCGTTTTCGAGGATCGTTTTCATTTTCAATTGACCGGCCAGGCCCGGTCGAATCTGAAACAACAGCTGCTCAATTTTCAGGATACCCTGCAATCATTCGATCCCGGCGAAGGCAACAAACCGCCCAAAAGCTGGTTTGAGGCATTTGGCAAATTGAGGCGTTATTTGGAATCCCGTCCGCCTGGCAAGAAAGTGGTATTTTTGGACGAACTACCATGGTTGGATACGCCTCAATCAGGTTTTGTTTCTGCTTTGGAGCATTTCTGGAACAGTTGGGCGAGCGCAAGGCACGATATTTTGCTCATTGTCTGTGGCTCTGCAGCTGCCTGGATTCTTAAAAAACTGATCAATGACCGGGGCGGACTGCATAATCGCCTCACGGAACGCATTATTCTGCGTCCCTTTACCTTACAGGAAACAGAGGCTTTTTTGCGCTCAAAAGGCGCTACTTATGACCGTTATCAACTCATTGAGTTATATATGACGATGGGTGGCATCCCATTTTACCTTGAAAATGTGCAGGTCAACCGCAGTGTGTCACAAAACGTGGACAGGATGTTTTTTTCTCCCAGCGGGCTGCTGACCACGGAATATGAAAACCTGTACCGGTCGTTGTTTGAGCGCCATGAGCGACACACCGCTGTGGTGGAAGCCATTGCCCTGAAAGGCAAAGGATTGACCCGTAAGGAAATTTTGGCCATTACGAATTTGCCCGACAGCGGTAATACCAGTATGATATTAGACGAACTGACACAGTCTGGTTTTATCCGGCAATATTTTCCCTTTGGCAGCAGCAGAAGGGCGCTTATTTATCAATTGATTGATCCTTTTACCCTGTTTTATCTCACTTTTATGAAAGGGACTAAGGCTGAGGGCGCGGGTGCGTGGTTGTCCCAATCGGACAGCCCCAAATGGCAGGCATGGAGTGGTTATGCTTTTGAATACATTTGCCGCAACCACATTGACTGCATCAAAAGATACTTAGGTATAGGAGGCGTTTATACCGAAATATCTGCCTGGCGAAGCAAAAATGCTGAAAAAGGCGCACAAATTGACTTAGTAATAGATCGAAAAGACCGGGTGATCAACCTTTGTGAAATAAAATTTTCGACCACTGCATACACCATTACCAAGGCTTATGCAGAAAGTCTTCGACATAAAATCCAAACCTTTAAGACGGAAAGCGGTACCAAAAAAACAGTGCTCCTCACTTTTATTGCGGCACACGGTCTGGCCCCCAATGAATACTCTATGCAATTGGTACACGATGCCTTGGATATGGATGCCCTATTTGAATGATGAAAATTATCATGTGCCACATTGGGGTTTTCGAGCAGCTGCGCAGCAGGCCTCGAATATGCTTCAACCTACTACTGTCTTACTACCTTATTAAACCATATTCGCTTTTGTTTTTCCAAAAACTCCACGAAATAAAGACCTGAAGGACAGGTTTCCAATGAAATCAGATGTGATACGGCACCCACTTCTATGGGTTGCTCAAGTACTACTCGACCGGAGACATCAAGCAAGCGGATGCGACTGTCGGCTGGGGCATTTTCTGAAAGATAAATGCCAAAATAGTTGCGTGTTGGGTTGGGGAACAGCATTACGGGATCATTCATATTGAAGAAAGGGCAAAAAGGCATCTGATAACAAAAAGTATCGGAGGAACAGCAGTTGAGTTCATTGCCCTGTGCGTCAAGGTCATGTAAGATAGCCATGAAGCACAACAGCGAACCCGTGGGTATCGGCCCCGTGATGTCCACGGTTACGTTGGTCGAGCTGCCATTCGGAATGTTCACATTGGTCATGGCCGGGCTGATGTTCAGGCCAGCAGGACTGAGCGGCACAAAAGTCACTTTTTCGGCATGGAAGGCGGGCGCAAAGCTGTTGTTTATGACTTCCACGGTGAGTTGGAAAGGCAAACCGCTGGCAGGCGGACATTTGAAGCGCACTGAATCCAAAATGACGCAATCAGAAAGCCCCATTTCCATCCACGGGCATTCGAGTTCAAGCGTGGTGTCACAGCTGATGCCCTCGGGCGTAGTCCAGGTAAAGGCCACTTCAAAGGGCGACACAAAAGAGCCCGGGGAGGCCTCCCCGAAACAGATGGCGGGCAGCGCATAACCGTTTTGGATAAAGCTGCCCTGAGGTGTTTGTGGCAGCCAGTTTACATCGGTAACGGAGTTAAAGTCAAGCATCCAGCCGGGCGCACCGCCGAGTGTACTGAACACTACGCCGGGCGTTACAATTTCTGTGTTTATGCTGTTAAAAACACCGTTTGGGTTGGTTAGGCTGAATTTCCAGCAGCAGGTATCCCCTTTAAAACCAATACTTTGCGCAGTGGCCCAAGTGCTATCACAAAGGCAATCGGGCATTGGCACACAGGCTTCGGTCATGCAGCACTCACCGGGCGGCTTGCCCTGTGTGATGTCCATTTGGTGTGCGGTGAGTTTGATGCACAGGGTGTCGGGCAACACCGTACCTGTGGCGATATTTATTGTGGTGGTGTAGGTACAGGATGTCGCCCCGGGCGCAATATTGGGCATGGGAAACGCGCTCGGGTTGAACGTGATGCCTGAAACTGGCGAGGCCAAAATCAAAGAATTGACGTGCCAATCCTGAGTGAGTGGCACAGACACGCAAAAGGTGAGTTCGCGCTTGTCAAAGCCCTTACAGGTAACACTATCCTGGCTGAATTTTACACAATAATCACATTGAAAGCGGAGCGTGTCGCGACACAGGACGCTGTCTTTTAGGCTGAAATACTTGATCTCTACCACCTGCTCGGCTGCACTCAGGTTTTCAAAACAAATAAACGCGGTGTTGCTAAAGCCTATGGGAATGGGGCCGCCGCCCGTGGGCTCAAGGTTCACCGATTGGCCGTCAATAAAATTTGTGATCTGCCAACCTGTTTGAGGGTTTACGTTCAGTATGGGCAGGGTGCCGCCAGAAACGATATTGATCTGTATGCCCGAAAAGGTATTGGCCAAAAGGTTGTTCAGGCGCAAGCCTCCACAACATGTTTTCCCCTTGGTTTTATTGATAAAATTGGCGGAAATGCTGTCACAGGGACTGCAAATGGTGGGGGCCGAGCCGGGGCAATCACAGGTGTATTTTCCGATAAGCAAATGCGGTAAGCCGTCGCTGAAAGTAAATTCCGGGCCGTCGTTGGCTTGTGGATCGGCATCAAAGGGCGACTCTCGAAATACGCCGCTGATGGCAAAATCGCCAAAAGGATCGGGTGCTACGGCCCAAGTCACCTCAGCTGTACTGCCCAAGTTGCCCGGTCGGAGCGATTTGAGCAATGCCAAATCTTTGTCGAATATATTGACATACAGCCCTCTCGGCCCCTGAGTAGCACCAGCCAAACCACCTGAATAAACTTTTCCATCCTGTCCTGTTGTCACATTCAGTAATCCTTTGTCCGCGCCATTTAAGGCAAATTTTTCCAATAACCCTGTAGCGGTGTTGTATCGGGCGATAAAATTGGCCTGATTGCTCGACAGTGTTTGCAAGTTAGGGGTACCTCTCGGGTTAAAATCAATAGGAATACCTGCGCTCACGCTTCCGCCTACATATAATCCATTATTGTTGGCATCAATCCCATAATTAGCACCTGAACTGTTTTTTGAAGCACTTTGAAGGGCAAATGCCCATTGAAAATCGCCGTTTGAATTGAATTTTGCGACAAAGGGGGTACCAGAACCCGTTGCCGTTGTAAAAAGGCCCATAGCGGGAAATCCTGCTCCCGGTACAGGGTGGCCGCTCAACATGGGCGTACTAAAAAATTCACCGCAGATGTAAACCTGATTGGCAACGTCAAGTGTCAGGTTAAGCCCGTAAGGCGCATTGAACAGCCGTACCCAAATCAACAGGCCATTTGGGTCGTATTTGGCGATATATGCATGGCCATTAGCAGGGAGTATGGCTGGCGTACCCAAAGGATTATAATTGAGTGCGGCATCGGCTAAGCCTGTAATGTATAAATTGCCGCTTGCGTCAGTTTCAATGTCGTTGATCTGCGTGTTGTTCGCACCGCTCATTCCAAAGCCCCAAAGCAGGGTTCGATCTGTGGCATAACGTGCCAAAAAAATGTGTTGAATACTGGTATTGGTCAAGAGGATACCGGAACCGCCGCCGGGAGAGGGAAGGTTTATGGATGGACTCCAGGAAATCCCTCCAACGTAAAACCCGCCTGTCGGATGGGGTGCTATCACTGCGCCTACTTCTCTGTTTGTTCCACCAATGCCAAAGGTATAATTGGGTACTAAGGTGCCATCATTTTTGTACTTCGCTATCACGCAATCCATATCTCCATTATTGGCAAAATCTGGATCTGGTCCATTATCAAAAACACCTGTGTAAGTGCCGATTGTATAAAAATCGCCAATGGCATCGGCGTAGATTTGGGCATAAGAATTATTGCCGCCATCATATCTTGTTGTGGCAGGAGATTTGACCCACATATCTTGCAACGTTGGCATCTTGCACGTATCACAGGTGACGCAGACCTGCCAGCAGGTATCATACGTAAAGCAAGTCACTCCCATTTCGTTGATTTCCTGCACTTTGGCGCACAAATCGTAAAAACCCGGATGGGTGTAGAGGTGGTTGGCCGTGGCGTTGCCCGTGAGCGGGCCTGTGCTGCCGCCATCGCCCCAGGTATAGGTGGTTTGCTGGCAATCACTCAATGCTTTTGGGGCAAGGGCGATGCCGCATTTTTGCTCCAAAACGTTGAAGCCCTGCTGGGCAGCAGCAAGAAAGGCAGCTTGGTTTTGGCAGCAGGCATTGGCGGGTAGCAGATCAAAAAGAGGGCCGTAATGCCAAAAACTTCGATCAACTGTTTCAATGTAAAACTGGTATTGCCCTGCTGGGTGTACATTACTAATGAAAAAGGAGGCTGACCCGGAATTGGGTTGGCTAATCAGGCCTTGTACTGCCGTAAAAATGGATATTTGTACCAATGAAATGTTTACCATGTCCAACGGATTGTCCGTTGTCCAGGTGACGGTTACAGTGGTGCCCGCAGTGGCTGTGGAGAAGGTATAGTTTAGATTTAGTACAGTGGCAATTGCCTGACGACTGTTGAGCAACAAAAAAAAGGATATCAGGAATACATAAAAGCAGATAGGTAAAGTACGGTTTTTTATGAAAAGCATAATGATTTATTTGAATTTATAGGCGATTGATAATGTTGAAATGTGGTTAACTGATAGGATGATTGCCTGTCATCCTATCAGTTAACCACATTTCAACATTAAATTCCGTTCAATTATTTGGAAACACACTTATGAAACACCCACATCAGGCTCCATTAGTCGTTCATCCTATCCTTACTGCCTCACCACCTTATCCGACCAAATTCTGCGCTGATTTTCCACAAATTCAACGAAATACAGTCCCGATGGGTATTTTTCCATGTAGGCACGGTGCGAAACAGCACCGACCAATACAGCTTCCTCGAACATCAAACGGCCTGATACATCGCGAACACGCAGGTAGCCGTTGGCAGGGGCACCGCCCTCAAACATCAGTGTCAGCTCGTCCCGTGTAGGATTTGGGAAAAAGACAATGGGCTGGTTAAAGTTTTGCAGGGTACAACGGGGCACAGTGAAGCACATTTCGTCCGTGAGGCAGCAGTCTTTGATGTCCAATTTGTTATCCGGATTTTGGTAGTACAAATTGACCTGAAAACAAACCTGAGTGCCAGCCGCGTTGTTGAGCGTGGTTGTCAGCGTCGGCGTCGTTGCGCCGTCGGCCAAACTGCCCAAGGGGAACACCGTACTTCCGGTGATGATGCCTGTCGGGGTCACATTGACCAAAGCGGCATGAGTGATCGTTTGCCCGCTGTTGTTGGTGATATTGAAACTGAAGCTGACCGCAGTACCCCCGATCACATTGCAGGTCATGGACAAAGAATCAAAAATGGCGCAATCACCATCGGAGCAATTGAACTGTAGCTGGTCATAACAGAACACGCTGTCATCGGTCATCCAGGCTATTTCGAGCATCTGCGGAGCAGTGCCTGCAAAGCACACCGTTGGCAGTGTTGCAATGGCCGGTAAGGTCTGCACGGGGTTGGGAGTCCACCAAATATCCTTTGGCACGCTGAGGAAACTGGAATTCCAGCCTGCTCCGCTACCAACTGCACTGAATACGCTGCCTGCCGAGATCAGCTCGGTCTGTACATTTACAAACTCACCGGGGGGCTGGTTCAGCGTTATGTCATAGCAGCAGAGGCCATCCGAGAGCGGTTTGGCGGGCCTGAAAGTTGCGTAGGTCCGTGTGCTGTCACAGAGGCAATCGGGTAGGTCGGTGCAGGCCTTAATCATGCAGCAGCGCAGGGGTGGGTCGCCGGCCGCTACATCCCCTTCGTGTACGGTGATGCCGTAGCAAAGCTGGCCGTTGGGGTTGGTGGTGCCGAGGTCAACGGCCACCGTGAAGGTTCTGCACGGATCGGTGGGTGACAGTGGCGGTGATACGCTGAATGCCGATGGTGTGAAGGTGATACCGGGCGGAGGCATAAACACTACGGACTCAATGGAATAGCCAAGGTTGTCGGCTGCGTCAAGGCAGAAGGTGAGGGTGCGTTGGCTGCCGCTACCACACTTGATGGTATCGCGGATAACGTAGGCACAGTAGTCGCATTTGAGGCGTATGGTGTCACTACATTCAGTCTCACCCTGATCGTTTAGGTATTGAACCACGAGTACTTGTTCGGGCTGACTGATATTGCTTAGGCAAATATTTGCAGGATTTGATTGACCAATGGGTATATCACCAGAATTATGACCTACCTCAGCAGAAATGCCGTTTATAAAAGACTGTAAACTCCACCCGTCAACATTATTGACCGTAATATCTCCTGGAATATTCATTGTGGCACCTTCTATCACCTGAATATTTACAGAAGAGAAAAAGTCATCTACTTGATTATCAATCCACAAACGATAGCAACAATCTTTTTTTTGCTGTCCCGGGAAGAATTTTACGGGTGTAACAAATGCTGAAATAGAATCACATTCTGGTGGTACAGAGGCAGGACAAGCCAAACATTTGAAAATTTCAACATCACCATAGTAAGTTTTTACCACGCTTGCCCCGGAACCGTCGGCATCAATCAATATACTATTATCTACTACATTTGTAAAGGTATTACCCAAAAAAGGCAATCCAGCAAGTCCATATACCGTAGGTTGATTCGGGAAAACCAATGCATCGCCTGTCACCCAAATTTTGTCATCAACAACTGTTGGAACGGGCGATATTGAAGGATCAAACGACCCATATCCAATGTCAACGCCCCCTGAGGTGTTGGTTCGCATCCAATGCTGACCTACATAATATTTTTGCATTGGCCCTATAATATTATTCAATGCAATACGCCAAACAGTTGAATTGTGGGCATACCCCGCAAAATTTAAGTAAACTTCATCTGCTCTGCCCTTTGTGCAAATAATAATTTCATCATTGCAAGAAAATGCCAAGTCGGAAATTGGCGATTTTTCATATTCCGGGAAAGAACGTTCCAAAACTGCTAAATCATAAAAATCACTATTCACATTAATTGGTCCGGAAAATGCACCTGCTACAAGTGGAACTGACCATAGTTCATTGTCTCTGGTTGGATTTACACTACCTTGGGCTTCTACCCAAACACCAAAATAAAGGCGATTATTGTGATAACCAATACCCCAGATTCGCTGCCCCAGTTTTGCTGTGCTATTTGTTGACATTGGATCGAAAAAACCTTGGCCAGGTATTAACGGCTCACCAAGTGGAGGGTCAAAAACTTGCATTATTGTTCCAGCCATATCCAAACGGTATATCCTTCCATCATGAAAATTAGACACAAAAAGTGTATTGTGATCTGGATCATAGGCTAAATCTCCTAAACCGCTTCTAATATTACCATTATTTGTAAGAGAATTTGGCAAATTGGCCCATACCGAAGGCGCACCGGTCAATGCGTTGAGTTTGTAAATGGTTCCTGGTCCAGCACCAGGCAAATTACCTGGTTTTAGTTGCCCATAAAGTGCAGTTGCCCCAACATAAACATTATCGTTTCCATCAATTGCCAAACCAAAAACTTGCCCCATTTTACTGGTTATCCAATCCGGGTGCATATACTTCGGCGGTAGTGATGCCCAGTTGGATGAAGGATTTGTGTATGGTAGTGCATCAATGTGTTTGCGAATATCTGCCAATGCCAGCACGACATCATTTTTTACAAGCCCATTCAGTGGAGTTGGGTCGTTATCCAATAAATTCCAGTAATGATTGGGATCTGTCCAGCCAGAAAAACAGCCAAATATGGCTTGGCCACATTGGAACCCTGGGAAATCGCCACTTGGCGGACACCCATCCGAAACAAACCTGACCACACAGGTACACTTGTTCGTACCACAGGTGCCACTGATTGTCATGGTATAAGTACCCGCCGTGTTCATAACAGTGCCATTGATCGGGATATTGAAAGCGCCCGACGTGAAGGTACCGCTCGCCACGCTGACATTGCTGGCGTTGACGAGGTTCCAGGTCAGGCCGGAGGCCGTGCAGTTGGTGCCTACGGGTAAACAACTAAAAGTACCGGTCACATTATAGGTTTTGCCGTCCGGGCAGCCGAGGCTAAAGAAGGATTGGCCGCAGATGATTTGTTGCGGAGCTGGCCCCGAATTGAACAACATATTTGCAAACCCGCATTCGCAGTTCTGACTGCCCGCCACAGTCACGGTAAAACTACAGGTAGCCGTGTTGTTACAACGGTCAGTAGCCGTGTATGTGACCACGGTGCTGCCGATAGGAAAACTGCTGCCAGAGGCGTGGCTGCTGGTCAGGATGCTGCCAGGGCAATTGTCGGTAGCAACCGGTGCAGTCCAGGTGGCTGTGGCAGATGTTTGGCCTGGTATGACGCTGACGGATATATTAGAGGGGCAATTTTGGATGATTGGAGCAAGATTGTCTGTTACGGTAACTTGTGCGGTGCAGGTGGAACTTTTGTCACAATAATCCGTAACGGTAAGGACAACGGTTTGTGTGAAGGGACAAGGCACCGTAGGCGGAGGGCATGAAAAATTGCCGATGTTGACACTACTGCTTTCTATGCCGCAGTTATCCGTACTGCCATTGTTCACTTCGGAAGGCTGCATCGTTGCCACACCGTTTGCATTTAGGATTACCGTGGCATTTTTGCATCTGGCCACGGGTGGATCATTGTCAAAACTACTGACAAATGGTTGGCAAACTGAAGTGTTGCCATTGCAATCTGTCGCAATTAAAAAAACTTGCTTGGGTTCCTTGCAGACATCGTCACAGGTATAAACCAATTGCCCCTGTAAATTCAGGGTAAGCGAATTGTCCGGGCAGCAGTTGTCCGTCAACACCCCATCCAAGAACATCTGCGGAAATATGGTTTGTGGGCCTGATGTTCCATTGTTGAATTGTAAGGATATGTCAAGGCACCTGAGCGAGGGCCCTTGGTTGTCAACTGAACTAACCTGAACTGTTTTACAGGTGGTGCAAGCCGATGGACCTGTACCAGCAGTGAGGCAAACAGAGTAGGTGCCTGCCGTGGCATAGGTGTGCATGGGACTACTCTGCGTGCTCGTATTATTGCTGGAATTAGGGTCGCCAAAGTTCCAGGAAAAGGGCGGGGGCGGAGTTAGGGGTGTCGTGTTGAGAAAAGTAACTTTACCACAATTATCCACCGTAAAGGTAAAATTGGCGGCACAGGCGCAAAAATCAGCATCACCACACACCCAGTTGGATGCGCTGCCGCTGCGCAAGAAATTTTGTAAGGTACCATCGTTGTCCCCTCCGGCAAGGTCTGTTGCCAATGTAACCGTAGCGTTATTGCCCGCTGCAATGCCTTGATCCAGTTTGTAGTAGAGTTTCAGGCCCGCTTCGTTGCCGTTTAGAGGGCAGTTTCGGGTTGCGTTGATCTGCTCTAAGGAACGCGGCACATCCCATACACGCACTTCGTCAATTCGGCCCTGCCATGTGGCATTGGTTAGGGTACCTGAGGGGGCCCCAACGCGAAAGAGACTTAAGGCCAAATTGCCACTAAAGCCTGCGTTGGACCATTTGAGCACACCATCAATATAAACGGCAAGGTTTACGCCATTTCGGGTTGCGGCAACATGGTGCCATTGGTCGTCGCGGTAAAGATCGGTGGTAAGCCCCACGGGTGAGGTGAGATTGGTCCCGCTGACAGGCTGTCTGCCGATGTGGATGCGGCCACCTATTTCCAATAACTGGAACTGGTTGCCGCTGCCCGAAAGGGCCAACAATCGGCGCGGATTGGTACCTGTATTCGTGGAGGGCATCCTGAACCGGCATTCAATGGTGAAGTTTGGGTCCAAGGTAAGTGGTGCATTTACAGGCTGCACATAATCAGGCCCGCCGCCATTGTTGGCGTTCGGATCGAAATCAAGGCATCGGTTGCCCGTAGCGGAACCGTCCGTACATTGGGCGTTGAGTTGAAGCCCAAGAGCACACAGCAAAAAGGTAAACAGTGGTAATAATTTTCTCATGGTGAAAAGACTTAGTGGTTGTTGAACGGATGTTTAATATCATGTCCATCCACCCCTTTGTTTGTTACCCTCTTTTTCACAAAAAGAAAAAAAATTTTTTACCACGTGGTGAGGAAAGGCGTAGCGATATGAAGATTGTAAAAACATACCCATTTAAACCGGGGGAAATATGCATTATTGGCAGTCAGAAAAAAGTCTTTTCACAACTTCGGCGAACACTGTAACACCGTGATAAACATCATGGCCAATTTAAGGTACTCACTCACACTTTCCTTACAACGATCATCAATGGCCCAGTCTCGTGGGTCATTTCGGCGCAGGGTAGTGACATAAAAATCGCCGTGTGCTTTGTCCTCACATTGCCATTCGTCAAATTGATTGGTCCAGCGGCTCTTGAACAAGAGCGATACGGAATTGTCCGTAATGCGCCATTGGGTGTTGTCATTGGGCCAGGCCGTGCGCATGGTGATCACCTGTCCACTGTATGTTCGGAGTTCCCATTGGGTCAGGTCATTCCGCCATTTGGCCTTAATGGTACCTCTTTCACCTCGGAGTTGAAATTCCCATTCGGACCAGTCTTCCTTTACCTGAAGCCAGCGCAGTTTCAGCTCGCCTATTAATTCTTCTTCAGGCTCAGTTGCTTCATCATCTTCTTCCATAATGGTGCTGTCTTGCTCGGCCCAGGCATATATTTCCCATTCCACAAAAGAGTCGCTCCAACGCGTGCTCAGGGTAGAGAAGGATTGTGCGAGCAGAATAGGGCCAAAAAGCAGCAACCCAATGAGCAGGGCAATAGGGTGAGTTCGCATGGGAATGATCTTTTTTAAATTTACTGACAAAAGTAAGCGCAAAAATGCAAGTTCAGGGCATTAAACATCCATTTTACCACTTGTTTTTCACGGACATTTGCACTTAATTCATGGTCAATCAGGGGCAAATCCATCAACATCAGCGAAAAACATTCCAAAATTTGCCATGCCCCGCAATGATTTTAACATCTTTGCGTCTTTAGAATCATACTTTCATTCATATCATTTGTCAGGCATCCTGTGCCTGACGTCCAAAGTCCAACATCACAGAAAATGCGGAATTTGTTTTTCGTAGCCGTAGTCGCTGCATTTTACCTTGCATGCACACCAAAATCCGGTTCAAAAGTCAGCCAGACACCTGTAACGCCCACAGAACCCATCACCTGGGACACACTTGCCAAACCCGAAGTAGCCAACAGCGAAGAAGAGGAACCTTTAGAATATAACATGATGGAAGGTGCCGATGTCTTCCCTGAAACAGAAGCCCAGTCAGATAGCCTGCCCCCCTATAACGCCTCTCATACTTTTGAGCATGACCTCATCCATACTAAAGTGGAAATCTCTTTTGACTGGGCCAACAAGCATGCCATAGGCAAGGCAACCCTCACCCTTCGCCCCTGGTTCTACCCAACGGATCAAGCCACCCTTGACGCCAAAAATTTTGACATCAAATCCATCAAACTGCTCAATTCGGCCAATGTAGCGGGTGACGCCCTGAAATATGACTATGATGGTGAAGTATTGACCGTAAAATTAGGCAAAACCTTTACCCGCAATGATGAGTTCAAATTGCTGATTGATTATGTCGCCAAACCTGATGATCGGAACGCATTTGGAGGAAGTGCGGCCATCCAAAGCGATAAAGGCCTGTTTTTTATCAATGCTGACGGCACCGAAAAGGACAAGCCCATGCAGATATGGACACAGGGCGAAACAGAAAACAACTCGCGCTGGATGCCCACCATTGACAAACCCAACGAACGCTGTACCCAGGAGATGTACATTACGGTGGCCGACAAATTCAAGACCTTGTCCAATGGCGTTCTGGCATCTTCAAAGAAAAATGCCGATGGCACCCGCACCGATTACTGGAAAATGGACAAACCTCATGCCCCGTACTTGTTTATGATGGCTATTGGTGAGTTCGCAGTGGTTAAGGACAAATGGCGCGGCATTGACGTGGAGTATTACGTAGAGCCCAAATTTGAGGCCTACGCTCGCGATATTTTCCCACACACCCCCGAAATGCTGGAGTTTTTCTCCAACAAATTGGGCTATCCTTACCCGTGGTCAAAATATTCGCAAGTAATTGTAAGAGAATATGTTAGTGGCGCAATGGAAAACACATCAGCCGTCATTTTTGGCGACTTTATGCAAAAAAATAAGCGTGAATTAGCCGATCAATACCTGACCAACGAAGGTATTGTGGCCCACGAAATGTTTCACCAATGGTTCGGTGATCTGGTGACCACCGAAAGCTGGGCCAACCTTACCCTTAATGAAGGTTTTGCCAACTACTCCGAATACCTGTGGCTGGAACACAAACACGGAAAAGACCAGGCCGAGGCACACGCCCAGCAGGAACGGGAAGGGTACATTCTATCCGCCGCAGACGGCGGCCACCCACTCATCCACTACGGCTATGACAACCGCGAGGATATGTTTGACGGCCATTCCTATAACAAGGGTGGTGCCACGCTACACATGCTCCGCACCGAGGTTGGTGACGACGCCTTCTTTACGGCCCTTCAGCGCTACCTCAAAAAGCACGAATACACTGATGTAGAAGCCCATGAGCTGCGTATGATCTTTGAAGACGTAACAGGCCGTGACATGAACTGGTTCTGGAACCAGTGGTTTTTCGCTGCCGGGCATCCAAATCTTGACATTTCCTATAATTGGGACGAAAGCACCAAGCAAGCCGCCGTAACTATAAACCAAACACAAGAAGCCATAAAAGGCATCCCCTATGTGTATAATTTGCCCCTTTTTGTAGATATTTATGATGAAAATGGCAAGGCCCGTCGGGAAAAAATACAGCTTACCAAACGCAGCCAAAGCTTTTTCTTTAATGCCCCATCCAAGCCAGCGGTCATCAATACGGATGCCCAAAAGGCTTTGCTTTGTGTCAAAAACGATCAACATACGCCCGAAGAATGGGCTGCCCTGTATCGTTTCGGACCACATTATCGTGACCGTTTAGAAGCCCTTGAAGCCCTCAAGCGGGAAAAATCTGATTTGGCCAAACAAGTATTTGCCGAGGCGCTAAATGATAAATTTTATGGTCTGCGCAAACGCGCCATCCAACGTACTGACCTGAAGGATGCCGCCATTGTGGCCCGCATCGCCAAAATGGCAGAAAACGACCCTTCATACGAAGTTAGGGCTACCGCACTCACAGCGCTTGGCAAAGCCAATGACAAACAATATGCAGCTGTTTTGCAAAAATGCCTCGGAGCAGAATTGCCTTACAGCGTGGTTGGCTCAGCCATAGCCGCTCTGGCAAAAGTGGATCCTACCGCTGCACTTGCTGCATCTAAAAACCTGGAAAACGATGAAAGTGAGGCCATTTCCAATGTGCTGGCCGACCTTTACAGTGAAAACCCAAACCGTGACAACCTGCCGTTCTTTGAAAAGCGCTTGGAAAAAATGGACATGATGGCCGCTTTGGGATTCTTTGCCGCTTATCAGAAAGCACTCGCAGGCATTGGCGATGCAAACCTGATAGACGCTGCAATCAATCGCCTGAAGCAAATCTCAATGAATGAAAAAACCAGCACTTTCAGGCGTTTTTCATCCACCAAAGCTATTTCCGATTTCAAAAAGTATTTTGAAGATAAAAAAGACAACGCTAAAGCCGAATCTTTGTCCAAAATAATAGAAGACATTAAAGCGCAGGAAAAGGACGAAACCCTAAAGATGTACTACGGTATGTTTTAATACGCTTCCGAGCAGTAATTTGTCCATTTTTCTCCTCAAATTTGCCGCTCTGAAAGGAGCGGAAACTTTTTACCTAAAAGTATCCTTTGGGGCATGCATATCATTTATGATCTGCCTTGCGATCATAAACACCTCAAGCAAGAGGGTGACCCATACGTGACTTCGCTTATGGAACGCCCTCTTGCCAAAAAGGCCAAAACAATATGGATACAACACAGAAATATACCTTGGATAAAGAACTACTTCAAGTGCGCCGCAAAAAGCTGGATGATATTGGGGCAAAATTAAAAGAAGATTTTGTTGGTATTGACGACATCATTGACAGCCTGCTGGACTATATCCTGATCTGGTACCTTATGCCCGAAATCCTGACGCGCCCTATAATCGTCTGCTTGTGGGGGATGACCGGAGTGGGGAAAACCGATTTGGTGCGCAAGCTGGCACAATACCTCGAGTTTCAGGAACGCTTTGTGGAAATTGAACTGGGCAATTCCGACAATACCACTTATTTTAGCAGCGTTGCTGCCATTTTAAAAGCCAATTCCGTATCTGATGGCAAACCAGCCATTGTGCTTTTTGACGAAATCCAGCGCTTTTACACCATTGAAAATGACGGCAGCCCTGTTCCGAGCACCAAATTCAATGATTTTTGGGAATTGCTCTCCGATGGCCGCTTGGCCAAACGGGAAAAGGAAGATATTGACTGGTACTTGCACGAATACCGATTTAACCAGCGCAAACGCACACGCAATGCCGCCAGCGGGGTAGAAGAAGAGGATCCTATGATGGAAATAATTGGCCTTTGGGAAGCCCGCCGATTGAAGGAAATGCTCCAGTTTGATGATGAAGTGGTGGATTTGGCCGAATTGAACAAACTGCAGATGCTGGATCGCATCTTGGAAACCAAAAGCCGCCTCAAGGTCTTTGAACCCACTGATTTTAGCCAAACCCTCATCCTGATCAGTGGCAATTTAGACGAGGCCTTTCAAATGGCAACACATACCTCCGACAGCGAAATTGACGCCGATATTTATCATGCCTTTACCAAAAAAATAACCGCCGTTGACATCAAAAATGCCCTTACGCGCCGCTTTAGACCCGAGCAGGTAGCCCGATTTGGAAACATCCACCTTATATACCCAAGTTTGCGCAAGCAAGATTTCGAGGTGCTAATCCGCAAAGAAGTAGGTAAAATCATCAGCCGAACAGAAGATCGCTTTGGTGTGAGTATTACGGTTGGGGATGCTGTTTTTGATCTGATTTACCGAAATGGGGTGTTCCCTGTACAGGGTGTCCGGCCTGTATTCAGCAGCGTCACGGATATTCTGGAAACCAACTTGAGCAAATTTATTTTTGAGGCACTCACCAATGACTGCCAAACCCTGCACATTGGTTATGATGATGGGCGGCAATTACTGAGCGCCGATATTTGCAGTAAAAAAATTGAAGTGCCATACGTTGGACGAATTGATAAAATACGCCAGGGCAACATCGCCGATGTGGTAGCCAACGTAAGTGTACATGAGGCCGGGCATGCAGTGGCCTATGTAGTACTATTCGGCCTTGCACCCCTTCAATTAAAATCAAAAGTAGCCAGTAGCTATGCCTCAGGGTTTACCTTCCCACATGATATTTACGAGACCAAATCAAATTTATTGAACAAGATCACCGTATTCCTTGCGGGAGGCCTTGCAGAAGAATTGATCTTTGGTGAAAAAAATGCTACCGTGGGCCGCTCTAATGATCGGGAACAGGCTACTATGCTGGCTATGGACTACATCCGTCGCTTTGGCTTTGATGCTCGCTACCAAGCCAACTACACCTTGGAATATGGCTTTGCCATGGACAAATTTCAAACGGATAAAGACGTGGAGAAAATGGTAGCCGATCTGGTACTGGACACAAGAAAACTATTAGAAAACCATAAACCATTCCTTGTGGCCTTAGCCAAAGCCCTCTATGAGAAAGGAAGTATGGAAGCGCGCGATGTGGCCGAAATAGCAGCCCAATTTGGCCTTAACGCCACTATAAAAGCCGAAGGCTACCTGCATTTGCCGGAATACACAAAGGAATTGAATGCATTAGGCCACTCGCCGGACGTGGCATAAAACCTGTAAAGACTTAATTTTTGACCACAAAAGGCACAAAAGAAAATAAGCGATCTTTTGTGCCTTTTGTAGTTCAAACAAATTATCCTTTTCTGTTGCCAACCGGCATGTTATCATCATAGTCACCTGTGATCACGGGCGTTTGTGCACCTGCCGTATATTCCCGCACTTTGGCATATACAAACGTGTACAATTCTTTGATGCTGATGATCAGATCATTGTTGGCATCGGCCCGCCCTTTCAGCCCCTGAAGCACATAGTAGGTAAAAACACCTTGGCGCAAGCCCTGATCTTCAAGGCTCAGTTCTTCTGCTTTGCTGGACATGAGGAGGGCTATGCCACCGTCAGTATCCTCAAATGCCTTGTAATACCGTTGAAGGGAAACGGGGGCCGGCCCTTTAGCAGCCAGGCCATTGCCAAAGGCCAAAGAACCGCTGTGGCATGCATCGGCAATGCACAACTTGTGCTTGGCCTTACTGCTCCTGAAAATTTGCTTGATTTCATCATGGCGCAACTTGTTATTGTAACCATCAAAGTCAACCGGAAGGAAACAACCATCAAGGCCATGTCCGCTGAAATAGAGCAGAACCACATCATTGGCATCCGCTTTCAGGAATTTTTCGCGCATGGTGCGAAGAATATTCTCACGGGTTGCAGACTCATCCACCAGGATAGACACCTGTTCATCCTTGAGTGCACCGCCTTCCACACTTTTCAGAAAAGAGTAAAAACGATAGGCATCATCATCCGTGTACTTCAGGGAAGGCATAGCGGTATATGAGCCTACGCCAACCACCACGGCCCAAATCTTTACATTTCTGCTCAGTTCAGTTTGAACAGGATCAGCCGGCATAATTTCATCAGAATCCAATTCTTTTACAGGAGAGCCATTTACCCAAACTGCGCCATAAACACGCCCGGAAGCAAAATGCATTACGCCTTCACCGTATGGAGCATTGTTGGCCCATTCTCCTTCATAACGGTCGCCACTGGCATAATGGCAGATGCCACGGCCCGCAGGCAATCCATCCTTAAATTCGCCAATCCAGCGGGAACCATCAGGATAATCATAAAAACCTTTGCCATTGCGGCAATAAGTGCTCCCACAGTTGCGCAAGCCTGCCACATCTGGCTTGGTTACAGGTTTGGGTTTCGCGCTTGGTTTGTTTTGGGCCTGGGCTGTTGTGGCTACTGTTTCCTTGGCGACTTGTTTGCCCATATTCCAGGTACCTACAGTGGCACTGCCATCAGGGTTTACAATTTTACCATTGCCATGCTTGCGATTCTTTTTCCACATGCCAGTATAATAGGCCCCATCTGGATAATACATGGTGCCTTGACCATCAAATTCACCATTGACAAAGTTGCCCTCATAGCGTTCCTTGCCTTTAAATTGATATTTGCCTTTGCCGTTGGGCATATCATTGGCCCATTGACCGGTATAGCGCTCACCATTAAGGTAGGTCATACTGCCCTCACCACTCATGCGTCCGCGCTGGAAATTGCCTTCGTACACACTGCCGTTTTGCAGGGTAAGTTTGCCTTTGCCTTCCCTAATGCCATTGACAAAACGGCCCGTGTACACCACGTTTTGGGAATAACGATAGGTTCCTGTGCCATTTTGGCAATTGCCACTAACACATTGTGCCTTTAAATCGGATGAAAAATTAACGCAGCAGAAAGCCGCGAAGACGATGGAGAAAAAAAGATTAAGCCCTTTCATGTGTAATCAGTTAAGGTAATTTTTTGCTACAAAATAGCGTGTAAAAAATGGGCCAGGCTAAATTTTTTAATGAAGCGAGAACCCGTGAAAAACAGGGCTGCGTCGCGATTAAAGGATTTTCGGGATCGAAGGCGGATTATTAAACCGCGACGCAAGAACACCCAAACTAACCGAATATTGTGCCATCTATACTCAGTTCGTGTTACTTTTGTATCTTTGCAGCGGAAATAATATTGCATTATTCTGATTTTCAATAATTTATAAAACACTTATAATGATGTTAAAAAAAATTTCTTTTGCCATGTTGGCAGTTTGCCTATTGGCCTCCTGTAGCACAAACAAAAACAAACCAAGCGCCACGGCTGTAAATGATGGCAAACATTTTGGCAATTACATTGATGGGAAAAAAGCCATGTCCTATGAACAATTGATGGCCAAGATGGAAAAAACCGACGCCATGGATGCCAAAGTGTCCGGCAAAATCAGCGGCGTATGCCAAAAAAAAGGATGCTGGATGACCATGGTCTCTGATCAGCCCGGCAAACCCGAAATGCGGGTAACCTTCAAAAACTATGCTTTTTTCATGCCCAAAGACCTGGCCGGCAAACGTGTAGTGATTGATGGCAAGGCAAGCGTAACGGTAACTTCCGTAGCCGACCTGCGCCACTACGCTGAAGATGCCAAAAAATCAAAGGCCGAAATCGAAGCAATCAAGGAACCGTTGCGCGAACTGACCTTTGAAGCCGCTGGCGTATTAATTTTGGAATGATTTTTAAGGTGAATAGCTAAGTAACAGCGCAGCATGTTTTACTATATGCCGCGCTGTTGCTGCCTAAAAAAACACTTTATTATGAAGATTGATAAGCGTTTGCCCTTTTTCCTGCTCGGTTTATTATGCAGTGCCATGGCCTTAGCCCAAGACTTTCGGGTACAGGCTGCTGCGTACGCAGATTCCGTTAAAATGTCCTTCTTTAAAGAAAGAAATGTGGAAAGGATATTTGTAAGCCATGATCAACTGGGACTTTACCGCTATTTTGTAGGAGACTACCAAACCCGGGAAGAAGCGGAAAAGGCGCGCCTTGAACTGGTAGGCAAGGGATTTCCCAATGCTGCCATCATTGATTTGGCTGAACAGCGCATCCTTTGTGGGGCCAACTGCCCCTATTTCAGGGAAGGCATGATTTACGTGGAAGACCCAAACCAAAAGAACAATGTATTCACCATTTATTTTGACTCTGGCAACTCCAGCATAAGTGCCGAAAGCAAAGTTGTATTAGACCGGGTAGCACAAGCCCTCAAGCAAGACCCCTCCTATTCCCTGCGGCTTATGGGCCATACGGATGGCGTAGGGGACAAAGACAAAAACCTTGAATTGGCGACCGCAAGAGCAAGAGCAGCGCGTAACTACATACAGGCCAAAGGAGTGAGGCCCGATCGTCTTTTTGTAAAAGTATATGGAGAGGCCGACCCTATAGCCCAAAACCAGGATTTTGAAGGCAAAGACCTTCCAGACAACAGGAAACTAAACCGCAGGGTAGTCATGGCGCTGATCAAGGAAACAGCAGAAGAAAAACCTGAAACCAAGGTAGAAAACACAAAGCCCAACAAAGAAAAAGAACATAAAAACTAAAAGGATTCGTATGGAAAATTACTTTTGCCGTTAGAATCATCCCATCTTAACGCAAAACGAATTTTTCATGAACGCTTTTCTCTCTCTGGGCCGCTGGTTTTTTATTATCCCTTTCGCCCTTTTCGGTACTTTGCATTTTTTAAATGCGCAATCCATGGCAGATCAGGTAGTGCCCAACTACCTCCCGGCCAAAACAATATGGGTATATGTGGCTGGCACTGGTATGATAGCAGCAGCCATTTGTATGTTGAGCGAGAAGTATGACAAATTAGCCGCAACTTTATTAGCTATAATGCTCCTGGGTTTTGTCATATTGGTACACATGCCCAACGCTACCAGCGGAAACCAATTCGCCTTGCCCAGTTTGCTAAAAGACCTGGCTTTGGCAGGAGCTGCCATGATGTACGCCCAGAAATGGGCTACAGACCGTTCTGTTATCGGTTAAGCCCCTACCAATACCTATTAAGCGGGCATATTCGTCGCAATACCCATCAAGAACTCCCGTCGGGTAGCCTCATGTAAAAATTTACCGGAATACTCCGCCGTAATCGTACTTGCACCATGATGCTCTACGCCTCGGGCTTGTACACACATGTGCTTTGCATCAATATACACGGCGACATCCTCTGTTTTGAGGGCTTTTTTGAGGGCCTCTACAATTTGTATGGTCAGGCGTTCCTGTACCTGAGGACGACGCGCAAAGTAATCCACAATGCGGTTCAGCTTGGACAAACCAATTACCTGACCATCCGGGATATACGCCACGTGCGCTACCCCAAATATAGGCTGGAAATGATGCTCGCAAGTGCTTTGTAAAGGGATATTGCGCTCGAGTACCATACGCTTGTACTGATACTTGTTAGCAAAAGTGGTCAATGCAGGCATGTTAGAGGGATCAAGTCCCTTAAAGATCTCATTGACATACATTTTGGCTACCCTTCGCGGGGTGCCACACAGACTGTCATCCTGAAGATCAAGCCCAAGGATATCCATGATCTCAGCAAAATGCTGACTGATACGAAATATTTTTTCCTCATTTGACAAGGCAAAAGCCTGCGCTGTCATAGGGGTGTCAGGAGAGGTGGACAGGTGATCGTCACCGATCAGGTCCGATTCATGGGCACCTAAACCGTAGGTGCCGGGCGTAAAATCATCCATTGAAATAAAATGAAGGTATGAAGCAGAGAATGGAGGGGTTATTACACATGACATTGCTGGCAACAAACCAACACCACCATTTGATGATAACTTACAACAAAACAGCAGGACTGTAATTTTGTTTAATGAATGTATGTAAATACTTAAAAAACATTAAACAGAATTACTGTTTTGGGTCAGTTGCGATGCTTGTATAAGGGTCGTTGATTGTACGAAGCTGCGTTATTTTCAACACATACCGTGTCGAAGTGTCCGTTATAACATCTTTTTCCGGCATTACATCAGCCCACCAACTGTATCCTCCCCTCCTTTAACACGGGTAGATCAAAAGGATTGTTTTTGACCAACCAACAGCCATCAAGATCGGCGTAACCACACAATGGGGCAAGGGCTGCGGCGGCCATGATACCGCAGGAACTCTCCGTCATGCAACCCACCATTAATTGCATCTTTTTTTCTCGTGCGACTTTGGTTATAGTTAAGCCTTCGTTTAGGCCAGTACATTTCATCAGTTTGATATTGACACCATGAAAACAATTGGCCACCTTTTCAAGGTCAGCAAGGCGTTGAAAACTTTCATCAGCAAAAACCGGCAAGGGTGAACGTGCACTTAGCCAGGCTGCCGAGTCAAGGTCTTCCTTGTGAAAGGGTTGTTCTATCAGGAGCACCCCTTCTGATTTTAGCCAATGCACCAGATCCAGAGCGGCTTCCCGATCCGTCCAACCCTGATTGGCATCAGCATAGATGGGTTTATCGGATAATTCCCGAATGGTGCGAATGATGGATTGGTCATCCGCTGTGCCTAATTTTATTTTAATGATTTGAAAATCAAGGGAATCCGCCATTTTTTCGCGCAAAACCTCGGGTGTATCAATACCAAGGGTAAAGCTTGTGGGAGGCATCAGAGCGGGGTCGGCACCCATCATTTGCCAGACAGGTTGCCGGGTGATATTTGCCTGAAGGTTGTGCAGGGCAATATCAACAGCGGCTTTAGCGGCATGGTTACCAGAAGCTATGTCATCCACTTCGCGCATGATATCCACTATACTGAAAGGCCAGTGGATGGGGGCCAGCAGTTCCGCTGCTTGGTTCAAAAAAGCCGCACAAGTGACATGGTTCTCGCCATAATAAGGCGGCATGGCGGCTTCTCCAATGCCTTCATAGCCCTCGTATTGAAGGCGTGTCAGCATCGCATTGGTGTGGGTGCGCATGCCTGTTGCTATGCGAAAAGGATGCTTTAGTTCCAACAGAAGGGTTTGGAAAGTCAGCTGCATATTTAACCGGAAATAAGCCCTGCTTTGGCGGATACCTCCAGCATGCGGTCAATACTGGCCCGGCCTTGTTCAATAACCCAATCGGGCAACAGGATTTCTGGCTGCTCGTATTCCATACACAGGTAAAGTTTTTCCATAGTGTTGCGCTTCATGTGCGGGCAGTCATTACAGGCACAATTGTTCTCGGGGGGGGGCGGGGATGAAGGTTTTGTGTGGGCTGCGCAGCTGCATCTGGTGCAGAATACCCGCTTCTGTGGCCACAATAAACTCGGTACAGGGGTCATTGATGGTATAGTTTAATAGGCCAGTTGTACTTCCGATATAATCAGCCATATCCAGTATGTGGGCCTCACACTCCGGGTGAGCGATAAATTTGGCATTGGGGTGACGGTTCCTCAGTTTTACGATCCTTTCAAGGCTAAAAATTTCGTGTACCATGCAGGCCCCGTTCCAAAGGATCATATCGCGGCCGGTCTTTTTGATCAGGTATGCGCCTAAGTTTTTGTCCGGGGCAAAAATGATGGGCTGGTCTTTGGGTATGCTTTCGATAATCTGCACTGCATTGGTGCTGGTACAGCAAATATCTGTAAGGGTTTTGAGCTCTGCCGTACAATTGATATAACTCACTACAAGGTGATCCGGGTGTTTTTCCTTAAATTTACGAAAAACATCAGGAGGGCAGGAATCGGCCAAAGAGCAGCCTGCCTTCAAGTCGGGGAGTAATACTTTTTTATTGGGGGAAAGCATTTTTGCCGTCTCCGCCATAAAATGCACACCTGCAAAAACAATTATCTCGGCATCGGTTTTGGCGGCACGCTGGCTCAGGCCCAAGGAGTCACCTATATAATCGGCTACATCCTGAATCTCCGATTCTTGATAATAATGTGCCAATATAACGGCATTTTTTTCCTTTTTCAGGCGATTGATCTCCGCAACCAAATCCATGGTTGGGTCAACATCCAATGCCAAAAAGCCATTTTGGTTCAAATGTTGCTTTGCAGTAGCAAACTCAGCAGTCATTATGTAAATTAAACTAGTTAGTTTTGTAATTTGAGTTGCTGCGGTGCATACACTTGCAGCAAGCATGTTATGAAAGCAAAAGTACGTTTGTTTGAAAAGAAAACATGCATTTTGTGTACAATCCACTCACAATTTGCTGAAAAGATTAAAAAAAGGTAATTTCGCATCTTGATGACCCCAATGTTATTCATCACCCTATTTGGTTTTTGGACGCAACATTGTCCATCCAACTCTCATGCGCGTACTTTTGGTTGAAGATGAAATAAAAGCCCTTAATGCCCTTCGGATGGGGCTTGAGGAGAACGGCTGGACGGTAAACACCGCCATAGATGGCGAAGCCGGATTGCGCTTGGCCCTGCAACATGATTACGATGTGGTAGTGTCAGACATCATTATGCCAGGACTAAGCGGCCTTGAACTGTGCCGAATAATGCGGGAAAAAGGACAAAGCACCCCCGTGCTGCTGCTATCGGCACTTGGTGAAACAGATGACAAAGTGAAGGGATTGGATGCCGGCGCCGATGATTATTTGGCCAAACCTTTTGAACTACGTGAATTACTGGCCCGCATCAAGGCCCTATCCCGCCGTAGCAGCACTACAACATACCAAAGCAGTAATATACTGGTTTTTAATGACTTAGAACAAAACTTAGATGCTCGCACCGTATATCGTGCCGGCCGAGAAATATTACTGACACCAAGAGAGTTCAGTCTTTTGGAACTTTTTATGCGAAACCCCGGAAGAGTGCTCTCCAAAAGTGAAATTGCTGAAAAAGTGTGGGATGTTGACTTTGATACGGGTACCAATGTCATTGAAGTGTATTTGAACTACCTGCGCAATAAAGTTGACAAAGGCTTTGAAGAAAAATATATCCACACCCAGTTTGGACAAGGCTATGCCCTGCGCAAAGGAGGCGGGTAATACTATTAATTCTCTTCACAAGGCCATACATAATCACTTAATGGATAATCTTTTCCTTGATATGAAAAATGCCACCATTCCGTGCGGATACCTTTAAATCCATAAGCTTCCAAGGTTTCTCGCAGCAGTTTTCGGTTTGCCAAAACCTTGGCAGGTAGGTCATTGTGGTCTGTATGTGCAGCGCGACCAAAAAAATCATACGCCGTACCCATATCCAACTCTTTGCCTTCAGCATCCACTATGGTAAGGTCAACCGCCGCTCCACGTGAGTGCATGGAGCCTTTGTTTGGCGGCGTGACATAGTCCGGATTGGGCACTTTATCCCAAAGACGCTGCTGGTAGGGCCGTGGCCGGTAACAATCAAACATTTTAAACCCGTAACCTTTCCGTTGTAGCGCCTTGTGCGCATCCGCAAGGGCCGCCGCCGCTTCGGGTCTTAATAAACAGCGCGGGCAGTCATAAATTTTTGAATGCGTAAAATTATTTGACGTTGCGTAACGGATGTCCATGCGAATTTTTTTATCTAATTCGGCTACATCTGTGAATCCGTGTTGAGCGGCCGTTCCCTCTGAGGGCTTTACGCTTGATTTCCCATTACCGCTGTATTTTTCTTTTACAGGTAACACAGGAGCCGCCTTAGCTGGCTGGCTGGATATTTCTGCCACCTCTTCCACTTTTGCCTCCTCATCCTTTGTTATGCCCTCGGTCAAAGCGTCCTCTGCCTTGGAGCCTTCATTGCTTTTTTCTGCGTTTGATTGCTCCATCTCGGTTTCGGCGGTCGGCTGAGGCTTTGGGGATGCATCATTTTTGCAGCATGGGAAAACAACAAGTACCATTGCCACAAAAAATAGTTGGGCAAGGTTATTAACTAAGTATTTCATCCTGCAAAAATGCATAAAATCCCTTTACCCTTACTTTACTTTTTTCTCGATGGCCTGCAATATTTCCTTGTCCGGCGTGCCACCATGATGCACAAACGCGACCACACTGCAGTTATCCACATTCCATTCCGCAGGAATAGTAAAGGTGTAGGAGCGAGGAATAAGCGCGTCTGCTTTGAGTGGCTCACCAAGCGCATCACCCGTAGGTGCCGTGAGGGCTGTGCGCAGTACGTGGCGATGGATGTATTCCGGGATTTTAACCCCATTATCCAACTGATAGTCCTTGATTTTGTCTTCTAACAACAATACGCTGACATAGTGATCCCCTGTGAGTGTCTTTTGGGGTGAAATAATCAGGTTGGTGGACAAGCGCCGCGAGGTGCTGTCGTATGAATTGGCCATAACAAGGTCAAGGTTGTAATCCTGCAAAAATTCATTGGCAATAACACCGGCCCATTTTGTTTGCAGGCTGAAAATATTGGCGGAACCCTCAGGCAAGTCTCGATTGATAGATGCAGTAGGGTACCCCAATGAAGGGCCAATAAACTGCTTGATAGCCTCACTAGCAGGATTTCTGAAATCATATTTGTTTTCGGTGTATGGAACAGAAAAATTGCCCGCAGCATGGATGGACACAACGATCATGTTCTCTTTGCCGTATTTAGCCTGTAGCTCCTCCAGCACCCGTGCGCCATTGGGGCATTGCGTGCAGCGCACGCCGGTGAGCTCTTCCACCAGTACCTTGCGGGTGGTGGTGACAGGGCTGTCGAATACTATGGGTTTTTCTTTGCAACCCAATGATAACAAAATGATAGTAGCAAAAAACAAGAGATTCTTTTTCATGATATAAACGTTATGAATTTGTTGTTAAAATGAAGAGTTTACATTCAAGCGAACCCCGTGAAAGGTAGGTTCCAAACGGCAGATACCTCCAGCACAGTTGATACCCTCAACCTGCTTAACGTAGGCCAAGGAGAAGCGGTTGGCCTTGTGCGTATATACCACTCCCACAGAAGGGTAGTGGATGCCATCATATTTGATTTTGTCCGGATCAGGCGTTTCATCGCCCTTGTGCTTGAGTTTGTACATATCTGACGCATAAATCAGCCAGTGGGGTGCAAGTCCTACTTCCACCAGCCCGTTGACCCAGGAGCCAAACTCGTCATCCGTGACCAAATATTGTGCCTCCACGCGTAAAGATCGGCGCGGTGTAAAGCGGTAGAGCCATTCGGCGTAAGGCGTAAGGGCATCCACATAATCGGCATCACCGCCACCAAGGAAGGCCAAGGGGTCGTTTTTGTCCTCTTTATCGCGCTTTTGCTGATATACAAAAATATCATATTTCAGCAATTGGACCCCGCCAATAAGCTGCCATTTCCGCTTGTATTTATAGGTAAATTCAGGCGCTATTTCGCGATAAAGCTCACGACCATCCAAGTTCTTGATGTCAGAGAGGTTGAGGCCCAGACTGAGGCGTTTGTTCAGGGCATATTTCATGTCCAACTGTATGGCCTGCTCCCCAAATTCCTGCGTTGCGGGTGCAAAACGCGCCGTCAGGCGATAGGTATTTTGTTTGGCCATGGGTGGCAGAAAATTCATGGGGCCTTGAACAGCAAAGGAGAATGGATCGGCACGAGAGGCAAAATCCTTGGTTCTTTTTACTTCCAAAGTGATGCCTAATCCTTTTTGTGCATAAGAAAGGCTGCTGTACACGGTGTATCCTTCGCGGTTGGTCAGCTTGCCTGTTATAGTTTCAATTTCACCAGTCAGCGGATTTACGGTGGAGCGCGTGGCAAAGGGGTTGAACATCACATCCTTTGTTTTGCCTGCAGCCTCTACATACCAGGTAAAGTTGCCCGCTGTCATGGTATTGTAAATACTGGCCGAATAGGTATTGTATTGTGCGCCTTCGCGGTCGGTACCCCTGTAAAGGGAAATTTCGTCCGTTACGTTTTTGATGATGCCATCACCAAAAGTGCGGCCCACAACCCCGATCCCTGGCGCAAAAGTCAGGCTTTTGGCAGAGTCCGGCTTGATAAAGCCTTCCAGCGCCCCCCCACGTACAACGGAACTGTATCGGGTAAACTGTTGTTTGGTGCGGCCTGTAAAGGCTTTAATTTTCCAGTTTTCGTTAAAGTTGTAGCCTAAACGAACACCATATAAAGCATTGTCAATCAACAAACTACGTTCTTCATAGGCCCTAAATATAATGCCCGATCCAATCTGATCGTACAAATAACCGCCTGACAAGTCAAACTTGTCTATGGTTTTTTGGACAAACCATCGGCCTATCCCCTCATCGGTGTAGGAGCCGTTGGCATTCAGCAGGTTGGAATTATTAAATACATCCAGACGCAGGCCAGCATTTAGGCCGTTTGCACCTGAATAGTTGAGCGTAATCCACGATTCGGCACCATATTTTTGAAAGTCGTATTGCGGGGTGTTGAAAGCCCCAATAGCGGAATCTCGAATAAAAAAATTACCATTGGTTTGAATACTGCCCGAGATGCGGGTATTATTTTGGGCATAAAGCCCAGAGGCACACAGCGTAAAAAGAATAAAAAGGTAAAGGTATTTCATGTACAATAGATACGGATAATGGCGACAAAAGTAGAAAACATGATGAGGAAGTTAAAAAAGTAATCATAAAAAAGGTTCGTGGCGGACAAAAGCACCAATATTACCGGGATAATCGCTTGTTGATTGGCTGACCTGGAAGTTGATTTGTATCAATGATTTTGGGTAATTACCATTTACAGCATGGCATATATCGCCTCATGCGCTATGGCCATAGCCTTTTCTCCATGCGAAAGCACGCATTTGGAGCACTCCCAAAATAGCTTCCCGAATGATTTTTAAGGACATTTTGGACTTACCTTTTTCCCGGTCCTTAAATATAATAGGCACCTCCTTTACCTTGAATCCAAGGGTGTAGGCTGCAAATTTCATTTCGATCTGGAAGGCGTAACCAACAAAGTGTATGCGGTCCAAATCTATCGTTTCCAATACTTTACGCTGATAACAAATAAAACCTGCCGTTGGGTCGGCTACTGGCATCCACAGCACAAAGCGCACATAAAGGGAGGCGCCCCGTGAAAGGAATATGCGGTCAAAAGGCCAATCCTTGACATCACCACCAGCGCAATACCTTGAACCGACGGAGACTCCTGCATCCTCATCACGACATGTGGCCAACAAACGCGACAAATCATTAGGATTGTGCGAAAAATCGGCATCCATCTCGAAGAAATAATCGTAACCATTGATAAGGCCCCAGCGAAAGCCCGCTATGTAAGCAGTGCCGAGACCCAATTTCCCTGCTCGCTCCAACAAATGTAATCGGTTCTTAAAATCACTGTCCATCAGGTTCTGGACGATCTGTGCCGTGCCATCTGGAGAGCCATCATCAACAACAAGGACGTGAAAATGCTCAGCTTGTCCGAAAACAGCCCTGATAATAGCCTCAACGTTTTCGCATTCGTTGTAGGTAGGAATAATGACGAGTGATCTTGCGGTCATTTATGGGAACCTGATTATTCGCTGAACAAGCCTAATAATTGCTTAACAATCATGGTTGTGGACTAAATCGTGAAAGCTATGGCAAAAGCTGCTACTGATATGATAAGGCCGTACATAAATATATTGTAACAGATACTTAGGTAGCGGTACTTTTTGGCCAAAACAATGCCCAAATAGTAGAGGTCACGGCTCATGGAACTATACAAAAACTCGGAATCTTTCAACATTTCATTTACGCCCCACTGAAAATCAGTCAGTGACATATTGTAGAAATTTCCAAAAAATAACAAGTTGGCTTTGCGTGCTTTTATAGCTTCTCGGGTGACACGGCCCTCCGTTATCTTGGGGCGGGTAGCCAAAGTAGCATATACCATGGACCCCAGACAGGTAAACGTGAGCATCAGGGTGGGCACCACCAATTTCCAAGAGAATTGATCTTGCAGCTTCGGAAGCAGGTTGGATGCTAAAATGGAGATAACGATGGCATTGACAGAAAGCATAAGGTTGGCTTTACTATCGGCCATGGCGCTAAGGTTGGTATGCGTGCGATAGGTGGTGCGATACATGGTTTCCACGCCCCGGCCCATGCGCGCTACCTTGAGCTCGTCCTCGGTGTCTTTGAGCGCCTTATCCAATTTCCCTGCCTTATCTTTGTCATCCAACAAGGCTAATTCTTCGCGAGAAGGAGCCTTGGACGGGTTCAGGCGGCGCTTTTGTTTGATCAATTGCTGAATATGCTTAGCCTTTCTTTTGTTGAACATCTCCCTCGCCACTTCCGTGTGATATTCATGTTTGAGCATAAAATCCATCTCGAACTCCACCCAGTCCTGTTCACTCATGATGTTGCTTTTGGTCACAATAAGCTCCTGACGGTATTTGCCCGTACGATCCCAGTAGCTTTCCATGCCCAAATGGCTTAGGTCTGCATCACCAATAATCTGCTCCAATATATTTTGGGGGCGCTGCGGCACTTTGGTTGCCATAATGCATCCGATCACTTTTGCCAGGGCCTCCTCGCTGATTTTGCCGCGCAAAAACTGTGTTGCATTGTTGCAACTGCGTTCTTCATGTTGCACAGACCCTTCAGAATACCCGGTATCATGAAACCAAGCGGCTATTTGCAACAAGAGCATATCCTCCTGTTCTATATTGTTACCCTCTGCCAGCACACGGGCTGCCGCTACGGTTTGCGCCGTATGTTCAAGATCGTGAAACACATAATCCGATGATATATGCTGCTCAAAATATGCTTTTACATATTCTTCCGCTTCGTTGAGCAATGGCGCAGTGACAGTCATGTTGTGCAGTTAAAAAATTGGCTGGCAAAGGTAACAGCGTTTCCCCAAAGTATGGAACTAAATTCTGCCCACCTTTTATTTAACAAAGCGCTTACTCTTTGGCCCTGCCCGAACGAACCCTGTTGACGAAAGCTTCGGCAACGGAAGGGTTAGCGGCGATGATCTCATATACCTCTCCGTCAGGCATTTTAAATTGGGTTTCTTTTGTTTTCATGCCCAATAAAACATCCATAAAACGAGTATTGTTGCTTACTACGTTGAGCACACCGGACTGGTATCCAAAGAAGTAGTACTGGTCGGCATTGGGTTTCAGGTAAAGGTAAAAACGGTCATCACCTGTTGTGGGCATTTTATATTCCACATATGCCGTAAGCATTTTGCCCAAAGGCTCACCATTCACGTAAAGCACGGGCATCTTGTCCTCCATGCTGAGAAATGACTGGTATTCTACGTTCCAGCGCACCGGGTGGCGGCCCAGCACAAAGGCATATCTGTTGTCTTTTTTGGGGATCATGGCGGCGTTGGAGTTCAGGTTGCCCATGGCTTCCACCCGGTCAAGGGAGTCCGTAATAAATTCGCTCAGTGCGGGTTGATAAAAGGGCAGATTGGTGTTGATAATGGCTGCCTGGGCATCAAATGAAGCTGCTTTGATGTCATTGGTGATCACATCAAGCAGTTTTTGTGGGATTTTGATTTCCATTCCGGTCATAAACTCGCCTGTAACATCAAAGCCCGTGGTGTCCGTTACGGTACTAAAATCGGATTTCAGCCGCCCTGATGCCTTTATTTTCATGTAGTTTAAGCCTGAACCAATATTGAGCGGGCCTTCAGCCTCTACTTTGGCGGTTTTGTTGTCAAAAACCATTTTGGGGCCATATTGCAGGTTTTTGACCAATTTGGTAGAGTCGCCAAAAATGAACTTGTCATTTTTGGCATCAAAGCGGAATACCTGCTGACAGTCCATGATCGGCCGGTCCACGCGGGCGTAGGCAGGTGCCAATATACGTGGGTACATGTCGCCGATGTCTTTTGAAAGGTAGAAGCCTGTAATGAGCGGGTTCTCTTCCGGCGTGTCATCCTTTGCTTTTTTGATATTGATGACAGGGGCATTTCGGTCCACCTCTGATTGTACCAAGAACCAGGTTTTGGTGCCCAGGTTTTGGGCATCCAATTGGGCATAGCCATCAAAACGCACATTGGGCTTGCTCGAATTGAGTGAGATTTTACCTTTGTAAAGTGTTTTTATATCAATTCTGAAGTTTTGCTCTTGCTTGATATCGCCAAACGCAGAGGTTTGAATGCGGCGGTTAGCCCCTTTGCCATCAAGGCTTTGCATTTTCCCTTCAATATTGTCAAACAAGATTTCCTGATTATATCCGGGTATGTTGTACTGGTAGTAGCCTTTGGCAGAATAATCATTTTTGCCCGAAATATTCACCGTGGCCCGGGTAATAGTGTGGTACTTGCTAATGGTGTCCGCTAATATTTTGGCATTGCTCAGTTCTTTCATTTTGCCACCGGACTCAATCTCAATTTCTCCTTTGTCCGGATAAATAAATGCATCTGCCGAGCGTATGGAGTCCACATTACCAATGGACAAACGATTGGCTTTTATATCCAAAATAGCAGAACGCCCTTTAAACGAAAGTGTATCGCGGCCTGGATCAGTACTAACAAATAGTGCAGGTTTTTTGGGGTCTGACTTGAAGGTAACGATTTCCTGTTTCATATCCCAATGGAATTCGTTCATGGAAGTCCGATATTTCAGGTTGGGCATAGTGGTGCTGGCCACTTCACTGTTGGCCTTAAAGTCACCTTCTTGTTTGTCAAAATTGACATCAGCCCTTACGTTCAGAGCATCCACGGCAATTTCTTTGCCCCCACCAGCCTTGATTTCTGCATGCGCTGTATCGGATTGGGCCTCAAAAGGGCCATAAGAAATGAGTTTGGAACGGATACGGCCTTCATCCCACTCAAATTTGCCGCGCCCCTTCAAACCGGAGGGAGTCAATACCAACACACCCTCATGCGTGTAGCCTGGGGCCTTGAACAGTTCAAAACTTTTCTCCTTACTGGTTACATACATGGAATCCCTGAATGGCAGCCAGTTCACTGATACGGCTTCACCCTTGGCTTGCGGTACTTTTACCGCGCTGGCCCGGTCTTCCTCCATGAAGAATTTTCGCGCTGTGCCAGTCGTTTGTTTGGGGCGGAAAATCAAATCCTCCGATTCGATATCAGCAGTGAGGTATTCCAGGGTGCCTTTGCCCAAGAAGCCCTTGTTGCTGAGGTCTATTTCGCCTGTGTAATTACCCTTTTTGGAATAGGTAGAATAGCCCGCAGGGGGTGTTTTGTGTTTGAAACCAAATGATTTGTCCTCATCGCGAACAACAATGGTTTCCTTGAACGGTGGGAAAATAGTTGCGGGCACCATTTCTCCCTTAAAGAAAATCTGTTCTTTGGTATAGCTATCTAAGCCATTGAAACTGAACGGGTCAAGTTTGAAATAAAATGAATCGCGCGTGTAAACACCTTTTTGTGTCTCAGGCCGGTCATAATACACAAAGCTGTTCTTTTTGCTTTGAAGGGATGGGAAAATGGCTAATTCTTCCCGGCCAGCTTTGTTGTTAGGCGCATCAACAAGCAATACACCGGAGACTCGCTCCACCGTAGAGTTCATGGCAACTGCGGTTTGCTGGTTGGTCTTGGGGTCCACGTTGCCTGTTGGCAAATAAAAATCAAGGTGCTGGACGGAGTCAAACTCTACCTGATACTTGGAATAGGTAAAATGCATATCCTTGCCCTCAAACAGGGCAAAGCCTCCAAACAAACGCCCGGTAAAGCGCATATCTCTGTTTTCCAGCAGAGTGATCTGGTTTTGATTGGGTATGAGGGCTACGCGCTGGCGTTTGCTCAGTTCCAGGTTGCGTACCTCAAACACCTCTGTTTCTTTTGTTTTCAGGTTAAGGCGTGCATTGGCCTTGTCACTGAGTGATTCTATTTTGATGGCGTCAAAGTCCTTTTTGCCCTGACTGGCCAAAGCATAGTGGGTGAGTTTATCGCGCAATTCTATTTCATGCCGCTCAAAGTAATAGTTGATATAACCTTCCGTAACCATCTGGGCCAGAAGGGTTTGTATGCTCGTAAAATCAAATTTTGGATTCAGTGCCTGAGCAAACGCCTCATCTGAAACGATGTTGGAGCCTTGTTCCCGGGACAAAATGAACAAGGTAGAAATAGGGTTTTTGGTGGCTATGTTTTGCATACGGTTGTAATCCGCCATGTCAAAAAAGTTGCTGCTTTCAAAAGTGGTGGACTGCGGCACCCCTTTGGCGGCTGAAGCCACGCGCGATCCGATTTCAAGGGAGTCACTCGCAACATACCAGGCTACCTTGTCGGTATTCAGGTTCATGTTGTAAAAGGAAGAGAAAAACGGGTTCTTGGAAGAGCCTTTTTCGCCCCTTGCCAGGGTAATGATCTGCTTGGGAATATCCACACGAAAATCGGCAGATGGGTGGAAAAGACTGTCGCTATCCATGTAGAGTTTGGCATCCACGTTTTCGGCCACAATGCTTATTTCGCGCTTGATGATGAAAAGCGGGCCTCTCCCGTAAAAGATTTTTTCCCGTTTTTTGTTGAAAATGTTCAATTGTGCAGGCTCATTGCGCGATCCATAACCATACAAGGAATTGCCCGCCAATTTGAAACCTCCGGTGTATTCAATGCCTTCCCCGATTTTTTTGACGTTTAGTGTTTTTTCGAATGACTCAAACACAGGAAATTGGATGCCCGCCTTGTTGTCCACAACGATGTTGTGCTCAAAACGGCCAAGAATAGGCAAAGTATTAAAATACAAGGGATAATACAAAGTGGCAGTGTCGCATTTAAACAGGGGCTTTACGGATTCCACTTTGTAATTGCCCAATTTGGCATACACCGTTGAATCAATACCGGTGCCAGCCCAGGTCACTTTGCCGCCCTCGCCCTTCCAAAGGCCATCAAAAGGCAGGTAAAAGCCTTTAGTATCCAAAATGGCAATAGAGTCATTTTTACGAAAACCCACTAAATTAATGCCGTCACAACGCAACATGGGCACTTTGTCCACGTAGTCAAAAAGGAATTTGCCACCCTTAACTTTCCAGGTTACCGAGCCGCCTTCACCTGTTTTTAGGGCGCGATGTTCCATAAAATCAGCCGAAAACTCCAAAAATGAACCAATAGGCTTGGCCTTGCCCTTGTCAACACCCGCAATCACCTGCTCCGCGAAGTTGTGCCAACGGTTAAAAAGGGAACTGTCTGCATCACTTCGCGCCGCCGAAACGGCGTTAATATAGTTCAGGTAATAGGGATATGGCGATAAATTCTGGTAGCCCAACAAATTGGCCACACGCACCACGCGGTGTATGTCCGCCTCCGAAAGTGCTCCCGTGGAGCACAACTTTTTGAACACCGAAAAGGACTCTTCCAAATCAGGGCGCTTGCTGGCCGTCATATATTCACCCAATTTCTCTATAAATTCCTTGGGATTGTCCGGGAATTTGCCCGCCGGTGCTGCCGCTGGCGTAGAAGTTTGCGCATAAATTAATGCAGGAGCGGCCAAAGCCAGCGCAAAAAACAGGATAAATATTGGCGTGAAAAGAACCGATTTGAGTTGGGGCCTAAGATAGCAAAATTTTTCCATAACAGTAAACCTTGTGCTATCGGGAGCAAATAGGGCGGTACGAAACATCAAATTCATATAAAACGATTGAAAAAAAGGACAAATTTCGAAGGAACACATATCGGGCGATACTATCAACAGCATC
>CAZIKN010000011.1:55795-82883 GCA_964539805.1 uncultured Saprospiraceae bacterium | reverse complement strand
TAAGTGGTGAGATGACAAGGCAAATACCCTCTTGACAAAGAGCGGGCACTTGATAACAAACGGATTTGCCCCCTCCTGTAGGCAGCAAGGCCAAAGTATCACGCCCTTCCATGACAGCGTGAATAATATCTTCCTGCATTGGCCGAAAGGCAGAATAACCCCAATATTGTTGCAAAACGGACTGTGGGGTCATAGGCGCTGGTTTGGAGGGCAAGTAGTTTGCATGATGATACAAGAGGGTGCAAAGAACCGAAGTAATATTAAATAAGGAATGATAAAACATGAGTCATTCCGAATTTTTAGCAGGATTCCGCTGAAAAAAGCCCGAAAAAGGTGCGTAGCACTGCAATCTTTGTAGGGAGAGCGGTATCCCCAAGATTCAGCAGGTGCGTAGCACCGAAATTTTTGCAGCATTGTGCATGGAAGTTCCGGTGCTACGCACCTCATAAATCATTGATTGTCCGGTGCTACAAAGATTTCGGTGCTATGCACCTTGCGACACAAATTCCGGGATGACTCATGTTTATCATGACTAAACAAACATGGTCATGCTATCTAATAGGTACGGTGCATCAATTGGTACCTTTATTCCGGCATCGTTCCTTAAGGTGTGTACAATAAAAAGCCGCCGGAAATGCAACGCACTCCGACGGCTAATAAACCCCAAAAAACCAAATGAAAACTGGTACAAAGATAAGCAATCAAAATTTGGAACGTCAAGTAAAATTAAGATTTTTTTTTGCCTAAAATTTGAATCATTTAAACAAGTTTTAAAAAATTGATAATCAGTTGTTTGTATTTAATAAGCATGTTTTTTATTCCGAAAAAAATATACTTTTTTGCATGTTTTGGGCATGCGAATACATTTGATCTTGTCCTAAAATTATAATATAAAATAAGGTATTTGCCTTAAAATGAAAAATATGACACTTGCGGAGTCAACTCCGTCAATGCTTCGCAATGGCTTCTATTTTGGCCCAATCCACCTCGCCATCAGTTTCTATACCGGAGGCGATATCCACGCCTATACAATTGGGAATATCATGTTCCAATTGGAGATTGTGGATGCTGATGCCGCCTGCGCGCAAAAAAGGGTAGGGGAAATCAGGGGGAATAGCAATTTGGGAAGATTGACCACTGCCCGGTAAAGCGCCGTCTAAGATAAAAAAGTCAACGAAAGGAGCAAAATCTTCGATTGTCTTAAAATCAGTTTCCTGCCGAATAGCCTGAGCCAGAACGATGCGCTGTTTCAGGCTGCATACAAATTCAGGACTTATATCATTGGCATATAACTGTACCGTTCGGAAAGGATATTTTGTCAATGTCTCCATGATTTGCTCTGGCGTATTATGGTAAAAAACGGCCACTAAAATAGTCCACAAGTCATGTGAAGGTGTTAATTGCTCCAGGTATAAAAGAACTTCTTGGTTCGGCTGTCGTTTGCTGAGCGGTGAAAAATTAATGCCGGCCCAATCGGGTACAGGGCCGTTGGCTTGGTCCAATTTCTTCAGTATCTCAAGTGTCCGTATGCCGCAAGCCTTGAAAAGTGGGCCGGATTTTACCCGAAAGTAATCATGGAATGAAAGTGTATCTGGCTCTTGCTGAGCATTTCGCATCAGTCCTGTGCCAATTAAAAAAGCATGGGCCTTTCTAACGGCCTGGAAATGCCTGTAATGCAACACACCGGATTCTGCTACTACAAACCTGTTTTTGGCCTCGGGCTTTTGTGCCAGTACGTTTACGCGGTTGAGCGCCGTGCGAAAGGTTTTCAAATCCCGGTTGTTTACGCCAAGAACTTGAAAGTCAAGATGTTTGATTTGTTCGAATTCTTCTTCGTCATGTACTTCAACCAATACACCCAAGCCCAAAGATTCGGCCAACAGGCGCAATTCCTCCAACTTGTCAGGTGGCAAAATAGCGGCTATAAGCAGGATCAGATCAGCACCATGTTTTTTGGCCAAATAAAGCTGTATGGGATCCAGGATAAACTCCTTTTGCAGAAGCAGGGGCCTTTCCCCTGGTAGTTTCGAAAGAGTCTGTCTCGCGAGTAAAAGGTCATTATAGGTACCACCGAAAAAGGGCTCATCCGTTAGTACTGATATGGCCGCCGCTCCTGCATGCGCGTAGCGGTGCAGCTGTTCGGGGAGGTCGGCATATTGATTGATCCAACCCTCTGAAGGACTTTTTCGCTTGAATTCCGAAATAAAAAAAGGAATATTTGCCGCCTGATACCTTGCCAATTTTTCATAAAAAGCGATAGGTGCATGAGCGGTCGAAACGGATGCGGATAAATCCTGTTTTAATTGTACGAAATTGTATTGTTGATATAATTCATTGATTTCCTTTAGTTTGGAAGCGACAATATCTTTTAAAACATTCATGTTAATTTTCTTCGTGCACTAATTTCTTGATCACTTCTTCAATGTAAGCCTCTGTGCAGTCAAATGATTTGGCTAAAAGTGCAACCGACAAACCAGTTTCCTTATGAAGGTTGAAAATGGCCGCCTCGCGTGCTGCCGCCTCGCGTACCTTTTTTTCATTGATTGTGGCAGCTCGCTTGATTTTTGCGATCTCCTTCTGCGGGCTAAAACCGTGAACGTGCTCGTACCAACGGTCAACCATTTTTTTAGTGCCTTGTGTGATGATCATATTATCTTGTTCAGGTAAAATGGGCTCAGATACGGCTTCTGCCAAAAAGATATCTTCTAAACGGGATGGCAAATGCACAAAATCACGCACAAATATAAGTAGTTTTAGCAAAATTTCGCGTGAAATTCCTTTTTGCGCCGCAAGGTGAAACAGTTTTACTGTTTTACATAATTGGCCAAATCAGGGTGCTTTTTGATCATCGCGACTGCTTCGGCCTTGGAAACCCGTATGCCATCAATATATGCCACTACATTGGCTTCCTGAAAACCTGCGGCAAGCAGCTCTTTTTTTAGGACTAAGGCTTTGTCACATTGCTTGAACCATCCGGCAGTATATTGATAATTGCCACTGCCGGGTTTGCTTTCAATCATTAGGTCGTTAAACATGGCGATGGCATCATTGTTAAATATCTGGCGGGTGGTGGCCATCTCCACTTTGTAGGAAAGCCCCCTGTCAGAAGATTCAAAACGCTGACCTCCCGCAGCAGCCATCAGTTCCGAGATGCTGGGCCGAGACAATTGCACCTCAATGGGCAAAGGGCCCGAAATTTGGGCCAATGTAATTTCAATGCGGCGATTGAGTTTTTGGCCTATCGGATTGGGCGCGGCATCCAGTACATTGCGGGCCACGGGAAATGCAGCCCCAGCGCTTCGCAGAATGATTCTTTTTGGGTCAATGCCTTGGTTTTCAAGCGCTTTTCCAGCCATTTCAGCCCTTTTAATGCCGTAATAAAGGTCAAATTTTGCGGGGCCGGTCTCGTCGGTATGCACGGTAACAATCACTTGGGTTGCTGGTAACCGTGCTGCTGCCTTGGCCGCCGCTGCCATCACGCGCTGGTTATCCGGGTTCAATACATCGCGGTCATTATCGTATTGGAGCACAGGTATAGCAATCAACTGCGGCTCATCCATCTTTGCCTTTGGGGCTATTTCGCTAAACAAAGTGGGCTTGCTGCTGGCCAATTGCGCTAGTTGTTCTTCCTTAAAATAGGCCACGTACAGATCAAGGCCCCCCATTCCTTCCAAACGGTCAGAGGAGAAATAGGCGGTCTTTCCGTCAGGACTTACCCTGAACCAATAGTCGTCATTGGGTGAGTTGATGGGCGAGCCGAGGTTTTTGGCCATCCCCCAAGCTAACTTTTCCCCATCGAAAGTGCTCTGATATATGTCAAAACCGCCCATGCCACGAGTGTGGTTGCTGCTAAACCACAAGGTTCGGCCATCCTTGGCCAAAAAAGCGGTACTTTCATCATAAGCGCTGTTTACCTCAGGCCCAAGATTGAGCGGCTCGCTCCAAAGGCTATCATGTTTTACGGTTAGGTATAGATCCAATCCTCCAAACCCGCCTGCTCTCCGACTGGCAAACAGCAAGATGGTATCATTAAAAAAGTAAGGTGCGCAGTCCCCCATTTCGGGCTGCATGGGACTGGCAAATGTGGGAGAACTTAGGGCATATTCATCTTTTTTCCCTGCGGTATCGGCAAATACCTCTCCTGCAAACAGATCAAAACTGCGAAAAAAATACAACACTTTGCCTGATTCACTGAAGCCAAGAGCAACTTCGTGCCGTGCCGTGTTCAAAAGGCTGTTAAGGGCCGTTGTGGTACTCCAGCCGGCAGGCTTCAGGTCGCTAAAGTACATATCGCTGCACCAATGTCCGCCGAGCGTATCTTCAAGACCTCTGCTATTGCGGCGCCCACCTGTGCTGTTGGGCCTTGAAGCCGAAAAGTACAGGCGACTTGTATGGTTGCGAGAAGCTTGGGGCGCAAACTCATCCCCTTCACTATTGACTTGATCTCCAAGGTTTTCCACCAGGGCCGTATTGTCATCGGGCGATATATATGGTGCATTGAGGCAACGCCTGATGTTATCTGCTATTTGTCCGCGCAAGGGATGTTTTTCTGAGGCTGCGCGTAAAAATGCCTTATATGCGTTTATCGCTCTTTCGTATTCCCCGATACCGTGTAAATAACGGGCATAATATAGGTGTAAATCTTCGTCAGTGCTTCCCGGATTTTGGCTTAATACATACTCAAGGTATTTTTTGGCCAGGGCTGGCTGGTGCAAATGGTAATATGCAATGCCCAATTTGGTCAACACGGCAAAATCACCGGGTTTTAGGGCTTGGTATTGGGCTAAGTATTTAGCGGCATCCTGCCAGCGCTCCTGAGCATAATATTTCTCCCCCAGTTTTTTGTAATCAGGTGATTTTTGAGCCCAAACAGGCTGCATTAGTGCAAAAAACAGGTACAACAGGAGCCAATTACGGAAAGGGGTATTCATGCGCAACATTGTATTTGGGTAAAAATTCGGAGGACAAACGTACGGCCATTTGGGCAATACTCATCCAATCAGGCTGCGATACTCATCCCATTTGTTGTCCTCGGCCCTCATTTCCAATAAGTCAAACAGCTGTTCTGCGTACTGGGCGTCCAATTCAGCGGCGGTGCGGGCATTTCGTAACTCAATCAAGCCTTTGCGGATTTGGGCAAGCCTCCACTTAAAAGTGCGTTCCATTTTGGCGTAAATATGCGCACAGATGGCTGCGTGATCCTCCTGATGGCCTGCCACTACGGCCTCTTTAAAGGCTAAATTGTTTCGCGCAATAATTTTGCCTTCTTCCATAATGAAATATGCGGTATGCGGCCATGTTTCCAGTGGTGGGAGCAGTTTGGCATAAAGCACCAATTGTAAGTCTTCTTGATTGATAATCAATTCTTTGCGTTTTGTTGCCCCGCCCCATTTTAAATCCACGATGGCAAATTCTCCCTCGCGCGCAAGCACAAGGTCCGCTTTCCCTTTTACGGGTACTGCGCCTAAGAAGCCTTGGAGCTCTTTTTCTGTTTCCACTACCTCCCAGCCGTTGTTGCGCAAAATGGATACCAAGCTCCAGGCGGCGTTTTTGACGCGGTTTAAAAAGGCTTTTCGCTCTGGTTCCCGTCCGTATAAGAGCAGGGTAGCTCCTTCTTTTTCCAAAAGTTGAGTAGCCTTTTCATCCACCCAGTCCTGCAAACTTTTGCGGTCAAAACTGCCCAATTGAGGATCAATGAGCAGATATTCAAAGAAACGGTGGGCAAGGCTGCCCAATAAAGTCAGGTCATGGCTTACGGAAAGTAGTGAAGAGGAATAAAGGCGCAGTTTTTGGCGGAAAAACCAGCGGTGCGGGTAATAAAACAGGTTTTCAAGGTTGGTTGGGGTTTCATATTCGCTATCGGTCAGCAATTCCGGGTGCTCCAACTGAAGGAAGGGCAAGGGCCTTTGTCGCAAGCGCACCGGTATGTTGGTTAGCGGTGGCAGGGTAAATATTTGCTTCAAGCGTTCACTATCAGCGGCTTTGTCTAAATGATAGATAAAGGACTTGTAATCCGGGAATGTCGCTTCTATATCGCCTAAAAGCAGGCCGGGCACAGCCTCGGCACCATCTACTTGTTCAGGTACAACGAGAATGAGCTGCTGAGCCGCCTGTAAAATGGCTCTTTGTGATAAGATCATTTTCAAACGACTTTCTTCTGTGGGCTTTTGTGGAAATACATGCTGGGTTGCAAGGTATGTCCGCTCGGTTTCGGACCACTTGTCCGGCTGAGGCACGGCCTGGTCAAACAAACAATTCCACCAGATCAGGGTTGGTACGGCAGCGGTAAGGGCACCAGCCTGGTGTACATAGCCAAAGCTTCCGGCCTCGGCTACCTGAAAGCTGACGGGTGATGGCTCGTATATGGTGCGGACAATGCGTTCCAATTCCAAAAAACCAATGCGCTGCTCCGGTAAGGTTTCCAGAAGCTCGCAAATACGACGGGCTTGTTCAGCCAACAAAAGCATCATCTTACTGGAGGCATCCTCTTTTTCACTGATAACCAAGGCCCATTCACGGAGATAGCGATACAGGGCTATGGCATCGCGCTTTGGGGCGGTGGCATCAGAGGCATACCGGCGCCGACTAAACCAAAATTGGTATTGTTCCCTCACCTCGTTGGGTACATCAGCACTTTCCAAAAAACTGTACACCGTAGCAAACCATTTGTCGCTGTTCATACCGGGCTTTTCTGCCATGACCCGTGCTATTTCGAGGGCCAAACCGTGATCTATGGGTTTTACGGGCAATGTAACAAATTCCATTACCTTAAAAACATCCAAAGGCTCCCACAAAAATACAGGTGCCAATTTGAGCACCTGCAAGGATGGTCTGGCCAATGAAGCCGATAAAATGCCCAATGCTGGCAGGCTTTCCTGTACCATGGCCTGCTCCAACAAAAGATTCATTTCAGGCACCAAAAAGAAGGGTCGGAAAGCCTTGTTTTCCCGTATGAGCTGTGCCAGTGCTGTAGCCATATCACTATCCCTACGAGCCTTGACAATGATGATGGAGTGATCTTGCGCCTTCCGATGGCTTGTATCGGGGGCTGCGAGGCTTCCGCTTGTTGTCAGCCTGCGTTGCAATATGCCAAGGGCTGTCTCGGGAGCGGCGGCAGGAACAATGACATCCTGTTGTATGCGGACATTATGGGTGGCTAAAATTTTGGCTAAGCGCTGTATGTGTGGCTTTTGCAATAATAGTTCTTCAAAAAAGGTCATTTTTTGAAGATTCGGTTTGGTATGGCCAAAGTACTGCAATACTCGCTCAAAGCGATCAGCAAAGCCTTGGGCGACATGCACCAGTTCGGGGGCAGTTATTTTTTTTTGAAAAATCTGTTCTACAGCTGCCAGCACCCTAAGGCGTTCTGGCATGTCGGGGTTTTCCTTAAAGTCCCAGCCGGAAAGGATCAGTTCATCTCGCCAGTTTAGGAGGGTTGCGGCTGTTGCAAAGCGGTCAGCATCAAAGGAATGGGCAAAAAATGCGGATGCAGAAGGCGTTGTAAGCCATTGTGTGAGGGCTTGGCGGTATAGTTCTATGCGCAGGTATTCGGTGTTTTCGGGGTAAGCGCCAATGCCCAATTGCTGCTCTAACCACAGCAGCAGCTTGCGGGGGCCAAAATAGGCTTCTCCGGCACGGCATGGCGCGGGATTAGTGTATATGGGGCCATCAAAGTCTTTGCCGTAATAAATGTGCAGTCCCAAAAGCGTCAGATTTAAAGGGTATTTTCATGTGGGCAGGCCTATTGTAAAACGAGCGTACCCCAATCATTGAGATTTTTATGGATGTTCAAACAAACTCCTCACACAAAGGTACAGTATCCTTTTTATATATGCTTGCAGCATGCTCCCTCTTGGCCATCAGCCTTTTATCCTCCCCTTTTTATCTATGAACTTCCAGTTGTCGCTTTGCCATTCGGTGTATTCCCCGATTTTGATGGATTGGCACTGTTTGCTCACCTTGGCTTTCCCATTTTCAAAAGGAAAAGCGCAATCAAACTGCGGCTCAATGACAAGGGCGTATGTTTTGGCATTTGCATACCCGATCTTGCCATTTTTGATCACTCGGAACAGCCCTTCGGAAGCATAATCGGGGCCATTGTCATAGATAAAAATGTCATAAAGCACTGTTTTTTTGCGATCTATGACTACCCATTTGCCATCAGCGAGCTGTTGCATGCTCAGTTTGGCAGTTTTCTTTTTGGCAACTGGAGCGTTTTGGGCGTTGAGGCATACTGCCTGTAGCACACAGCATAAGAACAATAATGTCCGCAATGAAAAATTCATAAATTATACCTGGATTTGAGTGATTTTGAAGATTTACAGGATTGATTTACCTGATTTTTAAAGATTTACAGACGCGAGTGATTCAAAACCACTTTGTGTCCACTATAAATTTGCAGGACTTTATTTTCGGGCCAAATACAAGCCTGTCAAGATGACCATGGTGCCTGCAATATCCATGTAGCCAATCTTTTCGCCGTCAAAAACGCCAATGATCATGGCTATAACGGGCAACAGGTAAGTGACAGAGGTGCCAAAAAGGGCACTTGTGCGCTGCAAAAGCCAAAAATACAAAATAGAACCACCCACCGTGCCCAATGCTGCGAGGTAAAATATGTAGCCTAAGCCTGCCATACCCTCTGGCGTCATGGCCACTGACCATGCATCGGACAGCCAAAGGCCAAAGAGGAACAAAGGCCCGGTCAGCATGAATGCAGCGGAGGCTAATGCCGCCGGGTGCATTTCCTGTAATTTCCCTTTTACCGTATTTGAATTTATAGCATAACAGACAGTGGCCAATACGCATAGGCTGGCATAAAAAGCATTGCTTTCCTTGCCATTATGGCTATTGAACAGCACTAAGATAACTGCTCCTGCCAAACCCATCAGGATGCCAGCCACCCGCCAGGCATTGAGCCGCATGCCAAAAAACAACAAACCCAATATCATGGTGAACAAAGGGGTGAGCGAATTGAGTACACCTGCAAGGCTGCTATCCACATGTTGCTGGGCCACGGCAAACAAAAAATTGGGGATGGCCGAGCCGGTAAAGGCCACGATCAGCAAAGGACGCCAAAGCGACCAGTCTATCTTTTTCCAGTATAACAATGCTATGGGAAGATACAGGGCGCTGGAAAGCACCATGCGCCACATGGCCATTTGTATAGGCTCAAAAACCTGAACAGAACGTTTGATGAACAAGAATGAGGCCCCCCATACGATGGCCAACAAAATCAGCGCAAGCCAATCCAGGGCGTCGGGTTGACGATTATTTGACATGGCGCAAAAGTACGAAGCTATACAAGGAATGAATGATTTACCCTATTAATTTTGCCGATAAAATTGCGCCAAACTGTTCAAAAGTTTGAGTAAATGGTGGGTTGTAAAGAGAAAAAGCAATAATATTCCATGAAATAGTTAAATTTACATCTTGCACAATTTAAATTAGCGTACATTTACCCCACATTTGAATTACCCAACCCCTCACGGAAGCAGTTTTAATCTGTTTATTTAATCAATTTAGGTATGCGCATCCAGTTTAGTTTAACGTGCCAAAAGGGCGTCGTTATCCCGATAAATTACCAAGCCGAAATTTCTAATTGGGTACTTGACGTACTTGCATCAGGTGGTGATGACCTCCAAAACTGGGCACAACAGCGCGGCTATGACCTCAAGGGATACACCTATAAGATGTTTTCTTTTAGTCCTTTGGCTATTTTCCCCTACGAGATGAACCAGGCAACACAAGAATTCAGGTTGTTGGGGAATCAGGTCAAAATTAGCGTTTCGTTGTACATTGATCCCGGCTTTGAACAAAGCATTATTTCCCTTTTCAGGCAAAGGCCTTTGCGCCTGGGCATTTTTGAAGGCCAACCCTCTTTCTTTGAAGTCAAGCATTGGCAAGTACTGCCCAGGCCTCATTTCAGAGAGATGATGCAGTTCAAGGCCATGTCGCCAATCTCTATCACAGAGATCGAAGATGAAAAACAGCCCAACCCCTTTTTGCTTCCGGATAGCGAGACCTATGACGTCTGCTTTTTTACACATGCTATAAGGCGCTTTAAGGCATCAAACCAATATAAGTCATTGAATAACATGAAATTGCTGGATGCCTCTTTCCCCATGCAGTTTAGGCATTTGGCCGGTCAGCCCAAGTCAAGGCTGATTCACCTTAAGCCCAATGTGGAGCGATTGAGCCAACTGCGTGGTTTTACCTACGAATTTGAAGTGACCATGCCGATCCCTTTAATGGAGTTTTGTTATTATGCTGGCTTCGGAGAGTTTCCGCAACTCGGCTTCGGTTTTGTCGAGATCAAATAATTTTGACCGATGTTGGGATGTATCAGCTTGCCCAATCTCAGCCTTGTCTTCAAAGTCAATATCATGTCTTTTCGGGTTATTATCCTTGTTTACTGCTGTATCGTTTTTTTTAGTGCCTGTGACGATGAGGTCATCACGCGCCAAAACGCACAGCTTATTGGCTACTGGGAGCTCACCAATGCTACCCGCAACCAACGCCCAACTGCTGTGCTCAATGGGAGCCATTTTGAATTTTTGCCCGGGGATTCCCTGCTGACCAATCTTCCACTTCGCCCTGATTTGCAGCCTGGTGAAGAAATAGCAGATACCTATAAATTGTCAGCATCCGAAATCGCTCAAAACACAATGCCCATTAAGTACCGTATCCTGAACCTGAACGATACGGCCCTTACCCTTGCAATGGACATGCGCAGCGTGCCTTTCGAACTGAGTTTTCGTAAAACGACACGCCCTGTAGTGCTGCCTGATACACTATACAACCAGTCGCTCGATACCGTGATACAACCCATGAATGGGCAGTGACGCGTTTATGTTGAGAGCAAGCCCTTGAAGCGTCCAAATATTCGGTCAATAATGCGCTGATCTTCTGTAATGATGCGCACAACGCCCTGCATCTCATGCCGCAATTCGAGGGTCTTGCCAAAAGAGGTTGTCAGGGCATCATTTAGGGAAATCTCTACATGGTAAAAATCCTCCTGTGGCAGCAAGGCAATGTTGGAAACCTTGCCCTGAAGGATACCATATTCCTGATGTGGATAGCCATCTAAGCGCAGATTGGCCTTCATCCCAACACTAACTTTTGCAGAATTGGCCACAGGCAACATAGCCTTGACCAATATGCTGGTGCTCGTATCCGGTGGCACAATGGCCGCAATCTCATCGCCCGTCATTACCGTTTGAAATGCGCTCCACACCTTTGAAAAGGACAACTGGCCGTCAATAGGTGCAATAAGCAAATAATTTTTTTTCCATTCCGCTATGCTTGCTTTAAGCCGCTTGATGTCCTCTTCAATAGCGAGGCCGCGTATGCTCATTTGATCTCTGTCCGTTTGTGCCATATCCATGGATTGGCCTTCCAAACGTTTGATTTCCATATCATTGCTCACAAAACTTGACTGTATCAGTTCCAGTTGGCGCAACTGCTGCAAATAAGCCGCACTGGCTCTTTCTTGTTCCGTTTTGGAAATAACACCATCCTGAAACAGCCGGTTTTGGCGTTCCATTTCACTGCGTGCCAGTTGTAGTGCTTCTTCCTGTATCTGCTTTTGGCGTATCAGGCCGGCATTCATGCGTTGAAGCGAGGCTATCTGTTGCTGGATGTTGCCCGTGCGGGCGCGGGTAGTGGGCTGCCCGGACAAGTAGCCATATTCCTTCCAGTGCTGCATCAGCATAGAGTAAGGCTCCTGCAGAACCCCTAATTGAAGGTTTTGCACCGTCCATTGCGCTATCGGTTTTTGTAACATCTCTTCCAGTGTAAGCACATCCTGCCAGCGGGCTGCACTCTCCAGTACCCCGATAAGCTTGCCAGCAGATACCTCTTCGCGATCCCGCACCATAAACTGGGCAATCTTGCCATTGGTGGGTGCCAAAAGGCGTATGGGCGGATTGCGTGTGGTGACGTAAGCCCGGGCAGTTTGGATGTCTGGATAATGTATGCAATATGAGAGCACGAGCAGTATCAGCAGCATGACGCCAATAAATGTGATGCCATAACGCAGCATCCACGAAGGTGGATTTCCCATAAGGTATTGTACCTCAGCGCGTTCTGTAAATTCTAATTTTGAATTAGGCATATCTTCAGTTTTGTTGATTATGGTATCTATGATCCGAGCTCTAACTGGTTTTTGACCAAATGGAAATACGATCCTCTTGCAAGCGTCAGCTCCTCATGGGTGCCTATTTCTTTAATTTTGCCTTGTTCCAGGACCACTATCTGGTCGGCATAGCGCACGGTACTCAGCCGGTGTGCTACCACCACAACGGTTCGGTCTTTGTAGAATGATTGCAGGTTTTCAACAATAACACGTTCATTATTGGCATCAAGGGCATTGGTAGCCTCATCAAAGAACATAAACTCCGGGTTTTTATATGCGGCACGGGCTATGAGCAGGCGCTGGCGCTGTCCCTGACTCAACCCATTGCCCTGTGCCCCTATTTTGGTGTTGTAGCCTAAGGGTTGGTGCTCAATCAAATCCTGGATATTGGCAAGATAGACCGCTGAATTAAGCCGGGCCTTGTCTATTTTCTCATCGCTTTCCGTTATGTTGTTGGCTATCGTATCAGAAAAAATAAAGCCATCCTGCATCACTGCCCCGCATTGCTTGCGCCATGAACGGGCACTGATACTGTTCAACAGCGTATTGCCAACATGAATGCTGCCGCTTATGGGCTGGTAAAAACCCAACAAGAGTTTGACCAGGGTGGTCTTACCACTGCCACTGGAGCCCACAATTGCGGTTACCTTGCCCCTTGGAATGGTCAGGCTTATATTTTTCAGGATGTCGCTGGAAAGGTCATTGTAACGGAACGTAACATTTTTTAATACAATATCACCTTTGGGCGGGATAAAGTCAGCCTCGTTTTCCTGATTAGGCAAAATGTCAAGACCGGACTGTGCGGGTTGTGCTTTTAAGTGGTGGTCTTCATCAGGATGGCTGATAATTTCCTGCAAACGATCAAGGCTGAGCCGTGCATCCTGGGCACTACGCAAAAAGCCAATCAGTTGGGACAATGGTGTGTTAAGTTGAGCAACAATATACTGAGTAGCCAGCATCATTCCTAAGGAAATGTCGCCACTGATGACGGATTTTGCGGCAATAAAGGTGATCAGGATGTCTTTTAACTGATTGATAAAACTGCCACCGGCATCTTGCCATTGTCCGATATTTAGGGAACGCATGCTCACGCGGAACAAATTAGCCTGTTGTTGTACCCAGCGCCAGCGACGCTTGCGCTCGGATCCCTGCAACTTGATCTCCTGCATGCCTTGTACCAACTCTATTAAGGTGTTCTGGTTGTCCGACATGCTTTGAAAGCGCACATAGTCTATTGCCTTGCGCTTTTTTAGGAAAAAAATAATCCATGATACATAAAGGGCACTGGCCACAACGAATACCAGAAATATTTGGGTGTTGTATAGGAACAGAATACCACTAAACACAAAGAAATTAATCAGTGAAAACAGGACATTAAGCGCCGAGCTGGTCAGGAAGTTCTCAATCCTGTCCTGATCATAGATCCGCTGCATGATATCACCCAGGTTTTTGGTATCAAAAAAACGAATGGGCAAGCTCATTAACTTGCTCAGGAAATCAGTTAACAAGGCCACGTTGATCCGGGCACCTACATATAATAAAAGGCGGCTTTGAATAAAGCCAATCATAGTCTGGCTACTAAACAACATCAATTGTGCCATCAGGATAAGATAGACAAAGTCAATGTTCTGGTTTTCAATGCCGATATCTACGATGCTTTGCGTCAGGAAAGGGAACAACATCTGGAACACAAGCCCTATGAACAAGCCTATAAACACCTGAGCCATGATGCGCCGATGGGCGCTTACGTATTGTAGGAGGTAAGCAAATCCCTTTTTCTCCTCCTCCTGCGTGGCACTGCCATAAAAGGCAGGGGTGGGCTCAAGCAGCAAAAGAAGGCCTTCCTCATGGGTGTTCATCCACCCTTTTTCAAATGCCTGGCGCGGAACCTTGTATTTGCCGGATGCGGGGTCCGCTACCCAAACATATTTTTGGTTGGCTTTGAGGACAACCAAAAAATGCATCTGGTTCCAGTAGGCTATACAAGGGAAACTGGCATCCAATAGGGAAGCACGCGACTCATCTGCTTCATAAGGCACTCTTATGGCCTGCGTACGAAACCCCAACTGCTCTGCGGCGTCATTGATTCCCAGCAAGGACACACCTTCACGGCTGAACGAACAAAGTTCCCTCAGATACGGAAGACTGTAGCGCTTGCCGTAATATTCGGCAATCATCTTGAGGCATGTGGGGCCACAGTCCATAGAGTCATGTTGGATATGTAGAGGAAAGCGACGATACATACTGTTGTGGTTTTAGGCTTTGGGTGATGGTTGGTCAGAGCATACTACGAGCGTGCCATAGTACACATGAGATAATATTGCTTGCAGGAAATTTTGTTGGAATGCCTCCCTTTGGTCAGGGGCGATGTGGTTTTCCAGCACCTCGGCCAATAATTCCCCGGCACAGCAGGGTGATTTCATTTCCAGTAACAGAATTGCGGCATTTCTCAAAGGAAAACACTCTGTTCCGGGATCGTAATATACGTGTTGCTGCAAGAAAAAGAGCTCATCTGCCGGGTAATCCAAATTGCTCAGGTACAGGTTGTTGTCGCTGCTCCAATCCCATTTTGACCTGCCAACCACAACGGTGTCGGACAGGCGGTAACTCAACTGCAACAGCTGATCATGGGTCACTTGCTGCAAAAACCTGGCAGTTGTGATACATTCCATGCGCATTTCCGTACTCAATATTGGCTGCTTTTGTTGGATTGGCCCTCGCTCTGAAAGCCTTTTTTCCCATTTGAACAAATCAACAAAATGTTCGCGGCAATCCGTTTCTACTTGTTTGATGAAGTGATTTAAGGTAGAGCTGTGCTGACGCCAGTTTTTACCGCGCAATTGATCTGCCATTGGCTTAAAATCCTGAAAATGCCTAATCGCCAGCGCATTACTGGTACGAGGGAAATGGGTAAAAAGCCAATCCATTCCTTCCGGGTAGTCTTGCTTAACTTGTGTGCGTGAAATGTTCATGGGAACTTGATTTTATACGTTATCAGTAGCGCTACAATAGTCCAAAATGGATTGATATACCTCTGGCCACTCCATTTTGAGGTGAAGAGCCACATCTTCGGCGTACCTCATTTTTCGTTTGTTTACGCCCAGGACATGTATGAATTTTTGTTGGTGTGGCACGGCATGGAAGTCACACAAGCCCTCATAGCTGTAGCTTATGTTTTTGAGCAAATAAGTAATGTTGATGCCATCAGCCTTGGCCATGCAGTGAAATAGGTATTGTTCAAACAGGTTGTTCAGTCCTCCGGTGACTGCCGAGGGGAAATGGTGCTGGTTAGTGTCCAAAAAATGGATTACTTCTTTTTTAAAACGTTTGTAAAAATCTACATTATTGCCGCCTATGATACCGGCATTGGCCGCCACAATGACATTGCTGTACCGTTGTGCTTCCAATATAGGTGTAGGCATAACAAAACCAGCCTCTTGTGCGGCATTCAGGTTGTCATAATAAAAGGAATAATCATACTCCTCATGTTGGGCGAGCAGTGCTGCCTCTGATAGATTTTCGGGCAACTGCTCCCAAAGGAAAACGTCGCCATCAATGTGAACAAAAGCTTCATTCTGGGCAGCGTAGGCGTATATTTTGCCCAAGGCCCAAAGATCAGCATCATAGTGATCCAGTTCGTTCAACGTAGTATTGACACAGGTATAGGGCAGCTTTAGCGTATCTATCAACAAGTGCTTGCCAGCATCATCGGTTACCAATTCAACCTTGTCATAAAGGGCACGGGCTCGTAGGCAGCTCAAGGCCCAACTCATATAATAATATTTGAGCGCAGGCCAACCGCCCGCTGCGCGATCCGTAAGACTAAACCCCTGTTTTTTAAGGGCAGGCTTTGACCAAAGGCTTTGTACGATCCTGATTTGCGAACCCATGTTTGGAATCTTTTGTGGATGATGTGAAACGAAAAATTGAATGAGGGGGCAGCAAAGTCCCCCTCATCCCAATCTGAGTATTAGCGGCTACAGCTGCCCGTGGCCAAGCAGGTGCCATAACCCCCGCACGCGCCAGTTGCGCATCTTTGAACAAAAGAAACATAGGAAGTGCCGCCCTTGGCTTGTTCCATTTGTTTACGGTTGAGTTCGGCTACTGCCTTTTTGTTGATTTTCAACTTTTTTTCAGTGTTCTTTTTCATGGTGTGAAATGTTTTTGTGTGTGAAAAAATAAAAAATTGTTGGGTATGGAGGAAAGGATGGCCACAGCTCATCCTGTCACTTTCTGAACCATTAAAGGCACTTGCAAACGGAGGAATTGTCCCTCGTAGCAGCAGTAGTAGTGGTACAGCCACCTTGGCAGCTACAGGTCTGGGTGCAGAGGTTGCTTGTGCGTGTACCGCCTTTGGCTTCGTTCATTTCTGTGCGATTGAGCGTTGCCACGGTCTTTTTGCTGATTTTCAGCTTTTTTGCTGTGTTCTTTTTCATGGTGTGAAATGTTTGTGTGAAATGGTGAATTAGGTACTTGACCTGTGTTTTAACATTTTGTACGGCAGCTTACCTTTGAAGTAAGGTTGGTAGGCAGGCCACAAGTGTTATTGGTTGGGCAAGTGCCTACTCCGGTCTGATAAGTTGTGCATGCCGTTTGGGTATTACCGCCTTTAACCGCATTCATTTCTGTGCGATTGAGCGTTGCCACGGTCTTTTTGCTGATTTTCAGCTTTTTTGCTGTGTTCTTTTTCATGGTGTGAAATTTATGTTTTATCTAAGTAGGTTAAGGCCATTGTTCAGAACATAATGGCAAACGGTGATTAGCAAACCGTAAGGCGGCAGCTTACCCGTGAAGGGCAACCAGCCAATGTGTTAGGGCCGCTGCCACAGGCTTGGACATAAGAGACATAGGAGTTGCCGCCTTTGGCATGATCCATTTCTGTGCGATTGAGCGTTGCCACGGTCTTTTTGCTGATTTTCAGCTTTTTTTCAGTGTTCTTTTTCATGGTGTGAAATGTTTTTGTGTGAATAATTGTGTGAATGATTAATTGCAGCAGCGGAAACCTGATCTGGAGAAAGCAGAAGCGGTACCACTCCCGCATTGGTATCCGTTGACAGATGGGCATTGATTCATGGCAGTTTGATAGGAGGTAGTGTTACCCCCTTTAGCAGTGTTCATCTCTGAACGATTGAGCGTTGCCACGGTCTTTTTGCTGATTTTCAGCTTTTTCGCAGTGTTCTTTTGCATGTTGAAAAATAGTTTGTGTGAAAAATATGTGTGAATGTTAAAGCCAAACCAATGTGATACCTTGTGCCAGGCACAAAGCCAATAGTATCAATATGTTTACGAGGGATGCTTATCCTAAAACGGCCTCTTTGCGCTGGTGCACGTTTTGAGTGCGATATACCTGTGACAGGAAATCGTACAATACCATTTCGTGCATGCGTTGTTTGGATTTGAACAGCCTGTTGTGCAACATGTGCAGGAAAGAGGCCATTACATCATCTAATTGTTGCTCGTCCAGGGCCCTTGTTGCCAATAATTTTTGGGCAATGGGCAAAAGTGCTGCCTCTTTTTCCTTAAGGGCTTTGCGCACGGATCGGATGGCGGGATTGAGTGCTGGCGAATTGTCCGCACAATTTTTGATGGACTCAGATGCGGTTTGGAATTTTTTGTTCAGCTGTTTCCATTGTACACTTCCCATGTTGAATTCTGCACCAAAACCATCCTTCAGGCGTTTCAGCAGGGCTGTCTTCCGGGCTGGTGAAAAACCAAAGGCATTCAAAATGGATTCCATCGAAAACAGGCCGTACAACCAGCGTGCTTCGGGGTCATTTCGGCCGGTTTTGTGTAAAAAGTCAAGCGTCGTACGGCTGTCTTCGTAAAAAACCTGCTCTGCAAGCCCAATGGTCAGGGGGCCGTACCGCTCCATTTCGCGTTCGTAGGTATCTACCTGTATGCGCCATATTTGCTTTTGTGAAACCGCTGCCGCAACTGCCTTGTGCACCGCCTGTATCACCGGACCTACAGCCATTTCATTGCATAAGTGGAATCGTACGCGCAGATGCCACTTGGGGTCCATGTAGCGGATAAAAAACCAATGGTCTATCAATCCTTTTTTCTGGAGCCGCTTGGCAAGTGGCCGGATGATGTCACACAGAATGTCATCTGCGGTGCTCGCGCCGCAATAGCATTTGAAATAAAGCCACTCGGACCCAATGGGCAATGTGCGCACAGGATGTGCATCCGGAAGTCCTGTTTTTGGATGGTTTTCTATAGCACTTTTTTGAGCTTGTTGTTCTTTTTTGCTGAAAACAGCAATGAATTGGTTGGTGTAGGAAGCACCCGCTTTATCCTTTACGGCCAGGCCTTCGTGGCTGAAGATAAACTCTGCAAACTGCACTTCTGTGCGGTTTTTCAATTCCTGCACCAAGACTTTTATGCTAAGAATATTGTCTAAATCTATCAGCAGTTCATTGTCAAATTCTATAACGACGATGTGTTGTGGAATTTTCCATTTCTGACGCCAGGCACCTATGGTATGGAGCAGGTCAACCTCTTTGGCCTTAAGCAGGTCTTCATAATCGCTTTTTTTCAATTTCCAGGATGCCCTGTGCAGGAGTATGTTCTGATAGGTCACCCGTGGCAAAAATTTGAACTGTTCGGAAAGTGCCCCCCACGAAAAGCCCATGCCTGATCGCTTGCCCTGATTTTGCAGATCGCACAAGAAGTGGTACACTGGCAAAGCATTGGCGCTGTAGTTGTGGGCATTGCCCAAACGAGGAAGTATGCGTTTGTTTAGCCTGCGCGAACGCAATACCAGTTCGCCATTCCTGATAGATAACATTAGGTCATCAGGCATGATCTGGCTTTCGGGGGCTACACCACCTTGTGCTAAATAGGGGATTTCGTATGGCCTGAAGGCCGTGCGCATCAGTACATTACCGGTGCGCGCTTCAGGCAGGTGGCATATCTCGGCCAGTATGGTGTCCTCGGGGTAAAGGGCTTGCTCTCGGTCCGCTATATCTTTTACCCATTCGTGTATGGCCGGGTCAGCATGGGTAAATCTGCCCAGAATCAGGGTAGCAGAGCCGCTCGCGCCATCAAGGCTTGCAAGTAGCCCTCCGTTTTCAGGGCCGGGATGTAACAAATTGCCCATGGCATACAATGAATCGGGCAGATCTTCCCAATTGGGTTCAAAGTCCTGCACATCAGTATCTTGTAGTTCAATGGCGTATTGATTTTCGGACAAAGCCGTTACCAATTTAGTTAGGAGAAATGCCTGGCGCTTGTTCCATTGGATATTGGTGCTGCCTTCTTCCTGTGGAGCAAGAGCCAAATCATCAACCAATGGGTTCAGGTCTCCTTTGGCCTCACCATTTTGGATGTAGCCAATGCCTGTTTCAACATCTAACACCTCTAAAAGTGGTACTTCCTTGGTTTCGTACCGCTCTTCAAAGGCTTGTAAAAAACGGCTGAGTTCAGTTTCTGCGGGCTTGGTGTGGATGCGGTTGATGAGATCCAGGGCCCTCCTGATCGTGCCAGCCAATTGTTGGTTCAGGGTACAGGAAGCAGCGGGCTTGATCATGTCGGTTTGAAACAAGCGGTTCATTTCGTAGGCTGTATCCAAGGGCTGTAGTGATTGGGCAATAAACTCATAGGTGCCAGCATTCACCCCCGGTGATTTTTGGTCAATCTGCGCCAATGCCTTTTTTAAGCCTTCCAGGGTATTCAGGCACTGTGCTGCCAGTCCACTATTTGTACTAATGCGTTGCAAGCTGCCTAAGAGTCGCTCAAACATCTCGTCGCCCGTTGTATTGCCGTCCAATTCACTAACCAATAGTTGTGTTTCTACCATCTCTGTAACGAAGGAGTAGGCCTCCTCAAAGGATATGTCATCAGAAACCAAACTGTTGGCAAGTTCGGAAATGGTGCTGCCGTTTTTCGCTTTTTGCAATACCCGCTCCACATACTCATTAGCATCAACGGTACTTATTTGGTGTATTCTGCGCTTCTGGTGATAATAGTAATCAATGTAGCGGTATTTATCGGCGTTGAAGTACAAGCTGTTGTTGGGAAAAAACCTCAAGTACTCACGTATGCCTTCAGTTTTGGACAGCCGTTGTGTAAGGTTGCCCATATAGTCCATATCAGGTCGTGTATGCCGCCGGTAGGTGTGCAGGTCGTCCAGCACAATATCTTGTTGCTTGCCCCATTCGCCCATGGTACAACCGGCAAACAGGCCAAAAGGGGTACATCGTGATGACATACGGGACAAATAACGCATAAGTGCCAAATGAAGGCTGTTCAGGTCATGCGGGTCGGATATTTCACCCTCGAGCCATTTTTTCATTTGTGCATACAGCACTGGCGAAGCCAGAAAAAGCGCCTCTTGTGTTGCCGCATGCTGGAAGGCCTCCTTTAGTTGGGCAATCTGGCCAGCACTGTCCTTACAGGAAAATATTTGCCTGATAGGGCCATCAAGTGGTAAAAGTGGGGTGCGCAACAGCACCTTGGGGTGCAGATTATAGTTTTTCATGACAAAGAAGCAAGGTAATATGGGTTAACTCATCAGAAAGGCCTCGTCCCAGGCAGGATTATATTCTTTTAATTTGGATAAAAGGGCAAGCCCAATGCCCGAAGTGCCCTCAATCATATCGCTGGTTTTGGTCCATCCGCCCATGTCCTCTGGCATATAGGTCCGGTAACCAGCCAAACCGTTTTTGAAAGAGTCAATGTGCAAGGTTTCATCAAGCCAATAATCAGCAGCCTCTTTGAACAAAGGATTGCGCGTTTGTAGCCACAGACGCTGGTAAATATGCCCGTTACCAGCCGTACCATGACACATGCAGGCATCTCTGACCATGGTGTCTTCCGGTGTCCTGCGCTTCGTTGTTTTTACCAGAACATAGTCGGCAATGTCTATCCAGGATTCCTGACCAAGGTTTTTACCAGCATTCCTTAATGCCAAGCCAATGCCAAGGTCACCATAGCACCATGCCAAACGCGTACCCATTTCGCCATCTTTCAGGGATTCTATAGCCACGGCCGGGAACACATGCATGGACCTGTAATCTTGGTCAATCCTTTGTTGGAGGACATAGCGGCATGCTCGGTCAGCGAGTTCAAATGCTGTGCGTTGATGTGCCCCCGCTGCATATATTTTGGAAAGTACGGCAACAATGCTCATGATACCATGTGACAAATTGATCTGGTAGCCATACTCATTTTTTTTGTAATCTGTCAGTGCTTTCCACTTGAGGGTGCCTTCCGGCCCCTCTTCTGCTGTGTCCCTAAGCACCTGCATCCACTTTTGAAGGTATTGGTCTGCTTTGCGAGGCCTCCATTTGCGGCGCTTTAAAAAATAGAGTGCTATGCCTGCTGAGCCATGTAAAAAATCAAAATTGCCAGCCTGCATTTCTGCTATCATGATCTCACCTAAATAATCATCCATGTTCTTTAGCGCATCATTTACATCAAGGTCAATGAAACCCTGCTCTGCAAGGTGCTCAAGCCCCCAGCCAAAGCCAGCCATACCATTGCAATGAGAAAAGTGCAGTCCTCCCTCGGCTATGCGATCAAAAGCTTCCGCTATAAAGGACCAACCCCGCTCAGAGGCTGTTTGGTTTTGGGTGATCTGCCCATAATAGTAGCAAAAAAGGGCTTTACTCATTCTGCCGGACAGCAGTCCAATGCTATCGTTCCGGTGCTGGCATGTGGCCTGGAAAATGCGATCCACTTTGCGACGAACCAAAGAGGCCGTAGTGGGCTGAAAAGTGCTTTCCGTATGTATCATTGCTTACCCAAATTTAATATGTTTTAATTATTTTTAATAATTATTTATTTGATTTTTAGTAGTTTATTGATTTTAGCCAACTTGTCTTGGCTATGTTGTATATTGTGGTTGTATTTGGTGATAGATGCAGGCACTGCCATAATCCGGTGATCGTACGGTGTCGGGTAGGACGGCAATATCAAAGTGGACGGTAAAAAAGTCTTTGCTTTTGAGTATTGGATATTTCCCTTCAGGGATGGCCCAATTGGCCAAATGGTCCGGCGCATGCACGAATGCAGGTACAACAAAAGCTGTTTCGATGACAAAATAGTCCTCCTTAAAATGCTTCATGCCCAAGTAGGGATGGATCGTAGATTTCAAAAACCAGATACTCAAACGGGCAGTACCCATTTGGGCAATGGCCATAACCTGATTTGATCGCCGAAGATTTGGTTTAGCTGCTTCCCATATCTTGCAAATGCCCTGCCTTTGGCAGGCGTATGCCGGGTTGCCCAATTCCACAACGACGTTTAAGTATGGCCATTGGCCTTTTTTGGGTATTTTATACACGTCAGATTCCATGGATAATATCAATGATGATGTCTAACAGGGAGCGTTCTTCTGTGCAGTTGTAATGGGTGTTATTGTTGAGGGCCATAATAGAAAGTGATGTGTGGTGAATAATTATACTGCAAAGGTAGAGGCAGCCCCAGGCCTGCACACGGACACAAAATCGAATTTGAAGAACCGCAGATTTTACTCTTTTGCCATCTGCTTGAAATAACCTTAAAAGTTATAACATTTTTTTTACAACTATAGCAAATAGTTTGTGTTTAGTGCTTTACCTAAAATTATATGGCTTTTTCCCTGCTAAAGGCCAATTTTTAACCTGCTATATCATGGATGTAATAAAAGAACTTACCTTTTTGCTGGAAAAAAACAAATTGAAACAAATTGATGTCCTGGGCAATGAAGGCAGTAACACCCGTTTTACAGAGTTTTACAATCTGGTAAAATCTGATAAAGTTCAGACTGATGAAGAGGCGGCACTTCATTTTTACGAAAGCTCACCAGATGACCAAAACTACAAGAAATTAAAAACGGAATTTAAAAGCCGCCTGATCAACACCCTTTTTTTCATTGATGTCAAACAGCCCACCTTTAATGATTTTCAACGCGCCTATTACGCCTGCTGGAAAAACTGGGCAGCCGTGAAAATACTAATGGGCCGCATGGCCTTGAAGTCGGCTCACGAATTGGCTAAGCACACCTTCGAACATGCACTGCGTTATGAGTTTACTGATCTGGTTGTGGAGTCAAGCCGTTTTTTGCGCCATCATGGCGCTACCAGTATAGGTAACCAGGACGAGTTTTTATATTACAAAAATATACACGCCAAATGGTGTGAGGTGCAGCAGGCTGAACGTATCGTTGAAGAGCTGTTTGATGAGGTGCGCATTCATTTTGTAAAAGTGCTCGGTGTGGGAAATGATATAGCCAGGATGGCTGCGGAAAAGTTTGAAATGGCCAAACCATACCTTGAAAAGCACAATTCTTACTACCTGAGGGTCACAGGAGGCTTGCTGGAACTGTACAGTCACTTCTTATCGCATAATCAAACGGCAGCCGCGGCAGCCTGTGAGCGCATGTTGGAATATTTAGATAAAAAATCATTTGATGTTAAGTCGGCCAAATCCATCTTTCTTAACCAATATACCCTTGCCAGCATGTCCCTCAGGCACTATGACACAGCAGCGACGGCCATTGCCAAAAGCATCAGTCTTCAGGAGCCTGGAAATCCCAATTGGTTCAGGTGTATGGAACTTTATATTCAGGTCAGTTTTTGCCAGCGGGAGTACCAACGAGCAAGTGATTTGTACGAGCAAACGCTAAGCGACAAAAATTTTCAGTTTTTGTACAGCCAACGCCAGGAAGAATGGAGGATTATAGAAGCTTATTTAGCCTTCCTGGCGGTAATTGAAAAAGTCCAATTGAGGAAAGACCCGATAAAAAAACGATTCAAACTGAGCAAATTTGTCAATGATGTCCCGGTGGCGTCACAGGACAAACGCGGTATGAATGTATCCATTTTGATATTGCAGATCATTCATCTTATTGCGGAGCGTTCTTTCGCAGAAGTAGTAGATCGCATTGAGGCTATGGAAAAATACTGCAACCGGTACCTGAAAACAGCGGAAATGCATCGCAGTAATTGCTTTGTGCGCCTGCTGATCGAGCTTGCCAAGGCTGGGTTTGCCAAGGCAGAATCCATTGAAAGGGCACAAAAATACCTGCTCCAATTGGAGCAAAGTTCGCTCAATCCCTTTATCCAGGCACATGAGATTGAGATGGTGCCTTATGAGCACCTTTGGGAATATATACTGGAAATTTTACCCAACAAGCCTTATTACGCATAAGCTTAGGAATGTTTTTGATCATTCCTTAAGAAACCGTTTTGGGCTGAGCGGGATCATCCCGGACTAAGGTATATGGTGTAACATTTTCCCCCTGTAGCCGTCTTTTGGCCATTTTCACCATATTAATTTTGCTATGAAACAACTATTGTGCGCATTTGCAACCCTCTGTTTTTGGGTACCCAACCTTTTTGCCCAAAATAACCTACAGGCATTTATCGAAAAATACAAACAAAAACCCCATTTCACCTTTGCCTACCTGAGCAAAGACTTGTATGAGAATGCAACAAAATTTGAGGTGGAAGAAAAAGATTGGAAAAAGGTGCAACAAGTGGTCAAAAACATGGGGAGCCTAACCATTTTAGCCGCCGATGACCTGAAAAACGCTAAAAAAGTATATCAGGAAGCCATATCCGTTGTATCCCAAACCAATATGAACGAATTGCTGAACGTGCGCGATGGCGATGAGAAAGTCCAAATTTGGGTTAAAGATGAAGACAATAATGTATCGCAATTGGTCCTGTTGGTCGGCGAGTCGGATGAATTTGTACTGGTCAGTTTCAGTGGACAAATAGAACTGAACAAACTGGCCCAATTGGGTGAAATGTTGGATGCTGATGCATCTGAAGACCTTGCCCAAACCGTTGCCGCAATATCTGCCGAATTTAGTATCAGTCCCAATCCCGTGCAAAACGAGTTTGTCCTGCAATACTCAAATGAAAAGGACAAACCCGCCCAGCTGACCCTTACGGACAACAACGGGCGCATTATTACCCAAATAAAAACAAGCGGTGATCCCATTCAGACACTGCAAATGGGTGATGTGCCCCAGGGCACTTATTGGGTACAATTGAAAACAACACTTGGCAAGGTCGGGGTTCGCCAGATCCAGGTGGTCAAGTGAGGGGAGGTTGACGGTTGTTGGTTAATGGTTGATGGTTATTGGTTATTGGTTGATGGTTATTGGTTAATGGTTGATGGTTGACGGTTGATGGTTCAGGGTTGTTGGTTATTACACTGGATAGCAATTGCGTTGGCGACCCCACCCCTAACCCCTCACTAGTAGGGAGGGGTTAGGGGCGGGGCCGAAGGAGGCATACTTGAGTTAGTTAGTGAATCACTCCTTATGGATCAACATTGGTTTCCGATGGATAGCCTTCCAACCATCAACCAACAACCAATAACCATCAACCAACAACCATTATCCAACAACCAACAACCATCAACCATCAACCATCAACCAATAACCCTGAACCATCCCCCCCTTACTTCCACTTGCCCAGCAAAGCGTCAGCCGCAGGGATGTGCTTGTGGTGATACATATCCAGCACCTTGCCGTCCTTCCAAATAACAAGTCCGGGGTTGGCGCGAATAATAGTTTTTAACAGTTTGTCGTCTCCTTTGTAAAATGGATACCTGGCATCCACTTTTGCCGCAAAGGCGGGAGCAATCTCGGCATCAGCATAAGTTGTGATGGCATAAACCTTCCAACCTGCTTTTTGGCAGGCCTCGGCCACGGGGTTTACCCCTTTTCGGAAAAACTGATCATACTCGGCGGTGGGAACAAAGGTTTCGCGTTCAACGGATTTTTGTTTGATTTCCGCAACGCGCCGCTGATAATTCACGGAATCTTTGTTTACCCGAATGGTATCAGTAGCCCAAACGGTATCCTGCACAGCCACGGTCTCCATCTGTTTGTTGCCTTCCAAATGGTAGGCTACTACCATTAAGCTGTATCCGGCCTCATTCAGGATGTCCTGTGTGACTTCCATATTTTCGCCATTTTCCATTTTTTCAATGGCAAACTCGTTGATTTTGGTACGGGTTATGGGGGTTTTTACGCCATTTTCCAGTACGTACCAATCTGATTTGATTTGTTTTTCCACCTTCCAGCCGTCTTTTTTCGGATACTTATCTATATAGGTGTAACCGCCGGGCTCAGGCTCCATGTAAGTGGTTTTTTCACCCGTGTTCGTGTTCACAAGTACCCAGCCGAGGATGTCAATTTTGGCCTTGCCTTCTAATTCTTTGCGCGATCGTACATCCGTGCCAATTTTAAAGGGGCGGAAATCCACAACAGGCAGATTCATGTACGTATTGTAGATACAGAAAAGCAGGGTGGCCACGGTAGAACCCCACACGATAATGCGGCGTGTGCGGCCATCAAACAATTGGTGCTTGCGCTTGGACCAAACAAGGAACAATATGGCTGGAACCATCAATCCCACGTCTTTGAAAAAGGAAATACGGGGATCCAACTTGATAAAATCACCAAAGCAGCCACAGTCCGTGACGCGCATTTGCTCCTTTACATAAGGGCCCCACTTGGCAAAATCAAAGAAATTGGCCTCCGTTGGCACATATCCTGTGAGGTAGGTGAAGCCAGTCAGAAAGGTGAAAAACACCACAATGATAAAAAACAACCAAGCGGTGAGCTTGCGCTGGTACCCTACTATGAGCATAAAGCCCAGCACGATCTCCAGTACGATCATAAAAATGGAAAAACCTTTGCCATAGCCAGCCAGCCAGGGAAACATTGGCGCAAGTCCTTTAAAGGAGTTGTTCAAGCCTTCAAAAGTGGCCTGAAACTGTACAAAATAGTCTTCCATTTTGTACGCCGTACCAATGGGGTCAACGGCCTTTACGAGGCCGGAGAAAATAAACCAGACGCCGCAGAAATGCTGTAAAAACGTCCAGACAATGTTGTTGTGTTTTTTTGCCTTGATGGTCAGTGCCGTAAAAATGGCACCCACGATGGCAAATTGAATAAGTAATGAAGAAAGAGAGGTCATATATTACGCTGTTGATTTGACTGTTGTTGAT
>CAZIKN010000011.1:0-55695 GCA_964539805.1 uncultured Saprospiraceae bacterium | reverse complement strand
TTGTTGATTTGACTTTTTGATTGTTGATTTGAGTAGTGTTGATTTGTTGATTTGACTTTTTGATTGTTGATTTGAGTAGTGTTGATTTGTTGATTTGAAACGTAGCGTACACCATGCGTGACAAATCAACAAATCAACAAAAAGTCACATCAACATTATTCCTTCATCCTGATCAGGGCAAAAACCGCATAATTGATAATGTCACGATAATTGGCCTCCAAGCCTTCGGAAACCAATGTTTTGCCTGAGTTATCTTCTATTTGTTTGATTCTCAGTATTTTTTGCAATATCAGATCCGTCATGCTGCTCACGCGCATGAGCCGCCAAGCCTCGTCGTAGTCATGATTTTTGGCTTTGAGGAGGTCAATGTTCTCCTGTACATGCCGATCATACAGTTGTGCTACTCGCTCCGCATCCAAATCAAGGGGAGCATCGGAGGGGAGCGACATCTGGATCAAGGCCAATACACAGTAGTTTACCAAACCAACAAACTCGGACTGCACAGGATCTGCGATTTTTTGGGTGCCTTTTTCCTCTATGCTCCTGATACGCAGGGCCTTGATGTAGAGTTGATCCGTAATGCTTGAGGGCCTGAGGATGCGCCAGGCCGTGCCGTAGTCCTTTGTTTTTTGGACGAAAAGGTCGCGACAATTTTTTATTACGGTGTTAAATTCCTCAAGGGTTCGGTTCATACATACTTTTTTATGAAGTCAAGATAGCCGTGCATATAGCCATACAATGCCTCGTAAACAAGGCTCACATCATAGTCTTTGATGCTCGGGGTAGCGAGATAATATGGAATTACACAAGACTCAATCGTGTGTAAAACATCCTTGTATTTTTCTTCCACCTTCATAGATCACAAGAATTTTGCGCGCAAAGATAGCCAATTCCATAGCGAATTAAGCAAACCCGATATTGCAAACCTTTCTTTAAGCAGATGTGAACAGAAGGCGAATTGGGGAGCGTGAACAATTTGCTAAAACGGCTGATAATCAGTGTGTTAAAAATTTAACGTTTAAAAACGGAAAAATTAAAGGCTAAAAATTTGGTTTTCTGGGGAATGCCATTACTTTTGTTGCCGAAACAGTAAATTCCAAACAATATTCGACCTTTTAATTTGTAATTTTTCTGTTAACAATCGAATTTTTTTTGAACAATCACAACCGGCACTTGATCAACTTTATTGAGCAATTTGGCCGCAGCAGAAACAACGACAATCCCCCGACAAGCATTTTTTTTAATCATTTGCCAAGGTGTTTTTTTGATTTTCCCCAAGATACTTTTTAGGTTTTCCAAAATCTTGTTTTAAGTTTTTGAACAATTTCTTTTCCACCTGCATGTCATGCCAGTTCACGGGCATGGGATGATAATATTCTGTTTACTCCAATGATCGCCAGTTCGCTTGAATATCTCGTTAAGGAGATGAATGCAATATATGAAGGCACTAATCCTTCTGTGGGTGTTCCCTTTGTTGTATTAAAAAATGTAGCTCCTGTTAACAATGAACCTGAAATGGGTGAAGGGAATGTTTATCTTACTTTGGTGAATATAGAAGAGGAAAAAACCTTGAAAAACGGACCAATTTACGCACAAAAAAATGGAGGAATTAGCAAACAAAATCCTACGATATATTTGAATCTATATCTTCTGTTCAGCAGTACTGAAGCTCCATATTCCAAGGACATAGACAATATATCGAAACTCATCTATATTTTACAATCCAAACAAGTGTTTACGCCTGAAAATTCGCTGATTGGTGCATCTTTTCCTGTCAATGTAGAAAAAATAATACTGGATCTTTTTACACTCAACTTTGAACAACTTAACCATTTATGGGGCATTCTGGGTGGCAAATACCAGCCCTCGGTGTTGTACAAGGCCCGCTTGTTTGCCGTACAGGCATCCAATCTGGGGCCAGTGGCCACGATAGAAGAAATAGCCAGTAACTCAAACGCAAACTGATTACGGACATGCACTGGAAATTTGAAAAAATGTTCACCATACGTGCAATGCACGAATCGTTGCCAGACCAGCCCGCGGATGCTGCCACCGAGCCGCCCGTTTTTTCTTTGCAGCCCAGTGCCTCCACCGCATTGCTTTTCAAACGCCTGGGCTGGATATCAAAACCTACCTGGGATGGCTTGATGGTGTTTGCAGAACGCGGCCTGCGCAGCGACCAAAGTCTAATGCCCGCCAAAAGACCGGGGCCGGATAGGGCATTGTCCTTTGTCCTTTGCCTGAACACCCCTGCCATACTGAAGAAGACCAAACCCTACATGAAAATGAACGGCACTGGTGCTGTCCCCAACAATGCATTGCCAGCGTTTTCTGGCCGTGGCCGTCTGCTGTATTTCAATAACCTTAATGTTGTGACCCAGACTGATGGCAGCCTGCGTATCACCGTTGGGCCCTTTGTTGACTTGCCGGAGTTTGCTTCTCGCGCACCTACCATTTTTGAGTTCCCAGCGGCGCAGGTGGGCGTTTCCAATGTGGAGGCCACAGCTATACTGCCCAACCCTCCTCCTGGCAGTTCATTTGCGTTCAAGCCCTTTTCCTCTAAAACACAGGTAGAACTTCCGGAGAACGCCTATAAAATGGTACAAAAACCATCAGGCGTGGCCCAAGGAGAAACAATATATCTAAGCAACGAGATACTGCCGGACAATGCACTTGGCATTGTGTCCATTTTTGATATAGCCTCAGCCCCAATTGACCAAAACAAAACCTTTCAACTGGCTTTTGCCAAAATCTAACATCAACATTTTTTCACTATCAACAATATTCCATTATGGTCTATAAAAATGTTCCCGGTGTACGGGTAGAAGAAATTTCCCTATTGCCACCCTCCGTTGCAGGTGTGGATACGGGTATTCCGGCTTTTATCGGTTATACTCAAAAAGCATTGACAGTCAAAGGCTTAAGCCTGTTAAACAAGGCTGTGAAAATTTTCTCTTTCAGGGACTACGAAGAACTTTTCGGGATGCCCGATCCTGAAGATAATGGCTTGGAAGTAACCATTACAGACTATATGTCCGCAGACGCAACGCCCCAAATAATTTCAACAAAGGTGGAAGCGACTTTTGATGAAACGAAACGCTCGCCCCACATCATGTACTATGCGGTGCGCCTTTACTTTGATAATGGTGGCGGGCCGTGCTATATCATTTCGGTACTGGATACAACCGCTCCTTCACCGAATCCATATTCTGGTACCATAAAAGTCATTGATCTGGAAAAGGGGTTGGAGGTGTTGGAAAGCGAAGACGAGCCAACCATCATTGTTTTTCCTGAAGCTATTTTTCTCAGCGAAACAGACCAGTTGAGCCTGTACAATAAGGCACTTAAGCAAGCCGCTGATCTCAAAGACAGGTTTGTTATTTTGGATGTGAACCAAAAAACGGGCAATCCAACAAATGATGTAAAAGATTTCAGGAATGGTTTATCTCCTGATTATCTGAATTTTGGCGCAGCCTATTATCCGTATTTGGATACTACGCTGGACTACAACTATTTCGGAAAAGAAAATAAAATAATAGTAAAGCAAAAAAAAGTGGCAGCAGATGGAACACCAACAAACGATGTAGATAAAGATTTGGCTGATTTAAAAACAAACATTAGTATAATCAACAACAATAGTAAATACGAAAATGCCAAACTGCAATTATCGGCAATCCCCATGAAACTCCCGCCCAGTGCCGCCATCGCGGGCGTTTATGCGCGAGTGGATTCCGAGCGTGGCGTGTGGAAGGCTCCTGCCAATGTGGGTATAGCCTCCATAGTAGGCCCAAGCATCAAAGTGACGGATGCCCACCAGCATACCATGAATATTGATCCATCTACGGGCAAATCCGTGAACGCTATACGCTTCATCGCTGGCCGAGGTACCGTCGTTTGGGGGGGGCGTACCTTGGATGGCAACAGCAATGAATGGCGCTACATCAGCGTACGCCGTTTCTTCAATTTTGTGGAAGAATCCGTAAAAAAGGCCTCTTATCGCTTTGTTTTTGAACCAAACGATGCCAATACCTGGGTAAAAGTGCGTGGCATGATCGAGAATTTCCTTACCCTGCAATGGCGTGAAGGAGCACTTATGGGAGCCAAGCCAGAACAAGCCTTTTTTGTGCGCGTAGGCGTGCCACAAACCATGACCGAAAATGATGTCATGGAAGGCCGTATGAATGTGGAGATAGGCATGGCTGTAGTGCGCCCTGCGGAGTTCATCATCTTGAAGTTTTCACACAAAATGATGACGCAATCTTAAATTTTAAACAATTAACAATCAACAATTTAATATATCATGGCGGATTATCCATTGCCCAAATTTCATTTTTCGGTTGACTGGGGCGGCACGCGCATCGGTTTCACCGAAGTCAGCGGTCTTGATGTGCAAATTGACCCCATCGAATACCGCGAAGGAGCCAGTCCTGAATACCATAAAATTAAAATGCCCGGACTGCAAAAATTCAGCAACATCACGCTCAAACGCGGCTCATTTAAAGGCGACAACCAATATTTTGAGTGGCTCAACACGGTACAACTCAACACCATTGAACGGCGGGACCTCACCATTACGCTGCTCAACGAAAACCACGAGCCGGTCATCACCTGGCAGGTCAAAAATGCCTGGCCCATCAAGGTGCAAAGCACTGACCTCAAAGCTGACGGCAACGAGGTGGCTATAGAGACGCTCGAGCTGGCCCACGAAGGGCTGACCATGCGGTTTGAATAAAAGGATAAAGCTTCATCCCTCATCCCTCCTACTTCATCCCTCAATCATGTCTAATTATCCACCCGTAGGGTTTCATTTTAAGGTTGAATTTCGAGATGTGCCAGGCGTGGCACAACGCGATGCCTATTTTCAGGATGTGAGCGGGCTGTCCCGTGAACTGGGCAGTGAAACCGTCAATTCTGGCGGGGAAAATCGTTTTTCCTTCAAATTGCCCACTCGCGCACAGTATCCTAATTTGGTACTGAAACGTGGGCTTTGGGTGGATTCCAAACTGATAGAATGGGCAACCAATGCTATAGAACATTTTGATATTCAGACTTCTACGGTAGTGGTCACACTCTTGAATGAAAACCATGAGCCACTTCAGGCTTATGAATGTATTCATGCCTGGCCACAAAAATGGAATATCTCGAATTTCAATGCAGAAGAAAGCAAATTGGTCATAGAAACCATAGAACTCGCTTACCAGTATTTTAGAATAGTCAACTAACTAAGTATGAGGTAGGAAGTATGAGGGATGAAGGATGAGGTAGGAAGCAGCCAATGCACCCTTCATCCCTCCTACTTCATCTCTCATCCTTCCTGCTTCATCCCTCATCCCTAAAGAAATTATGCCAATAGTCATCAATGAACTACATATAAAGGCCACGGTCAACGAACAAGGTGCCAATCAGCAGCAGTCTGGCAATGGGAACGTATCCAATTCAGGTATTTCTCCTGCTCAAAATGCTGTTCAAGAACAGGTAAAAAAATCTGTGGATGCAATTTTGGATATTTTAAAACGCAAAAACGAACGATAAATCATGTTTGCAGATGCAGTAAACGCAATCGGTAATGGTATCGGTGGCGGCCTTGGTGCTTTGATGAACTTAGTGCCAACGCCAGGTAAATTTGTTATCATACCCGTTAGTAAATTTGATCCGGTGCCCATACCTATGGGTACGCCATGGATAGCCATGTTCAATCAGGACAACTGGAGCGAAACGGAAAAATATGAATATCGGGACCCTCAGGAAGGGGGGACCAATAAAACATCACAGCGCTTTCTGGGAGTGCGCCCTAAAGAGCTGACGGTTGAACTTCTGATTGACGGTACAGGTGCCAGCGGAGTAAAAAAAGATGTTACCGCAGAGTTGATCTCCTTGCGCCGAACGGTAGGATATAATGGGGATTTGCACAAACCCAATTTACTTTTCACCATTTATGGCTTGTTTATTTTTAAAGGAATTATAGAAACTATTGATGTTCAGCATACTATGTTTCGGCCCAACGGAACTTCACTAAGAGCCAAGGTAAAATTGACCTTTAAAGAACACGAGGAAACCATTACAAAAATTCTTGCAGCCAACAACAAATCTGCTGACCTGACTCACCACAGATTGATCAAGGAAGGTGACCGTTTGGATAACTTGTGCAACAGCATCTATGACTCACCCCGTTTTATTAATGAAGTGGCTAAGGCCAATGGACTGACCACTTTTAGGCAATTGCCCGCAGGAAAAGAATTTTTGTTTCCGCCAATAGAAAAGTAACACAAAAAATGTTTGATACTTCAATCAGTCAATTGGCTTTGCCCGGCACGGAACGCAATGATTTGGTGACTACCCGAATCAAAGTGAACGGTACATCCATCCCCGACACGGCTATAGTGTTTAGCATCCGCGTGAGCCGAACGGCCAATCGCATACCATTCGCCGTTCTTACTTTTTTGGATGGCGATGTGGCGCAGCAGGAATTCCCTATCAGCGACCTCGATCTCCTATCACCGGGCAACAGCATCGAAATAGAAGCTGGGTATCACGGCAACAACAGCACCATTTTCAAAGGCATCATCATTCGCCATAGCGTAAAGATCATACAAAACGAGGCACCCTACATTGAAATTGAGTGCAAGGATGAAGCCGTAAAAATGACCGTGGGCCGCAAGAACAAATATTTTTACAATCAGAAGGACAACGAAATCATAGAAGAAATACTGCGCAACAACGGACGGCAGGCCAATGTAGAAAGCACGTCTGCCAAGCATCCTGAAATGGTGCAGTATTACGCTACCGACTGGGATTTTTTGAACACCCGCGCCGAGGCCAATGGTATGTTGGTACTGACAATGAACGGAACCGTAAAAGTGGCCAAGCCCAAATTTGACCAAAGCCCAAAATGCTCTTTGCACTATGGGATGAATATCTTCGAATTTGAAGCAGAGATGGATGCCCGCGACCAATACCCAACCGTAAAGGCATCCGCATGGAATGCTGACAATCAAGAGGTTGAAACCTCTGAGCCTTCCGGCGGCGGCGGCTTGGGCGGTTTTTCGCCTCCGCGCCCAGCGGCAGCCATAACACAAGCGGCAGCTACCGTGGGCAGCGCGGTGGGCTTGCGTATTTCGGGTATAGCGCCCAACACAGATTATAGCAAGGTAATGGGATTGGAACACCTGTCCTTACAGCATACCGGTTCGCTCAATCAAGAGGAAGCCCAAAACTGGGCCAAGGCACAGATGACCAAAAGTCAATTGGCCAAAAATCGGGGCAGGGTTAAGTTCCAGGGTGTGGTCAATATTTTTCCTGGTGATGTGATCCAGTTGGTTGGTGTGGGCCTGCGACATTCCGGCAAGGTGTATGTTACCGCCATCAGCCATGAAATAGAGGCTGGCATGTGGTACACGCATGCCCAATTTGGTCTTTCACAACGCTGGTATGCCGCTGATTTCGATGATGTCGCTGATTTGCCCGCCGCAGCCTTGCTGCCCGCCATTCACGGCCTGCATATTGGCGTGGTAACAGCTTTGGCTGGCGACCCCGATAATGCACACCGCATACAGGTTAGGCTACCGCTCATTGATGACAGGGGCGAGGGCATCTGGATGCGCGTGGCCTGCCAGGATGCGGGTCAAAATAGAGGCTCTTTTTTTAGGCCCGAAATCAGCGATGAGGTCATAGTTGGCTTTTTGAACGATGACCCCCGCGAAGCCGTAGTGCTGGGTATGCTGAACAGCAGCGCAAAGCCCGCAGCCCTAAAAGACAGCGACGAAAACCACCAAAAAGGCTGGATCACCCGCAGCGACATGCGCATGATCTTTGACGACGAAAAAAAGAGCCTGAGCATCAACACGCCCGGCGGAAAAAAAATGCTGATAGACGAAGATGCAGACAAAATACATTTGGAAGACCAGCACGGCAACAAAATCACAATGGACAAGGACGGTATCACGATAGAATCATACAAAAACATGACCCTGAAAGCACAAAACGAGATCAAGGTAGAAGCCCTCAACATCGCGCAAAAAGCACAAACATCCTTTAAGGCAGAAGGTACACAGACAGAGGTAAAAGCCTCCGGGAATATGACAGTCAAAGGAGCGATTGTTCAAATCAATTGAAGTAATTTTTTAAAAAACCCATAAAGCAAATACAATCAATTTTTAACAATTTAAATTATTGTCAAATGCCAGCATTTAGAAAACAGATTGGATCCTACACGGTGCAGTTTGCATCCAACACGTTTCACCCCAGAATTTGGTTCAAGGACAGCGCCGGTGCCTGGATAGGCCAAGCTATTTTCCACCCCAATGGTGCGGCCTTGCCCGCAGACAGCCAAGCTGCCAGTGGCTCTGCCAACCTAAACTACCACTTGAGTGAATTCCCAATGGTAATGGATGTTCTCCGAAATGAAAAGCCTGTTTTCCTGAGCTATGTTGGAACAGGCCCAGGCAATGAGAATGCCATCCAAACTGGTGATGAACCACCAGGCGAAGGCGAATAAGTCTGTTTAAAATTGTGAGAGATGAATAGACTTGTTTATCTCTCACAATATCCTGCTTTTCATCCCTCATCCTTCATCCCTCATACTTAAATACCATGCCTCCAGCAGCAAGAGTCGGCGATATGCACATTTGTCCCATGGTAAACCCCAATGGCAGTCCGCACACGGGCGGCCCCGTCATGCCGCCGGGCCTACCCACCGTGCTGATAGAAGGTAAGCCCGCGGCCACACTCGGTACCATGTGCACCTGTGCAGGCCCGCCCGATGTCATCATAAAGGGTTCGGCTACCGTGCTTATCGGGGGCAAGCCCGCTGCTCGCATGGGCGACAGCACGGCACACGGCGGGCAGATCACGCTGGGCAGCCCCACCGTGATGATTGGTTGATTTATACCAGGATTTCATACATCATACTTCATACCTCATCTCTCATCCCTATAAAAAATGCGTTCTTTCCTCGGTACAGGCTGGGCATTCCCGGTCACCTTTCACAAAAAACCTCCTGGGCAAAGCGGTGCCGATATGGTATCCGAGTTGCGGGATATTGAACAAAGCCTTACTATTCTACTTGGCACGCGCCCTGGCGAGCGCGTAATGCGTCCCGATTATGGTTGCGGCTTGGAAGACCTGCTTTTTGAGCCGGCCAACACCAGCCTGTTGACCTATATCAAAGAATTGATCTCAAAAGCGATACTCTACTACGAGCCGCGTGTGGAACTTCAAAACATAGAGATACTTGAAGACGAAAACCTCCTGGAAGGACGGGTATTGATACAACTGCAACTTGTAGTGCGTAGTACCAATAGCCGTTTCAATTATGTGTTTGATTATTATACTAGAGAAGCCACTATTCGGAACTGAGCAGAAAAAATTATATTCCCAACTGCAATTCATCATCAGCAATGAACCTTATTTCCATACATCAACGTCATCCGCTTCATAGAAACGGCACAAACAGGGTGAACCGCATGTTGAAAGCCCTGACACCCGAGTACTTTAAATTGGACGACCGCTCTATACAGGATATTATTGTAACGGCTCATCGCTATTCGCTGCAATTGAGTTACATTAATGAAAATAACCAACCCGATGGCGATTGGTCCGCCTTTTGGGAGGTGGAAAAACTCACTTATTTGGCGGTACTGGCATCATTGGATACCGATGAGCTCCGTAGAAAATATGATGATATTGACTATAAACTGGCCTTTTCCATAGAGAATTACAGTCCGGCCAAGGGTAAGCCCAACCCGACCCCCGCGCTTTACCGAGACTTGATCCATGTATTATTTGACATGGCCAAAGGGCTTGAGGAGATATATGTAAAACTAGTGGGCATAAGCCACCCCATGCAGAGCATGGTGCTGAATATTATCAAACGCGACAACCAGTGTGATTTTGAGGAGTTGGAAGGAGCCTTGCAAAAATTGATCGCCTTGCACAAAGCCGCTGACGACAAATTGGTCCATGAACGCTACAACCTCTTCTACGCTTCTGACAACCGCTGGGGCATTCCCAATAGAAAACATTACGATCTCATCAAACCAGACATTAAAATCAATCGCGAAAAACTGCGAGGGCTGTTTATCACCTTTTACAATGCGTACCTGCTGATAGCGCATCGCGGTCAGGCAGCCTTTGATGCCGAACTGGCCCTTATGGACAAGCCAGAGAGCGAGGCTTACCGTATAGCGCAGCCTCATATTACGCTTTTTATGACTTTTTTGCGCCTGTTTCGCTATGCACAGGACAGCCTTAATGAGTTGGTAAAAAAACAATTGGATTATTATTATGAGAATATCCTTTGCCTTGATCGGCGCAAGGCTGAACCGGACCATGTCCATTTGATCTTCACCTTGGCCAAAAATTTCGATCAGGAACTCATTGAAAAAGGCACCCTCCTGCTGGGCGGGAAGGACAAAAACGGCCAGCCCATGTACTATGAAACCTTGCAGGATTGGGTCATTACAAAAGCGCAGGTGGAGGAGGTGAAGACAGTATTTGTGCCGAAGAAATTGTCTTTCAACGGGGTGTTGGACTATAATGATTTCAACAAGTCCCTATTAGCGAGCGCTTTTGTGCCGGATGGCAGTACCCCGCATCGGGTATTTGGGGATGATGGTTTATTGGACGAACCGGAAATAGGCTTTGCCATTGCTTCGCCCCAATTGTGGCTGGAAGAGGGAAACAGATGGATCAATATCAAAATAGAAGGCATTACCAATCCGATTTTCACGGGTTTGCAGGGGAAATTGACCGATAACTTAGGCGTAGCAGTTTCTACCCAAAAAGAATGGGTAAAATTGGACGCGCCTGTTTTGGTTGATGCTCCTGGCAATTTAGATTATACCGACAGGTTTTTTACAGATGCTGATTTTAAGGATATAAATACTCGGATAGCACCTATCAATACGGTTTTTCATACCCCAGCCCCATTTTCGCAAGCATCTTATGCAATGGTATGGGAATCAGGCAGTTCTACCCTGAATATCCAGGTTTTTTTGCCTGCTGATTTTGATGCACTTGAACCTGTAGAAGGAAGTAACATGACAGAACTTCCCGCTGTGAAAGTTTACATTAAAAAAGAGGCATTCCGTAGTTTGAACAGCCCTTATGAGGCTTTACTCAAATCGTATAGTTCTCAAATAAAAGTAGGGGTGAGGGCTGAAGGTGTAAGTAAGAGTTTGATTATACAAACGGATAATGGCTTATTTGATGGAACTCAGCAAATTTTGCCGTTTGGGGCCACCGTTCCTAAAGGCTCCAAAATGTATATCGGCAACAAGTCTGCTTTTTTGAAAAAATTGGACTTTGTAAAGTTATCCTTTGATTGGGTGGGTACAAAAGGCAAATATGGTAGTTATTATTACATAGAACCCGCATTCAATGGGTTGATGGATGTTGAATTCCTGGTAGATAACACCTTTTCAACAAATGTAATAGACCTTTCCAATCTGGACTCAAGGTCTTTAATCATGCTTGGGATCCCTTATTTTATTAAAGAGACTCTTTTTTACAAATTTAATAATTTAAATAGAAGTAAAGAATCTAATATATTCCAACAATTTGACCCTTCTATCAATAGAGGTTTCATGCGTTTCAGTTTTCAGGGTGATTTTGGTCATAGTACTTTTGCTGAGCGCTTGGCCCATAAATCTATGTTGGCTGCACAAAATACCAATCCAGAGTCAGTTGATCTTCCTAACCCACCTTACACCCCTACCTTCAACTCCATCAAAATGGACTATGTTTCATCCGATCAGGTAATGGAGCATAACATAGATGAATTTTTCTATATACATCCCTTTGATGGCTATGAAACAAGGCCAAATTATCAAATAGACCCTATCAGCTTGCGCCCGTATGAATTTTGTTTGTTCCCAGATTACACCCGTGCAAACGGAATTGACAATATAGAAGGGCACTTGCTTATTGGCATCAACCAACTAACTCCAGGATCAAACCTATCCCTTTTGGCTCAAACACTTGAAGGGTCAGAACGGGATACCGATCGTGATGTGCCGCTGTTACACTGGGCCTACCTTAAAGAGAACAATTTATGGGAGTCCATTCCAGAAGATAAAATATTGCTGGATACCACACGGCGTTTTACCCGTTCGGGCCTTTTGCAGATTGCCGTACCAGAAGATATTTCGAGCAATGGCAATACTTTGCTTAATCCGGCACTAATGTGGTTGCGCGTTTCGGCAAAAACAGAAACCGGCACAAGCAAGGGAGCCTCGGCTCTACCCGATCTTGTGCACCTGCGAGCGCAGGTATTGGAAGCAAGTTTGCTCATGGACACGGGTATTGACCCTGTACATCTTGTTGAAGGCCAGGCTGCTATGACTATTTCCAAATTGAATATCAGCCGCTCCAGTGTAAAAAAAATAGAACAGCCCGCACCCACTTTTGACGGGCGGGCAGCTGAAATATCTGGTAATATTTTTTACCAACGAATCAGCGAGCGGTTGCGCCACCGTAACAGGGCCATTACTGCTTGGGATTATGAGCACCTGATCATGCAAAAATATCCAGAAGTAGCCACTGTTAAATGCATCAACCATACGCAATACAAAACCACACCAGCCAGCGAACTTGCCCCGGGCTTTGTTACCCTGGCCCTCATTCCTGATCTGCAAAAAAGATCAGGCAAGGCGCTTGATATGCCGCGTTTTCCCAAAGGAGACTTGGATGAAATGCGCGACTACCTCAACCAACAAGCCAATCTCTTTTTAAACCAGCCGTATGGCGATTTTAAATGGCTGCAATTAGTCAATCCCCAATATGAAACCCTTCAGATAGAACTGGAAGTGAAATTTAGAAAAGGGGTTGATGAGGCATTGTTTAGCATAAAACTCTCGCAGGAATTGAGTATTTACCTCGCTCCCTGGCGCTCAAATACCAATGCAGCACCCACTTTTGGGCGAGGCTTGCGCAAAAGCGCCATAATTCGTTTTGTGGAAGACCGTCCCTACATAGATTACGTAGAGAAAATGATGTTAACTAAAAGCGGCAAAGTTTATCCGGCTGGTACAGGTGAAGGAGAAGATATACGCCCCGAAGCAGACCATGCCATCTTGACCACGGCTCCCTACCACCTCATTAATGCCAAACAGCTCTAAACCCAAGTCCATGACTGTACCTGTCACCACCATACCCAAAGGTCGTCCAGACCATCCTTCGCTTGATTTTGACCTGCTTCGCGCAGAGGGCATAAAGCATTTGGAAAACTTAGCCACAGCGCTTTGGACGGACTTTAATGCTCATGATCCGGGCATAACAATGCTTGAACTGCTTTGTTATGCCATAACTGATCTTGGCTACCGCACGCGCATGATTCCGGTGGCTGATATTTTAACCCCTAAAAACCCAAACCAAAAAACCTGGTTTGATGCCATAGCAGTATTGCCCAACGCGCCCGTGACGGAGCGTGATTTCCGCAAATTATTGATAGATGTAAAGGGGGTGAAAAATGCCTGGCTGCGCAAGGCTGAGCCTAAGGAAATTGTGATGATGTTGTACCGAACAGGCTGGCTCCTTCCGAAATTGATGAATGAAGAGTTCAAATGGGATCAATCTAAAGTGGAAGAACTATTGAAAAAATTGCTTACAAGTTATGATGCAAAAGACTATCCCAAATATCAAAAATGCCTCACCGATTATCTTAGAAGTTTGGAGCGTAATCCAAAGTTGATAGATTATCAAACATTAATTGATGAAGTTAAAATAGAAATTATAGATAGAGCAGACAGGATTAAAGTCAAAAAATTACAAGGACTGGCAGCACTTAAGCATCTGGAACTAAAGGGCTTTTTTGCAAAACAAAGCGGCTTTTTAAACGCTGATCTTGAAATAACTGCTCAAAATGCGGAATACTACCTAGACCTGTATAAAGAACCTACGGATGAGTTCCCACCTTTCCCTACAGAGTGGGCTGACCTGACGGACAAATATAAAGCCTATGACCTAAATGCTTACGATTCCAATAACTTTAAAAGGCTGCATCGGAGTTTTCAATTGGCAGGACTCAATACCGCGGTTACGGATGAAGATTATGCTGACTATTCTATCATTGACAATGATGATAAAATTTTGCAAGGCTTATTGTTGGAGTTTGATAAAGACGTGTTTGAAGATATTACTGATATCGGTTCAATTAAGCAGTTGGTTACGGTCTTTTTTAATGAGCCTCAAAATCGCGATTTGTATCAAAAAGATGGCTTGTTGATTGCTCGTATCAATGGTTATTTAGAAAATAAAAAAGCAACACTATTGACTAATGACCAAAAAGACCTTATTACCGCTTATACAGAGGGCCTTGAAAAAGTAATCACTAAAGCCGATTTTGAAACTATCATTCGATATTTGGATCAAAAAGGCGATGACACACCCATTCGCCAGGCTTTACATAATTTATATTGGATTATACTGCCTAAGTCAGGCGCTAATCCGGTATGGAGCGATATCGAAAAGGTAGAATTTGAAGAAAATATAAAGTCAAGCACAGGAAACAAAAAGGTGAAAAAATCTGCATTAAGTAAAGCCGCTGCAGACGCTATTGATTTTGATGATTTTATACAAATCGTCACTTTAGATTTGCCAGAAAGAACTGATATTAAAGTTCACAGCAATGCTTTATTGAGTAGTTATGCTCCAACTATCAACAATAAAGTAGAACATAAGCTATCAAAAATAGCCCTCAGTACCTTTCTCTATGATGCATTTAGATTAGACCAGGACAGTCCGCTTATTCCACAATTGTTGATTGAACTTGATCGCAAAGACGATATTATATGCAAGGTGTTGATCGCTTACATCCAAGATCATTTTTGTGCGTATGGCGTTAACGGCCTTACCCTTGATCGCCGTGAAGCCCATGAATTTTACCCCGACCCCATCGCCCTAAACGGTATCTACCACATCACCCTTGATATGGACGACACCGTGAACACCGCCAACCCCAAGGCCGTGGAGGAGGTGGTCAACCGCGCCATGAAACGCCTGCACGAAAACCGCGCCCTGTGCGAGGATTTTTTGCAGCCACAGGTTGTACAGCAAAAGCCGGTGCAGTTTTGCCTACACTTGGATGTATCTCCCGATGCCGATGAGCGCAAGGTGATGGCAGAAGTGATCTGGCGTTTTCAGGAATACCTCACGCCTACCCTGCATTTCCACACCTTCAAACAAATGCGCAACCTGGGCCTGCGCTGTGATGAGATATATGACGGCCCACTGCTCCAAAACGGCTTTTTGGATAACGCTGAATTGGAGCAGGCACAACTACTATCCGAGTTTTATCACTCTGATCTCGTACGCATCGCTATGGAAACAGCCGGCGTGTTGGGCGTGCGCGAACTGAAAGTAAAAGAGTGGCCAGAAGAACCAGGGGCTACTTTTGGAGAAAAAGCGGTGTACAAGATCAAAAAACAAGGCGATAACCAGTCAGCACCTTTTGTTAAACGCGTAATTGACCTTTGTGATTCCTGCTTTTATGTCAGCAAAGGTGCCATTACGGGCATAAAGATGAGCGAAAATGCACTGCATGAGCACATTGAATGGCTAAACCTGACCCAAAACTGCGCGGTGTGCGCAGAACCAGGAGGGCATCTGCCCGAGGGAGGCATACACCGCTCCGACCTGAGCGATTACCGAAGTGTACAATATGACCTTCCGGATATATACACCGTAGGTGACAACACATTACCCAATGATACTGCGCCGCTACGCAGGGCACAAGCTCGCCAATTACAGGCCTATTTAGCCTTTTTCGATCAGATTTTGGCTGCTTACCTGGCACAATTGGGTCAGGTAAACCAATTGCTTAGCATTGACCAAGACCCCTTGGCGGCCACCCGCTTACTGCCTGCCCTATACGAAGTGCCGGGCATACGCGAACTGATTGAAAACCAGGCTGCTTTCGAGGCCACGCAACAGGATTGGACCTTGGCCATCGGGCAGGCTGTGCCAGAACCGGAACGCGTTGCCGTGCGTACAGCATTGGGCAATATGGCACAAAATACTACCCAATTCACGGGTTTTTACGCTTTTAGAACGGCCTTGTACCAGGCCTTGGACCCAAAACAATATGAGGTTTACGCTGGTGGTTTGCAGGATTATTTCTGGGCAAAATACGCTGCGGATCCAAGTAATAATTATCAAAAAGCCCTGCTGGCCGCAGCCGAAACGCCCGCACACCGTCGCGCGCACCGTGATCGCTTATTGGACCACCTGCTCGCCCGTTTTGGTGAGTCCTTCACAGATTATGTGCATGCATTGCTCATGCCCGACGGCGAACCGGAGGATACGCCGTGGAGACAAGATTTTGACAGTTATTTATCGGACAAGGCGCGTTTTTTGCGCGAAGTGGCCCAGCTTTCGCACGATCGCGGGCGCGGCTACAACTACCGCAAACTCAATCCTGTAAACCACCAGCCCGATGTGTGGCTGACCAACAATGTGGCTGGCGTGAAAAAACGGGTCAGCCGCCTGACGGGCATTGACGACTTCTCCCAGCGTTCGCTCATTGCCGAGCCGCCCTACCGCTTAGATATTGTGTCATCGCAAACCAAGCAAGGCACTGCCCAATACCGCATCGTACTAAAACGCAGGCTAATTGCCCTTGATGCCTTGGATAATCCCATTCAGGCTGGTCCAATTTTGTTCAGCCTGAAATACAACAGCCAAAAAAAGGCGCAGGAAAAGGTGACCGAATTGTACAAAAATATTTGGAAATCAAATCTTTATAAGGCAGAAGTATCCGCAGCCGATCCGGATAAGTGGGTAGTTCGCTTTACGCTGACCGATAATGAACTCATTAGTGATCTAATGGGCGAAGAAGAGGCAAAAAGGCTGTTGGTGCTCTTGCAAGACCTTGTGCAGCCCGGCAAAGGAGAAGTGGAAGGCTTCCACCTGATAGAGCATATCCTGCTCCGCCCCAATGACCCCAAGGACAAACTGCTCCAGATACCGCTGGGCTGCGACCCCAAGGAAACGCCGTACGACCCGTATTCATTTTGGCTCACGGTGGTGTTGCCCAACTGGACATCGCGCTTTAAACACGCGGATTTCCGCTACTTTTTTGAGCAGACTTTCCGTGCAGAAACGCCCTCCCACATTGCCATCCGTTTTTGTTGGATTGACCTGAATGATATGTACCTGTTTGAAGATGCCTATCGGAAATGGCTCATCGAAAAGGCCAAATGCAGCCCCAGTGAATGCCATGTTACGGATGCTGCCAATGCCCTTATTGATCTGTTGAATACCATGCCCTGCACTTGTTTGTGCGATGCTGAATTGCCATCAGATAAATGTGTAGGTTGCTGATTTTGATTGAATTGAGTTGTAATGGCAGGATGCTGAACCAATTGATTTAGCCTTGCTAAACGTTGAAAAAAAATTGTAAACGTCGAAAATCAACATAAAAAAATATGCTCGCCGAAGATAATATCACCCGTCGGGATGGAGATGACCCCATCGAAGTAATTGTCGCCCGCTTGGCGCAGGACATGGCCGATTTGCAGGCCCGCTTGGGCGATTTTGACCCCGAATCGTTCAAGGGGGACGTGCGTTCCGATTTTGAGACTTTTAGGGAAAACACCCAAGGCACGGTACAGAGTCTTGAGGTGCATCTGACGGCAGCGGTGGCCAAGATCAATGGCTTTGAAAAATTGTTGAAAGATGCCGCCGATCTATTGAAAAAAATAGAGGCCCTTGATTTGCAAAAACTTGATCCTGAAAAGATTAAGCAAGCCGTGCTGGATGCCTTGGCCGATTGGCGCGGCACGACGGACGGCCGATTAAACGCCCTGGAACTATTGGTGCGCGACTTGGAGGCCAAAGTGAATGCTATTTCACCTGATGCCATACGCGATGCCGTGCTAAATGCCATCAAAGATTGGCAAAATACAGTGGAACAGGACCTGGCGCAGATCAAAGCCGCATTGGACAAGGTAAATGAGGATCTAAAGGATTTGACCAAAAAATTGGCGGATACGATCAGTGATTTAAACAAATTAGCGGATAAAGTAGCCCCTTATGAGACTTTGCTGAATCAACATGCGGTGGACATAAAAGACTTGTTGGCGAGGGTAAAAAAATTGGAAGAGGAAGACTTTGACCCGCAATTGATTGCAGCGGAGGTGGAGCGGCTCATCAAGGATTGGAAAATATTGGTAGAATCCCGTTTGGATGCTTTGGAACGTTTACAAAACGACGTACAGGCCCTAAAAGATCGCTTGGACGCACTGCCGCATATTTTTAGTGAAACTGAAATAAAGACGCTGATAACCAATGAAATAGAGCCAAAATTAAGCGACCTGAACAATACCTTGTTGCTCAAAATCAATCAGTTGCAAACCCAGTTGACAACTGATTTGAGTAGCCTGAATGCGCGGGTACTACTATTGGAGGACAAACTGAAAGATTTGGAGCCTGGCAAGATTGTCATTTTGGTCATCAAGGAACTGGAATCTTGGCAAAAACAGGTAGAGCAGCGCATCGTTACCCTGGAGCAGCAGCGCGTTTTGGACCGCAGCGATATTGACAAACTCCTGCAAGGCTTAAGTGATCTGATCGCTAAAGTAAATAGCCTGATTATCCTCACTCGTCAGGATGTGCTGGATATTTTCAACACCAACATTCAGCCCTGGATAGCCAAAATTGAGGCTTTGACCTTGAGTCTCAATACCTTAGATGGCACGGTGAAGGCGCACGACCTCAGCATCGGCACCATCAATACGGCCATCACGGCCATCCAAACCCTGTTCAATGGGCCATTGCCCGCCAACTGGGAAGCCCAGGTCAAGGACATCATCGCCACACTCATCGCTGCACTACAGGCTGATGTGGCACAGTTGAAAACAGACAAGGTTGCGTTGGAAAACGCCATTGCCGCCTTGGAAAATACCCTTGCTGATTTGGATGCCGCCTTGAAAGCCCTCGAATCAGAAGTGGGAGCCTTGACGGCGCAAGTGGCCCTGTTGCTCACTAAAGAACAGATAGAAGCCCTTGTTGCCAGCGAAATTGGTGCCTTGAAAGCCTTGCTGGAAAGCGCAATATTGGCCTTGAAAATCCGCATTGAAAACTTAGAGGCGGTGGATGCAGCCATCAAAACGGACATTGACAAAATAAATGCAGACATAACAGCAATTATAGAAAAAAACAGTGCGCAAGATATTGCTATACAAGAATTGAAAGATGGATTGACCGCGCTGCAACATAAAGTGGACAATTTGCCGCCGATACCCAAGGCAGAAGATATCGTTAAAGAAGTAGAAACAATTATTGTTCAATGGAAAACCGAGATAGAGGTACAGATTGACGATTTGGTAAAATGCTGCAATGAGGGTAAAGAAAAAATCCAAACTATTGAAAACGAAATAGCTGACATAAAAAAACAGATCAAAAATAGCGAAGTATCAGCGATTGGCCTGCGATTGGCAAGGCGCTGCCTCACAGGCTGGGGCATTGTAAACGGCCTTGATATTTTGAGTGACGATACTTGTTCCATCCATTTATCAAAAGGCAGTGGCATTACACCACGTGGTATACTCGCGCACGCTTGTGAGTCTTTGTATTTTACACATTACCGCAAATTTGTGACTGCTGCCAATGATCCAGTATTTAAAAATTATGATGTTTGGGAATTATTGGTCTGGGAAACGCTGGGTATAGAACCCGGAGAGGCCGTACCAGACAATATAGAGCCACTGACCCCGCAAACAGGCAAGGAATCCGAGACTCCTTTTATTGCCGATAAAGCCATACTGCTGTTGCCTGGTGATGACAGCAACCACTATCTGCTGCTCAAAATAGAAGACCTGATCGCCTTGCAAGGCAAAACCGCTGCGGTGCAAAAGCTTATGGGCGATGAGGGCTTTGACCCGGATATGCAGTTCAGTGAGTCTTTCAGTCCCTTGGATGCCATTCCCACGGAGGACGATCTCTACAAGGCATTTAACCCGGTGATGCTGCTGCCCGAAATCCCGCTTTTCCGCTTCGGCTTCCGCCCGCCGGACGAGTGCGACCCTGAAGAATTGGACGATCCGAATTTCCCGCCAATATGCAAGCTGGATGATATGTACGAGACTTGGCTTCCGATCATCAAAGATGCCTTTTCGCGGGTGGACAAATGGACCAAGGTCGTGATGGACCAGTACCATGAACTCCTGTTCCCGCAGTTGGATGTGGCTGTTTTTGAAGAAAAACGCGCCCTTTTGTTTGAAAAATGGGGTGCTTTTTTGTCGCACAATCAAAACGCGCTACCTGAAAAAAGACGAAAATATTACGTCCAGTATTTTTACGATTGGGCGCGCGACCTCTTAGCAGGCTATCACGAATTGCGCTCGGAACTGCAAATCCTGATGGCCGAATTTTGCCTCTGCCGCCCCGATCTGTTGCTGGAACAAAGACCCTACCTGATGCTCGGCCCGGCCGTGCGGCCCAACCATGACGGCCTCAGCGCGCCCCTGCGCGATGCCTTCCATCAGCCGCCCATTTACAACGGCAATGCCATTCGGCTCGAAACCTGCCGCTTGTACTACCGCCGTCAGTTTGAAATGATAGAAGGCTTTTATTTGCCTGATTATCAGGACGATGCGGGAATGCCCTGCTGGTGCAAGCACGACGATGCTGCCTGGAAACCCGATTTTAGTCGCTTGCGCATCACGCCCGGCAAAGGCTACATACACGCGCTCAGCCGCCAATCACTGCCTTTCTATTATCCATTGGCGCCCAATATGGAATCGCTCCATTTTTATTGGGAGTATCGCCGCGCCAAGATGCGCCAGACAGACTATCATTTGTCCTACCATGCCTCGGATGCCGATGACTCCTACAGCAATCGGCCCGAAGTAGTGCGCCCCTTGTTTTATAGTTTGGATGCCCATGATTTTTACCGCGTAGAAGGAGCCACAGGCAAATGGGAAATTGCCCTAAACGAAAAAATAAAAGGTACGCCAGGGGAGATACTCCAGTACATGGTTAAGCGATATAATCTTGATTTTGAAGTAGTTGAGGTGGATTTGTCCTGCAATCAATGCCGTTTTTTAAGCCAAAAATATCCCTTGCCCAATGTGACACCGCAGGAGTTTTTTCACTCTTTCCGGCAGGATTTGATGGGGGCCGAGCACTTGGCCGGGGTACCAAAGGGCGGAACGTTTATCATCGTGACAGAGCGATTGCCCATAGAAGGGATGATATTTGACGGCAAAACGCCCTATACAGTGGTGGCCGATTTTGCACTGCCTTATCGCTGTTGCCCAGAAAAGCCTGCAGAATGTAGAATAGAACTTGATGTTGATGTAGCTAAAGATTGTACAAATGGACAACGGGTAGTTAGACCTTCTATAAAATTTGCAAACCCAACCAGTAATAATCTATCCCTCTTTGTGGATGGGGTTGAGAAAGCGGCAATAGACATTTCAAACAAAAAACAAAATGTAAAATTTGCTTTGGATGCTATTTCATTCCCCGCTGATGGTAAACAGCACAAAATCAAAGTATTGGATAAAGAAAACCCTTGCTGTAATGCGGAGTGGGAAGAGCTTATTGCAGTCTGTTGCACGATAAACGTAACAGCGGTTGTGGCGCAGGGTAATTGTGTGGCAGGAAAACGAAACGTCAAATTGACCATTCAAAAAGCTGGAACAGGCTCAAGTTCAGGCTTTAATATAGAAGTAGATGGCAAACCATACCCATTCGGTACACCAGATTCTTATGCTTATGGAAGTGGGGCAAAAACGGAACTGACCATTGAATTGACTGGTAATGCCGATGCTCAAAATATTGAAATTATAGACGCTTTGAATAGTGATTGTAGAGGCCGGGTATCAGTAACCGTACCCAAATGCCCTTGTGCAATGACGGTTCAGGTCAAAAGATTGAACAGAACAAACAATGGTGTGATGATGGAACTTGTTGTCAATACTGAGAACCCGGAAAGCAGCGAATTTTCTTTTTCTTACACAGGTGTTAATGTTGATATTCAACGTGTTTTTGCATACAATAAGTCGGGTCCGACCTCAACATTTCAAATAGAAGTTCCAATCAGCGAATTGGAGCATCGCATCATAGTACGTGACATGAAAAACACGGCTTGCAGGGCAGAAACAACATTTATACCCATAGAATTTATTGTAAACCGCCCATCAACCCCACGCAAACCCTCAAAACCCAAAAAATAAGCGCCCCTCATCATTCATCACTCATAACTCATCATTCATCTCTCATCACTATAAAAAATGCATCGCATCCACCGTCAAATCCTCGAACTTGAGCTCCCGCGCGAGCAGGGTGCCTACGCCATGCAGCAGCGGGCCGCGCTCGTGTTTCAGGAGCAGGTGTTGCCGCGTTTGGATGAAGTATTCAGTCGCATAGCGCCAGCGGGTAGGGTAGTGCACATTGAGCGATTGGAATTGGATTTGGGCAGCATAGGAGAAGCGGGTTGGGAGCGCGATTTTGTGGAAAAATGTGTGGCTAAAATAGCGGAACAGGTAGCAGAGGCCGCCTTTGCAAGCATTCCGGATAGCAATATCGAAATACGCGTCGAAGCCGATGAACTTGCCGATATGCTGTTTTATTTTTTGGAAAACGGCATCCTGCCCTGGCAGGCCAGGCACCTGACATTGAGTGTATTGGCAGAACAAATACAAGAAAATGCCCTGCCCGAAAAGGCGTTTTTTCAAACGCGGATGCTTGAGGTATTAGCAAAGGAAAAAGTGCTCAAACGATTGGTCTGGCAGTTCCCTCCCGCTTTTGTGCAAGATGTGCTCGGTGCAGCCATACAGCAGTCTGCCGATTGGGTGGCGCAGCTCATACAAATCTGCCAGAGCCAGATCGGGCGGTCCTTCACCATTACGGAAAAGGCGCAAATATTTGCGTATTTACTCGAAAAAAGAGATAATTTGCGCAAAAATATGCCGATTTCGGCTCCCTGGGTCGCTGCCTTTTTTGCACAAACGGATACCCCGTTAGCATCGCAGGCAGGCCCCAAGCCAATGGCTCTACAAGGAAAAAGCGACAGTAAGCCTGTGGCAACTCAGCCAAAACTGCCGCCGCCGCTCCCACAAAAAACATCCGTTGCAAAACCGCAGCCGGAGGGCATACCCTGCGAAAACGCGGGTTTGGTGCTCCTGGCCCCTTATCTGCCTGCATTCCTGAGCAACTTGGGTTTGGCAGAGAAAGACGGCTTTGTTTCAGACGAAACCCGGACACAAGCCATCTATATGTTGCATTTTTTTGCCACGGGTACTGATGGAGCAGAGGAACCCGCCCTGCTTCTGCCCAAAATACTTTGTGGCCACCCTACTGATGCGCCACTGCCACCATCGGAGGGTCTTCCGCCTACTATGCTGGAGGAAGCAAAAGAACTTTTAGAAGCCCTTATCCGCAACTGGCCAGCCCTAAAAAACACTGGTCCCGATGGCCTGCGCGATGCCTTTTTGCAACGCCCGGGCCTGCTCTACTGGCAGGAGACCCGCCGCGCCTGGCTGCTCCGCGTGGAACGATTGGGCCAGGATATGCTGCTGGAGCGACTGCCCTGGAGTTATTCAGTGGTGAAGTTGGGATGGATGGAGGAGATGGTGGTGGTGGAGTGGTGAGTAGGTTCAATAAAAATATTAATTAATATATGATGTCAGATATGTTTCCAAGAACAAGTGCCCCCGGGGCTTTGCAGCAGCAAGCAGCAGGGGCATTTTTTGGGCCTGCACCAGCGGCAACTGCCCAGGCTGCTCCTAAAGTTAATCCTGGGAATTGGTGGGATAGCATTGGAACTAAAGGACATGAGTTGGTAAATAAGGATTTTCATGCTTTTTACCCCTTAGAGAAAATGCCCTTTTCGGGTATGGGCTATGACAACATACAGGGATTGGATGTTGAGACCAATTTGATGTTAAAAATTGGAGAGTCTTATTACAAAGAACAAGATGAAAAGAAAAGAATGGAAATGCTCGGAGCAGCAGTAGATAAAGCACATGATTTCAAAATGTCTTCTAAAACAATGGATGATGACACTTTGAAAAATGAACGAATGAATGATAAACTTAGAGGATTGAAAAAACCGGACATGGAAACTGCGAGAAAGGATGCGATAGCACATGGCGATAAGACGAAGGTACAAACTGGAAAATTACAAGAATTTCTGGAATCAGGGCAGGTCATATCTACCCCATTGTTAGAAGGAGGAAAACTGCAAAGAGATGCTGTTACCAATGATGTAAAAGGTATTATCATGGACTTGGGTACATTTTTTATTGAAATAAAGCCTGACGCAAAGACTGACACCCCTGGTACTGGTGCGAAAACAACAATAACCTCCCCGCTTTCAGGAATAAAAATATCATATAGTTTTGATAGAAACAACATTGTAACCAAGTTGCCGAGCAACATAGTGGGAAAAATGACACTTACTGTTCAGACCTTTTACAATAAAGACTCCAACCCTGATTCCAATTCAGGATATGGCAGAGGAACAACTGAGCAAGACAAAAAAAGAGGTGCAACAACCTTAAGATTTCATGAAGGTAGCCACGGTAAGGATTATATCCAGTTTTTAAAAGCAAATCCCTTGCCCTTGTTCAAGATTGGAATGACCAAGTCGGATTTGTTAAATGCAATATCTATTTTGAATAAAATAGGCAATTATTCAGAGCAACATACAGATCAAGTTGGGTCACCAACCAAGGATGAATATAAAAAAATATCAAAATAACAATGAGCAACAATGTGATTTGAACTATGCCTTTGCAAGTAAACAAAACTGAAAATCAGGCAAATAAATCAAACAACCCGACGAGTTCATTCTTCGGGAAGGGGGCTTTTTTCCAACCAAAATTAAAGACTAACGAACCAGCAAAAGAACAAGATACAGAAGCGAACAGGAGAGAAGACAAGCAGGAATTGGTTCCAAATGCAACGGAAGCTCCAAAACAGCAAACTAATCCAATAGACCCAACAGAAAATTTAGGTAATGCCGCGCAAAATAGCGGAACGCCAGAATCTATTAAGGACGATTTTCTTAAAATTGACGGAGAGTCACCAGAGGTGGTTGCAGCATTTAAGGAGGTAAACAAAGGATTAAAGGCGGATAAACTGAAAGAATGGATAAGAATAAGTATCGAAAGAGGATGGCATCCTGGTGCTACAGTCCCAGACTATAAAGAACCATCTATAACCTTTAATGAAAAAGGTGAGCCAATCATTGAAGCAGTTGGCTTCAGAGGTGAAAGGGGGGCATTTAATACGGCTTCAAAAATTCTACCTAAAGATGTAGGAGCAAAATTTTGGTGGAAAAAGCGATTCGGAACCAGTCTGGGGCAATATATTCTCGGTTATTCCTCCAATACAGCTGCGATGAATCTTAACGCGCATGAGAAGAAAAAGGATGTAGATTTTGAGGCATTAAAAACCATTTCTGGTGATATAGAAAACTATAATCAAGTCATCAAGATTAAGGCTTACAGCGATAAATTGCTGAGTGAGGCATTGGTCAGACTTATTGCCAATACTCAAGCGGTGTTATATCCAAACGACCTGAAAAAGCAAACAGGCTTTTTGGACGAACAAACAAATAAAGATGTCGCCGCGAAAATCGCTTCGGACATTCTTGCCGCTCAGCAAAAAAAAGAAAACTCAAACGCTGATGCGACGCAGCAAGGCTCTAATCTTGTTGAAGTCGAGCCGGGGCCGATCCATGAAATGCTGGATCAAAAGATTGCAACTTTGGAAAAGGAAACAAAAGAACCCGTACCAACGGCAATCGTTGTTTTGGATAAGGTGGATAGCCTGCCATTTTCGCCTTTACCTGACCTGCCTGCGGAATTTATATATCGAATTGGCCAACATGGCATGCTTGGGTTCTTCAGGCATCTGAAGACCATACCTGAAGCCGAAATTAAGCGCAGATTCTATAATATATTATTGGCACCATTGTCATGGCAATATATGTGGGGGCAGATAAAAGGGGTGCCGCAGGGTATTTGGGATTGGATTGTTGACCTTTTTAGTGCTATATGGGAATTGATTAAATCACCATATACCATCAATAAGTTTTTTATTGAAAAACTAATGGATCTGCCTTCTGGTATCAAAGCATCTCAAGATGCGGCATTGAAGGCTCAAGAGTGGTTTGTCCAAAATAAGGCAAAAGTCTTCCAGTTTATCAAAGACTTGATCACGAAGCCTGGTGAAACCATACAAGAACTTTCCAATGCAATGAAAACCAAGGCCTATGAAATGGCCGAAAATATGGGAGGCGGTTTGGCATCTAAAATTGCTGAATTTGCAGGAAAAACAAAGGAGGCAATTGGTGAAAGTATTGGGAAATTACAAGGATATTTGCTGCCAGATATTTTGTTGCTGGTTTTTAGTGGCAGTATTGGAAACATTATCAAAGGCGCACTACAATCCTTCAAAGCATTTGCTACCGCAGTAAAGGGGAGTATGGTTGTCACCAAAATCATGGAAGTAGGAAAAGCTGTGTGGAGGGGGCTTGGGGAATTTATTGAAGGCGCAAAGTTACTGGCCAGAGAGGTATATACCGAGATCAAGGCTATGTTGAAGCAAGTGTGGGAGTTTTTGGGGAAGGTGTTTGGGGTGGGAGAGAAAGGATCCGAAACGGGAAAGATAGTTGCCCAAATAGAGAACAAGATTTCTGATTTAAAAGGAGCAAAGGGCTTGATAGGTCAAGCATACGAAGAATTTCTGCACAAAAATTTGTCAAATGCTACAGGAAGTTTTACAAAAATGGGGCGTGAGTTTGATGGTACCTACAATGGCGGCAATATTTGGTTTGAGGCAAAATCTGGCAATTATTGGAGAGACGTGGTTAAAGATGTCAAAGGGCTTGAAAAGTTTAAATCAGATATGGGTAGCAGATTGTCAATAGCAAAAGCGAACGGAAAGGAATATGAACTGTTTTCTAACACACCCATCCCAGAAAATGTAAAAAAATTCTTGGATAAAAAATTGATTAAATGGCATGAAACTTTAAATTAATGTAGTATGCAAGCATTTATAACAATAAAATATCATAGTAGATTCGATCCAATGATTTTGATTGAATCTCTCTTATCATACAATTGGTCGTTGGATGATTTTGGCAACATTTCATTCATGGTAAATGATGATTTTGACTGGGAAAGAGCTGACCATGCAATTAAAGATGTCGTTTTTAAAATGATAAATGAAAGAATTATTAATAATCGTATTTGTGGGATTACAATGATAAACAATGTTATTGAAGCAGGAGGTAATTTTTGTTTTGATATTTCTAATCACATTATTGTTTTTTCATTTTCAATGAATAGAAAATCAATACAAGGTTTATCACTAACTGATTTTTCAATATTAATACCCCAATTGCTTCCAATTTTTTCAACCCCCATATTATCAATTACATACGAAGATGTATTTGAATAATATTTAACCTTACCATCGGTTATCCGCACCTGCTCTTCTATGAGCGCAGCCTGACGATTACCTTGCAAGTGCGCGAGGCCGGCATCGTGCAGCTCTTGGCCAACGTCGTACACGGCAAAGTCTAAATGGCTTGAAACGGCTGATGACACAAGATTTTCTCTCGGAATTTATCTAAGTTTAATCCTTCGCACAGCAAAAAGTCATCGGCCGTTTCTTAATTTTGCCAGACCGAAAATGACCGAAACCATTCATCGCTCATCATTCATCATTCATCATTCATCATTCATCATTCATCGCTCATCATTCATCATTCATCATTCATCGCTCATCATTCATCATTCATCGCTCATCACTCATCATTCATCGCTCATCACTCATCATTCATTAAATGTCACCCAACCTTACCCTATCTCTCGCCTTCGTCCGCAACCTCTTGCGCATGCGCTTGGCAGAGTACCTTGGCCAGGGCAATGCCGCTCTGCCCTCGGTGCCCGTTATGAAGGACGATGATGCGCCGTTTACCCAATTCGTTCAGCATAAGCGACTGACGGTGGACGAATTTGTGGCCTTGGTCACAGGCCTTGTGCCGCACGTGCAGCCGCAAATGTTTGATGAGGTCATGCAGGAATATTTCCCGCAAGGGGGCGATTTCCCGGCCCTCGGTGGCGTAAAAGGCAGCAATTATCGCGGCTTTTTGCCCACGGGTGATACGGTGCTGTTCCTGCTTGGCGGCAGCAATGACTTGGTGCGACGCCTGCAAATACAGCGGGTGTTTGGTTCACAGCATTTTTTGGTCAAGGAACACATCATGTATTTAGAAGATATGAAGCCTGGTGAGCCATCGCTCAGTGGCCGCCTCATTTTGGATCCCGAATACGTGGAACTGTTTACTCTGGGATATGTAACGCCGCCGCGATTGAGCCAAAGTTTTCCGGCACAACAACTAAATACCGAACTGGAATGGCGTGATCTGGTGCTTAACCCGACCACCGCCAAACAATTGAAGGAAATAGAAACCTGGATTCAGCACAACGATACACTGCTGTATGACTGGCAGATGCACCGCAAGATAAAGCCTGGTTTTCGGGCTTTGTTTTACGGACCGCCGGGCACGGGAAAAACCATGGCGGCTACCCTGTTGGGCAAATTTACCAAACACGACGTGTACCGCATTGACCTTTCCTCCCTCGTATCCAAGTACATAGGCGAAACGGAAAAAAACCTCAGCACGCTTTTCGAGCGCGCCGAAAACAAAAAATGGATCCTCTTCTTTGATGAAGCCGATGCCCTTTTTGGCAAACGCACCAACGTGCGCGATGCCCATGACCGATTTGCCAATCAGGAAGTGTCCTATTTGCTCCAGCGCATTGAAGATTTCAGCGGATTGAGTATCTTGGCCTCGAATTTTAAGAGCAATATGGATGATGCCTTTACGCGCCGTTTTCAGAGCCTCGTGTATTTTCCGATGCCCCAACCCGCAGAAAGACTCACCTTGTGGAAAAACACCTTTCCCCAGGCTGTTCGACTTGCCAATGATATTGACATGAAAGCCATATCGGACAAATACGAACTGACGGGTTCCAACATTGTGAATATTGTACATTACTGTTGCCTGCAGGCCTTGTCCGCGCAAAGCAATACCATCACAAAGGAAAACCTGCTGACAGGTATTACCCGTGAATTGACAAAAGAAAATAAAGTGGTTTGAAACAGGCGAAACCCAGTATTGGCTTGAACTCATGGAAAAAACGGCATACCTCAACAAAACAGAATTTGAATCTATATACGCAGACAGCGAAGAAATAATGAAGTTGATAAGGAGCGCTATTTTGACAAAAAAGAAAAATATGGCCATCAAAACCAGCTCAATACTGGCTATCTTTATCACCCTCTATTGTTTCATTGCCTGAGCCGCCCCTTCATCCCTCATCCCTCATACTTCATCCCTACATACAATGCTCGCAATTTTAAGCATCATCATCGGACTTGTTTTTATCCTGTTGTTGTTCAGCATGTTAGCGTCAACAGTACTGGAACTTATTGACGCGATATTCTCCCTGCGCGGCAGGCACCTGCGCAATACCCTGGAGAATATGTTGGGCGAATACTCGCATGATTTTTTCAACCACCCCATTTTCAGGCAACTGTGCTATGCGGCCAACAACCGCAACCGCATATCGCCCAACACCTTGCCGGGCTGGGTCAACAAACAGACCTTCAGTGCCATCATAGCCGATATGATGAAAGTCAGAACACCCGAAGAACTCAAGGCCTATATCGCCTCTGTGGACAATGTGGAAATGCGCAAGCTCATGGAGTTTTTGTCGCACCAGTCCGGCGGCACCGTGGAGGGTTTCAGGGCCAAGGTAGAACTTTGGTTTGAGGAGATCATGCAGCGCGCCACGGATTGGTACAAGAAAAACACCAAGTGGTGGCTCTTTTTTATAGGATTCGTTCTGGCCGGTATTTTTAATGCCGATACGATCCAGATTTATCAAAGCCTTAGCAAAAATGCCGCAGCGCGCGATAAATTGACCGAATTGGCAGAAAGTTTTGCCGCTCAGCGGGATACCGTAGCGGGCCTGCAATTGGGTACAAAATCTGTGGAGCAAAGCCAGGCTGAGTTCCAGCAGATCAGTCAGACCTACACCCAAATCGTACAATCCCCATTGGGCCTGGGTTGGAGCGAACAGGAAGGCAGCAAAAACCTGCCCTGGATTTTGGTAAAATTGGCCGGACTGCTCCTCACAGGCATGGCCGTTACCCTGGGCGCACCGTTTTGGTTTGAGATGTTGAAAAAACTGATTTCCATCAAAAACAACGTGCCCGCCGCTTTGGCCGGAAAAACATCGGATCAGGCAGTGCCCGCGTCGGCACCCGCTGCCTTGCCTGCCCAGCAAACCATTGTAGTCTCGGCCGCATCCGCAGCATCACCAGAAGCCGCAGAGGCCAGTCCCTTTAATATTGTTTCTACGGAGCAAAATATCACCAAACCTGCGCCAGCACCGTTGCCCAATCCTTCAAAGAAAAAGAAAAAAGGCAGAAACCGACCAACCAATACCCAGGCGCCAAAACCACCCGTCGTTAACAACGATGATGAGGATGCCGATGCGGTAGGGTAATGATGAATGATGAATGATGAATGATGAATGATGAATGATGGTACAAAAGTTTTCTCATTTTTACATTGATGCTGATGAAAATCCGGTTCCACGCAAAAACAAAAATACGCTCCAATCCATTGAATATCAATGAATCGGCATTGGGCGTTGTGTATGAAAATACGGTAATGGATGTTGACGATGGCCTTTATGAAGGGGCCGCCATCCGCAATAATTCTCTTTGGTATCGCGATGCCAATGGTTGGTACTATTGGTCCGGCGGAGCAGAGCGCATTGGCTTTGTGCCCATTGTGGACACCCAAGCCGGAGTGCAAACAACGCCCGTGTCGCCGCCTGTTGCGCCGCCAACGCCGCCTGTTGCGCCCGTACCCAAACCACCCCAACCAGCGATACCTATAGCGCTGCCCATACCGGATGACGGCCTTTCGCCTGACATCCCTGAAGGCGAAACACGCCTTGTGGTGCGCAAACGCGGCTCCGATCTGGAATCCACAGGCGGGAGTGATGGGCTGGAATCCATCAAAATAACGCCGCCCTTCCCGATAGAGATGGATAATTGGAAGAACCCCGATCCGGCCCGTATCAACTGGGGGCTTAATTCACACCGCATCCCATCACAATGGTGGCAGGAACGCAAATTGACCGGAAAAGGCGTAAAAATTGCCCTGCTCAGTACGGGAGCCGCCTTGCAGCACCCTGATTTGGCAGGCGCTGTTGGGGCCACCTTTTACTGTGACGGCAACAGTGTACAGGATGAGCATGGCATAGGCACACAGGCCGCTATCATAGCTGCCGGGCGGGGAATAGTCGCGTTTGGCGTGGCACCAGAGGCCACGTTATTAGTCGGAAAGATAGGCCAATATGACCAAAACATCACGCCTGAAAACCTCCATGCTGGCATACGTTGGGCCATTAAGGAAGGAGCGCACATCATAGCCATGCTGGTGGATTTCAGGGCTATAGAAGAGGCAGTGAAACAGGCCCTGGAACAGACCCTCGCTGAGGGACTTGACCGCAATATTCTCCTGCTGGCCCCTGTTGGCAATTCCGCAGAACGCCGCCCGGAAAGTCGCTATCCTGCTGCTTTTGAAGCTGTTTTATCTGTCGGCGCGCATGATAAGTTTGGCCAACGCTGTGCTTTTTCAGCCAAAAGTTACCACTTGGATGTCCTTGCGCCGGGCGAGGATCTTATCACCTCCAATTTGGCGCAGGAAAGCATTAAAAATAACAAAACAACCCTCATCGCTACGGCTTATACCGCCGGTTTCTTGGCCTTGTTGCGCCAGCGTGAAATGCAAAAAGGGGATATCAGTACCCCAAATGACCTTTTTGAATGGTACCGCAGCACGGCAGCCACGCACAAATCCGTGACGGAAGGTGGCAATGACGTGGAATATGGCTTTGGCCTGTTAAACCCGGTCAAACTCTTGGACACCTTGGAACGGTAATTTTGTTGGCTTGATTTGTCAAAAACACGGTATCTTTACTCCTAATAAATAATGCTCAATATGGTTTTGCACGAAAATACGGGCATCGCTGAAATTACAGCGGAAAGCCATTACACCACTGAACGAGGTAAGCCTATGCCGTCATTTAATCACGGCTCCATTCAGGCCAATTTAATTGTTTTACTTGGCATGTATTACAAAAAGCAGTACCGCGTTGTATCAGAGCTCAGCCTCGATCTCTCGGACTGGCCTTCTGTGCCGGATATCACGCTTTATCCGCGCGTGCCATTGGATTTGCAAAACGACGTGATCGCCATGACGGAGCCGCCCTTGTGTGCCATCGAAATCATTTCTCCCACTCAATCTTTGAGCGAATTGACCCAAAAAGCAAACCAGTATTTTCTGCACGGGGTGAAATCGTGCTGGCTCGTATTGCCGCCGCTGGGCAATATTTTTGTTTTTAGCAATCCCGGCGAATATGAGATGTACCGCATCGGCAATACGTTGCGAGATTCGATTTTAGATATTCAGATCCCTCTTTCGGAGGTGTTTGAGTGATTTTAGAGCAACTTTTGTTTTTTGGTCAAAATGTTTGGACTTTTGGCGGATCAAATCGTTCGCTCACACAACAATGCCACAACATGCTGACTAAAATCCTGCCTTTGGGCCTTATCCTATTCCTGTCCGTACCAGCGCTCGCCCAAGATATCCCCTTTATCAAACCAGCCGATCTGGAGCGCTGGAAAAACCACCCCAGCGATACCGTATTTGTATTAAATTTTTGGGCTACCTGGTGTGGGCCTTGCGTGAAAGAATTGCCGGCATTTGAAAAACTGAACAAGCGTTATACCTCAAAACCGGTAAAAGTAGTGCTGGTGAGCGCTGATTTTAAGCGAAATGTCGAAACAGCACTCAAGAATTTCGTGCGCAAGCAACAACTGAAAAGTTTGGTTGTTTTTATGGACGAACCCAATGCCAACAAATGGGTCAATTTGATTAGTCCAGACTGGTCCGGCTCCATCCCAGCCACTTTTATTGTTTCAAAAAAGCGCGGTTTTGTCTGGTTCCATGAAGGGCCGCTGAAATATCGGGCCTTGAGCAAAAAAGTGGAAGAGGCCTTGGGTAATAAGCCGAACTAAAGCCAGAAAAGAGATTGATCGTTGAATTTGGTTCAATTCATTCATTTTCAAACGTTTATTTTATGAAAAATTTATTTGTACTGTCGGGCTTTGTGGCCCTTCTTGGTCTTTTTGCCATGTCCTTTGTGGCTCCGGCACCAGGTCTTAAAGTAGGCGACAAAGCCATTGATTTCAAACTTAAAAATGTGGATGGCAAAAATTACGCCTTGGCCGACCTGAAAAAAGCGAAGGGTTATGTTGTGATTTTTACCTGCAACCATTGCCCCTACGCCATCGCTTATGAGGAGCGTATCATTGCATTGCACAAAAAGTACGAAGCCCTTGGTTATCCGGTAGTAGCCATCAACCCGAACGACAAAAAGGTACAACCTGCGGACAGTTACGAAAAGATGCAGGAGCGTGCCAAAGAAAAACAGTATGGCTTTCTTTATCTTTATGATGAAACCCAGGAAATTGCCAAAACGTATGGCGCTACCCGCACACCACACGTTTTTATTTTGGATAAAGACCTGACGGTGAAGTACATAGGTGCCATTGACGATAATTCCGAAAGTGCAGAGGCGGTACAGGTCAAGTATGTGGAAAATGCCATTGATGCCCTGCGAGAGGGTAAGGAACCGTCAGTCACGGAAACCAAAGCAATTGGATGCTCCATAAAGTGGAGAAAGCAATAGGTATTTATTGAGAATTTCGGCTTCTTTTACAGCGTGTATGGGTAACCCAAACATACACGCTTTTTTTATGCCCAGCTCAGTTCGCCGAAAACATCAGCCGTATGAGGGCTTGGTCAATATCTGACTTTTTGCGGTAAACCCGAAACTGGCCGTTGAAGTGGTACTCCCAGTCCATTTCATGACAGAGCTGATCCATCATCACGGATACGTCTTCTTGTTTTGCGTAGTATCCTTGTTTGCGCAGCAAATCTTTTACTTCTAATGTAGTGGTTTCTTCATTGATGCCCATCAGGGATGCGGCGGCATCGTGTACGGCATTTTTTGTTAGTGGTTTCATGCGAAAACTAAGTACAATGTGTTTGATGTTATGTTATTTCAACTAAATAATGAATAGTGCACTGGTTTTCATGATATACAATGTATTCATTATTAACCAAGTCAACCCCTTTACGCGCGAACACTGAGTCATAATCCCCCTTTTTCTCCAATACTTCGCGGGTTAATTGGGTGTGCCACTGCTCATGATGCTTCACGGCCAAGGCTTTTCCTGTATGTACCTTAAAAATGGCTAAGTAAGCTTTTGAGGATTTTCCCCCCGCGTATGTGGCCCCTTGTATGGAGCTGTAATTCAGGGATTTCCTGAACCTATCAGCAAAGTACAAACCATAACCAAACATTTTGCCGGTAATAACAGCGTTGGCGGGCCGAAGCACCAAGCCCGTTTCCATGATAGACATCCAGTTTTCATTGCGGCTACCATGCCAAAAAAGCTCTGTTTCCTGATTTTTTTGATGGGCTAAATGTTGATCAAAAAGCCTTTCTGTCCGCAGGTTTTTGACTTTGTACGCTTTAACAAATCGCTTTGATTCCTCTTGCATCATCTTTCGGATCAATGTAATGGTTTCAGGTGCTTCAATGGGCGTAATTTCCAAACCCATTATCTCCAGTAGATTCAATGGGCTTTTAGGATTGGCCTCGCGTTGCTTTTCCTGAATTTCAACCTGGGAACGCATCACATCCAGAGTGTCCTGCTCCTTTGCCAACATCAACTGCACCTTGTTTAAGTCGTCGTCTGATTGGATTGAATGAAGCAGCTGCTCTTTCACATTTTTCATTTTGCGCGGGATAATCGAATACAACTTCAGCAGTGTCTCGTTAAACAGGGAAACGTCTGTATCTTTTTGTGCCAATTGGGTCAAACCGTTGATCAGGCTTTGGGCTTCCTCAACCTGTTTTGGTGTGACCTGACCAGAATGAACATTGTAGTGATAACGGATGGCATTTTTGGCATATTGCTGCAATGCTGTAATCAGTGCACGGACGGACGGCACTGAAATGGCCGAAATGGCTGTTTCATCCGAATTGACTTCCGCAAAAAGCGCTGTTTGGTCAATATAGCCTTTCCGTATTTTCTCTTTGTATTTCGTATCCCATTTGGCCATCGGATATATTTCAGATATGCCTGCATTTCCAACACGGCCATAGCTTGCTTCAAAAGTACCATCACCTTTTTCCAGCATCCTGTAAAATTTATTGTTGTTGTCAGCCGTAACCATGATCAGGTTGCAACTCCGCCGCAAGGCTGTTGGCAACCCGGGTTCAGCCCAATCCGAGGCTGTTGCGCCCTGTTCCGGGGCGCTTTCCTCCATTTGTGCCAACAATTGTTTAGCGTATTGTTGGATAGGGTTGGTACCATTGTTTTTCATTTTTTCATACACGGCCCTTTTCCATGATTCGGGCAATATAGGCAAGATAACGTGGGCCAGAGGCTTTAGCCAGGATGGATACATGCTTGTTAGGGTTAAAGGTGTGGACGACGCAAAGTGCTTTTGAGCGAGTTGTGTCCGTAAATTCGAAACCACTTTGCATCATTCTTAAAAACAATTTGTTGCAAAAATAGTACCCGTTTACCAACTGAAACAACCTTTCAAAAGGATTTTTTGCATTTTAACAAAACGGGTACAACGCAAATAAGCAGATGTGACGACTTTTACTCGTGGAAAACCGATTTTTCACTGTTTAAAACCCGTTATTATGCGCAAGTATCAACATCCAACTATTGCCCCCAAAACAACCATCTGCCTGCAACTTGTTTTATCCTTTTTTCTCCTCTTCCTATCCGGTTTGCTTTGGGGCCAGCATCGCCCCGTTTTTTTCGGGCACCCTGGCAAAAACGATCAATGCAACAAACTCATCAGAACCACTGATGGCAGTTATCTGCTGGCAGGTATTGTGAACAACAATGCCGCTTTATATAAATTTGACTGTGCCGGTCAAATTTTGGACTCCCTACAATTTGATTTCCCCGCTGATGATTCCTTTGAAGAGTTTTTTGATGTGACGGAATTGGCTGATGGCGGGTTCATGGCAGTTGGCCGTTCCACTTTTTCACAATTAGGCACAAGAGCATTTGTGGCACGGGTGAATGCCGGCCTCCAACTTGTCAGAGCCGACACCATAAAAATTATGAACAGAGCGGGTGCGGAAATTCGCAGCATCGTTCGCACCAAGTCGGGCAATCTGTATGTTGCCGGCCTCCGATCCAACATTGGAACCTTGGACTTTACTGATGGCTTTGTGGCTACATTGAATGCCACCACCCTGCTTATTCAGGACAGTATCACCCAATTCTCCTATGGTATTGATGTGCCTCGCTCGCTGATGCAAAGTTCCGATGGTAATTTGGTACTGACAGGTGCTTCCGTAATAGGCAATATATTCAGTGCAGAAAATGTGTTGAACAATATCGCCTGGGTTCGAAAAATTGATCTAAATGGCCAAAAAATGTGGGATTATAAACATGAAGGTGCCTACAAAGCCAAATTTGGCAATATGTTTTTTGCCAATGCCGTAGAAAACCCGGCTACCGGAAACCTGTTTGCCGTAGGTAATATATTTAGTGGTGATACCACTAAAAATGATATTTTGGATGCTCATTATGTGCTGTTTAGCAGTAAAGGCGAACTTTTGGATAAAGTAAATGTACCCATGAAAGGCAGTCAGAATATTTATCAGGTGGTCAATTTTCCTGGTCAGGGCAATCCATTCTTGATCGTAGGAGACAGCACGACCAATGTGGCTTCAACAACCGCTGCCCCCTTAATTGGAGCCGCCTTAGAAGCTAACAATAAGATTTTTCCCGCATTTGCCGTCACCAATCAGGACTCCCCCATATTGAGCGTGCGCAGTGCGGTAGTGGTGCCTAACGAACGTTTTGCCTTTGCTGGCGTATTTTATGACCTGCCAGAGCCGACTGGTCAAAACCGTGATTTGTTCCTCGGGCTGCCCACTTTTGAGATAAAAACAGAAATAGCCAATTACAGCGCAAAAATTACCGAGCCAGTGGGGCCGGGCTATGAATATTTCTGGATCAAAGACAATGCCCTTATAAGCCAAGAGCAGACTATAGCACCGGCACAAAGCGCTGAATACCTGCTTCTTGTACGTGACCCACAAGGCTGCGTGAATGCCATAGTGGTTAATATTGTCATACCTCCACTGAAAGCCACGGCCAAACTGACACCCGTCAGCTGTTTCGGTGGAAAAGATGGTCAGGTAGAGATTAATGCCCTTGGCGGCATACCACCTTACATTTACGACATTGGCACGGATTCCATTGTCAAAAACTTGTCAGCAGGCACTTACACCTTTGAAGTAATTGACGCCAGAAACAACGTATTTAACCTAAAAGTAACGATAAGCCAACCAGATCCCCTGAGTTTGAAAGCATCTGTCGCCCAGAACAATATAAGCGTTAATGCAAGTGGAGGCACCAGTCCTTTTCAATACAGTATTGACGGTCAGAACTATCAAAACAGCAAGGATTTCACTAATTTGCCCAATAAAACATACACTGTAACGGTACGAGATGCCAATGGCTGTACGGCCACCACCTCGGTTGTTATCAATTTTGTTAGTACCGATGAACTTGTGGCAGAATGGGGCCTGCGCGTTTCGCCCAACCCAACATCATCCTGGCTGCTCGTTGAGGCACTCCAACTGCCTTCAGACAACTGGGAGGCTCGGATCAAAGATGAAAGCGGCCGAATCCTTCAAGTGTTGCAATGGAAAACGGGCCAAAATGCTTTACAGGAACGTATTGACCTGAGCCTCTATCCTGCAGGCACCTATTTTTTGTCCCTTAGCAATGGTGAAAAAACTGCGAGTCTGCCCATACAGCGTTTGTAGTTAAAAAACTCATATTGTTTGGCCCATGGTTTGACGGACAAGATTCTACTTTTACTTTTGTCGCTTTGGAATACGGCACCAAAGGATTGGATATTGGTTGTATCCAGAACTAAAATTTTTATATGCTAATGTGCTAATTATTAGCACATTAGCACTTTTTATAATTAGTATATTAAAAACACATGAGATCTTATTCGTTGTTGTTTGCCACTTTTTTTATGGCGTTTATGGCCATTTCCCTGGATTCGCAGGCCCAAATACGCACCACACGAAGTACAAAATCAAAAAAAGAAGAGGATAAAAAATCCTTTAAGGACAGGCTTTGGTATGGCGGTGGTTTCACGTTGGGCTTTAATCAATTCAATAGCCCTGTATTTGGCAATGGCAGTCTGTTTGGCGTGGGTATTTCACCTATGGTAGGCTACAAAATTTTTGGGCCTATTTCAGCAGGGCCGCGATTGGAACTGACTTTTTTATCCCTAAAAAGTGCGGGGCAAAAAGCGCAGGGTTTTTGGAATTATGAAACGGGCATTTTTGTGCGCGCCAAGGTGTACAGAGGCTTCTTCCTCCATGGCGAGATCGGCTCCGAATGGGAGCAGCAACCCGATAAGTCATACATTGCCTATGAAAACCCGTATTTCGGTGCCGGCTACAACTGGGGCGGCGGTGGCGGTGGCACCGAAATAGCGGTGTTGTACAATTTCAGGTTGGCCAATGACATCAATACTACCCAGCAGCCCATTGACTATCGTTTTGCCATAACGTGGAAGTTTTAGAAGGGGTTGATGGAAGTTGATAAGGGTTGATAGGGCTATTCTAAAACGATCTCTTTTTCTTCGGTTTTTCGTGGATAAAAGGACAAGGGGAACTGAATGCTATTGCCGGAATACAAATAGTCGGAATAAGTGGCATAGTTCACGTTATATCTGATACCATAGCTGTAAGTGGCTGGCCCCAAATCGGTCAAAGTCACTGTGGTATCCTTTGTTTTGTTTGGGTTGAAGCCCCAAAGGTCATCCCATGTCATGGAGCCATTGTAATTGAACTTAAAGCGCACAACCGTAGCATTGGCGTATTGCAGGGAATCCAATTTTACCTTAATGTGTAGTTTTACGCTGCCATTCACCATGCTCCAGCAGATGATATTTTTGGCAGGTGTTTTCCCGGTTTCTGTCTTGGGTGCGTTGTCATGGGAGCATGAAAAGTAACTGTTAGCGGGCAGTTCTTTGCCATCCCAGTGCCATTCCAATTTACCATTGGCATCAGTGCGGCCTAATGAGTCATTAAAAAAATAAGCGGTGCCATAATACGTGCTCGTTTTGGTTACCAGATCAATCCTGCGGTTAGCGATGGGCAGGTTTGTGCTCATTTCCTGTGCCAATATCGAAACGATATGGCCGGTTGTTCCTTGTTGGGTACTATCTTGGGGCAAATCATCTACTATGGAATCCGATTGTTTTTCTTTTTGGCAATTGGCAAGGCCAAACAATGCAATGAAGCAAAAAATCAAAAATGCTGGAGATAGGTTTTTCATGCTGTTCATGTGGTAAAAATGTTTTGAAGATTGAGAAATAAGCGAAATAACGAGCAATAAGGTGTTTACGTGTGCTGCCCAGCACAAACAAGGTGCAAAATGCCAATTTGAGCAAATCATTGGGCTAAAAAAAATTATTAACCAATTTATGCAAAAACATTTGGCTGCTACATCCCTAAGCAAAAACCCAATTTGCTTATGTCAAATATACTCGCACCCTGGCTCTGGGCAAGCATCTTTGCCCTCTTATTTAATGCGGCGCCAAAGCGCCAAAACCACAACACCGCCCCCAAGCCCCCATCAGACCCGTTTCATCGCGAACTGAATGAAAAACTCGCCTCGGCATCAGCCCTGTATAACCCCGAAAAACTATACCTGCACACGGATCGTACGCTGTACAAACCCGGCGAAGACCTTTGGTACAATGCCTTTTTGCTCAATGCAGATGACCTCCAGCCCAGTCGCCAAAGCCAAATCCTGTATGTGGAATTGCTGGACCCACGCGGTACAGCCCTGTCCCAAAGCATCCTGATGGTGCTGGGCGGTCAGGCGGCAGGCGATTTCAATTTCCCGGCGCATCTGCCCGGAGGCCAATACAAACTCCGCGCCCACACCCTTTGGATGAAAAACACGGAAGCCTGTTTTGAGCGCGATATCACCCTCCAAAAAGTGGTGCTGCCTCGCATCAATCTCCGATTGGAATGGGAGAGAAAAGCCGTTGGGCCGGGTGAAGTAGCCATTGCGCGATTTGATGCACAAAGCCTTGATAACAAGCCCATTGTGGGCAGAGAAATCCGATTTGAAGCCTCTGTAAGCGGCGAAAAGGTAGCGCAAGGCAGCGCCAAAACAGATGGTAATGGCCGTGCTTATGTCCGTTTTGAACTGCCCAAAAAATTGGAAAGCATAGATGGCCTGCTCAATATTAGCTTGCTGCACAATGACCAAACGGAAGCCATCAGCCGCCCTATTCCTATTGTTTTAGACCATATTGACCTGCAATTTTTCCCGGAAGGAGGAGAGGCCGTCGCAGGTCAGCCCTGCCGAATGGCTTTTAAGGCCGTCAATGAATTTGGAAAAGCCGCTGATGTGTCCGGCGAGATTATGAATTCAAAGAAAGAAGTAGTGGCCACTTTTAGCAGTTACCACAATGGCATGGGGGCTTTTGATTTTATTCCGCAAGCAGGTGAAAAATACCATGCGCGGCTGCTTGGCGGCATGCAGAACGAGGCATCGGATACGCCAAACAAACCTAAGCAGTATGAGCTTCCCAAAATCGCCTCAAAAGGTCATACCCTGCAGTTATATGCCCGCAATGCCCAATACCTTCAGTTCCGAATGTATGGTACACACCCTGCAAAATGTTACCTCACGGCCTGCTCACGTGATAAAGTATTCTTTTTCAGTGAATTAGCAATAAATGAAACTGGCATAGCCGATATAAGCATCCCTACTGCTGATTGTCCGATGGGCATTGTCAGGGTTACCTTGTTTAATGAAAAAAGGCAAGAGTTGGCCGAGCGCTTAGTGTTCGTCAACCGCGATAAGGGGCTGAAATTCGACATCAAGACAGATAAAGAAAAATACCTTCCACAGGAGCAGGTTAAGGCCAAAATCAAGGTGACCGACCACAAAGGCCAACCGGTACAGGGACAGTTTTCCATGGCCGTGGTGGATGAAAAACAACTCAGTTTTGCCGATGACAAGCAGGGCCACCTGCTGGCAGAAATGTTGCTGGCACAAGACCTCAAAGGCACAGTAGAAGAACCCAATTTCTATTTTGATGCCGCAGAGGCCAAATCTGAAACGGCTCTTGATTACCTGTTGCTCACTCAGGGCTGGCGCAGGTTTTCGTGGAAAGAAGTTTTAAACCCTCAGCCTGTGGTGTTTCAGCACAAACCAGAGAAATTACGCATTGCAGGTGTGCTCTTGGACAATGTTACCAATCAGCCTTTGGGCAATAGAAAATTGAAAATGCTCTACGGGCCAACCACTACCACTTCGCCGGAAGGTCATTTTGTGTTTGAAAATGTTGATTTACAACAATTTAACACTATTCAGGATGAGAAAGGCAAAGATCATTGGTTTAACACCTACTTTAACCACAGCGTTATCTTTGAAGGCGTTTCCGGGCCGGTTATGATCGCCAATGAACTGGAAGGAAATTCCAAAATGGCCGTTTTGGCAGGTAAAATTTTGGAAAAATCTACAGGTGAGCCGCTAATTGGCGCAAGTGTCGTCGTCAGAAAAAACGGAGAGAATGTGCGAGGTGCAATCACTGATTTTGATGGCAATTATCGGGTATTGGTCTTCTCTGGCACGGGCAATTATAGCCTTACCGTTACATACACTGGTTTTTCAACACAAAGCCTGGAAAATGTAAAAATAGTAGAAGGCATCATCAATCGAATAAATGTTCAGTTGGAATCATCCACTATATTGGAAGAGGTTACCATTACCTCTTACAAAGTCCCTTTGATAAAACAGGACAACACCAGCACAGGCCAAACCATTTCCATAAACAGCCCAGGTGGCGGTGGCGGCACACGCCGCAAAAAAGAAAAAGCAACGGCCAAACCCACTACAGCAGCTCCTGCAAAACAAATTGCTGAAAACCAGGTCATTACGGAATACAAAGCCCCTTTGATAAAACAGGACGAAAGCTCAACAGGGCAAGCCCTCACGAGTGAGCAGATTGCCACAATACCAACGAGCCGGGTGCAGCAAAATACAGCGACCACTGCTGGAATGAACGCCATTGACGACGATGCTGTAAATATAAGAGGAGCCCGCAGCAATGCTACGAATTATTATGTGGATGGCATCAGGGTAGTGAATACAGATGCACTGCAAGTCATAGAAAACGAAGAACTTATCGGCAATGGCACACCTGCTGATATGGAAAAGGCAGAAGACTTGGACAAAAAGAAAATGGGCAAATCCATGTCCATGAAAGACCGTGTACGCCGCAGCGCTGATGTTGTCAAAGAACAGCCATACCCTGCTCCTCGCCAGTTCACCCGTGCACGAACATTTTATGTGCCCAATTACAATAGAAACAGCCCACAACCACAGGGCAGCGACCTGCGCAGTACCATTTATTGGAATCCCAAGGTCAAAACCGACTCACGCGGCGAAGCCGAAGTAGCGTTTGTTTGTACAGATGAAGTGACCAATTTCAGGATAACCATTGAGGGAATTGGCACTACTGAGGCATCATTTGTCCAAATTGGACGCATGGAACACAAGTTTTATGTAGAAAAACCGCTAAGTGTGGATGTTAAACTGCCTGCCAGTGTCATCAGCGGCGACACCCTGATCTTGCAGGCGGTATTGCACAATCGCACGGATTACGCCGTAAATGGCCAATTGACCTTTGAGTTGCCTACCCATTTTAAACCCTGTACCCAAACGGCGCAGGACCAATCTGTACCAGCCAATAGCAGCCGCACCATAAGCCGTGCATATCATGTTGGAACGGCCAACCCAATAGAAAACCAAATGATACATATCGCTTGGCGAAGCGCCGAAGCCTTTGAGGATGAGATAGTTGCAAGCGTACGTACACTCGATAGGGGCTTTCCGGTGCGCACCGTTATGAGCGGAAGCCAAGCGCAAAATGCTTTTAAACTTCAGTTGAATGAACCCATTGAAGGCAGCATGTCCGCCGTGCTGACAGCCTACCCAAGCACACTTGATGACCTGCTCAAGGGCATGGAGCGCATGTTAAGGCAACCTTATGGCTGTTTTGAACAAGTATCCAGCAGTAATTACCCCAACCTTTTGGTGCTTGACCTACTGCGCAGTACTCATACCATCAAGCCGGAGATAGAAAGCCAAGCCCTTCAATATCTGGATGATGGCTATAAAAAACTCGTTGGTTATGAGTGCAAGCCCGGCGGTTTCGACTGGTATGGCCGCTCGCCTGCACATGAAGCGCTAACGGCTTATGGCATTCTGGAGTTTACGGACATGGCTGCCGTGTATAAAGTGGACCAAAAAATGATCGCGCGAGCCTTGGATTGGCTGCTCACGCGTCGCGATGGAAAAGGGGGCTGGCAAAGCCGTGATGGCCTTCACTCCTGGGGCAATGGCGAAATGCTGGGGGCTTATATTGCATGGGCCATGACCACATCTGGATATGGCAACAAGATCAAACCCGAGATTGAGACCGCCTATAACGCAGCCAAACAAAGTGGTGATCTTTATCAAATAGCCCTCATGGCCAATACATTGCAATCTTTGAACGACAACAGGGCTATGGCCATGATAGAGACATTGATCCAAAAACAAGAGAAAGATGGCTCCTGGATCGGGTCCAAACACTCTGTCACCCATAGCACAGGCCAGCAATTGCGCATAGAAACCACGGCATTGGCCACATTGGCCCTGCTCAAGGCCAAAAAACCTGTGGAAAAAGCCATTCAATACATCAGCAGCCAAAAAAATGAATATGGCTACGGCAATACCCAAAGCACCGTACTCGCCTTAAAAGCCTTGGTGGAATATGCCAAACGCAACGGCGAAACAGCTAACGGTGATGGCAAACTGATTGTATCGGTGGATGGCCGTCGCGTGGCCGAGCGCAGTTTTTCCCCTCAACAATACGGCCGCCTGGAAATAGCAGGTTTAGAGCAGTTTTTTACCCATAATACCCCACTTGTTGAGGTGTATTTTGAAAAGTCCAACAAAGGCATTCCTTTTGACTTAGAACTGAAATATGCCTCGCGCCAGCCGCGCAATGGACAGAGCCTGCCCTTCAATTTTCAAACTGTTTTGGCCAAAAACAAGGCAAAAGTAGGTGAAACTGTGCGTTTAACGGCCACGCTTCACAATACTACCAATGCTGCCTTGGCCTCGCCGATGATCATATTGGGCATTCCATCCGGCCTTTCACTCCAGCCCTGGCAACTGAAAAAATTAGTGGAGGAAAAGCGCTGTGACTATTATGAACTGTGGGATGGCTATTGTGTATTCCACTTTGAATCGCTCCCCGCAGCAGAACGTCGTGAACTGCATCTCGATCTGCGGGCAGATATTGCGGGCTGCTTTGAGGCCTCAGCCAGCCAGGCTTATCTCTACTATACCAATGAAAAACGGATGTGGAGCAAACCTGAACGCTTGGTGGTGTATTAAAAAATGGTAATTATTTTTGATTTATCATGCCCTTTGGACGCAATGTTCAAAGGGTATTTTTTATCCCATTTTGAGAAAATAATACAAGTACTAATGATATAAATTTATATCTTTGCCTTATAAAACAACACTTCACTATGAAACACATTTCTATCGTATTGTTCCTTATCACACTAAAAACCAATATATTAGCCCAGCAACATGCTGATTGCACGAGCGCCTTTTGGGTGGACAGCATAAAAGCCCTGCATTTCCAGGGGGCTAATGGAATAGGTAAGGAAAATGAAGCCCAATGGGTATCCTGTTTTATGAATGGGACGAATTTTGGCGATGCTGAAAAGAACTCAACCTGGCTGCGCTTTAGCATAGCGGAAAAAGGGAAACTTTTATTTACTATTGTGCCGGACTCATTAGATGATGACTACGACTTTGTATTGTATCAATTACCCGACGGTAATTGTTCTTCAAAGGACATCGTACGCTGCATGGCTGCGGGTGATTCAAAAGACCATAAAAGCCCATGTATGGGTATGACAGGGTTACGCAAACGTCAAATAGATACATCGGCTGATGCAGGTTGCAGTGATGATGGAGACAACAACTGGCTTGCACCATTAAGGGTGAAAAAAGGGGAACAATACGCTCTCCTGATCAGTAATATAACTCAAGCGTACAATGGTTTCAGCATTCAGTTCTCAGGGAGCTGTACATTCGCCAAAGAACCCATGAAGTAATTTTGGCACGGGTGACCAAACTAAGAAAAAGCAACCCCCAAAGGGATTATTGCCTTTAAAAATTAGCCACCTAACCAACTCGCGATCAAATAGGCCGCCGATGCCGCTATGCCACCGATCATGGTTACTTTCAAGGCGCCTTTTACAGGAGGCTGTCCCGTTGCCCTGCTCTTAAAATAGCCAAAAACAAGCAGGCAGATAATGGTCACCCCTGCCGAATATTTCAGACCCTCCCGACTGTTTTCAAAGAAAAAATAAGGAATAAGGGGTACTAAACCACCCACCACATAACTCAATCCGATGGTAAGGGCACTTTTAGTGGCACGCTTTTCGTCCGGCTTTTCCAGGCCCAGCTCGTAGCGCATCATAAACTCCACCCATTTGTCCTTGTTTTGGGCGAGCTCGGTGGCCACCAATTCCTGTGTGGCAGGGCTGATGCCGTATTCCGACAATACATCCCGAATTTCTTGTTTTTCGCGTTCCGGCACGCGTTCCACCTCGTCGTATTCCCGCGCCAATTCGGACTGATAGTGCTCCACCTCTGTTTGGCCAGCCAAAAAGCCGCCTAAACCCATAGCAATAGAGCCAGCCACAATCTCCGCTATACCGGCAGTGAGCACTAAGGATGATGACGCTACCGCTCCGCTCAAGCCAGCTGCCAAGGCAAAAGGCACCGTAAGCCCATCGGACATACCAATGACGACATCTGTGATAAATTCAGAGTGCTGGAAATGCTCCTCATGGTGATGGTGATGACCATGATCGGGTGTATGATGTAAATGAAAATCTGACATGCAGCAAAGATATGGAATGAAGTTGAAATAGAAACTATACCCGGATTTACCTGATTTTTATAGATTTACAGATGCGAATCGTTCAAAACCATTTTGCGTTGACTATAAACTAACCTCAGTACGTGCCTGGATCTCAACTGAAGATAACAACAGAATTGCACAGATATTTGGTTTGCCAAAAAATCATCGTATCATTGCGGCATTGATGCTCAAAAAGTATCAAATTATTCATTTTTTAACGAAAATAGCTAACTCTTTGCCCATTCTTTACCCTAAATTACATGAAACGACCCATTGATATTTTATCGGCTGGCGAGCTTTTGGTGGATTTTATTACAGCCGAATTTGTGCAGACGCTTGACGAGGCCACATTATTTAAACGCTTGCCTGGCGGAAGCCCCGCCAACCTTGCCATGAACATGGCACGGCTCGGCAATAAGGCTATGCTTGCTGCTTGTGTTGGCAAAGATGACATGGGCAAGGTACTGATCAACTATGTGTCAAAATTAGGGGTGGACACATCCTGCATTTTGCAGGTAGAGGAGGCAACTACCCTTATTTTGGTCACTCGTTCCTCTGCGACTTCTGATTTTCAGATTTATCGCGGGGCTGATTCCATGATCTCTATCCGCCAGTTCCCTTACCAACGTTTTGAGGAAATTGGCATTTTTCATACCACCTGTTTTGCCCTCAGCAAAAACCCGGCACAGCACGTGATCTTGCAAGCCGCCGAAAAGGCCCACCGCGCAGGCTGCAAGGTGAGCATTGATGCTAACTATTCCGAAAAAATATGGCCCGATCGCCGTGAAGCCAAGCGCATAGTGGCTGAATACTGCCGTTATGGGGCCTGGGTGAAAATCAGTGACGTGGACTGGGGCCGCCTGTATGAAAACCAAAGCGCTGATCCTAAAGAAGTTATAGAGCATTTCTTGAAAATTGGTGCCAAAGGTGTATGCTTTACCTTAGGCGAAAAAGGCTGCTGGGTAGGAAACGACAAAGAGTTCCATTTCCTGCCTTCACGCCCCGTGGAGGTGAAGGATACGACTGGCGCGGGCGATGCTTTCTGGTCTGGCTTTCTCACAGCCCTTTTAGACCAAAAATCCATTTTAGACTGTGCAAAGGCAGGCAGAAAAATGGCTGAGCTCAAGATCAATGTATTTGGCCCCTTGCCGGAAAAAGTAGATCGCGAAATCGTGTACGAAGACATAGTAGAAGGCTAATATCCTTTTAGGCAAATGACGATATCACCAAGAATTATTATCTTTGTGTACAAAATCAGTCAATATGTCAAACATCACCCATCTTACGCAGTTAGATTTGAACGGTACCTACACGTACGCGGACTACCTTACCTGGAAATTTGAGGAAATGGTAGAACTCGTGCGCGGCAAGATATTGCCCATGGCGGCACCTAACCGCAAACATCAGGGCATTTCAAGGGAATTAACCTTGGCTGTTGGCACTTTTTTCAAACAGCATCGTTGCAAATTTTATCCTGCCCCATTTGATGTGCGCCTTTATGACCGGCAAAAATCGGCCAAAGCAAACAAAGAACTGCTCACAGTGGTGCAGCCTGACCTTTGCGTGATCTGTGATGAAGCCAAATTGGACACCGCCGGATGCATTGGCGCACCCGACCTGATTGTAGAAATTTTGTCGCCCGGTAACTCCTCCAAGGAAATGCGCATAAAAAAGCAATTATACGAGGAAAATCAGGTGCGCGAATATTGGATTTTTGACCCAGAACACGAAACTGTGCATCAATTCACCCTAACGGAAGAAAGTCTTTATGCTCCGCCTCAGATTTATATCCATGAGGATACTTTGGTGAGCAGCATTTTCCCTGATCTGCATTTGAATTTGTTGGAGATCTTTGCGGCAGAATAAATCATATTAGCACATTACCATATTAGCACATTATCACATAGCGTGGATATTTTTGAAAAAGTAAAATCAGCAGCAGAGGCCGTAGCCGCCGAACTACCTGCCAACGCAGAAGCATTGGAGGCGTTTCGCATCAAATACCTAAGTGCCAAGGGAGAAATCAAAACCTTGATGGACGAAATGCGAAATGTTGCCAACGAGCGCAAACGTGAGTTCGGACAGGTAATGAATGCCTTAAAACAGCAAACAGAAGAGAAATACCAAAGCCTGAAAGCCTCCTTCGAGGCCGCCGCTGAACAATCGGCCAGTACTACTTATGACCTCAGCGCACCCGGTGAGCCCCTACCCCTCGGCACCCGGCACCCCATAGCCCTAACCCTCAACCGCATCGTGGATATTTTCACGCGCATGGGTTTTTCTGTGGCTGATGGCCCTGAGATAGAAGATGATTGGCATAATTTCACGGCTATGAATACCCCGGAGGACCATCCTGCCCGCGACATGCAGGATACTTTTTATGTGGTGGATGCTCCCGGGATTTTGTTGCGCACACACACCTCACCCGTGCAGGCGCGCGTGATGGAAAACCGCAAACCACCCATTAGAATCATAGCCCCGGGCAGGGTTTACCGCAACGAAACCATTTCCGCTCGCTCACATGCCCAATTCCATCAGGTAGAAGGGCTGTACATTGATCGCGGTGTCTCGTTCGCTGACATGAAGCAAACCTTGTTTCACTTCGCGCAGGAGATGTTTGGAGCGCCCAAAATACGCCTTCGCCCATCATTTTTCCCCTTTACAGAGCCTTCTGCCGAAATGGATGTATGGCTCGGTACCGAAACCGAAGAGGCCCGACGACTGACCAAGGGCACCGGCTGGCTCGAGATATTGGGCTGCGGTATGGTGGATCCTCAGGTGTTGCTCAATTGCGGTATTGACCCAACGGAATATTCCGGCTTCGCATTTGGAATGGGGATTGAACGCCAGACGTTGCGCCTGTTCAATATACCCGATATCCGTATGTTGTTTGAAAATGATGTGCGCTTTTTGCGCCAATTCGCCGCAGCATAGGCCCCATGCGGGTACTTTTTATTACACCAGGTTTTGCCCAAAATGAAGCGGACAGTAGTTGCATTCCGCCGCTACAATCCTTCGCCCGCGAACTTGTGGCGCAGGGCGTTGAACTCACTATTGTCGCCTTGGAATATCCTTTTTATACCCGCGAATACCGTTGGCACGGTATAAGCATTTTACCCTGTGGCGGAAAAAACAAATGGATAAATAAGCCAATAACCATTTGTAAATCAATTGAATATGCCAAAAAAGAGCACCGGATCAAACCTTTTGATGCCGTGCATAGTTTTTGGTATGGGCTTCCTTATCTGATTGGTCAGCAAGTAGCCACATCGCTGAATATTCAGCATATCTGTACCTTCATGGGGCAGGATGTGAATATCGGGTTTTATAGAGCGGCCCTACGTTTTTGGCGGCAAAACAGCATTTTGGTAACGCTTTCCAATTTTCAACAAAAGAAATTATGGGAATCAAGCGGCATTTCAGTACCCAACATCATCCCCTGGGGCTTGAATCCGGATGATTTTTCCTGCCAACTACCTGATCCCGGATCCCGACCAACGGACATCATAGGCGTTGGGGCCTTGGTTCCCATCAAGAATTGGCATTTGTGGTTGCAGGCACTTGCCCTTGTCACCAAAATACACCCTCACTTGCGCGCGGAGCTTATTGGTGACGGCCCGGAGCGTGCTTCTTTAGAAACGACGGTTCGAGATATGGGCCTTGAGGGAAACATTGCGCTAAAAGGAGCAATGCCACGCGAGGAGGTGCTACTGCACATGGCCCAAGCCAAAATACTATTACATACGGCTGATTTTGAAGGATTTGGATACGTTTTAGCAGAAGCTGCGCATCTTGGCTGCAAAGTAATCAGCACACCTGTTGGTTGTGCCACGGAATGGGCATCCTGCGCGACCACTGTGCAGGATTTGGCTGCGCTGGCACAACAGCAGCTCCAAAAACCACTACAAACAACTGTGCATGTACCTGTGATGACGGATACAGTTCGGAAATACCTGGATCTATACATACAACCCGTTATGATGCGTACATAGCAGGCTTTCAACGCAATAAGTCTATTGTTTCACGACTTGGGCTACACGAACTACTCCTTGGAATCGGTAATGCAGCCAATACGTTCCGTTGGGCAGATCAAGCAGGGAGATATGTGTAGCAGCAAGATTTTTATCCTGTTTAACGCACTGACCACGCAAGTCAAAGATATTCAGATCTCCACCAAGGTCATTAACCTCCAATGTAACAATATCAGCGCTCGGGTTGGGTGAAATACGCATTGGCAAGCCTAATGGTTCTGGTTCAAACGCATTTGTAAGCACATCCGTGGACCACAATTCCGTGCCTTGTGCGGTGGTAAACCTGGAAAAAACCAAACGATTATTGACGAAGGCTAAGATAGGTGTAAAAATGAGTCCGTTTTTGGGATAAGTATCCGTTATCCTGGTATTGGTTTTGGATGAGAGTTTATAGCCCCAAAGTTCGTAATTTGTACTGCCGCTAACGGTGTAATACAAGGTGCCATTGGCAAGGATCATCTGAGGGTTGTAAAAAGAATTGCCCAGGGGCGTGACATCCATTTTTTTGGTGCCTGCACTGGTGCCGTCTGTTTCCCAAATACCATCATCGGAATGATAATAGACCTTTTTACCATCAAAAACATAGGTGCCAAAATAATATAGGTTATACTGTAAAGCTGTTACTTTGTTATTTACAGGATTATACAAGCTAATATCACTTTCACCGAGCAGAAAATAAGCGGCGGAGTCGCGCTTGAAAACAGCCCTAATATCATCCGTAAATGCAAATTCTTTGGTGCCGAGTGCTGTCCCATCGGTAAAAATGGTTTTGCGGAATTGGAACCCATTTTCCACCTTGTTGCCACTGACGAAAACGTGATCCCCAGTGCCCACGGCGCTGTTGATGGCAGAGAAAGTAAACACGGGAGCAATCCAGTCTGCAATGGTTTTAGTGCCGGCAGCGGTACCATCCGACAAAAAGGGCGGTGTTTGGATTGAATTGGTGCTTTTTTCAAAATATACCCCGCTGTTTTTGAATTTTGAGGCAACGATGAAATCAGAATTAACCTCCATATCGGCTATTTTTGTAGCCCCCGCTGTAGTACCTACCCAAAGTTGGGTTTCCTCACCAAAGCTAGTACCCACTGTGACCAATACTTTGTTATCGGCTAATGGCAATATACCCTCAAGATAAGGATTGGAAAAGGTTTTTACATTTTGCACATTAGAACCATCCGTATGGAACAAGGCCGTTCCATTAGCGCCATAAGCTGTAAAAAAAGATCTTGGGCCAGCTGGTGTAAAAATTTCGGGTTCGGCGGCACTGACAGTACCGACCTTTTTAGTGTTTGCAGCAGTGCCGTCAGAGGTGAAAAGTTCAATGGGAAAGCCGGATGTGGTACCGGCAAATACTATTTTGTTGCCTACTGAGCTAAAATCGCCGCCCGTACTGATGACCCCGTAACCATTTCCGGGATTAAGGTCTTTCACGATATTGACCGATTGGCCAAAAGAAGTACATAGCCTTACAAAAAACAACAAAAAGGTGAAAAACAAGTGTTTTTTCATGGATAAATGATAGATAGAAGTGAAAAGTGTTGAAATTCAAGATCAAAGGTAGCAAAATTCAACGCACACAATGGTATAAGGAAACACAAATACTGCGAATTAAAACGGGATATTCCTGATCCTCAATTTGTTCAATGACATATTGTGGCTTGGGATTAAACAAGGTCTCTAAGCCCACGCGGGTCTGTTTGTTGAGGCGAAAACTAAAGCCGGCATTCAGGATCCATTGCCAGCGAACATCGCGGTCGTAATGTTTATATTCATCATATACTGTAGGATAAGTATGGAAAAAGCGTTCAAATTCCGGGTAGGTAAGGCTTTGTTGTTCTGTAAAAAAGGCAAAAAAAGGCCCGCCCCCAACGAAGCCGGAAAAGAGCGGCTGCTTACCCTTCCCCAGATGTAATTTTAGCGGCGCAAATACGGACTGCTGTTGGTATTCCTTGCCATTCGATATAAAATTGCAGGTTGGACATACCAAGTTCATGCCCTTTTTAAAAGAGGCAAAACCATAGTTCATCTCGGTTGAAACACCTAACCAGCGATTCACATCGTAACGGGCAAAAACACCCGCGCCGAGGTAATACCCTGCGCTAATGTCATTCTCGATCATATCAAAATCGCTGAACAAGCGGTGGTTTACGGGCAAGGCATAAGTGCCACCCCTTGATACGAAACCCCAGTGAAATGCCCGTTGGGAAAAGGCGGAGTTGTTTGCAGCCAATAGGGCGATTAATAAAACAGGGCAATACAAACATTTACAGGACAAGGATTTAAACATAGCCATCAACTTTTTAGTCGTAATACCCTTATGACGGAATAAGCGGGCCTTTTGTTGGGATGCTGTGTTTTTTTTAGAGATTTGACGCAACATTGACAAAGAAGATCCTAATGGGAAAAACAAGATACTGCTTGATAATTGCGTTCTTTGCGCGAAAATTTTAACCCTGTTTTCTATCATGAGCAAATCTCGTTCTCGCCCCAATTTAGCCTACATCCTTCTTGCGGTCATGTTGCTTTCCGTAGTGGCCGTTAGCATTCCACGCTTTTTGCCCAAAAACAAGCCAGATACCACCATTGCCGTGCCGGACAAACCTAAAGTAGAAGTAAATGTGCCCGCCTTTAACGCGGATTCTGCATACCAATACGTGAAAAAACAGGTGGATTTTGGCCCCCGTGTACCAGGAAGCGCCGCCCACAAAAAATGCGCCGCTTGGTTGGCGGCTGAGTTCCGTCGTATGGGCCTTACCGTCATTGAGCAAAAGTTTAAGGCGCAAACCTATTTTGGCCCCGTGGATGCCGTGAACATCATAGCCCAGCACAAACCGGAACTGCCCACCCGTATCCTCCTCTGTGCCCACTGGGATAGCCGCCACGTGGCGGACAAGGATGATGAGCGCAAGGACCAACCCATTTTAGGTGCTGATGACGGTGGCAGTGGGGTAGGGGTGTTGCTGGAATTGGCCAGAGTCCTCAAAACCACTCCGCCGGAAATCGGCATAGACCTCATCCTTTTTGATGCCGAAGACCTCGGCGACGACCGCGATCAGGCTCCAGCCGCCGGCATCATGGCCCAACAACAGGACAGGACCTACCTGACCTGGTGCTTAGGCTCGCAGCATTGGTCCAAAAACCTGCACAAACCCAATTATACGGCTCAGTTTGGTATTTTGCTTGATATGGTTGGTGCTAAAGGGGCACTTTTCCCTATGGAGGGCCATTCCCGCCAAAATGCACCGGGTATTTTGAGCAAAATATGGGGCATTGCCCGCGAGTTGGGCTATGGCGATGTGTTTATTCAAAAAGAAACGGGATTCATTACCGATGACCACTATTTTGTGATGAGCGGTACGCGCATTCCCACGGTGGATATTATCAGCTTGCCCAATGGCGAAAATACCAATTTTGGCGCTTATCATCATACTCACGAGGATAATATGAGCATCATTGACCCGGCTATGCTGGGCAAAGTGGGCCACGTGGTGACCACCGTGGTCTATCGCCATGCGGCACGTGCTTTTTAAGAACGCCGTACCCAGGCAGCCAAAATCCCCGCTGCAATGGCTGCATTCAAGGATTCCGCGCCACCTTCTTCGTGGCGCGGAATGCTGATGCGCCGCGTGAGCAGGGCCTCGGTTTCTGGTCGGATGCCTTTTCCTTCATTGCCGATCACGATCAGCCCCCGAGCAGGCAAGCTTTGTTCAAAAATGCTATCTCCGTCCATAAAAGCACCTGATATGGGTGCGTCAGGACATTGCTTGACCAAATCCAAAAGGTTGATCTCCATTGTTTTAACCCTCAAAATGGCACCCATGCTGGCCTGGACCACTTTGGGGCTATAGGCATCAACGGTGTCAGTGCTACAAAACACCGCAGGGAAACCAAACCAATCGGCGATGCGCAGGATGGCACCTAAGTTGCCAGGATCCTGTAACCCATCCAAATAAAAACAAGGTTTGCTGTTGGGCAGCTGAAGATCGGGCGCTTTATCAGGCATATCGGCCACGGCCAAAACGCTATTGGGCGTTATCAAAGCAGATATTTTTTTAAGCTCCCCTTCGGAGACATCGAAGAAATGAGCATAATGGGGCTGCAAGCGCGCCGCGTTATCCTTAGCCCAGCGTTCAAGTCCAAAAATGGCATGAATACCGAGATTTTTTTGGTGCAGGAGTTCTGCCACCATTTTCTCGCCTTCCACAAGGAATTTTCGGTACTTTTGCCGATATTTTTTTTGCTGCAAAGCATGCAGGAATTTTACCTGATTTTGTGAAATCATGGATCATCAATTACGGTTTACGGTGGGCAGTTGGCACATAATGGCCATAAGCCAAAGGTGGACGGCGGCGGCAACAGCCCTTTGCCTGTTGCTCTCGCTGAGCGCGTGCAATGTTACGAAGCATTTGGACGAAACCAAAGGGGAAAGGCTGCTTTGGAAAAATACCATAGAGCTGAAGGCCGAAAAAAAATTGAATATCGCAGCCCGTACGCCCTTGTTGTACGAATTGGGGGGCTATGTGAAACAAAAACCCAATCGGCGCGCCATCTTGCAGCGCTTCCCCATACGGCTTTGGCTCTATCACGCTTTTAAGGACAGGGCAGCCAAGGAAAAAGGCCATAAATTGGCCAAGTGGATCATCAACAAAAAAGCGGAAGCCCCTGTCATCTATGACCCATTGTTGACCCAGCGCACGGCTACCAACTTAGAGCGTGCCATGCAAAAACGCGGCTACTTTTTTGCCAATTGTGTTTATGAAACTGACACCATTGGCAAACACAAGATTGGGGTTCGGTATCAACTCAATCTGGGAAAGCGTTTCACGATTGACTCCGTTTTTTTTCACAGCCGCGATAGTTTGGTTCGGCAAATCTTGTACATGACGGCTGGCGGCAGCCTGCTTCGCCGCAATGAGCCTTTGGATGAAGTGCTCTTCAATGCGGAAAAAGTGCGCATTACCACGGAGCTCAAAAATCGCGGATATGCCTATTTCAACCCCACATTTGTACAATATAATGCTGACACTACTGGTACACGCTCCAATATCACAGTAGAGGTACAGACGCCCTCTGACTCCCTGATGCACCAAACCTACCTGATCAGCAACATCATCATCAAAGAAGGGGTAAACCCGGAAATTGCTTCTTTCAGGCAGGAAGCAACAATAAACGGGCTTTATTTTGTAACGGCAGACACCTTTTTTGTGGTAAAACCGGAGCGTTTGGCACAAGCCATAGCATTACAGCCCAATTGGCCCTATATTCAAAGCAATTTTGACAAAACCATCCGCAACCTTAACGGGCTTGGCACCTACAAATTTGTTTCGGTCAAACCCCGGCCTGACCCCAATGACCCTCAAAAGATCATGGTGGAAATATTGCTCACCCCGACCAACGGTTTCTCCTGGGGTGGTGATTTTGATTTCAACAACTCCATTAGCAACAGTAGTGTGGCCGGCAACCTGC
>CAZIKN010000010.1:0-83316 GCA_964539805.1 uncultured Saprospiraceae bacterium | reverse complement strand
CAATATACTGCCGTAACCATCAAAAGCGGGCGCAAAGGTATAACAACTTTTTATTTCTGCAATAGCCTTTTCATTTTTTTATCAATATTTTTTCCTCTACAGGGGGCAATTATCCAATATAGTCTTCTTAAATATTTAATAATCAATTACTTAAAAGAATAAAAGCATACTTATTTTTTTATTTTTTTCCACTCCCTCCCCCAAAACATGACAATCCTGCCTGCAAATTGCACCATATATATATATAGGTGTGGTGGGTATTCTTGATTTGAGTTATTGTTGATGGACTTGTCATAACAAATGGTCAGGATAAGTTTGAGGTATGCACTGTAGGCGTCCTTGAAGAATATTGGATGGGCTATTCGTTTAAGGTGCCACTTTTGCTAAAAAGGCCACCCGTGCAACGCCATCAGTTCTTTGCACCCTGACCCAATAGGCTGCTGGTGGCAATTGGCTAATATCCAACTGTATTATGGTTTCCCATTGAGTAACGGATTGTTTCAGGCACAAGCGGCCATCAGTACTATATATCGCTATTTCGGCAACATTGCCATCACTAATACTAATTTGCAATATGTCATTTGCCGGGTTCGGGATTGTTTTTATGGTAAACGAGTTTTGTTCATTCCGCTTAGCAGATTGTTGCTGCTTGCGAACGATCACGGAATCCGTTCGAAAACTACTTTTTTTCACACCAGGTGTAGTCGTCTGGGATTCGCAAGGATCAGCGAGCGGAATAGGCCGAATTTCTGCATGATAGTTTGTTCCTGGATTCAGATCATCTATGCGCACTATCGCCAGGGGGTCTTGTGCCGATGTATTGATTTTCCAAACCCGCGGGTTCATTATCGCTCCGGCAGCATCGTATTGCGTCCCGATTTTCACTTCATAGGTCTGAAAAAAAGTGGCCTGTTCAGAATTTTCTTCCTCAATATCCGCTGACCAGGCAAGCGCGGCGGAATTGCTGCGGATTTCAGTAGGATTTATTGGGGTTAAAGCCACATTTCGGGATTTTACTTTTCCGGGTTTGGTGCCACAATTGACATCTTCGCCGCAGATATAAAATTGCCGCATAACGGCGTCTGATTTGGCCTTTGAAAATCGCAAAGCCTTAACTGTTACGGGGGGCAATTCAGTGTCAATAATCCACTTGCCCGGGGCGACGCCTTCCAGTTCAATTACTTTGAACACTTTCCACTCTTTGCAGAAACAATCTTGGTATTCTATGGTCACGCGCCCATTGCCATACCAGTCCTGGATATAGAGGCTTCTGATCTTTTTAGGATGGTCAAATGTTACAAATATTTTATTGAGATCCGGGATCAATTGAAGGATGCCGGGATTGGGATTGATCCAGGCATCAGCCCCCCAGCCGTTAAAGCCATTGCCGCCAACCCCTTGATAAGTAAATTTGGGATTTGGGTCAAATATTTTGGCGCAAGTCAGTATTGAATCATTTGCCCCGAACATTTCACTGGCTTCATCTACCATGTTTTTCGCTGTTTGTGGTACAAAGTCATTGTATCGAGGATCGGTATTGATTTGATCTCTTCTAATTTTGATTAGGCAATTGGCGCAGTCTGAACTAAGGGCGGAGGTACGGCTGGCGGAATCAAGTAAATTGAGTTGTGGTTGACCGTTTCGATCAATGGGGAACACCCAGAAATAATATCGCTGGTTAGCTTCCAAACCTGTCACCAATGCCTGGTTGCGGTTCGGGCCTGTGTTGTTTTTGTGCAAAGTAGCCTGATCAAACCGAAAATCAGGTACAATCTGCCCATTTGAGTTATCTTTTTGATAAAATATGAGCGTGTTCTCTGTATTGCCGAAAGTATGCCAATTCAACCTAACCGCTCCACAGCATTGTGGCGTGGCGGCCAGGAACTTAACGGGCGGAAGATTTGGCTGAGTCCAGGCCTCATTGATAATGATAAAGGCGGGGGTTTCACTAATCGGAATATCCTCGATAGTTTGGCCATTTACATGCACGGACCAATCCACTTTCCGGCCTTGTTCACAAAGGTCTTCCAAAAATACCAGTGTTGCTTTTCCATTCAGGGGCAGGTTAGCGGGCAATGTGATTGAGGTGGTATAACGTATTGCCTCATGCGTGGGTGACCAAATAGCAAAAATGCGCTTATCATCTTTTATAAATTCATACACCCTTGGTAATTGGCCTGCAGGGTTTCCTTTGGGGCTAACGCTAAAACCTTGTTCGCCATTTATGATATCTCTATTGAACTCATGCTCGCCCATGACAGATTTCAGGGCCATCATATAATACCATGCATGTTTGGCTTTGCCATCACGGGTCAGCAGGCCCGAATAAGCATAAGTGGAAGGATCAAACTCTGAATGGTCCAGCAATTCAAAAAGCATCACTTTATCAATAGCTTTTGAGGCCGCTATTTCTAAAACACCCCTTATAATCCATTGTGCCTGTACGGTTTGTACATCAACGACTTCACCGTTTGCGCCTTTGATCAGTGGGACGTCAACGCCTGAAAAGTTTTTATCCGGATCAGGATAGGAGTCATATCCGAATTCACTGTACCAATACTCCGTTATTTTATCTCCAAATGCTGCTTCGAGGGTATCCCGCATCCAGCGCAGTTTATTGCGCAAGTTATCGGCTTCCGGTGAAACGCCTTTGCCAAACACATTGAGCAAAATATCCGTGTAGTTATTGTATTCCCCCTGGGGAGCGAAAAAATCTTCTTTTGTCTGTTGAAGTGCGGTTCTATCATTGGAATAATGGTGAAAATTGGCAACAAACTCAGGAATAGAGCCATCAGGCCGGCGCGAATCACCGGGAGCATTCAGCCAAAACTCCTTCATTTCCTCCACGTATTTACCATGTAAGCCAGCGAGGCCGGACATAACGAATTTGTTGTTTGGCGATACATTTACCACCCCTAATGGCTTATTATCCACTGAGAGCGTACTTGCATGGCCATCATAATCGGCACTGAACATAGCGGCATACTGCTGCGGGGTAAAATACCAAAGGGTATGGTCATCTGGGCTAAACTTGTTCAGTCCAATGGCGCGATCATACCATGTTTTATTAGGCTCGTTGTTGTCCTCAAAATATTTTACGGTATTAAGACCCAATGCCTTGGGGTGTTCCGGCACTAAGTATTGACTAACGAAATTGGAGTCCCAGACGCTGGGTGCCCCAAATTTTGCGGCAAAAAGGGACATCCAATGGGCATGAGAAAACCAGGGTTCGGCTCTCACCTGCTGAAAACGGGGAGGGATTTGGTTTTCTTCCGGCAAGTCACAGTTGCCCGTATTGTTAAGGTAGCTGCCGTTGGGCGGCAGCGGCTTTTGCTCCATGGGCGATACTGATCCACAGCCCGTTGGGTAGTTGATGATTCCCCGTGAAATGGGTGCCACGCCTTTGAGCACAGGAATTACCCGGCCTTTCAGGTTGGAGTAATATTCGTCATAATTCAAAAAAATACTGGTTTGGTCATAGGAAGGAGACCATGATATTTTCCACATATCCGGCTTGTAGGGATCCAGCAGGCGGGCTGTACGGGCAGCTGTATCGCTCCAAGGGCTGGGGAAGCCTATATCCGTGCTCCAGTCATGAAATTCACGCACCCAGGTAAAGCGCCGTTTGGGCGCCTCAAGGTCGGTTGCCCGCACGTTGATACCTGTCAGGTCATTTATTTTTTGGGTAAATGCTGCAAATGGGGCTACTGTATAAAGCAAAAAAAGAAAGAAAAACTTTTTCATGGCGTAAAATTTAGCAATGACTTGCAATGCAGTATAAGAAACACAACAAACCAAGCGGTGTTTAGAACAGGAGAAAAGAAAATTATTTTGGGCCAAATATCCTGCCAAAGACAACAAAATCTGGATTTAAAACTCCTTGAAACTGAGTGGGGTAGCAAAAATAGTGATGAATAGCTACCGCTATCAGTTCGGCACCGATAATTCCCGTAGCAGATTCTATCTGTTCTTTTGAAAAACCGCTGATCTGCTGGAGATCAGCCCAGGTGGCTTCAGGATTAGGGAATGTAGGCCAATGCTCATCGGGATGGGTACGCACAAAAGCGCGCGCGTACTCATACAGGGCTACATTAAAGTACGTAACGCCGTTAAGGAAGGCTGCCATCACATGTTCGGCCGAAAAAATAAGGCAACCATCTTCGGTATAAAGCTCTGATGCATGCGGGTAAGGGTGCTCCGGGGATGGGAAGGGCTTGGGATAGACAATGATTTTTTCAAACTGCTCCAACAAAAAATCATGGCGGTGCAGGGTCAGCATGGCATGTTGGGTACAAAGCGCCAGTTCCACATCCGGTGGCAGGCGTTCGGTGTCTTCGCCCCAGCCCAAGGGCATCCAATCCGTACCCATGCGGATCAGCACCAAGCGCTCGCGAAAGCGTTTTTTTTCTGTATCAGGCAGGTTTTGATAAAAATGGTGGCGTTTTTCCAGCAATTTGGTCAATTCCGGCTCCAATTCCGGGGTATTCCTGTTGTACCACCACCAGTTGATTTCCTGCTCAAAGATGATGATTACTGCCGTAATGAGTACAAAGGGTATGATCCACCAGGACCAGCTGTAGTCCAGCTTCCAAGCCAAGTACAGAAAGAACAGGGCAAGTAGGGCAAAGGGGGCGGCGAGGCGATTGGCGAACATGGTGCTACGCTTCCCCCCTTTTCAACAACCTGCTGGCCAATTTCCGCGCTTCCTGCTTTGGGCTTTTCCACCAATTGGCCGCAAGGGTTGGCACGGGTTCTATGTTGTTGCGTTTGAAGAAGTTGCGTACTTTTTCCTCCCACTCGTAACTGGGCTGGTCGGCATGGGTAAGCACGCCGTCAAAGAACAATACGCTATTGTGCTCTTCGGCTGTTTTGGCTTCCAGCAACAAGGGCACGCGCATGCCCGCCGCCATGGTGTTGAAGCGCAGTTGGCTGCTGTCAAAATAGGGGCGAAGCGCAATGGCAACCTCTTCCATTAAAGTAGAGACCGGGTAATTGTGGTCTGGATAGTTCAGCAGCGCACGCATGTGGAGCAATTGCTCTTCCGCAGCTTCCTGCTCTCCTTTTTCTAAATGCTCTGCAAAGCTGACCAACAGGGACAGCACACAGGTACCAAGGTGGTTTTTATCTGCGGCCAATACGGAATAAAGCCCTGAGGGGATGGAGTGCGCAATGAACATTTTTTGTGTGGCGCGGGTAAGTAGCACATGCAATTGGTTGAAACCCAATTGGCTATTCCAAAAATGCAGGTGGCGTGTAAGGCTACCGGAGGCATCGGTCACACCGTGGGTAAGGGATACCAGCAAAATGTCCACGTGTTGGCCTTGTAATTCAGCAAACTGATATACGCCCAGGCCACTGAGCAGCATCTGCTGAATTTTCTCGTACCCGGGTGCTTTGCGCTGCCTGATTTTGAGCAGCTGTGATGCGATGAGGTCGCGCTGCTGTACAGTAGCGCAGGCAATGCCCACCACCGGATACGTTTTGGCCGGGGTTTGTTCAATTACATTTAACCAGTCAATAATCTGACGGGCTTCGGCCTCATTGGTGCCAAGTGCCTCGTCATACCGCCCTTCTACATTAGCTACGCTGGTGGATTCCATGGGGTTACGTCCGCTGGGCAAACGTTTGAAAGGTGTGCCAAAGGCTACCTTGTTGAAGCGCACCCAGGCTTCAGGGCTATCCTGGTGCTGGTATTCCAATTGGTGAGTGGTAGCGCCTATGCCTTTGCAAAATTCCAAGAAGTCATCTTGAGCAAAAGGCGTCATATCTTGTTTTTCATCACCAAAAACGACCAAATGCTTGGCCATTTCGAACAAGTGGTAGCATTCCTGTTTGGGTATGTTGTGCGCTTCATCCACTAATACGAGATCAAAAGTGATGCCTGACAGTTGTACCACATCCAAGGCCACCTGTGGTGTGACCAAGAGGGCGGGCAGGGTTTCGGTCAATGGCACAATATGTTCCCTGAACAGTTGCTCTGCGCGTTGTTGGGCGCTGAGGTTCCGGTTGTTTTTGCCAAACCAGGTTTTAAAGGCAAAGGCATTGGCCGATTTCATTCCTTTCAGGGCCTTCACTTTGCGCGCCTGCCAGATGGTACTGATTTGATTGGGCAATATTTGCCGTAGTTCACGCAGGCTTTGGCTGTAGCCTTCCAGCAAAGCACGATCCCACTGCATGCTGGGCGCAAATTTGTTTTGGAGCAGGTGATGCAGGTACCAGCTCTCAAAAGCGGCTTTCCAATTGCGCGGTTTTATTTTGCACAGTGCCCGCACTACTTTTTGTTGCGGCGGTGCAAGGGCCAGCCAGTGCTTTTGCCAAATGTAAAAATCATCAAAATCACGGAGGTAGAAACGCGTGTCTTCCAATCGCAGGATAAGATCTTCCAGAAACTCCTGGCGTTTGGGGATGGTGAGCATTTCATGGCGCTGTGCCTCTCCATACAAGCCGGAGGCATTGAAATCTTCTAAGTAGCTGTCTAAGCCGCCTTCCAACTCTTTGATCTGCTCTCTATAATCCAGGTCAGTATGGATGCTTTTGGCATTCAGGCGCCGTACATCTTCACGCACCAAGGAGGGTATTTTTCGCCGCCACATTTTAAGGGCTGCTTCAAAATCCTTGGTCAGTTCTGATGCTTTTTTGATGTTTTTGGCATCAAAACCGGGTGGAAAATCAAATTCAAAATATCGGCGCAGGGCATACACCTTGCGCATATCATCAAAAATTTGACTGATTTTTTCCTTGGCGGCTATGATTTCCTTGTACTTATCAGAAAAGACACCGTACAGTTTTTCGGTTGTGGAAATAGCGCTCTCGAAATCAGTTCCAAAGCGCGTAACGCCATCTTCCAAACCATCTCGGATGCGCTTGATAAACCCTGAAAGTTCACTGTAATACTGTTCATAATGATCCAGCAGGGCTTCGGCATAATCATTGGTTTTGCTGATATAGCGGTGGTGTAGATCTGTCGCTTTGTTCAATAATTGGTTGACCTGATTTTCCGTCCATTCCAATCCTTTTGTATTGCTGTATTGGCCAAAAATATGGTCATTCAAACGGCCCAAGGGATGGGTAAGGGTAGGGAAACGCCTGAACAGGGGCTCACTGGCATAGATGGCCTGAACTATACCTTCATATTCTGCCTCTGAAAATTCAAAATCCTGTGGGTTGAGTTGGCTGAGCAGTAGTTCTTTGCCTTCGGTGCGATTGGCCCGCAGGTATTGGCCTACGGTGTCCGTGAAGTTTTGGTTTCCAAAAATGGGCGCGTGCAATTCATCCCAGGCGAGGTCCAATTTTTTCTGCTCCCTAAAAACCTTGTTCAAAACGCTTTTGAACAGTTCCTCATCATAGGTTGCTTTATTTTTGTTGTCTGCCGTCATACGCAGCATATCGGTCAGCATAGGCTGGTCGCTAACGATGTCTCTCACGACAAAGGAGAGGTCGCCAAAGCCTTTTTCGAGAATGAATTTTTGGGCGCGGCGCAGGGAGTTGATACTTTTGGATACGACAAGGCATTTTTTGCCATTGCTAAGGGCGTTCATCACAATGGCTGAAGCCAGATAGGTTTTGCCTGTGCCACTGGCGCCTTCCACTACGGTGAGTGCGTTGTGCTGCACGGTATTCAGCACTTTGCGCTGTGAGGGGTCAAGTGGCAACATGGTAAAAGGATGTTTCCACTCGGCACCTTCGGCAGGCAGATCCGGGGCCACACTGGGCGGTTCGGTGATGGTGGTGCGGGGCAAGGTAGGGAAAATGCCCACCACGGCTGACCAGCGCAAGCGGCCCTCTGCAATAATGGATTGTACTTCGGTAAGCGGAGGGCAGGATTGCACGCTCATGGGCAAGCCATCTTCTACCAGGCCCAATATCAGCCTGATCCCTTCTGCCAGTTCACCCAATTCGGCGGCATTTACCTGCCGGCCAAGCGCCAGTTCTTCTGCTTTTTTGGAAAACTCGGTTGCGAACAAATTGTCCACGAGATGAAACAAAGGATAGTTGGGCTGCACCAGGTGCTGATCGGCACGTTGCATGGTCCAAGTATCCACATTGGAGGCGTGGGGCTCTAAGGAAAATTGCCAGATAAAAAGTGGTGCAGCCACTTCCGTGCTGCCCAAACGGGCCATAACCAAGGGATAACCAATGCCAAGGTTCCGCGTTCCAAATACTTTTTCCCGATTTCGGGCTTCAAAGTAGAAGTGGTTGAGCCATTCGCTCGCCGGATGATTGGCCTGAAGGAGCAGGTCAAAATTCCGATTTTGTACCAGCTCATGTATGCAGGGGATGGCAATTTGTTCATCCAGGGCACTGAGGTCAGCCTTTACGGGCAATGACGGGAGCGAAAAGAGCCAGTCCAGCGCGGCGCCACTGTAAGCAGAGGCCAATATTTCAGGTGAGGCGATTGTGGTTTCGGGCATAAGCACGAGTAAAAAGAGGTAATTGCGATATGATTAAACAACAGCAAAGATAAATACTTAGCCGCCCGCAAATGAACGGAAAATGTGCAATTAAGTGTAATGTTATGCGGAAAAGTTGCGAAACATGTTGTGTCTCATCCATTTGCAGCAGGTCAGGGGTATCGAAAACAGGCGTAGGGACTTAATTTGACCCTTTGTGTTTTATCCGTTGCAGCAAGGAGGTTAGCAAAATGGCCAGGCTTAAAATGATAATTAATACGGGCATTAGCCCCCAATTGTTGAAATACAGGGCCAAAAGCACAAACAACAGGTTGGCAGCCAATAACCAGGCCGTAGTCTGCATGTGCGTGAGGCCCAAATCCAGCATCAGGTGGTGTATGTGCGTTTTATCGGGTGAAAAAGGGGATCGCCCTTGAAATGCCCGCCGCACAAAAACCCTCAGCGTATCATAAATAGGAATGATCAGCACCGCTACGGCGATGGCGGGGGCTGCCCCGAAACGAAGCGGCGAGGGATCCGCAATTTTATAATTCATTTCGATGAATTGTATGGCCAGAATGGCACATACCGTACCAATCAACAAAGAGCCAGTATCGCCCATAAATATGCGGGCCGGGGTAAAATTATACTTCAGAAATGCCACTATTGAGCCTGCAAGAGCAAAAGCAACCACCGCCAAAGCCAAAGCATCCACGGAATAAAACCATGCACCCCAGGTCAGGCAAGCCAACAAGCCAACACTTCCGGCAAGACCATTGATGCCATCAATCAGGTTAAAAGCATTGATAATGCCCACGATGGCCACTACTGATACCAAAAAAGACAATAGTTCGGGCAATTCATATAGCCCCATAAATCCGTAAAAACTGGTCAGGCGAATATTTGATTTATAGGCAAGAATGACAGCAACCAACAATTGCCCCAAAAACTTTTTCACAGGTGACAGGTGCATAGCATCATCCGTTACACCGATCAGGAAAATCAGCACAAAAGCGGCCAGGATATACTGTAATCCGGCAAATGCCCCAATTGGAGTCCAGAGGGTCATGGCACAAATGGTGCCTGCAAAAATCCCTATTCCGCCTAAGGAAGGTGTAGGCGTTTCATGTGCGCTGCGCTCATTGGGGCGATCCAAAAATTTGCGTTCCCGCATAAATCGTATAATGACAGGTATGATGACATAAGTCAGCATAAAAGCAGTCAGAAAACTTAGTATGAGGGCGTGCGTAATCAAACAATTATAGGCTTGATGAGAAATGTGATAATGTGAGACAATGTGATAATGTGGAGGAATATGATAATGTGATAATTTGAGAGAATGTGATAATGTGCTGGAATCAACTTCTGCTGACGATGGCCCTTGTGGTCTCGGTGTCGCCCATGGTATAGTAATGGATACAGGGAACACCTGCGGCTTTCAGCTCCTTGCTTTGCTGTATGCACCACTCGATACCAATTTGCTTTACACTGTCATCATCTTTGGCTTTTAGCACCTCCCTGACAAAATCATCGGGCATATTCACAAAAAACTTGCGGGGTATGGAGTTCAGTTGATACTGTTTTGTGAGCGGTTTCAGGCCGGGCACAATGGGCACATTAATGCCCACATTTCGGCATTGGGCAACAAAGTCAAAAAATTTGGCATTGTCAAAAAACATCTGTGTCACGATATAATCTGCACCGGCATCCACTTTCATTTTGGTGTAATGCAGGTCCGTGGAAATATTTGGCGACTCAAAATGTTTTTCAGGATAGCCCGCTATGCCTATACAAAAATCAGTTCGTTCGCCATTCTGGATATTTTGATCCAAATAGCGCCCTTCATTCATACCTGCGATTTGGCGCACCAGATCCAGCGCATACTTGTGGCCATTTTCCTCTGGCGTGAACTTGTCCTCAAACTGGCGCGCATCACCGCGCAAGGCCAGCACGTTGTTGATCCCCAAAAAATTGAGGTCAATGAGGGCATTTTCCGTTTCTTCCACCGAAAACCCGCCGCAGATCAGGTGTGGTACGGCATCCACACCATAACGGTGCATGAGGGCCGCACATATACCTACGGTGCCGGGCCTTTTTCGGATGGCGGTTTTTTCATAATACCCGGACTGTCGTTTTTTGTACAAAAACTCTTCACGGTGGTAAGTGACATCAATAAACGGAGGTTTGAACTCCATCAGCGCATCCAGCGTCTTGAATATGGCCTGCATACCCCCGCCTTTCAGGGGCGGCAGCACTTCAAAGGATACCAATGTTTTGCCTTGTTCCTTCTCAAAATGTTCTGTTACTTTCACGGTAATAACTTGAGGTTGTTGTTGTGGAAAATGACCGGAAATTATTTTTGTGCCTGCGCCCTTTGTTGCATCTCCTGTGCCTTTGCGGTATTGCCCATAGCTTGGTAAACTTCTGCTGCGCTTTCCAACAGGCGAATGTCCTCGTATTGACGGTCAATGCCGTATTGCAGGAATTCGAGGGCTGATTTGGTATCGTTTTTCTTTTTAAAGAAGAACTCATAACCCGTCCGATAGCAGAATGCCATGTATTTGTCGGCATTGGAGCCATCTAAGTATTTCATATAGTCTGCCAGAAATTTACGGGTATCTTTGTTGTAAGGAGTATGTTCCAAAATAATGTCAAACTCATGGAACAGTTTGTCCAATTGATGATCCAACTCAAAGCGTGCAGCTGCAATTCCGGCCTTCATCTGATAAGCAGCACCATAGTTCGGGTTTATTTCTGTGGCACGGTTCAGGTGATATTCCATTTCCGTGACCAAGCGTTCTTTTTCTTCTTTGCTGAGGTTCTCCTGCCGATAATCTATCTGGTACAGCGAGGTGACATAAAACACATGCGAACGGGCACTGCCCTCTGATACTTTTACGGCAGAGCGGTTCAGCGACGGGGCATCCTTCCAATCCGGTATCCGTGTAAAAGTGCGCCACCCATAGCCCGCTGCCAACAACAACAAAAGGCCCGTCCCCAAAATACTCCACTGATCAGCCCTTGATTTGAACCACTCAGGCACTTGCCGACATAAAAACCAGGCTACCAGGACACAAAAACCGACTGAGGACATGTACACAAAACGCTCATTCATAAAAGTACCTACGGATACGAACAAATTGGATACAATACTCAGGGTCAGCAAAAAATACAGGATGCACCATGCGGCCACTTTGCGCTTGCGCAGGTTGAGTACGGCCCATGTACCCATGGCCAAGTAGCCTGCCAAAGAGGCTATGGCACGCCAGTCAGACCAGGCTACCTTAGGCACATGATAGGGATAGTAGTCATGCGTCAGAGGGTGCGGGTAAAATAGCAATTTGATGTACCAGCCAAGGGTCAGGAAGGTCGTAGCGAGTTTCTCGCCCGTTTTCATGCCCAAAAACGGATCATTCATCAGGTCATTCATAGCCTTGCCATGATCCAGCATAAAACCCAGTGCCCTTAAACGGATCACGATAAACACAAGCGCCGCTACCAAAAGCGGTATGGCTGCCACTAAGGCCCTTGAGGTACCGACGTTGGTAAAAAACACCACCGTCAAGGGGATCACCGCCAAAAAAGTCAAGGCATTCTCTTTGGCAAAAAGCCCTAACAACAAGAACAGGCCCGAAGTAATCATCCACCGCGTGCGGCCCGTATCAAAATATTTCAGGGTAGCGTACAATGATGCCAAACTAAAGAGCAGCGCCAAAATCTCGTCGCGCCCTTTGATGTTCGCCACAGCTTCCACATGCAAGGGGTGCAAAACAAAAAGCAAAGAAGCCACAAAGGCTAAACTGAAATACCAACGACCGCCCTCGCGAACGGGAAAAAGGCCCAACAGGATCCGGTACAGCAGCACCCCGCTCAATCCATACAGCAGCACATTAAAAAAGTGGCTTATATAGGGCAAATTAGGGTTTTCCTTGCCAAAAAAACCCACTTCCATGGCAAAAGTAGCCAATGACAAAGGACGATAGCGGCCTCCTTCCAACAGGTAAAGGCTCTCTTTTTTCTGGAAATAGCCCATAAAACTATCAAACCGGAAAATATCGCGAAGGCCGCCAAACCCCTTTTGGGTGAATACATTTTTTTGAATCACCATTTCGTCATCCAATACGTAGCCAAAACCCAGGGTAGCTGCATACAGGACAAATGGCACAGCCATTAACAAAACAGCAGCCAGCCAATGATTGGCCCAAAAACCGGGCTGAAAAGTATTGGTGCGCTCAAAAACCGGCGCGACAGCCCCTTTTTGAGGTGATGCAGGTGGGCGATTGGCGCCCTGTGTGGTCGTAATTTTTTGCTTTGCGGCCATATTTTTCTTCAATTGGGCGCAAAAGTAGCAAAATGAAGTAGTGAAATCCAAAGTTAGACCATCCTCTTGCAGAATGTTTATAAAAACAACACAGCTTCTCTCCCCGGAGCACACATGAATTCCCATAAAGTTAGGATATTGCCCCCCACTATCTATACCACTCCGTCTCGTATCATGCGCTATTTTTTTTCTGTTTTTTTTACCCTGTTTTTATTATACAAAAACACTGCCCAAACCAGTTACCTGCATTGTGGCCAACTGCTTGATGTCAAAAGCGGCACCATGCGCAAAACCGTAACCATCATCCTCCACAAAGATAGCATCGTACAAGTAGCCGAGGGCTACCAAAACCCACCCAAAGAAGCCAAACTCATTGACCTGAAAAACAAAACCGTGCTCCCGGGGCTTATTGATTGCCATGTCCATCTGGAATTTGAACTCAACCGAAAAACTTACGCGGAAAAATACGAAATTGGCGATGCGGACATAGCCTTTCGCGCTATGACCTATGCCGAACGCACCCTTTTGGGGGGCTTTACCACGGTGCGCGACCTGGGTGGCACCGGTGTAAATATTGCCCTCCGCAACGCCATCAATAAAGGCTGGGGAAAAGGCCCCCGCATCCTGACCGCCGGGCGCATTGTAAGCGCCACGGGTGGCCACGGTGACAGCGAAACAGGTGCAAAACCCGGCCTTTATGACCCACCCATGCCGGAAAGCGGCATTGCTGATGGCCCGGATGAGTGCAGAAAAGCGGTTCGTGCCCAAATAAAGCGCGGGGCCGATGTCATCAAAGTAACTGCCACTGGCGGGGTCATCAGTCTTGCCAGGGATGGGCGCCTGCCGCACTACGCAGCAGATGAATTGGCCAGCATTGTACAAACCGCAAGGGATTTCGGGGTGGATGTGGCAGCCCACGCGCATGGCGATGAGGGCATACGGAGGGCCGTAAGGGCAGGCGTAATCAGTATTGAACACGGCACCTTTGCGGCGGATAGCACCCTGGATCTGATGAAGCAATACGACACTTGGTTGGTACCTACCCTAACGGCAGGCTGGGCCGTAACGGATTCCGCAAAGGTTAATACAGGCTTTTTCCCCGAATTAGTACGCAAAAAAGCCCTGAACATGGGGCCAATGTTGAGCGAAACCCTATCAAGGGCCTATCGCAAGGGCGTAAACATAGCCTTTGGAACCGATTCGGGCGTTTGCCCTCACGGCAAGGGCAATCTGGAATTTGGCCTTATGGCTACCCGCTCCGGCATGCCGCCCTTAGCCATACTGCGCAGCGCGACCATTGATGCCGCACGTATGCTCAAATGGGACAACCGTATTGGCAGTATCGAAGCAGGCAAGTGGGCGGATATCGTGGCCGTGGAAGGCAATCCGCTGGAAGATATCAGGACTATGGAAAATATAGTTTTTGTGATGAAGGGCGGAACCGTGTACAAAAATGAAATGACCAAGTGAGGCAGAAAATCTGCTGAAGTGATAATGCGACAACACTTTGATTATTAGATATTTGTATCATAAAAAAGTGCTACTCTGTTGACAGCCCACTAATGCCTGCTTAAACCAAGTATTCGATGCCGTAAAATCGCAACAACGTAAATTTACGTTATAAAACTTAAAAAATAGTTGCATAATTGAAACATCGGCTGCACCTTTGTGCCAGTAATGAGAACCCAAGGCCGGGATCAAACAAAATCTGCAAAATACCCATGCAAAAACTCACCAAGGCAGAAGAGGAAATCATGCTTTACATCTGGGAGGCTGCTCGCTGTACGGTCAGCGACATTTTGGCACAAATGCCGGAACCCAAGCCACCCCATAGCACCATTTCAAGCGTAGTGCGCATCTTGGAGAAAAAAGGATATGTTGGTCATAAAGCGTACGGCAAAACCTATGAGTATTTCCCTTTGATCCCAAAAGAAGAATACGGAACCCGTTCTCTGGGGGCGCTCCTGCGCGATTATTTTGATGGATCTGTTACCCGTTTGGTGTCGCAACTGACCGAAGCGGAGCAGTTAAGTGAGGCGGAAATAGCAGAATTGAAAAAAATGTTGGACAAATAAAAGCATCAAGCTATGGTTGTCTTTTTGCTCAAACTCACCCTTTGTTGGGGCTTTTTCGCGCTGTTTTATCATGTATTGCTGCGCGGCGAAACCTTTTTCTCCGCCAATCGGGCCTATTTGCTCGGTACCCTCGTCTTAGGCGTAGCGCTTTCCCTCGGAACGGATTGGCTTGCTTTGCCCAGGGACGAGGCTGGCGTTCCGATTGTAAGCCTGCCTGTGGTCAGTGTAGGTCTGCAACAGGTGGATGTGGCAACTAAACCCATCACCGACCATTATATGATCTGGATCATTTATGGGGCAGGTGCGGTGGTTGCAACCCTCAGGTTGTTGTGGGGCGGGTTTCAGTTGGCGCGTATCATCAGGGGAGCAGAGCCCGTTCCGCTGCCACAGGGCATCATGGTTTATCGCTCTGCGGTCATATCTAAGCCGTTTTCATTTTGGCAATGGATTGTGGTACCCAAACATTTCAGTCCCAATGTACATGACCCTGAAACGGCCTTACTACTGGCGCATGAGCAGGCGCACTTGCGCGGGAGACATAGTCTTGATGTGCTGTTGATTTCGCTTTTTTGTATCATTTTTTGGTTCCATCCCTTGATGCATTGGTACAGGATGACCATGCGCACCTTACATGAGTATCTTGCTGATGCCGAAGCCACACATTATAACGATCGCAAACAATATGGCCTTTTGTTGATAAGGCAATCGCAGTCCGGACTGCCGATTGCCCTCGCACATCATTTTTATCAATCACCTCTAAAACAGCGAATTATGATGCTGATGAAATGTCACTCCACCCCATCCAAGGCCCTGCGTTATGCTCTTTTGCTTCCCCTTACTGCACTTTTTGTGGTATTGTTCCAAAAGGTACCTGCATTCGCAAATGCTATTGAAAATCAGGGATTCAGTCCTAAAACCCATTTTGAGCAAACACTTTCGCTGCCCGATAGCCTACCCGATCCGGCAAAAGAGAAAGCCGGAAAATCTGCCCTGACCAAATCCGACGAATGCGATGTGCCGCCTGCCTTCCCCGGTGGTATGGAAGCCCTCACTAAGTATATGCAGGAAAGCGTACTGTATCCCGAGGATGCGCTGAAGGAGCAAGTGGCCGGCAAGGTCATGGTTGAGTTTGTGGTAGAAAAAGACGGATCCCTTACGCAGATAAAAGGTAAATTAGCCGACCCGGCGCAAGGCGACCAGCGCCTCATCATGGAGGCCCTTCGCGTTGTACGAAGCATGCCCAAATGGCAAGCTGGCCAAAAAACAGGCAAATCCGTGCGTTGCACCATGGTGCTTCCCGTGGTTTTTACAGCACCTGCAGCCTCCAAGGTGAAAGAGCTTTTTGATGTGGACAAACTGCCCGTGTTTCCCGGCGGTGAAAAAGCCATGTTGGCCTTCCTGGCAGAGCACATCAAATACCCGGAATCAGAAAAAAAGACAGTACAAAACACCGTAGCGGTTGTCTCTTTTGTTGTTGGCAGGGATGGTTCCATACAAGACATAGAACCTCTTAAAGGCAGCGCTGTGATGACGGATGAAGTCATTCGCGTAGTCAGGCTGATGCCCAAGTGGGAGCCCGCCATGAGTGATGGGATACCCGTAAAGGTAAGGTATAGCCTGCCCGTCCGGTTTCGTACGGAATAATACTATTATAGCAGCCTAAAGATGGGGGAGTTACCAAGCATGCTGCGTTGGCTTTCTTTGCCATAGCCGCTGACTCAGTACCCATGCGATCATGCGGTATGGCTGTGAAATCTGTTGCCAAAACAAAATTTATCGCTTTACATGACTGTAGTGTGATGCTTGCTGCGACCGAGGAAATTATGAGAAGTGGCTTCATTTTACCTCCCGAACAAACAGCCAAGCCACAAAAGAAAGCAACAAACAAATTGCGATGATTAAAAACAGGGTGGAATAATCCCCTGTGTCCTGAATCAATGTTGAAATGCCCGGCGTCATCATAGCGGGTAATACCACGCTGAAGTTGAACAGGCCCATAAACAGCCCCATTTTCTGGGCATCAACTTTTTCCGTCATGATGGCAAAAACAATAGAAATAACCGCTGACCAGCCAATGCCACAAACAATCATGCCCGTATAAAAAACAATTTCCTGCTTGCCAGCGACATAGAGTAAAAAATAGCCGGCGGTCATACAGCCAATGGCTACCCTGTAAATGCTTACCTTGCCCATGATTTTACTCAATGGCTCAAGTACCAGAACCGGAAGTAATGTGCCTACCAAGTTGAGCAATAAAAAGCCAAGGGATAATATATTGCCTGCCGTTTGTTCACTGGTCTGCGTTTCCTCCGAAAACAAACTGGAAAAGCGATTGGCAAGGGCAGGAGCGTTGTTGAGTACTGGAATCATCTTTTCTTTTATGAAAAAATAACTCATCACAAACATGCTTTGTATGCCCAACCAGGAAAAAGCGTGTGCCAATAATATTTTTTGAAAATCGTTGGCGTTGGAGGGTTGCCTTCTCCCTCTCAGCACAACCATCACGCCCAAGATTAGGGTAAATACCAAACATGCGTACATAAAACCGGTTTGTAGGCCATCCCACCTGCCATTTAATACCATTTTATTTATGACCACAAACAGGCCAAATGCAATAAAACCATATAATGGAAACATAATGGCAATACCATCACTAAAAGATAAGTTGGATTTTTCCCCCTTAGCCTCTGTGGATTCTGTTTGTAGCACCCTTGGCTCCTGAACAAATAAAACAGGAAGGACAGAGAATAGCAATACAACAACTGCTGCAGTATAAATTAAGGCCATATTCCCAAAAGCAAGGGATACAAAATAAGCAGAAAGGCCAAAAGCACCACTGATAACCTGCATCCATGAAAACCCTTTGGTGCGCTCTATGCCCGGCGGCGTTACATCAGCAATGATCGCTCTTGCAGGATTAAAAGTTACGTTTATGCTCATATCTAAAAGCAGCGATACCACAATGGCTACCCAAAAGATGGAGACTCCTGTTGATTGACTGATAAAAGACAGATGAGGCAAGGCCAACAGCATAATGGCACCCACTATGCCACCAATGACGATGTATGGTTTTCTTCTGCCTCCCATAAACCAACTTTGATCACTCATCATGCCCACAATAGGCTGCGCAATGATGCCCGAGAGTGGCCCTGCCAGCCAAACCAATACTACGGCTTCAATGTGCAGATTGTATTTAGTGCTTAATATCCAACTGAGCGCCGCTACCTGCGTGGACAAACAAAAACCTACTGCTGTGGCAGGCAGACTGATCAGGGCATAAAATGCGTTCGTTAATTTCTTTTGGATGGCAAGCATTAAATTTTTTTATAGATGACAGGATTGATTGGCGTGTTAATCACTTCCCCCACCTTTGCTCCGGGGCACCAGGTGTTCCAATCGTTAATCTGGTTTTTGTTGTCGGGGTTCTTCAAAATCATATCCTTGTCCATGTATATCACTGTCATCACTTTCCGCACCTCGTTCGTTGTATTGGCACCGGCGCGGTGAAATACCCAGCCGCTGTGAAAACTAATTTCACCCAAATCAAAGGCTTCGATAACGTGTTTGAAATCGGTTACCCGTAATTTTTGCTGGATGGTTTCTTCACTTTTGTCGCTTATTTCCAAATCCCTTCCCTCCACAATCTGGTGGCTGCCGGCGCTAAATTCCAAAGGGCCCATTGCCAAGGGAGTAGCCTGTAGTGGAATCCAGGCGGTAATGGTTTTGTCCGTTTCCAATGGCCAATAATATTGATCTGCGTGCCAAGGCGTGATACCACCGCCGCCTTCTTTAAATAAAGCCTGATCATGGTAAATGCGCACTCCGTCAGTTTGCATCAAATCGGTAGCAATTTTAGCCATCCGTTGGCTGAACACCAATTCCCTTACGATATCGTCCTCCCGCCACAAGTTGAACAATTGCAAAAATGCCTTGCCATAAGTATCGCGCTCCTCCAATGGTTTGGTTTCGTGGCTCATAGCGGCCACCCTTTGGCTAATGGTGTTGTTAAAAAAAGCGATGGTTTCCGCATCAAAAACCTGTTTTAGCTTGATGTAGCGGTTTTGCTGATAAAATGCTATTTGCTCACGGGTAAGCGGGTACGGCTGCTCAAGGGCAGCCTTTATAGAAGCCGGGATCATAGAAATGATATTTTTTGATGGCAAAATTATGGGGAGACTCCAAACAGGCTAAACACTCAGTAAGCTGTTTATTACACTATATTGACAAAAAACGGTAACTTTGGGGATCAATAGGTATAAATAGTGGTGCATGAGACCGAAATTGGAAAAAGTTTCTGAAAAAAAGGGGCAGCATTCCTTTGTTGCATTTGAACTTAGGCTGCCTCGCTTTGATTTTTTTTGGCACTATCACCCGGAATATGAGCTCACCCTGATTGATGAGGGCAGAGGCAGGCGCCTTGTTGGTGATAGCCATGAAAGTTTTGAGCATGGAGACTTGGTTCTGATTGGCCCTGATCTTCCGCACACATGGGTGAGTGACGGCGGCGAGGAAGAAGGGTGTACCGCAGTGGTACTACAGTTTTCGGTTCATTTTATGGCGCGGTTTATAGCATTGGAAGAATTCTCGGCTGTATCGAAACTGCTCGTAAAGGCGAGGCAAGGTATTGTATTTAAAGGAGAAAAATCGGCTTTGCTTACAGCGCATATAAAATTACTGCCGCAAAAGAGCGGTGTTGACAAAATTATCGGCCTGCTGCACATCCTCGGGGCGCTTACCCAAATACCTCATAACACATTGGCTTCTCCCTGGTATCAGCCCCCAAAAGGACATGAAAATGAAAATAGACTCAACAGGGTTTGCCAGTACGTTCAAAATCATTCAAGCGAAAAACTGACCATTCAAAAGGCCGCTTCGCTGATCCATTTGTCGCCCGCTGCCTTTTGCAAATTCTTTAAGCGCATTACGGGGAAAACCTTTTCGGATTACGTTAATGACATTCGTATTGCCCATGTGTGCAGCCAGTTGGCCACAACAGACAAAGCGATTTCTGAAATAGCGTATGACTGTGGCTTTGAGACACTTAGCTATTTTCATCGGGTTTTTTTAAAAAAGAAAGGGGTACAGCCCAGGCAGTTCAGGGAAGGCAGCTTGTTTTAGCAGCCATTGTTGGCAACAATATCCCGTGCCTGTTTATCCCTTTTGCCTTACAGAGCACTCCCTGCCCTTTGCGCTGTACACTCACTCCAACACCTTTTTTAATTCCTGCACATTGGCTTGATTATCAGCGGAGAAAATGTTCGCCGCCAATATCGTGTGGGTATATGGGATTTAAGGCCTGTCTGTCAAAACTGCCATGCAATGTTACACCGAGAGGAGCTACTAATTGGCATTGAGGAACTTAAAACGTTGATAGACCTTAAATAATTCGCTAAATTCACATAACTTTGCCTAAAATTTGTTTATGATTACAAAAAAACAAATCAAGGAAAGAATTACATCAAACGCTATGCTGATCCGACAGTACGGCATCAGTAAGATCGGCCTGTTTGGATCATACGCCAGACAGCAACAGCAGGAAGATAGTGATATTGATATTCTGATTGACTTTGAAGGCAACAAAGAGACCTTCGATAATTTTATGGCTATTTGTGACCTTCTTGAGCAACTATTTAGTGGTCACAAAGTAGAAATAGTGACGACTGGAGGGCTCAGCCCCTACATTGGCCCGCATATCCTACAAAATGTTGAATATGTACAAATCTCCAATTGAACTCCTCAGACACATTTACGATGAATGTCTATTCATTGAAAGTGTTATCACATCAGATATGACTAAGGATGACCTGATTGAGGATGAGGTACTAAAGAGGGCAATTACTCGGAGTTTAGAGATTATAGGCGAAGCAACCAAATCAATTCCGGCTGACATCAAACTGACTTGGGCAGAGGTTCCTTGGAAAAATATCGCTGGCATGAGAGATAAACTGATACACGATTACATTGGCGTAAACTATACTATCGTGTGGGATGTAGTGAGAAATAAAATACCAGAGATTAGATCCGTAGTATCAGAAATCATTGAAAAAGAACTCAATAAACAAAGCAGGTAACTTTGCATGGCCCCCGCTCGCGCCAGGCTAACCCACCATGCGCGGCCCAAGCAACGTGATTCGCTGTCACTAATCACCAAAAGTGTACCACCAATTTGCACCAAATGTGTACCACTTGGCAAATCAAAATTAGTCAATATTGTTGAGATGGGTTGCCAAAACTCTACCTCTGAAAAGCATCACCCTGCAAAAGCGGAAGAAATATTAGGTAAATGGGAGCATCAATCGCACAAAATTTACGAATCCGAAGCCGTAAAATTTCAAGAGGTGAAAGAAATCGTTGAGCATAGCCCCGATAAATAAACCGCCCAGAAGGCAAGAAAACAAATTATTGGTTTACACTTCCCTAAAATGCTTCCCCCGTAAAAATGTAAAACCCCGTCCCTTCACGCGTAATGCCCAGATCAAAGCGTAAAAAAATATCCTTTTTGGGGAAAAGAAGGAAACGGAGTCCAGCTCCGCCCGCCACGCGAAGGTCCGCCACATCCAAGGCCTGCAATTGGGGAGCAACTGCACCAACACCGAGGAAGGCCACCCCGCCAATACGTTTGCTGAAGGGGAAAGGTAAGCAGCGATATTCTGCCTGTAAGGCATAAAATTGCTTATCGCGGTAGCGACCGGTATAGTAGCCGCGCATCATGTTTTCATTGCCTAAAAGACTCATTTGGTTGAAAGGGGCCTCTCCGGATATGATATTGCCAACGAACTGCGCTGCCAATACTTGTTTGTTTCTCAAAGGTTTATAATATCGAACATCTGCATTGAAATGCTCAAAGGCGTACTCGCTGCCAATAGCCCGGTCATAACGCAGCCAGCCCAATTCGGCAAACCATCCATCGCGGGTATTGAGGGCATTGGGGCGGCTATCGTATGCTATGCCCAGCCCGAGCGCAAAATTGGATGAGCCATTCGCACCAAGCGGCAAGGGACGTGTTGATACCCCGTCTTTGCCAAATTCCACCCGTCTCAACGCCTGATAGTCCAATTGGAGTCCTGCAAAAAAATTACCTTTCACGTTTCTGAAAATACGTTGCCGAACCTGTGCACCAAACCCATCCACCACATCAGGGCTTTCAGGCCCTTGCTCAGGGCCAATCCCAAAATACAACAAGGGGAAACGTTGTAGTCGAACCCGGCCCAAAAGCAGCCATTTATCCCGATCTGTGTACACCGCATTTTCAAACCAAAGCCCATATTGGGCCCGAAGTGTAAAGAAGGCAAAGGCTGTCACTTCACAAAGCCGGTTGCGCACCACATTGTTTTTGGCATGAAAGAGCAATGCTGCCGCAGCACCAATCTCGAGATGGGTCTCCGGTGCATAGGCAAAGGTAGGATATACCACGAGGCGAGGCTTGTCGGGCGGACGATCCTCTTGCACCAAACGCTCCAACAGGCGCTCCCACCGGGGCAGGGAATCAGATTCGGCCATCAAAACAACAGGTGACATACAAGTAAGTGCCAAAAGGAGGCGATAGGAGGCGATAAGTCTGTTGTACATGGCGCAAAGATGGGTGACTTGTTTTACATATGTGCCAAGGCAAAGCAGTCTTTTCACTCCAACACCTTTTTTAATTCCTGCACATTGGCTTGATTATCAGCGGAATACCAAGCATCCATCAGGTCCTGTTTTTCCCGACTGCTGAGGTGAAGGCTTAGGCTGGCTTCCCGTTTTTTGATGACAGGATGGTAAATGAAGCGCAGCACCGAGAGGCGATTGCGGCCAAGCGCATCATCCAGCAAAGAGAGCATATTGTCCTGTTCAAAATCCTGAAGGGTAAAAAGGTGGGTGGCCACGCTGGCCGGGGTAAGCAGGCTTTCCATGACTCCTTTGTTGTCGCTCGGAAAAACAGGGTTGATCTTTTCCCAACAGCGGATTTGTACCATGACTACGCCACTGGTGTTTTCCCGGATCCAATCCCGGAAAGTAGCTACGAAACGGGTGGCCAAACCCAGGCCATAGTTATCGCGGTAGCCCGCGTCGGCAGCCTCTGTGGCGGGGGTAGTGGGTAGCCATACATTGGGCAGGATGTAAGGGAAGGTGCAGTTCATTCTGATGGCAGTACTGTAGGCCAGGCTGTCGGCTTCCTGGGCGCCAAACAGCCGCCTGAAGTCAACGCCATCTATTTCCACTTCGTTTTTCAGGCGGCCCTCATCGCAGGGGCTCATCATGTAGGACATCCCGTGCGGGCTGATGAGCAGGCGCCGCCCGTCGTTCAGGACAAATGGGGAGAACACCATCATGGGCACCTGGGCCTTTAGTTCCGGTTTACGGTAATGGGCCAATCGGCGCCGAAACAGGTTCCTGCAATTGGCATTCAGTTGATGTTCAAAGAGATAGCCACGGTCTTTCCGATATTCAAAATTGCCGGATCTAAAATCGGACATGGGGTAAAAAAGATCGTTGGCCACCAGCCCAAAGGTGACTGCATTCAGCAGATCGCGCCCCATTTCTGTGATGTGAGCGGGATCATGCTCGTCCACGGGCATGCCTTCTTTTCGGCGGAGCATTAGTTCGCGGATGTAGGCTGCGCCCAACATTCCCCCGGAGGCGCCAGTGATCAAGACCGATTGCTTGAGGAGCTTGCCTCCACAAAGGCTGTCGGCCCGTTGCAGGGTTTGCATGGTCCACAAGGCCGAGCGCAGCCCCCCTCCGCTCACGCAAAGGAAGACCATTTTGGGTTTTGGGTTTTCTGCTGTCTGGTTTTTACGCCGCCAATTTTCCAAAATATGCAGTGCTGTGGCCTTGTCGCGGCTTATTTGATCAGACCCTATCATGGCCTGGAAGTTTTGGTAACTGTAAGTTGCTAATTTATCTTTTTGATAATCAATACCATATACGCGATTACGGTAGTTGAACCAGCCTTGCCCGGTGCAAAAATTGACCACGATAATCATACCGATAAACACCAGGAGACTCCAGCTCCGAAACCAGAATGTTATGGCCCCAATCAAAGCCATGACCAAGCCAAAAAGAATAAACAGGGTAGCGCCCGTGGGCACCCGTACCCAATCATAATCCATGAGCAAGCCCTGAAACATCAGCAGGAACAATAGCACCAATTGGACCACCACGGCGTGGAAGTGGTTTTGCCGAAATACCTGGGCAAGCATATTCGGGTTATAATGGGCTACGCTGCGCACAGGCCTGACGTGCAGGTGGGTATCTATGTAAGTATCCACACGCCAGCGGGTAGCTCCTTGTTGGATTTCCCAGAGGGTAGGCAGGCGTTGACCGGGAGCCAGCAGGCGGCCGCCCGGTTGGGGCACAAACTTTCGGGGGCGTAAAAACGCACCAATATCTTTATTGGTAAAATAGAGGTAAGCCGCCAGCAGCGTGATCAGGGTGACGCCACCGGTGATAAAACCTGCTACATTCCAAACAATGTCAACGCTGCGTACCAGTTCATCATGCCATTGGAACCAAATGGTAGAAGCCAGGTACACCCCTAAAAAAGCCAGCGGAATGACGCTGTTGTTCAGGCAAAACTTGGTGAACGGTGCCGTTAACGATGCCAAAAAGGGGAAACGATTGGCAGCCAAAAGGTAAGTGGTAAGGTTCCAGACCATAAAAAAGCCACCAAATGCTGCACCAACCAAAAAAAAACTCCAAAAATCCACCTGCCCCATGTATTCAGGCGTCAACAAAAGGTAGTGCATGCCAAAGAACCTGCCTACCACGCCAGTACACATCAAGACCAATGCGGCCCAGAGCGCAACAAGCACCAAGTGGTTGCGGAAATGCAGGGCCAACAAACGGATGGGGAATGAAAAATATAACTGTCGGTGAGTAGTCATGAACAGGACAAAAGTACATTGTCCGCTCAACGCATTAACCGCAACTCAAATTATTTTTTAAAAGTGGATTAAAGACCTGAATTAGTACAACACCACTTTTTGCGTCATTTTTCCTTTTTCTGAACTGATCTGCAAGAAGGCACTGCCTTTATAATCGGTTTGGATGGTACCACTTCCCCGAATTTCCTGCTGTTGGATGAGCCGCCCGCTGAGTTCCAGCAAACTTACTTGCAGCAGATCGTTTTCGCTGGCGTTTTCCACAAAAATCTGGCCTTTGCTCAGGGTGGGCCACACCTTTACCTGTGCCTCCAATGGCGCGCTGGCGGGCAGTGTCCGGCAAAAGGTATTGCCTACATTCTCATAAACTACGGCACCGCCGGATGTAAGGGTGCAAAAATTGCGCTCCGGGCCATCTACAACGGCAGATGAAGGCTCGTCCAAAAAAAAGAAGGATTCTGCCATGCAATCTACGCCACCAATCACATGGGTACCCAATACATAACCTGTCCCTTCCACAAAAAGGCCCTTTGTTGCTTTTGCGGTAGAAGGTTTGTTGATCCACTCTACTGTTTGGGTAGCCCGTTGTTCGTTGCCTGCCTGCACTGTTCCGATGGCTCTTATCACGTAGGCGAAGTTGGTCATATTGGTATAAACGGGTCTTATGCGCACCGTATCGCCTACTTTAAGGCCAAAATCATACATCAAAAATTCTTTTTTTACGGGTTCAAGATCGGTCACGGCATATAGTTTACGGCCTTCCTGGCGCAGCAGGCGCTCATCGGCCTGCACGCTGCCCGACCGCATTACACGGGTACGAATCATTTTGGTGTAAGTTTTGCCCTCCCATTGCACTTCCGCTCCGGTATTCAGGGTTTCAATGCCCGGGCCGGCAAAGCCAAAGGTGAAATAGTAGGTCCATTCCTGGGTGGGTGAAAGCCAGTTGACTTGGGCAAAAAGGGTGTTTGCTGCAAAAAGTAAAGCGAAAAGTGGGATGAAATTACGCATAATGGGTAGTGTGTGAATTTTAGTGGTAAGATACATTGAATTAGAGAAACGCGTATGACGAACAAAGCACATTTTTTTGGCTTTGGGTATTTTTAGGCAATCAAAAAGCAGCTTCACTGTATCTTGAGAAGACTAAATTTATCCACCCAAATTTTTACAATTATGAACAAAATGCTGCTTTTTTGCCTGATGATATTCTATACGAGTACTTGGGGCCAAACATTTACCAAAATTTACAGCCCCGAAAAAAGTGCCAAACGCTTTTTTTTCTATCGCATGGCTGCTATACCCGGTGAAAAAGGCTGGTATGCCACAGGTAGTCAGCTGGGTGATGCCCAATCAGTCATCGTTCGCTTTGATCCAGAGGGCAATGTCGTATGGGCCAAAATGCCAAGTGATCAAAGGTCCGTGAATGGCTTGAGCGTCTTAGACAATGGGGATGTACTGGTTTTTAACCATAATACATCTTTCGGTGATTTTTCCAATGCTTCCGTGCTTCGGCTTTCTGATGAGGGCAGTTTCCTATCAGAAGACATCTGGACCATGGAGGCCAGCGCTGAAGCCTGGACGGCTGCCAAACGCCTGGGCAACGGAGAGGTACTTGCTATCGGCAATTCCGTTGATCCTGATAACGACAATGACCGTTTGCTGATGGCCAAGTTTTCGCCAGATGGCCAATTGCTTTGGGAAAAAGTCTTGTCGCACGAAAGTTTCGGTTATTTTTCTGACATTATCGAAATACCTGAAAACAAAGGCTTTTACATCACAGCCACCAAATTTGTCAGTATCGGGAAAAACCTCACAGCGCTCCTTCGCTTTGACAAAGATGGCAATGTAATGTGGGCAAAAGTGTATGATTTCGGGGCCAAAACAGCTGATTTCCAAAAAGGGCTGCTTTATCCGGATGGCTCTGTTCTCTTTACGGGATCCGGTCAAAAAAATGGATTTTCCGATAACTATATATTGCTCTTCAAAACCGACGCAGCCGGTAATCCAATATGGGCCAAGGGCTTGGACGGATTAAAAAACATCAATGTTTATGAACCGCGCTGGGCTGACCCACAAACCATTGTCATTGACGCTTGTACCTGGAACCAAGTATTTCCCATTGTGGATAATGACAACCTTATCATACGTATCAATACTGAGGGGGAGCTTACAGGCACCATGGCCTTTGGTTCAAACACACAGGATTTTTTGCTCAACAGCCTGCAACAGGGTGACCAGCTTCTCCTTTGCGGTACTACATACGATGGCAGTACCAAGGACAGTACAAGGGCTTATATCAGCCGAACGGATATCAGTACATCACGCTGTGCCAAAACCTATGACCTGACTCCGTTGCCCGATGGCGTGCCGCTGCCTTCCGTCACTACCTTAACTGTGGATGAATTGGATCCGCTAATACACAAAACACATACGGCAACAATGACCGATATCCGTTTCAAAACCCAAACTTCCTGTACGAGTGTCAGCACTCGGGACGAAACTGACCTCTGTCGTGAGGATATAAAAAACAATACCCAAACCCTATATGAGCAGTTAGCCCTTTTGTCCGCATACGCTACCCAAACAAGTCTGCAAGTGTATGATCTGACCGGCCGTTTGGTGCAGGACCTGCAAAATCCCGTAGCCACAAATCTCAATTTCCCGTTTGTCCCCGGACTATACTTTTATACCTTGGCGCACAATGCCTGTGGTGCAAAACAAACGATTTCAGGGAAATTGCTTGTTGCCCCTTAAGAACATGTCATGGTTTGGGTTGCTTGATTTATTTTACGCAAGCATACCCAATCCATTTGTAGTTATCCCGCATTAATGCACCATTAATTTCCCGTTTCCGATCAGGCGCCCCGATTCCATGATACGGAACAGATGCGTCCCGGCAGGCAGATCGCCGTTTTTCAAGGTAAACTCGGGCACTGAATTTTCCATAATTCTTATTGTTTTTCCCTGCAAATCAAATACTTGCAAGATAAACTCTCCTGTTGTCCGTTCAAGACCCAACACTTCCAGCACAGCCTGTTCAGCATATGGATTGGGGCTTACCCTCACCTGATATTGTGGTTTTACCGGTTGCCAAAGGCTGCTGACGATAAAATTCAGGCCATAGCGGTGCTCTGTATAGTTGGTAATTATGGGTGGGTTGAAGTCAAAATAAATGGCCGCACGATTCAGGATGGGCTTTTCCAAGGGTGTGGTGTCAAATGGCGCGATGCTGTATTTGACAAAACCGTGGGAGGCCGCTTCATTCACATTGCTGTCCGGCAAAAGGATATTGTCAAAAGTAAACTTCAAGATACCGGTGCCGCTTAAATCCCAGTTGTACGGATGGCTGGAGGCCCCAACCTTGATGCTGGTGGGGTCAAGCCAGGCGGAAAGTGTATCCAACAGCACCACAGTGAAGGCCGTGTCATTACCTGTATTTTGGAAACGGATTCGATACTCGATAGGGGCTCCGGGGCGCAGGTAATGCTTGTTGCCATAGCCTGTGGGGAAACCCTGTTTGTCATTGGGGTCATAAGCAGCGGTGTTTTGTCTGCACTCAATGTCAATAAATTTGTCCATGTCATCCTGAGCATACATGGCGACAAAGCCTGTGGAAAAGGTAGTTGTTTTGCTGCACCCTTCTATGGATTTGGACGGGTTGGAGAAGCCCGGGTGAAAATCCTCCTGATCCACCTCCAGGCGCCAGGTACTCCCGTTGGCGGGCACTGTCACGATCATGGAGTCACCTTTAGGCAGCAGGATGGAGGCCCGCCCGCGCATCACCACATCTTCTATCACGATGTATTCTGATTGGGTTTTCATGTCCGCTATACCCACGTTTTTGATCGTAAAATAAAGCGAGTCATTGCCGCAGCGGCTGCTCAGGCGAAGGCTGGCTCCCGACCATTGCAGCATGGCATTGGCACAGCTGCTGTCAGGATAAACGTGTGCTTCAGAGCAGTGTGTTTGGCCCAATGTCGCATTGCAGCTCAAGGATACATAGATATTGAACGTACCGCAGTCGCCGGGCTGCACATTGCCCGCCTCAAAACGGTAGCGGTTATTGCCGAGTGAGGTGTAGGGCTTAGAGGAGGCCACGGGTGTCATAAGGGCATCCAAGGTTACCACAATATAGGCATTTTCCGCAGTTCCGGTGCCTTCGTTGCAGTATTTTACCCAATATACATTGTTGTTGAAGCAGCGGCGCAAATTGCCCGAAGAGATGTCAACCGTCATAACGGGACATACTTTGGCCTTTTTCACAGGGAAGGCGGGGGCCGTGATGGTCTCCCCTGCGTTGGGGACATTTACCGTTGGGCTTAAAGGGCAGAGGATCCAGATTTTGTCCGGTGCGGTGATGCTTAGCACGTAATCCTCACCCGGTTTTACATTGATCTTGTAATTGCCATTGGCATCCGTGAGGCCATAGAAGGCTTCTGTATTGCTCATGGCCTTTACAATAAAGGTCTTGAGGCCAGGCTCGTTAGGATCAGCCACACAGTCTTCGTTTTGATCATGTTGTACACGACCGCTGATTTGGCTGCAATTGGCCCCCAGTATTTTCACTTCCACACTTGCCGTATTGGCGCAGCCGAGGCTGCTGGTAACCGTTACGGTATAAATACCTGATTGTGTGAAAGTTCTATTGGAGGAAACATTATTGTCGCTCCATTTGTACAAGGGGTTGCCGTTGATGTTTTTTAGCTCAACTTTATAGGTACGAGCGTCACAAAGGGTTTGGGTTTCCGTAATGGCAATATCAATTTGGGGCGGATCGGTCAATGTAGTACTGCTGACTAAGGTACAGCCTGATGTTACTGAAGTCACGACATAATTATAGGTGCCGGCCTTTAGCCCCGAAATGGCTGCTGTAAAAGCCACAAAACCATCAGGCCCTGACCAATTGAAGCTGTACTGGCCTGGGCCTGTCGTCAGCGTAAGGGCACCGTCCGCGCCATTATGGCAGTTTATCGGCGTGGCAGAGAGCTGCACCGGCAATGGAGCTGGCTGGCTCACGGTAAACGAGATGACATTGGTACAGCCTGCAATATCGGACACCGTGACCGCGTATAGCCCCGCACTGAGGTTTCCGATATCCTCTGTATTGGCCACAAAGCCCCCGGGGCCTGACCACTCAAAATTGTATGGCGATGTTCCGCCTGACACCGTAATATCTATGACCCCATCATTGCCGCCATTGCAGCTGACACTTTTTATCGTGCGATTGACTATAATAGTGTTGTTTGATTGTGTCACAGCGGCAAAAGTGGCCAGTGTACAACCTTGCCCATTGGTAACGGTGACGTTGTAATTGCCCACCTTCAAGTTGACGATGTTGATGGGCTCGCTGGGCAGGTTGGTCTCGCTGTTGGTGCTGGTGCCACTGCTCCAGGTATAGCTGTAGGGCGGCACCTCGTTATTTTGCAGGTTAATGGTAATGCTGCCTAAGGAAATGCCGCCACAGCCTACTTTGGTTGTGGTCGTCTGTGCGGTCATATTGCCGCCTACTTGCGCGGTGTATATCACATTGCAACCGCCTGCATCCGTGATGGTAAAGATATATACCCCGGTTTTCAATCCGTTGACCACAAATGGGCTGCTACTTTCGGTGCCAGAGCCGGTTGAATTGTCAGAAGCCAGGGTCCAGCTGTAGGTAAAGTTGGGGGTGCCGTTTTGGAGGACAAAACGGATATTGCCATCCGTTGCCACACAGCTGGAGGCTGCCTCGGAAAAGAAGGAATTTACAAACATATTCTGCTGTATCACAAAGGCTTGTGCCGTACCTGTACAGCCATTGACATCCGTAATGGTTACCTGGTAAGCGCCCGGTACAAGGCCATTGGGGTCTTCCGGGTCATTGTTGCCGGGCAGGTGACTCCAGTCGAAACGGTGTGGCCCCTGACCGCCAAAGACCGTCAGGTTAATGCTGCCATCATTCCCGTTGCAGCCTGCGTTTTGGGCAACAGCGGTTGCTGTTATATTGGCCACGGATGCTTTTACCTCCGTAGTGGTCAGTGCGGTACAGCCATTGACATCCGTAACGATGACGGCGTATGCCCCTGGCAACAACTGTTCTATGTCCTTGGGGTCATTGTCCGGTGTTTCAAAACCGTCATTGTTCCAATCATAGGTGTAGGGTGCTTTGCCGCCGCTGACGCTCAGGTCAATTTTGCCAATAGGTTGGTTGGAACACAATAGACCGCTCACCTGTGTTTGTAGCATCAGCATGGCAGGCTGCGGGATACACACCACTTGTGCTGAACTGCAATTGCCATCAAATACGGTAAGGTAAAAATCGTCGTTTGCGGGCAGGCCCGTGATCTCAAAAGTGCTGGTGTTCAGGCTTTTAACTTCTATTTTCTGATTGTTCAGAAAGTAGCTGTAGCCGTAAGGGCCGCCACTTCCGTTCTGTATGGCTACTTGCACGAGGCCATCGGTAGCAGTGCAGGCACTCGGGGCAATACCCACCGCATCAAAGTTAACAGCAGGCGCATTGATATAGGCAAAAATACTGACGGAGCAGCCCGCGGCATCCGTTATGCGGAGGGTATATTGCCCAACGGCGAGATTATTTACCACAAAATTGTTGCTCACTCCGCTGCCCTGATTGGGTGTGTTCAGTACCTGATAGCTAAATGGCGCTACGCCGCTTTGCATTTCTACCCCTATGCTGCCATCGGCGGAGGAGCAGGAGGTAGTGGGGTTGCTGATGGTTTTCATAGTCAGGTTGGGCGGCCAGTTTACGACGGTGGAACTACTGTTGGTGCAGCCCTTGCTGTCTGATACGGTGACCCAGTACACTCCGCCATTGCTCAGGTTTCCGATGGTAAATGTGCCATTGAAAGGCTGCGGTTGACCGCCGCCAGCCCAGCTGATAAGGTATGGTGGCGTGCCGCCCGATGCGGCCACGGCTATAGAGCCTTTGCCAGTGGCACAGTCAATGGCCGTGGGCGTAAGGGTGGTTTTTACGGGATCGGGATCTTGGGGGACAGCATCCGATATGTTTCTAACGCAATTGTTTGCATCAGTCAGGGTTACACTATAAGTGCCCGCTTGAAGGTTGCTGATATTTTTAGTTGTTGCTCCATTTGACCATAGATATTTCAGTGAAGGATCGGTAACTGTAAGTTCTATCGCTCCTAAGTTACTACAGCCTACTGGGGTTACTTTACTCGTTACAAAAATATTGCCCACATTATTGACCAAAATACTATTGATTGCGTAACAACCCGTGGCATCCAAAATTTCAACCGCATAATTACCTCCTGTAAGTTTATTAATGATGAAATTACCTTGTTCCGTTCCTGTTTTTATGACCTGAGTTCCCTTAAATAATCTATAGGTAAATGGCGCCTGACCACCAGTAATCGCAACATTAATGGCCCCAGTAGAATCACAAGAATTGGATACAGCGTTAAGAGATAAATTGATCGTAGCGACATCTACGGTGACTACGTCTGCAACCGCTGTACATCCGGAAACATCTGTAAATGTTACCTTATACACTCCTGTTTTCAATCCTCCAATGTAAAATCCGCCTGTAAGATTTTCTGTTACACTTCCACTAGATGAAACAGGGCCATTACTCCAAGTATATCCTACTGTATTAGATGTAAAATTGCGTATTCCCATGATAACTCCCCCATCAGTAGAACTGCAATCAGATGCCGCAGTCCCTCTGTAAGGAGAAGAACCCATAAGGCTAAACGCCGGCTTACGCAATACCGTAAAACTCTTCATTTCAGTACAGCCCAGCGCATCCGTCACTGTAACGGTATAAATGCCAGCGGTCAGTCCCGTAATATTTTGTTTAGTTTCGCTATTGCTCCATACGTAGGTGTAAGACCCACTGCCTGTTACACTAAGGGTAATACTTCCGTTGTTCCCTTCCAAGCACTGTTCATCTTTTACCGTACCATTGACCTCAAAACCCACAGGATCTGACAGAGTGCCGCTTGTGGTGGTGGTACAGCCATTGGCATCGGATACCGTAACCGTCCATGTGCCTTTGCCAACTGTGACGGGGTTTCCTGTAGCTCCATTAGCCCAAAGGTATTGATATGGTGCCGTGCCGCCCACGGCTTTGATACGGATTTCGCCGTCAGAACCTTCCTTGCAAATCGGGTCTTTGGTACTTTCCGCCGTAGCCGCCAGGGGTGTCGCCACGGGTATTTCCACTTCTGCCACACCCGTGCAGTTGCCCGCATTCGTCACCGTGATCTTAAATGTACCTTCGCCTAATTTACTGATAATGAAGGGCTCGCCGCTGGTAATGCCGCTGCTGCTTTGGCTGCCACAGGTCCAGGAGTAGGCATAGTTGGGAAGGGCACCATCTGTGATGTCCACTTTTATTTTGGCATTGGCTTCGCCTGCACAGGGTTGGTTGAGCAGGCTTAGCATGATTTCCACGGGTTTGCCGGCAGTCAGGGTGATCGCAAGGGTATTGGTGCACAGGGTGGCATCGGATACGGTCACGATATAGGTGCCGGCGGGCAAGTTGTTGCGGTCTTCGCTCGTGATGCCGCCACCCCAATCAAAAGTATAGGGCACTTGGCCTCCAAAAGCCTGAATATCAATACTTCCGCTGTTGGGGTCATCACAACGTGGTGCTTTTTGGCTTATGATTTCAGCATAAACGCCATCCAAAAAGGCCGTTGCGGAGCCGGTGCAGCCATTGGCATCTGTGGCACTGAGGGTGTATCCACCTGGCAACAGATTGTTCAGGTCTTCGGTAGTGGCACCATTGGACCAAAAGAACTTGTATGGCAGTATGCCCCCCTCAATATAGGTATTGATGCTGCCGTTGGCCTGGTTGCATGCCGGATCGGTTTTGTCGTTCAGGGAGAATTGAAACTTCTGCGGCTGCCCCACCGTGGCAGAGGTAGTGGCGCTGCAATTGTTGGCATCCGTAACGGTTACCCTGTAAACGCCCTGCGCCAGTCCGTTAGGATCCTGATAACTCGAGTTGTTGTTCCACTGGTATTTGAATAAAGGTGTGCCATTTGCCACACTCAGGTCAATGCGTCCGTCATTGCTCCCAAAGCATTTGACATTGGTGACCACTGTGCTGAGCTGTATCGGTGGCGGCTGGGTGATGGTGGCGCAGGTAGAAGCAAAGCAGCCGTTGAGGTCGGTGACAGTGATGCAGTAGATGCCTGCGCCGGCACCTGTAATATTTTTGGTTGTCGGACCAGATGACCACTTATAGAAATAACCAAGGTTTCCACCACTTACACTTAGGTCAATTTTACCATTGCTGCCGCCGTTACAGGTAACAGGGGTGACTTGAGTAGTCAACTGGATTGGTGGTGGTTGGGTAACAGCTATGCTTACCGTTTCGGAGCAGCCCGTTTGATCGCTTACGGTCACGGTATAAATGCCGGATGGCAGGTTGCCGAGGTTTGCTGATGTGGCATTGTTGCTCCATTGGTAAGTGTAATCCGGCGTGCCGCCTGATACAGAAAGGCTTACGGAACCGGAGGCCATACCAAAACACAGGTTAGGGTTAGTGGTGGGGACAATCTCAAACGGGCATTGAGCAGATAAGGGTTTAGAAAGCAGGCAGAAGGCGCCAACCAAAATGATGAGGGAAAGGTAAAATCTATGCATGGCAACGTGATTTGTATTGTGTTTGCAAAAGCGTCCGTCAGGACATTCCTTTTTTCACGGTGCAAAAGTTTACACAATTTTTCCAATATGCAAAAACATTTTTTGGCACTTGTATTTTTATTTTTTAAAATTTTGTGCATAAATTTTTTATAATCAATACTTTAAAATTATAAAATGTATTATTAATGGTATTTTTGGAGGTAAAAAAAGTTAAAACAAATACCTGAAAAAAGGTAAAAAACGGGACATGATTTTTCAGCATGTCGTTTTTGGATGGTGCGCTGCCATTTTTTTGAGCAGGAGATTTGGATGCCTTCCGGCAAATCAACATAAAGTAGCCCTATTGGTCGGACGACGGCGAGCGGGTCGTCCGACCAAGCCACCCACCTAATAATGTGTATGCCCCAAATCCCACAATCCCCCCAAATCCCCGTCCAGACAACTATACATGTGTCTATAAATCAGTGCATTTTGTCAAGTACATAAGCTTCAGGTATCCTTTTTTGCATAATTTTGTGTACTTTTGTCCCGCTGAACTTATTGGTTTTCTGTTGGCACCCAATGCTTTCAGATGATTTTCACCACAAGCCTCACACCATTCTGACCAATGCCTGTTGATATTTTATTGATTGCTGTTTTTGCGCTGGGCTTTTGGCACGGCTATTCCAATGGCATTATCAATACCGTGTTCAATGTGATGGCCTACCTTTTCGGCATAACCCTGGCGTTCAAAATAACCCCAACCACGACCAATGTTCTGGAGCGGCTTTTTCATACAGAAAACCCGTCCATGTACTTAGCGGCCTTTGTGGTCAATTTGGTCATTATCGTCTTTATGCTGCGGCAAGCGGCCAACGCATTGGAGGGTGTTTTGGAAAGGGTGTACCTCGGTGCCGTAAACCGCATCCTGGGCGGCGGCATCATGGCCATGCTGTCTGTCATGATTTACAGTGTCATCCTCTGGTTTGGGGTGCGGGTACAGTTTGTCAATGATGCCACCCTGGCGGAGTCCAGGTTCTATATCCCCATCCTTAAAGAAATGCCCTCACACGCCAAAAATATCGTGCTGCGCCTTAAGCCGATAGCAGGCGATGTGTGGGACACCTCGCTCAAGTGGATGGATCGCCTCGAAAATTATGGCATGGACAAAACCTCCAATCGCGGACGTCTTTATGAATTGCCGGACCCCGTACCGGGCGAAGAGATCATAGAAAGTAACCCGGAGCCGCAAACCAGCAAACCCAAGTCACGCCCTCAGCCATTGCCTGAAAATGATAATGGGATAGAATATTGAGCCTGCTGTCATGCGCCTGTTGCTTTTGGACAATTACGATTCGTTTACCTATAACTTATATGACTATCTGCTCCAATGTGGCGCGGATTGTTTGGTGGTGCGCAATGATGCCTTAGCCTTAGATGAATTTGAATCACTTGACTTTCAGGCCATTGTGCTGTCACCTGGACCAAAGCGACCCACAGATGCCGGGGTTATGCCGGCCCTGATAGAGCGTTGGCATCAGCGGGTGCCCATACTGGGCGTTTGTTTGGGTCATCAGGCCATTGGGGAATTTTTTGGTGCTGCCTTAGTGCGGGCAAGCCTTCCCATGCATGGCAAAACTTCTGTGATCCGGCACTCGGGCCATCATTTTTTGTTTCGGCATTTGCCCGCTGAAATAGAAGTCATGCGTTACCATTCCCTCGTGCTGCAATCCCTTGAAGGCACCCCGCTCGAAGTGATCGCCCACACGGCATCGGGGGAAATCATGGCCTTGGCCCACCGAAGCCTGCCTTTGGTGGGAGTACAGTTCCACCCGGAGTCCATTCTCACACAACATGGCCTTGCCATGCTCCATAATTGGGTGGAAATGGCAAAAGAATACCTACCTTCGCGCGGCGCTGCACCGCTTGCCCATTAAGGAAGGTATAAACGATAACAAGTTATTATTTACACCTTCCTGAGCAACCAAAGCGCTATTTTCACGCTTTAACCAAGCACTTATGCTCCGCTGGCAACCCACACCTGACACCATCCGAAAGGCGAACCTGACAAAATATTTTGAATGGCTCCGGCAAAACCCTGATTACCTGCTTGATTTTCAAGATTACCACCAGGCCTGGCAATGGTCTGTCGCTCACCCGGATCGTTTTTGGGCGTCCCTGGTGCGCTATTTCGGGCTACAATGGCAATATGAAAAGGTGATGCAGGGTGATATGCCGCACACGCGCTGGTTTGAAGGGGCAATGCTGAATTATGCAGAAGAGGTTTTCCGGCGCGCCAACCGCGAGGAGGCCGCCATTTTGTTTCAATCCGAAAATACGCCCCTGCGCGAGGTATCCTGGACCGAACTGGAGCATAAGACTGCTGCGCTGGCGGCTTATTTGCGCCAGATGGGCGTTAAGGAAGGCGACCGCGTGGCGGGTTTTTTGCCCAACATACCCGAGGCTACAGTTGCCCTGTTGGCTACCTTGTCCATTGGAGCGGTGTGGAGCAGTACCTCACCTGATTTTGGTGCGGGGAGCGTACTGGAGCGTTTTGAGCAGATACAGCCCAAGGTGCTGATCGCCGTGGATGGCTATCGCTATGGTGGCAAAATTTTTGATCGCACGAGCGTAGTCCGAGAATTGCAGGAAAAGCTGCCTACTGTGGAGGCTACCATTTTAATTTCATATATTGGTCTGGATACCAAGGCTTTATTGCCATACACCGCTTGGGACAAACTGGCTGAGCACAGCACTGCCAAACTTGAATTTACGCCTGTGCCTTTTGCGCATCCCATATGGGTATTGTATTCCTCCGGCACCACGGGCCTGCCCAAAGCCATTACGCACTCCCACGGGGGCATGTTGTTGGAACACCTGAAATACCTCAGTTTTCACAATGATGTACATCGCGGTGAACGCTTTTTCTGGTTCACTACCACAGGCTGGATGATGTGGAATTTTCTCAATGCCGCCCTGCTTGGCGGTGCTACCATCGTACAATATGATGGCAGCCCGGGATACCCGGATATGAATGCCATGTGGGACTTGGCACGCGACACTAAAATCAACCATTTTGGCACCAGCGCCGCCTTTATTCTGGCCTGTTTAAAAGCTGATATTTCATTGAAAGACAAGCCTTTGCCCCATTTACGCTCCATAGGCTCCACTGGCTCACCCCTGCCGCCGGAAGGCTTTACATGGGTGTATGAGCACGTAAAAGAGGACGTATGGCTGAGCTCCATGAGTGGCGGCACCGATGTGTGCACGGCCTGGGTAGGTGGCTGCCCGCTCCTGCCGGTATATGAGGGCGAAATACAATGCCGTTGCCTCGGTACGGCCATGGAAGCATTTGATGAACAGGGGCATGCACTGTTGGATGCCGTGGGCGAAATGGTGGTAACCCAACCCATGCCCTGTATGCCCGTGTTTTTTTGGAATGATGCAGATTTTGCCAAATACAAGGGCTCCTATTTTGAGGATTATCCCGGTGTTTGGCGGCATGGCGACTGGCTGCACATCACGCCTCGCGGCGGATTGGTCATTTTGGGCCGCTCGGATGCCACGCTCAACCGTCAGGGCATCCGCATCGGTACCAGTGAAATATACCGCTCCGTGGAAAAACTTCCCGAAATACGCGACAGCCTAATTGTCAACATTGAACAGGAAGATGGCGAATCCTTTATGCCCCTTTTTGTTGTATTGGCGGAAAATATTGTGCTAAATGCGGATTTAAAGCAAAAAATAGCCCGCCAGTTGCGCAGCGATTTTTCCCCGCGCCACGTACCGGATGATGTGTATGCCGTGCCGGAAATACCCTACACCATCAGCGGTAAAAAAATGGAACTGCCCGTTAAAAAAATCCTGATGGGCAAAAGCATTGAAAAATCAGTAAACCCTGATGCCATGCGCAACCCGGAAGCGCTGGCGTTTTTTAAGCAATGGAAGAAAGAGATTTGATAATATAATGTGATAATGTGAGGGGACTAAGCGTCGGCAATCTTGCAAAACTTGATTTAGTTATTGGGGGTTTTAGCCGCACAATTATATTTGCTTTCCTTTTAATCCCGACAGGTTGCAGGATATGGAGATGTTTGCCTTTATGCTGTGACCAAAGATCTTCCCCCCCATTCTAATTATTTTATACCATGCCGAGATTTTTCCTTTTGGCCTTAAGCCTTTTTAATGCCTGTTTTGCTGTTGCACAAACTAAGATCCCCTGTGATTCACCGCTCACCTATATCCAACGCATTGGCCAGGCGGATGCCCATGACCGTGCCTATGGCATTTGTCCGAGCGCCGATGGCAACTTGTATCTTGCTGGTTATCAGCGTGATGAAAATTTTATCGCAAAAATTACACCCATAGGTAAATGCCTTTGGCTGCGCAAGTTTTCGTCAACGGATGCTTTTGGCACGGGCACGCCCGTACAAATCATGGAGGATTCCGATGGCAATATTGTGCTTTGTGCTGCCAAGGGTGATTCTCCCACCAGTTGGCTCAGTTTGGTGATGCGCTATGATCCCAAGTCGAATACCATTCTTTGGGCCAAACAGTACAAACAAAACAGCCCAACGGCCAGGGGCATATTGGAAAAAGGCGCAGGCGGAAATTTTATCCTTCATGCCCACCGTTTTGATGGCTCCGGCCCTGTGGGTAAAACCCGCAGCGAATTGTACGAACTGGATCGCCTGACGGGCGAAGTGCTGCCCAATAAGGCCATCGAGTTTCGCGGTGATACCCATTTGGTGCTGTCTGAAATGGTGTATCGTGATGATGCCCTTTGGGTGGTGGGAAGCACAGAAAGCGATGACAGGGTACAGCCCGCAATGGGTAAAATATCGGCCTCGCTCGACAGTGCGCTATGGATAACATCAGAAGAACCTGATGTTTCATTTTTCGCCCGCAACACCTTCACCTTTGGCAGCATCATTTCGGATGGGGCTGATTTTCTGATCGCTGGCACCGGCCTCAAGCTTTCCGGGGGCGGTTTGGGCATACGCCTTCAAAAGAGCGAGCTGTCCGGCGCAATAATCTGGGCCAAAAACTATGAAGTAATAACTGAAAATGTAGTGGGCCGGCCGTATATGGTCACTACGCCCAATGGCTATACCATGATGCTTACTTTGCGCGGTTCGCGCTGGATTTTGGTCAATTTGGACAAAAACGGTGCGGTTTTGGACCATCGCCTTTTTACCATCAAAGACGATAATGCCTTTCTGGGTGCTTTTTCCCCACGTCATAAGCTGCTGCTTTACCACAAGGGATATTTGTTGGCGCTTGACCATACGCGCCCTTTTCAGGATGAGGACATCGTGCTGATCCGCACTACCCTCGACCTTGAGGTTGAGGGTAATTGTGTGGGCACCAAAACGGCACAGATCACTTGGAGTAGCGAAACGCCCATCACACAGCCCTATTCGCCTGTTCAAGTGGCTATCAGCGCAAAAGCGGAGGAAGTAAACCTGAATTTTTCAGAAGAAGCCTGGGAACAGGTAAGAAATCTATGTCCGCAACAAATTTCGCTCGGCCCTGACCAAAACATCTGCCAAAACCAAACCACGACCCTGGATGCAGGCCCGGGCTTTGCCTCCTACAAATGGTCAACAGGAGCCAGCACGCGCACCCTGCTGGTAAAAGTGCCCGGCAGCTTCTCCGTGGAAGTAGTGGACAGCTGTGGCCAAACCCTCCGCGATACCGTAAAAGTATCTTTTTCCCCCGTCTATAACCAGTTTCGCAACATCCCGATTTTTCCCGGCGACACCGTTGTCATTGCAGGCGTGAAATACGGCCAATCGGCCACAGTGGTGCAAAAACTAAAAACAAAAGCGGGCTGTGACTCCACCGTGACCCACAACATTTTCCTGATACAATCCAAAGTGGACCTTAAATGCCCAGCTGATCTCAGCGTAACGCTGGCCGCTGGCGCCACCACCGTGAAAGTAGATTATGACAAAGTAACAGCCAGCACGGATTGCCCCAATCCCAACCTGGTTTACACGCGCTTGCAAGGCCCACCCTCCGGGGGCAGTTTTCCCTCAGGCACTACAACCGTATGTTACCGGGCCGATAACCTCTGCAAAGTGAGCAACAGCTGCTGCTTTACGGTCACGGTACTTAATCCCGAGCTGCCTTGCGATGCCAAGAACAGCCCCGATTGCCTGCGCTTTGAGCTGCTGGAAACACGCTTTGACGCCTTTGGCCAACGTCGTTATCGTTTTAGGGTAGTCAATACCTGTAGCGTTGCCGTGCAGTATGTGTATGTCCAAAGCCCTAATGGCGTGAATGCCGTGGCCCCCACTGGCGGTTCCGTGTACATCACCGCGCCCGCTGGCCGCGAATACGAGGTGCGCAACCCCAATGCTTCGCCCTTCCCTTCCATCCGCTTTAAAGCCCGAACAAGCGAGCTAAAGGGCGGTGCCAGCGATATATTTGAACAAATCCTGCCGCAGCAATCCGAGCCTGCCTATATGCTTATTGGGGTGCGTTTGGAAAACGGAGCATACTATGAGGCTTATCTCAATACCTTTAACTGCCCGGCGCAGCCTTATGATGGGAACAGGGAAAAAGATGATATGCCAGAACAGCTGCAACCCTCGCCTACCCTCCGTATTTTCCCCAACCCTACCACGGGCGTTTTGTATGTAAATTTCCCTGTGGAGCCGAATACAGGCGCGATACCTGAGCGCAATTCTGCGACTAATGAAGCAATCAAATTACTGATTGTCAATTCATTGGGACAAATTATTTTCCAACAGGATTACGCCCCCGATAACACAAATGATCGCCAAATCGGCATCACTTTGGAGCGTGGCTTGTCCGATGGCATATACCTCTTGAGTGTGATTTGGCCCGACGGCAAGCGGAAAAGTGAGCGGTTTGTGTTGGAAAGGTAGGGGCGTTCGGGTCGCAGACCCGAACGAGCGAGTAGCGATTTTTTAACCAAAAAATGATAATGTTGGTGTCAAGAAGGTATTTCATAACATCTCGACGGAGCGACTTGGGGTACGCGCATTATGGATCAAAGCAATCAGTTCTTCGGCGGTCTCCGGAAAGTCGTTCCAACTTCCGGCGAACCGATAAACCCACTCATTGCCATCAGCGGGCTTTGGCTTTTTGCCCTGTTGTTTTTGATTTGCTGGCTTGGCAAGCGTGCTTGCCGAGCCTTGCAGCGATTTCACCAGCAACTCGATGAGCGACAGTTTTTCTTCCGCGCTCAGATCCTTGAGCAGCAACCAGTAGGGCTTAAGTTGAGCAGATACTTGCATGATGAAAATCAAGTTTGGTGCAAAAACAAATTGCTTTCGCTTTTTTACCTATTCTAATGCAAAGGTAAGGTAATTTTGGTAAATTTATACCCTCCAAAAACAGCTTTACTGTTTATTAATCACCAAAATCGAAACAACGTGGAAGGCTAAAATTGGTACATTATTGCTTACGTCGCCGATCTTGCAAAACTTGATTTTGGTGGTTTTTATGTTGGATACAGGCCTATATTTGCCATTGTATAATCCCTTTTTTTTGTCTTATAATACATGGTGCACAAAAGCGCAAATTGGCTTTTGTTCATCCTTTTTTCACATTTCAAAATCCGCCTTTTTATGTCACGTTTTTTACTGTTGGCACTCTTTGCAGCCATCGGCCATTGGCTATGTGCGCAAACGCCCGTCCCTTACCTCAAGCGCCTTAGCGACCCACAATTAGCCCTGCAATCCCAGAGCATGTGCCCTACAGCTGATGGCAACTTTTACCTTGCCGGGAAAAAGGACATCCACCCTTTTATCCTCAAATTAAACCCCGAGGGGGAACTGCTCTGGATGCGCAGCATACCCATCGGTACGCCCACCAACAACAGCAGTATTGTGGAAATATTGGAAGACTCGGAGGGCAAGATTGTCTTCTGTTCCAGACAAAGCCCTACACCCACCACACGCAATACCTATGTCATGCGCTTTGACCCGGTGGGTGACACCTTGTATTGGTTTAAGGGTACGGGCAATGCGTCTCCCATCCCTTCGAGTATCGTTGAAAATGGCCCGGGCGGTAATTTTCTCCTGACGGTCTCCAGAACCGGGGGAGGAGTTACACGCCCGGAAATTATTGAGATAAATCGCAATACGGGCTTGGTTGTAAGCACCGGCGGTATAAACCAATACACCGCTTCGGGCAGCAGCGCCACCACTTTTCAAAAGATGATCACAGATCAGGGCAGTATCTATGCGGTTGGAGGGCGCCGTGCCAATGCGTCAAGCCCATTTGTGCCTCTGTTCTGTAAAATCTCGACCCAAACGGACGAGCCGGAATGGAACAGGGTAATTGTTGCCGACACTACAACTGCCATCACTTCCGATATTTCCTATGATGACATGGTATTGGATGATTCCTCGGCTATCTTGGTGGGTAGCGGGTTGAAGGATATGCTCAACACGGCTTTGGGCCGATTTGTATATTTGGCCAAACATAATCTTGACGGAACCCTGTTATGGCTGAAACGATACGATTTTTCCATGATTGCCGAAGATGTAGTGTCCGTGCCGGATGGATATGTCATTTTTGGGAAAATGGCCGACAACCAATGGGGCATCTTAAAAACCGATAAAAATGGCCAGATGATTCAGGCCAAAACCATCAAAACTTCCAATTTGACGGCACCATTGACGCTAAATCCGGTGCGTCAGGGGCAGCTCATCAGGGTAGCGGATCAGCTCCTGATGACTGATTATTTCAGCTATAACGGCATGAGCGATGTCCTGCTGATCAGTACCGACCTCAACATAGGCCTGAAGGATTCGTGCAGTTTTGTAAGCGAGGCATCTGTAAGTCAGGAAAACATGCCAGCACAGACTAACTTGTTGGTTATGAACAAAGTAGCAGGGAGTGTCTTTTTGGGTGATGGGGGCGTGATTTACGAAGACGACGCTTTAACGGTATGCGGTATATGCCCACTTTCGCCCTGTTGTGAGCCTGACCTGGCCATACAAGCCCTTGACAGCGTATTTTGCACCAACGGGAACATCCGTTTTGGTCTTCGTCTTTGCAATGAGGGCGGATCAGCCACTGCGCAAGCGATCAATGTGACATTTTACGACAACAACCCCTTCACAACGACGGCCAACGCTTTACAAACAGTAGCACTGCCGGACACGCTTGAGGCGGGCGAGTGCAAGGTTTTCCCGCTTGACCTTGAGCCAGGCTGGTTCCAAAATACAAAACTGTATGTCCTCGTGGGAAGCAAAGGCGATGTGCCTACGCCGATTTCCGCCCTGGATTTTCCTTTGAATGGCGGATTTTTGGAATGCGGCTATGCCAATAATCTTGACAGCATTACCCTCGCCTTGCCGCCGCTCTCGAAATTGGATCTTGGCCCTGATCGCAATATCTGTGTTGGCCAATCCGTCACGCTGGATGCCGGCCCCGACTTCATCAATTACCAGTGGCAGGGCGGCCCTACGGCGCGTACCTACACGGTTACGGAGGAGGGTGACTATTTTGTGCGAACCATTGACGCTTGCGGGCGGCAACAGTTTGATACCATTGCGGTGCATGTTGTGCCATTGCCTACCCGCCTTGTCAGCATCGTATTGCTGCCGGGCGACGCTGTGGTGATCAATGGGAAAACCTACAGGCAAACAAGCACAGTTACGGATACCATTACGGCAGTTTCGGGCGCTTGTGACAGCTTGATCACCTATAATATACGATTGGATGAGCGGCACTGTGGTGATAAGGCCGACGCATTTTTTAAAGTAAATTATGCCGGGCTGGAAGCCAGTAACGGGCGGGTAATACTTGCTGCTTCTGATGGCAGTATTTACACGGCAGGGGAGCTGTATGCTCCTGACAACCAGTATATGTGGACCATTACCAAATCAAAACCCAATGGAGAAATATTGTGGTCCCGAAAATTTGAAACCATTGACAAGTTCTATGTTTTGCAAATGATAGAGGACTCAGAGGGAAATTTGGTTGGCACAAGAGGCCAAATTGAGCGTGTTGCGGGAGGCCTGCGCTTTTTCAACGTGTTCCGTTACAATCCAAATACAGATCAGATGCTCTGGATAACAGAAGTGACAACACCTGAAACCATGCCATTCCCCAAAATTATAGCAGAGAAAACACCGGGCAATAATTATGTAGTCTGTTATTCACTCATAGGATTTGTAGCGGCAGAATTGACGGAGTATTGTGAATTAGATAGAAATTCGGGCCAAATCATCAACGGCAGCCAAAAGCAGTTTGGGCCAAACATAAGGGTGCTGGGTGCCGTGAAGCACGAAAACCAATTGCTTCTCAACGGATTTATTGCTGATGTCGTCCAGGGAAAACAATTGGATGGTTTCGCGATCATTGATCTTACAACCGGCACTATGGCCCAAAAAATCAAACTGCCCAGCGCTGTGCAGTTTCCGCCCATTGGAGGCCCCGCTGCTGTAGATAATGACGGCAACCTTATTACCTTGATGTACCAGGCGGATAAGTCAATCTATCTTCGTAAGACCACTATTGACGGCAACCCTGTCTGGTTAAAAAGTTATAGTATTGCCAATATTAATGTACCTTATCTCAGTGTTGGCTCCGTAGCCGCAGTATCGGATGGTTATGTGTTTACATTTGAGTTGCCTATACAAAATGGCCAAAGATTAACCCGTGTAGCAACAAAAATTGACAAGGATGGCAAGCTTGTCTGGTCAAAAAGTTTCGGCACAATCAATGTAGTGTGGCCGCCAAGCCAGCACTCCCTCCAGGTGACAGGGGATAATATTTTTATTACGGGAGCAACAGAATTCAATCTGCCCGATGGCAGTCCGCAAAGCGGCTCTTTGCTTGTTAAAATGGACAAAGACGGCAATGCCGGAGATAGTTGTGCTATAGTGCAGCCTATAGAAATCATTGAAAAATCCCATTCCATTAGCGTTGAAACAGCCGTAATGGGAGCATCCATAAAGATTCGCGGTTGGGAAACAAAGCCAAAGCCCCAAGCCACGGCATTTAGCCTTTTCCCCTATACACTTTGCTCTCTTTGCCCTGATGCTTGTGACACCATCCGCACCGTCAGGAACATCACATTTTACCCCGGTGACACCATTGTGATAGATGGCAAGCAATACACCCAATCAGATACCGTGCTGCAGTCATTTACCACAGCTGCCGGTTGTGATTCCATCGTGACCAACATCCTCCGTCTTGTTGTCACCAATGTGGACATCAGTTGCCCGGCTGACCTCACCGTAACCCTGCCGCCCAACAGCAGCGGCACCGTGGTAGATTATTCCCTGCCCACCGCCCAAACGGATTGTCCCGACCCGAAAATCACCCTGAAACTGATACAAGGCCCGGGCGTGGGCGCCATTTTCCCCACAGGCATCAATACGGTGTGTTATGAGGCCTCCAACAGCTGCGGCGCTAAGGATACTTGCTGTTTCAAGGTCACGGTGGTGAACCCGGAAACGGCCTGTGACTTCAAGGCCGGACCAAACTGTATGCGCTATGAGTTGCTGAGCGTAAAATTTGACGCACAGGGCCAGCGCCGCTACCGCATCCGCCTGAGCAACAGCTGCCCCTCTCCCGTGCAGTTTGTCTATATCCAAAGCCCCAATGGCGTGAATGCCGTGTCCCCCACAGGCGGCTCCGTGTACACCACCGCGCCCGCAGGGCGCGCGTATGACGTGCGCAACCCCAACGCCTCGCCCTTCGCGTCCATCCGCTTCAAGGCCCAGACGGGAGGTCTGAAAGGTGGAGCCAGCGACATTTTTGAGTACAGCCTGCCACAGCAGTCGGCGCCCGTGTACATCTTAGTGGCCGTGCGCTTAGAAAACGGCGAGTATTACGAGGCCTACCTCAACACCTTCAACTGTCCGGCCCAGCCTTATGATGGCAACAGGAGCAAGGAGGCCGATCCTGCCCCACGCTTTACGCTTTCCCCTAATCCTTCCAGGGGACTATTAGTGATTGATTTTGGGCCTGATGCTGCCCCGTTGCGCCTTGGTATTCTGAATACCCTGGGGCAAACCGTACAAGTGGAGAACAGCGTTTCGGGGAGCCGAATACAATTGCAACTTCCTGAAAATCTGAGCGATGGATTGTACTACATGAACCTGGTTTGGCCCGATGGGTCACAGGTGACAGAGCGTTTTGTGCTCAAAAGGTAATGAAGATTCAAGCCCTCGAGAGAGGCGCAAATATTGTGCAAGCCCGGATGGTATCAGCGGACCAAAGCTGGTCGAAACCGGGCTTGCTTTATCAGCTGGAAAGCGCTGTCCTTTCAATCCTTTTTTTACTACTGACTATATGGTCCCAAATGTATATTTGCAGGGCGTAAGCAAGGAATTTCTTCACCTTTCAAACAAATGTTATGTCCAGAATCCTGCATGTATTATGGGGGACCACCTTGTTCTTATTGAGTTGTACTCAAGCGTCCTTTCAGGCCGACGATTGTTCCGTGACGCTCAATGGCATTGTGTTCACCAAGTTTTTGAACAAGGAGAAAGGAGCATCCGAACAAATGGGCATCAACAAACTGCTAATGAAGAGCAGTGAAAAGACGGACTACTTTAACGAACCCGACGAGTCTGCCCGATATGGAAACGCCCCTATCCTATTGACACCCGTAAACAACAAAATGCCTTTCACATTTGTGGCGAAAGTTACGCCTCAGTTTATACAAACCTACGATGCCGGAGCCTTGTACATTTTCGTGAATCAGGACATGTGGCACAAATTTGCCTATGAAATGGACGAAAGAAAAACCACGCGCTTGGTCACAGTGCGAACCTTTGGCAGCTCCGACGATACCAACCATGATACTTGCTCCGCAAGCAGTGTTTTTTTGAAAATTTCTTCCAATTGCAAACAAGTGGGCTTTTACTATTCGCAGGACAGCGTAAACTGGCAAATAACACGAATGTATAAAAATGCTTATCCGGCAAATATTTGGCTGGGAATCAGCACCCAATCCCCTTTGGGAGCAGGAAACAGCTGCGCATTTGAAAGTTGTACGTTTAGCCCTGTCGCTGTGAAAGATTTTAGGATGGGTATATAGTGGACATTGTGCCCAACTCAAAAGCTAAGCGCAACGTCCTGCCAGGCCCAGACCTGATAATTGGTGCGCTTTTGTGATTGGATGCCTGCGTACACCAATATCTTCCTGTTGCAGAGCGTAGCGGATAATTTTTCAACCGCATCCATATTGTCAAACATTTTTTGGATGATGGTCTTGGATGCTTTGATTTCCACAAAATCAAACGTAGGCGAATCGCCCCCGATCAGTAGGTCTATTTCCAGCCCATTGGAGTCGCGCCAAAAGTAAAATTCGCGGTGAAGGTTCTGGTGGAAATTCTGGCGCATATATTCATTGGCGATAAAATTCTCGAAAACAGCACCCTTTTGCTCGCTCAACAACAATTGCTCCGCATTTTTTATCCCCAATAAAAAGCAAAGCAGCCCTGTATCATAAAAATAGAGCTTGGGACTTTTGATCAACCGCTTGTTGAAATTCCGGAAATAAGGGGGGATTTGATATACCAAATAACCACTCTCTAAAATCGAAAGCCATGAGCGCGCTGTGGGTACCGATATGGCAGCATCCCGTGACAATTCTGCGAGGTTCAGCAACTGCCCGGTACGCGCGGCACAGAGCCGCAAAAAAGTGCGAAATGAAGATAAATTTCTGATATTCAACAAGGTGGAAATGTCTCTTTCAATATACGTCTCTATATAGTTGGCATAAAAATCAGTTGTCGGAATCGCTCTGTCGTATAATGCCGGATAATTGCCCCTGATCAGTATTTCAGAAAAATCCTCTGGGAGCAACCCCTCCGTATTCAACTCCGAAAAGTCCAAAGGCAGCAAGCGGAACAAAGCCACCCGTCCTGCCAGGCTTTGTGTAATGCTGTTCATCAAATTGTAATTTTGAGAACCGGACAAAATGTAATGTCCCATTTTTCGGGATTTGTCCACCCATGTTTGGATATAAGAGAACAGCTGTGGCGCACGCTGCACCTCGTCAAAAATCACATGTTCGTTGTACAGTTCCAAAAATCCATTGGGGTCGCTGACGGCAAATGAAAGGTTGTCCGGGTTCTCCAAGGAAACATACCGATATTCCGGGAACATATTCACCAACAAAGTTGTCTTACCCGATTGCCTCGGACCTGTCACGGCAACGATGGGATACAACTCCGACATTTTCTGAATTTGTGTTGCAAGCGTCCTTTGAATCATAATTGCAAATTAAGGGGCAAAATTAAGGCTATTTTCCAATTTACATAAATTCTATTTTTGATTTACATAAACTATACTTTCTGATTTGCACAAACCCTACTTTCCGATTTGCATAAATTCTACTTTCTAATTTGCATAAAAAGGGCAAGTCCTGCAACTTTCAGAACATCAGAAAACTGCCTTTCTGGTCCGCCTCCTGCTGGAGGAACCCCACGCTGTGCAGATGGACTTGCAAAAACAACTCCTGAAAACCTCATAAATACGATGTGATAATTGGTGAATACGATAATGTGATAATCATCAAGGAGTTATCGCAACAATAGTATAAACTAATTTTACGGAACAACTAAGATAAAACAACCAATCCTCATACGACTATCTACCCAAATCATACAGATATTGACCCAAACCCGACACTTGCTTAATTGGTTCATTTTCTGTCTTTTCTGGCATATTTTTGGCCCGAAATCCTGTATTCCCTCATCCCTTAATCCATTTTATGTTTTTAATTCGATTCTTTTTCCTTTTGGCCATTTCTGCCACCTTCGCATTGGGCCAACCCGCCAACACCTTTTTCAGCACCTTTGATGCCGAGCGCGGCAACACTTTTGCTCCCGCCCGAGATGGCAACATCTGGCTGGGCGGCATGAGGGATGAGCGCGTCTTATTGGTCAAAATGACCACGGGCGGCAATGTTTTGGACAAGCATACCCTTGATTTCAAGGGCAATGGCTTTGATTCGGAGAGTTTGGTAGAAATCTTTGAAGACTCCGATGGCTCCATCGTAGGCTGCGGCAATTTTGAAACCGACAACCTGGGCCGTGGTTTTGTTTTTCGCTACAACCCGTCCTCGCGTACCGTTTTATGGGCGCGCATTGTGCGCAGTGAGTCGTACAATGTGCTTTATGGCATCACGCCAATAGGCCCAAATGGTGATTACCTGTTGTACGGAAGCCCACAATTTGTCAATATAGACGATGTAGAACTGCAGCGCTTAGATCGCGCCACCGGGCAGGTAAAATTAGTGCAGCGTTTTGGCTTAAAGGGCCCCGATCAGCTCAATAGAATCATTTACCATAAAGGCGCCCTGTACGGTTGTGGCCGATTTTCCAATGGCTTGGGCTTTAACTTCAACAACAATACACGACATGCGCTCTGCAAATTGGATACCGCCACTTTAAAGCCTTTGTGGACACGCATAGGCCCCCTGGCCAGCAGCAAGGAGGCGCAACTGCAAGGCCGTGACATCCTTGTGGATAACAATACCCTGATCTCTACTTTCAGTGGCAATGCAACGGGCACCGAACTGACCCAATCCACCATTTTTTTGCAAAAAACTGACCTTAATGGCAAACAACTATGGGTAAAACAGTATAATTTGCCGGAATGGAACAGTGAATTTGCAGAAACTGTGGTAAGCGTGCCGGACGGCTATTTCCTTTTTGGCCAGGATTTGCTGGGTGACACCAGCCGCTTGTTCCTGCTCAAAACCGATAAACAAGGCAACCCCTTGCGGGCTGTAAAGATTGATTTTTATGCCAATGACGAACTGGCGCAAATAGCCCCAAGAGCAGCCATTTTGCCCACAGGCAGCGGCCTCTTTTTCACCGCAACAAGCCAAAACCAGAGCGGCCAGTTTCAGGCCATACTGGGCAAAACTGACTTTGATGGCCGCCTGGAGGGCAATTGTGCCTTTTTAAAAAGTACGCCGGTGAATTTGCAGCCCTTACCGAGTCCGGTAAGTGAGCTGGTGGTGCCAGAGCCGTCCACAGGCAACACCCAATTGACCCCGATCATACCAAGTCTCGAAAATCCCGACGTGGAATTTTCCCCAAAATGCAGTTCCCCTGGCACTTGTCCCAATTTGCCAGACCTGCGCCTGCGCATGGATTCGATCCGCTGCATCAATGGCGAAGCGCGTCTTTATTATTCGTTTTGCAATACGGGTGCGCAAGAATATACAGGATCGGCATTTTTTGGCCTTTATGACAAAAACCCATTCAAGGAAGAGGCCCAATTGATCACAACCATCATCCACACGGGCAACAAACTCCTCCCCGGCGATTGTGTGCAAGGCTCGGTAAGTTCTTCGTTTACCCCGCCGGATATATTCCAATTGGATACTTTCAAGCAGCTGTATGCGGTGATGGGGATAAACCTGAACACCAAAACACCCATAAAAATCAGCGATTTCCCCTTTTCCCCCAACCGCGCAGAATGCGGCTATTTCAATAACATGGATAGCCTGAGCCTGCCGGAGCAATTGTGCAAAAAAGGCAAGGGCCAGCCCGATCTCACGCTGCGCGTCAACCGTACTTTTTGCAGTGCGGACAGTACGCTCTTTTTCAAGGCCAGGGTGTGCAACCTCGGGGACTCCACCGTGAACGGCCCCATTTCCTTTGCTTTTTATGACAAAAACCCGCTCAAAGAAAAAGCCAACGCTGTTTGGAGTACCACTGTAAGCCAGACATTGGCCCCGGGTGAGTGCAAAGAGCATACTTTTCCCTTGCCCGCTGCCGTATTACCCTTCCCCAAATTGTTTTCCTTCATGGGGGCAGGCAGCAATACGCCCACGCCCATCTCGTTGACGGATTTCCCCTTACCCCAAAGCCCTGTGGAAAGTGATTACCTCAACAATTTGGACAGTTTTGTGGTAAAAGCACCTGAATGCAGTGATTGTGAACGGCCCAACACCTTTATCAAATCCATGGGTGTAGCCAACAAGGAAGAGTTATTGCAAAGTATGTGTGTAGCCTCTAATGGTTATGTGTACATGGTTGGAAGGCAGAGCGATAATGGCCTGATTGCCAAGACAAAAACCCGCTCAAAGAAAAAGCCAACGCTGTTTGGAGTACCACTGTAAGCCAGACATTGGCCCCGGGTGAGTGCAAAGAGCATACTTTTCCCTTGCCCGCTGCCGTATTACCCTTCCCCAAATTGTTTTCCTTCATGGGGGCAGGCAGCAATACGCCCACGCCCATCTCGTTGACGGATTTCCCCTTACCCCAAAGCCCTGTGGAAAGTGATTACCTCAACAATTTGGACAGTTTTGTGGTAAAAGCACCTGAATGCAGTGATTGTGAACGGCCCAACACCTTTATCAAATCCATGGGTGTAGCCAACAAGGAAGAGTTATTGCAAAGTATGTGTGTAGCCTCTAATGGTTATGTGTACATGGTTGGAAGGCAGAGCGATAATGGCCTGATTGCCAAGATGAATCCCAATGGCGAAATATTATGGGTACGGAAATTTAAACCACCGGGCCAAACTCTTGGCAATTTGGATTTTGTGCAGGTAATAGAGGACTCGGAAGGCTATTTGCTGATAACCGGAACCACGAACCATTCTGTCAATGCACGAGAGGCTATGGCCATGCGCTATGATGTCAATGCCGATAAAGTATTATGGTATCAACATTATCCGGACTTAAAACCGGAAATTATGGGCGTTTTGGAGAAGCCCTCCGGTGGAAATTTTGTGCTGTTTGGCTACTCAGAAGAATTGTTTGGCAGTGGCTTTTTCACCTACTACAAAACGCGCTCGCATATTTGGGAAATCAGCAGGTCAAGCGGCGAAGTGGTACCCGCTCTATCCACGATTTTTAACGGCGAACCCAGTACCTATTTGAATGACCTCGTGTTACACAATGGTCATTTTTACGGTGTCGGCGGCTGGGCTAATCGCGACATACCCAATTCATCCCGTGGTATGATGATGAAACTGTCTGCATCTGACGGAGCATTGGAATGGATGCAGGGCACGCTGGCTGATACTGCAGCTGACGTAAGGTTTTTCCAGCCTTCCAGGATTCTGGTAGATGATGAACAATTGGTGGTGTTGGGGACAGCCATCCAGGATTTTAATTTGCCCAGCCAGCAAAATTTTCTCTACCTTTCCCAATACGACCTTGAGGGTAAACTACTCTGGATCAAACGTTATCCTTCCAATTTTCGCCCCGTGGAGATGATCAGCGTGCCAGATGGCTATGCCGTATTGAGTTATGGCTTCCAACAGGGCAGTATTGCAAAGTGGCAAATACTCAAATTGGGCAAAAATGGCGAAGTAAGGGCTGCAAAAGAGTTTGATGGCCCATCGGGAAGCAGTGGTGCAGGTCAATTTTTTAATCAGTCACAGTTGGTTCAACTGCCCAACCACCTGCTGATGGGAAATCAGTTCAAGGCAGGCACATTTACGGATATGATCCTTGTTAAAACTGACCTTAACCTGCAAATAGCAGACAGTTGTGGTCTGGTACGCGATCTGAACATTAGTCCCCAAAACGTATCCGCTACGACCAATCCATTGTTTTCGCCTTCGGAGCCATACCTGGTAAAGGCCATAAAGCAGACGACGACTTTATCTTTGGATTCATTGGTTATCAATCCATTATGCCCCGTATGCCCCTGTACGGACAAGCCCGATATTGCCCTTAAATCCATTGAAGTGCTTTGTACGCCCAATGGCGGAGCAAAGGTAAATTTCCAGGTTTGCAACCAGGGCTTTGTCTCTGCACCTCAGGGTTTTGACCTGACTTTTTATGATAAAAATCCGCTAACAGAAGCGGCCACACCGCTTTTTTCCCTCAATGTGGAGGCAAAACCAGGTTTTGCGGATTGTGTGCCGTTATCGGTAGAATTGGATGCCAATTTATTGACATTCAAAAAAATATACGCAATGGCGGGCGTTTGGAAAGATGTGGCAACGCCCCTTTTGCTCAAAGAATTTCCTTACGCTGATGCTTTTGAAGAATGTGACTATGCCAATAATTTGGACAGTGTTGAACTCAAATTTGAAGGCCCCAACCTGAACGACCTCGGCCCCTTGCGCAGCATCTGTAGCGGCCAAAGCACTGTATTGGATGCCGGCCCGGGTTTTGTCGCCTACCAATGGTCCACAGGCGCTTCCACCCGGAGCATCAGTGCCGGGGCCGATGGCCTTTACATAGTGGAAGCCACCGACCAATGTGGCAAAAAAGTGCGTGACAGTGTGCTTGTGAAAACATTGCCCACTTACAGTATTTTACGGGACCTGAAATTGGCTCAGGGCGACTCCATAAGCATTGACGGGAAAATCTATAAAGGTACGGCCACCGTGGTCATCAATCCCAAAACGGTGACAGGCTGTGATTCCACCATTACTTACCGCATCTGGCCGGACACCCTTTTCTGCAAAGATCGTTCAGAATCGTTTTTTCAGGTCAGTTATATCAAGGGTACCAATAGCTTAGGCCGCATAGTGGTGCCTGCCGCAGATGGCAGCATTTACCTTGCGGGACACTACAGTTACACAAAATCTGAGGAATATATCGTTGATACCTTATTGTTAGTCAAAACAAGTGCTAACGGGCAGGTTTTATGGAGCAGGGGTTTTGATTTTACGCCCAATAGTATCATCTTTAGAATGATAGAAGATTCAGAAGGCAACTTAGTTGGTTTAATGCGTAACCTGCCCACCTCTCAAAACAAACCAATCATAACGGCTTTTCGCTACAACCCGAGCACCAATCAGTTGCTTTGGGTAACCAATATCCTTACTGCTCCTGCCCCGTTTCAGTTTACGCACATGATTGCTGAACGCGGTTCGGGTGGCAATTTTGTGGTGGTGTCCGAAAATGAATTTGATAATATCACCCAGGTATATCAATTGGATCGCAATACTGGGGCCCTTATCGGCAATGAGTGCTGGCGCTACAACTCATTTTCAAAAGTTTACAGTGGTGGTATCATACAGCAAGACGTATTAATTTTGGAGGGCATTGATTCCAGTCCCCTTACCCCCAACTCACCCCTTCCAAACGTGGAGCTGCGCATCAACCTGAATACCGGGCAGCCAATAGAATCATTTGAATGGGTCAATCCTAGTCAAAACTTTTTTACATGTCGTGCACAAGTTGTTGACAATGAGGGCAATACCGCCTCACAGCTGGATGTAAGGTATAAAGGCGTCCGGGAGGATACTGCAATATGGATTCGCAAAACCTCGGCAAAGGGTGAACTATTATGGGCTAAAAAATTTGACATCAAAGAAAAAGATGTTATTGAGACCTTGCATTTAGGTATTGTGGCCTTAAGTGATGGATATGTTTGTGCTGCCTATCTTTTAGGATTAAACGGGATGAATAAAGGTGTCGGTTTGATCAAGGTTAGCAAAAATGGCGAATTGCAATGGGCAAAGAAGATGGCTGATCTTAAATATCCATCAATTTATTGGGCATTGTCGCCACAAGTCATTGCGGCCCGACAGGACACCGTTTTTCTAACCGGGGCCGATACGAATAATGACCTGAAAAATACCGTCGAAAAAGGCATGTTGCTGGCTAAAATAAACAAAAACGGGGAAATCGGTAATTCCTGTGATCTCATGGTGGATATGAATGTCATTGTGAGCAACCCAACATTCTTCAAGCGCAAAGCGGAAGTTCCTTTCAGTACCATTCCACTCAATTTTGTCTCCGCGCCCAAAGGCAACATTAAGGCCAAGAGTATGCAATTCTACACAGATTGCAGCAAGTGCTTGCCCGCATCCTCCAATTTGGACATCACTTGCCCCGCTGACCTGACCGTCACCCTGCCGCCCAACACGAGCAGCACGGTGGTGGACTACAACCTGCCAACGGCCAAAACAGACTGCCCCGATCCCAAAATAACCTACAAGCTGATTCAGGGTCCGGGTATTGGAGACAAATTCCCCATCGGTGTCAACACGGTGTGTTATGAGGCCTCCAACAGCTGCGGGGCTAAGGACACTTGCTGCTTCAAGGTCACCGTGGTCAACCCCGAAACGGCTTGCGACTTCAAGAGCGGGCCAAACTGTATGCGGTATGAACTCCTGAGCGTAAAATTTGACGCACAGGGCCAGCGCCGCTATCGCATCCGCCTGAGCAACACTTGCTCATCGCCCGTGCAGTTTGTCTATATCCAAAGTCCCAATGGCGTGAATGTCTTGGCCCCCGCTGGCGGCTCCGTGTACACCACCGCGCCTGCAGGGCGCGCGTATGATGTGCGCAACCCCAACGCCTCGCCCTTCGCGTCCATCCGCTTCAAGGCCCAGACCGGGGGCCTGAAGAGCGGTGCCAGCGACATTTTTGAATACAGCCTGCCACAGCAATCGGCACCTGTGTACATCTTAGTGGCCGTGCGTCTGGAGAACGGCGAGTATTATGAGGCTTACCTCAATACCTTTAACTGCCCGGCACAGCCTTATGATGGCAACAGGAGCAGAGAGACCGGCCCTGCCCCACGTTTCACACTTTTCCCTAACCCTACCACGAGTGTTTTGTATGTAAATTTCCCTGTGGAGCCGAATACAGGCACGATGCCTGAACGCAATGTTAGGGCTAATGACGAAATCAAACTACTGATTGTCAATTCATTGGGTCAAATTGTTTTCCAAAAGGATTATGCCCCCGATGACACAAATGATCACAAAATCGGCATCACATTGGGGCAAGAGCTAACCGATGGCGTGTATTTGCTGAGCGTGATTTGGCCTGATGGCAGGCAGCAAAACGAGCGATTCGTGTTGGAACGATAGCATTAGCTTAGCGTTTTGTTGAACCTGCTGATACGAGGCCCCTTTGCCCATTCGGGTCTGTGACCGAATGTAACAATCTTGCTGAAAACCAGTGCCGACGGCGTCTTGACATACCCAGTAGGATGTTTTATACCTTTGTCCGCTCTGAGCGATGTTTTACATTTGCATCTTCCATGGTTGAGGTGCAACCATTTTATAACATAAATCAGTTCCAGCCATAATATAATACGTTCACGATTCAGCAGGCGAAGATTTTTTACACGATACCGAATGCTTCGATAAAACAATGACAGACCAGCAACTCTTGAAGAGCATAGCCCAAGGCGATGCAAGTGCCATGCAAATCCTGATTGACAAGCACTGGCCCCACTTATTGGCCCTGATCAAAAAGTATGGCGGCAGCGAGTCGGACGCTGAGGATGTATTTATGGAAGGACTGGAAATCCTGCTGCGAAAAGCCCATGACCCTGCCTTTATCCTTACCCATTCCATCGGAGCACTGTTGGCTACAATATGCAAGTACAAGTGGTTGAACATTTTACACCGAAAAAAAAATTATGATAAAAAGGTAACAAAAGCATGGACCAGTGTACATATAGATACGTTTGACGTGGAAGCCGAAATCGAGGAGCAAGAGCGCCTGACTGTGTATCGAAAACATTGGGCCAACCTAAGCGACCGCTGCAGACAATTGCTGGACTTGGTGCTGGAAGGAAAATCCATTGTGGAAATCACGGACATACTGGAATTTTCCAGTGAGGCTTACACCAGGAAAAGAAAGCACAACTGCAAAGAAAAACTGATTCAGAACATTCAAAACGATCCAGATTTTAAGGAATTTTAACAACGAGATTCAGTATGGAAAATTTTGATTTTGATGATTACCTTGAGGGTACAATGCCGGCTGATATACGCACCGCTTTTGAACAGCAAATGGCTGACAACCCTGATCTGCGCCGCAAATTGCAACTTTGGGAAGAATTGCGCAGCAATGATATCAGGGGTAAAAAGTCGGGACAACTGCATTATCAGTTCCAACAGGGCCTGGCAGTGTACCGCACCAAACAGCGGAAAAAACGGTTGTTGTGGCTCATCGCCGCCGCGCTGGCTGTGCTGTTGCTCGGCTTGGCCTGGTATCTTTACAGGCCCAAACCGGACAGTGCCGCCGCTTTGTACGCCGCTCACTTTCAACCCAATATTGATTTTTCGGCGGAACGATCCGCGCTACCATCGGACACGGTTTTTCACAAAATAGAGGCCGCCTGCAGGCAACAGGATTATCGCTTAGTGCTGGAGCTGCTGCAACAAAACAAGCCCTCACATCCCTCCTCCGCTTACGAACTGCTCACAGGCCAATTGTGGCTCTTGGAAGGGCAGCCCGATAGTGCCATCGCGCATTTGAACCGCGTTAATATAGGTGCAACAGCGGAAAAACATTGGTATCTGGCCTTAGCCTATCTGCGGCTTGATGATGTAAAAAATGCTGAAAAACAATTGATTATAGCGCAAAAAAGCGGTGGGCCTCTTGCGGAAAAAGCGAAAAACCTTTTAGTATCATTGCGTGATGCCAGAAATGGAGAATAATGCTACTTTTGCACAATGGCTACAAGCCCAATTGCACATCCTCACGACCAAGTCATTACTTTTGCTGACGAAAACGTGGCAGATGAACTTAAACTATTCTTGTTCGATGCCACATTTTTTTACGTCCAAGTTGCATCACCATTAAAAGAAAATGAAGTTAGGGAACTCGCACAAACACTACCTGAACCATTGGAGCAACGTGCCAAAAGCTCCTATTTTGAAGTATTGGAACGGGGCATATCACAAGGCGTAGAATTAGGCTTGCGCAAAATGCTCATATCCATATTTAAAATCCACCCTGAATGGACAGATCAACAAATAGCCACTTTTTTTGATGTACCACTTGTTTTAGTAACTACCGTTAGAAAAGAGCAGGAGCAATCAAATGCCAACCCTAATCATATACCACAAACCCGGCCCAATAAAACGGGTGACATTTTCGCGTTTGTTGGGTGTTTTTCATATAATTTTTGATCGCTTCCCGATGGGCTTGCCCTAGGTTGCCTGCGTTTGATGACAAGGCGGCGAACAACAAGCCCACATACTGGCTTGCAGCGGCATCATTCACAGGCCATCGCGTGGCCAACATGGCCTTGCAACCTGCATAATGCAGGGCTGCGGACAGGCTGCTGACCCCTTCTCCGGTGGCCCAGCTTCCATCGTTGGTATTACAGGCGCTCAACACGGCCAAACGCGCTCGCAGGCGCAAGTTGTAAAGATCGTACCAATGGATTTTCCCATTTTGGGCAAAGGCAAAATACGACTTTTCATTGCTGCGCCCATCCATGACGCTGTGACATGCAAGGTGAAGCAGGTCGGCCCCGCTATAATGTCGGTAAAACGCTTGGCAAGTGGCTGCCTCCTGCACAAATACTTTGCCGCCCAAGCGAGCTTGTGCCAAACGGACTTCTTCCGTGTTATGATACAGAATCGGAAGGCCGCTGTGCTCATAACTTGGCGCAAAGCCGACATAATTCACCTTTTGCTGCGTAAAAGGTTCGGTTTTCAACAATATTTCCGCACTGTTTTCAAAGTTGATGGCGATGTCAAGGGCCAGATAAGGCAAGTTTCTGTAATCCAAATGCTGCATGGCTGTGGCATCGGGCCGGGCCGAGAGCAGGGCCTCAAAAGGCAGGTAATACAAAGGCCCATCAGGTATCACCGTCAAATTTTGGCTATTGTAAAGGCCAAGCGGTTGGATGATTTGCTGAAAAGCATGGTAGCTGGCAGTGCAAAAGCCCCGCATTTGGGCCAATGCATCCGCATCGGAAACAAAAATGGCAGGAGGCTGGCGCACAGCCGTTAGCACAGCCCTAATAGTGGCTTCTACAGCTGCGCTGGGGCCAATATTGAGCCACTTTTGGCCGTTGGAACCGACTACAAAAGCATAACAATGTGTTTTACCCCAAAAAAAGGAAACCACACAGCGCTGCTGTGCGCGTGCAAAGGTGTCCAATTGACCCAAACGAGGCAGCTGAATGGCTGTTTTTAAGCTGAAGTACTGTGGGTATGCCCGTCCCAACGCCTGCTCAAATGAATCTAATGTGGCCCTTGCCCTTGCACAACTTTCTATATGCCTCAAACGTGTGCCGGCATCCGTGTCCGCTGTTTCATCCTGAAGATGCTGAAGGGTATAGCGCAATTTAGCCTTGTATTTTTCCTCCTGCAGGCTGACGGACTCAGGAAGGCCCGCTTGCGTGCGTGCAAGCACTTTTTGGAAAGCAGCCCTAAGGGTAGCGGCTTTGCTTTTTTCCATAAAAAAGAAAGCATCACTAAGGGTCTCTTTGCGCCCGTCTCCCTGTACCGATAAAGCGCCAAGCGCTGATTCTGCTATATCCACCACTTCTTTTTGCACCGCCAAGGGCCTGATTTGACTGCCAAGACCAAGGCGCACACTGTCCGCAAGTTCAATGCCTTTCTTGAAGGCCTGTATGGCCATAGTGACAGGATGACTGCGAGTCATCCTGTCACTATGGCCCGGCCCGGTCACATGAGTTGCAGCGATAGGATGAACTGGACTCATCCTATCACTATAAGTCAGGAGAATTTTCCCTTCTAAGTGTTTGGCCTTGATGAGACCGATGTAGTCCGTGACAAAAGCGGGTGAGGTGGCGGTATAAAATGCGCCTTCTGCCTGTATTATGGTAGAAAGGGCTTTTTGTTTTTGCCCTTTTTTGAGTTGCAAAGCAGCCAAAAAGCCCAGCAACTCGCCTGTTTTGGGGTGATTTTGCCCCACTTTAGCCAAGGCTATTGTCAGGGCGCGGCGGTAAAGCCGCTCAGCATCTGCGAGTTTTGATTGTGCGAAATACGCTTCGCCAAGCGCTTGCAGGATGGGGCAAACATTAAAATTATCAGCCCCAAAATGCTTTTGTGCTATGCGGAGCGTGTGGCCCAAAACGCCGATGGCTTCCCGGGTTTGGCCTTTTTCCAACCATGTTTTTCCCAACAAAAGAGAGATTTCTTTATAGCCATTGACGTCATCGCCGATTTGTGGGTTCCAGTGGAGCAGGCTGATCTGGTATTGGGCGATAGCGGAATCCAGGTGGCCCATACTTCGGTAGGCATTTCCCATAAATTCATGGAGATAAGCGGGGGTTTTCGTGCCTTGGTCGCCCTGGGCCTCTTCTATGGCCAAGGCCCTTTGAAGGAGATAAAGCGCTTCGTATGGGTCGCCCATATCGGTATGGGTTTGGGCCATTTCCATCAGGTGATCCGAAATGCGGGTATTGCTTGCTCTTTTATCTTCTAAACGATAGGCTTCCTCAAAGGCCTTTAGTGCCAGTGCATAGCGGCCCGCACTGCGCAGTACGAGGCCCTTATGGCTCTGTAGCTTAATGGTCACCGGGCGCGAGGCAAGATCGGATGTATCTATATGTTCAAAGGCGCGTTGCGCCATGTCGAGGGCTTTGGGATACTCATCGTTGAGCCAATAGGCGATAAGCAGGCGGTCATAGCCCAGCGCGATTTCGGGATGTTTGGGCGGATAGTGGGCCTCCAAGATGCGCAGGGCAGGCTCAAAACAGGCCAAGGCAGCCGCAAGGCCATCATCTGTGCGGCGGTCGCAATGGGTATTGCCCTGTATGATCATAAGTTGTGCGATCTCAGGGTGTTTTTTTCCTAAATCGGCCTCGGCCCGGGGTAAAAGACGCTGACAAAGGGCAAAGGCGCTATCGGCCTGGTGGGTGCGCCAGAGGTTAGCCGCTACCTGTCGCTGGGCGTATATCCATTGTTGGGATCCCGGTTGGCAAGCTGTAGTGGCCGTACGGTAGGCACGCAGGCTGTGTGAAAACTGGCGTATATCAAAAAGGGAATCGGCGCGGAGCAGTAGTCTTTCTGCCTCGGTGCGGGCGACTTGTCGCTTGTTGGAGGAGGACTCCAGGCATCCCGGGATAAGCATGGAAGACAGGAAAAAAAGACCTATAGCAAACCCTGCCCCCAATGGGCTTGCTGAATGAAAAATGAAAATATATGATCGTCTGCCTTTCAATATTGGATTTTGGACAAACATAACTCGCTTATTTGGTGCGTAGCAGGCTTGTTGGGAAATTTATTTTTTTTATTTGGACAAGGGTAACAAATGGAAACCTCGATTGACATAAGATAAACAGCGCAACCTTGGACTTACAGCAAATTGATTTTTGGGCAAAACAAGGCTTTCTGCGCAAATATGGGAAACGCCGACAATGCTGCATATCGTCGCGCCCCCTTAGTAGTAGCGGGCGTCAGGACGAACATTCATCACTCATCATTCATCACTCATCACTCATCATTCATCACTTAATCTCATGCTCCGTATTTACCTCATCGCTTTAATCCTCATGCTGGCAACCGTGAAACTTTCCGCCCTCGACTACTACTGGGTGAACGGCTCCGGCGCATGGAGCCAGTTCGCTACCCACTGGGCGAAAATACCCAACCCCACCCTGCCCGCCCACTACCACGCCAACGTACCCACGGCCGATGACGACGTCTATTTTGGCGACACCAACGGCGGCACGGCGTACACCGTGAATGTGGATGCCGGCAGTACGGTTCCGAAGTGTAAAAACATGGACTGGACGGGGGTGCCTGCGGGGACGGTGTGGGGCGGATTTGGCAGCCGGATAGAGATTTACGGCTCCACAACGCTGGATGCCAACATGAGCATCACGTTCAACGGGAGCGTCCGCATGACCTCTTTTGATGCCAGCATGAAGGACGTTACCAGCAATATGGTGCATTTTGGAGTGGAAACGGAGTTCGTCGGTACAGCAGGCGGCTGGAATTTTGTCGGCGACTTTTACGCCAATGGCCGGGTGAACCACGAGGGCGGGCTGATTGAAACGAATGGATGGAAGGTGACGATTGGAGCCGAGTTTTATGGCAGTTACTATAACACTACTGGTAAGTTGCATTTGGGAAGTTCAGAGTTTATCATGTCAGGCGGCACTGCTTATTTCAGATATGCTACGGCCAATTTTAATGCTGGTACATCGCACATTAAACTGTTCGGTGCTGGTGCAGGTTTGGTGGGGGCAGATAATATGGCTTCTGAAATGAGTTTCTATGATGTTAGTTGCTTCGCATCGGGCAATTATTTGCTTTGGGGGCACATAAATGGTACGATTACCTTTTATCAGTTTGGAAGCATTTATGCTCATTCCGCATATGTCATCCCTGAATTAAACAATGTTATTTTTTTGCAAGATGGGAATATCTGGAATGAACTGAATTACCATCATCTGACTTTCACCGCCGGTAAAACGTACACCATCCACAACTATGCTGGCAGCACCAACGGCACCGACCAAACCATCCTCCCCGGCGGCTCCCTCACCGCCCTCGGCGCAGGCACTTGCTCGCAGTTTATCACCATCAAATCAGGACAGTATGGTACACACTTCAATTTTGTAAACAACTCCGGCGCGAAACAGACGGTACACTGTGCTATCCTCGAAGATTGCCACGCCACCGGCTCCGACCCGCTCGAAGTGCTCGACGGCGTGGATCTGGGCAACAACACCGGCTGGATATTTACCTTGCCCAACCCCGGCATTGACTTGTACTGGGTGGGCGGTGCGGGCGACTGGAACGACCCCGCGCACTGGTCCGACACCGACGGCGGCGCGCCGGGGACTTGCATCCCGAATGGCGGGTCTAATGTGCATTTCACGGCGCTGTCCGGCTTTTCGCCCGGCGATCAAGTGACCGTGACCACAGATGCCTACTGCAAGGATATGGACTGGACTGGCGTAACGGGCGAGCCGAAACTGAAATTCAATTTCAATGTCAACCTCCATATTTACGGCTCGATGACCCTTGCACCACCTGCGGCCATGGGCCTGGAGTACGATTATGACACCAATTTTGGCAGCAAAATCAGGTTTCGGGGTTCCGGGACGCACACCGTCATCACAGCAGGGCAGTTTTTAGATCACTACACCATTTTTGAAGGGGCCGGGCTATACAAATACGGAGATGCGTTCAATTCAAAAGGCTCGATTATTCATTTGAACGGCCAACTGATGACCATGGGTTTTCCAGTCAACATCTATTGGTGGGAAGCAAATTATATCCAGGGAGGCTACTACCCAAACCCGAATACTGAAGCATGGCTTGGCGATCCGCTCGGGGGGACAAGTTCGACCATCACACTCCAAAACATCGGCTATCCGGGGTACGGCTGCCAATTCAACAATGAATATGCCGCTGGCAGATTCCACGCCATGAATTCTCACATCATCGTGCAAGGCGGCGGGGGCAACCGCATCCAAACCATCGCAGCTGGCGTGACCCACGACTATTGGAAAGTAACCTTCCCCAACGGCACCTTCGAGCGCGGCAACGTCCTCGACAAACTCACCTTCACCAGCCGCGGCAACATTGACGTACAAGGCTACATCCACGAAGTGGATTTTTATGAAAACGCGGTGATTCGCGGCAACCACCAGTTTGACATCATCACCATCCGGGGCGGTTATTTTTACCGAATTCTGGACTACAATGGCCTCGGAAGCACACAGACCATCAACGCGGGTGGTACCATCAACGTGCTGAATGCCAGCTGCGAGCGGCTCGCCTACCTGTACACTGATGGCCCGACCACAACTGCCAAAATTGCCAAAATCGGCGGCTCGCTCAACCTGAGCTACGTCATCCTCGACAACGTGCTGCCCGATCTGACGACGGGCGCGACCTACTCGGCCACCAACAGCATAGGCATCCAGCCGCAGGTGACCGCCGACTGGAACATCGCAAACGCTGCGCCCAGAAACCTCTACTGGGTGGGCAATTCAGGTACTTGGCACGACCCTGCTCACTGGTCGCTTACCTCCGGCGGCGCAGGCGGCGAATGCCCGCCCACGCCGCAAGACAACGCGCGTTTCGACGCTGCCAGCGGCCTCGGCGCGGGCAGCGTCGTGGATGTGACGCAGGTTTGGGCTTTCTGCAAGGACATGGACTGGACGGGCGTGACCAGTGGCGCGAAGTTTTACACCGTTGATCCAGGCTATACGCCCAACCAGATCGCCGTGTTCGGCAGCCTGACATTCGCGCCGGGGATGGTGAATGATTTTGCAGGGGATTTTTGGATGCGGGCGAAGGGAGCGGCGACGATTACGAGCGCGGGGAAACATTTTAAGCACAATATCAATTTTTGGGAAGGCATGGGGGATTGGACATTTATGGACCCTGTATCAGTGGATTGGGCAATTGCCCATCATTTTGGAATATTGAGGACTAATAATCAGCCTATTGAAGTTGTGGCGACATGGTCATCATCGAACTACGATGGCTCCAGAGAACTGTTTCTAGGAAGTACTATACTAAAGGTATTCGGGGAAGGAGCCGTTTATGGTATTGCTCATACAGAAATGAATTACAATGCCGGTAAGCTCCATAGCGGAGCGTCACATCTGATTCTTGGGAACACTCTTGGTGGAAGGCTTGTGGCCGATTCTGATGATTTCTTTTACAATGTAACTTTTGTTGGTCCCAATTCTGATTGGCAGGGTGGAAACATTTTGAAAAAACTTGTTTTTGAAAAAACTGGGTCTTCTATCTATGGTAATGGAACAGCGAAAGAGGCCGAGTTTCATGACGATTTTGCTTTTCATGTTTCCCATACTTTTAATAGCGTCAGGTTTTATCCCGGCAAACGCTACACCTTCACCGCTGGCACCACCCAAACCATCCTCCCCCACAACGGCGTCGAAGGCCAGTTCATCGCCCAGGGCCTGCCCGGTCAGTACATCGAGATGAAATCCTCCGACCCCAGCGTCCCGGCGACCATCCACATGGACGACTACAACGGCACCAGCACCTGCACCAAGTACCTCTTCCTCACCGGTATGACCCACACCGGCACGGAGGACATCTATGTGCCCACCCCCGGTGGCAACGTGTTCAACAACGCCGGCTGGCAGTTTTTCCCCTGCAATCCCTGTCCGGCCAGCATTCCTGTGCTGGATGCCACCGCCAGCCGCACTGTCACCTGTGTGCCTGGCACCGCCGTGCTTGTGCTGGCCGGCCTCAAAGCCGACGAATGGGCCATCTGGTACACCGACCCGGCGGCCACCACGAATATTGTCTATAACGGCGGCCAGGTGGGGCCAGCAGGCAACCGCTTCGAGCCGACGATCACCGGCCCCGTCACCTACTACGCACGGGTGTACAGCGACGGCGGCCTGTGCGAAAGCACGGTGGTGTTGTCCGTGGACATTACCATCACCGCGCCACCTGCTGCCTTTAATATGACTGGCGGCGGCACCGTCTGTGCCGGCTCCAATGGCACACCTGTGGGATTGGACGGCTCCGACCTCGGCGTCACCTACGAACTCTACCTTAACGGGGTCAGCACAGGGGCCACACAGCTCGGTACAGGCAACTCACTATCTTTTGGTTTACAGACTGTTTCAGGTGCATACACCATAGTCGCTACGCCCACTGGCACTGCTTGCCCCGCGCAGATGAACGGCTCTGCCATCATCACCGGCAATCCGAATCAAGCACCAAATGTCAATGCTGATACCAATGCCCCTTTCTGTCTTGGGATTAGCAACCTGTTTTTGACCGAGGCCGGGGGACAAGCCATTTCCTGGTACTGGACGGGGCCCAGCAGTTTTTCTTCTCCCGATAACAATCCGGTGATTGTCAACCCCAACCAAGGCAATTCGGGCGATTACACGGTGGTCATCACTGCTGCCAATGGTTGTACGAATCAGGAGACCATTGCGGTATCATTTTATACAAAAAACCCTGATATTCATGGGAATATCAGTCGGCCAGACTGCGGAATTCCTGTGCCGGATGTAACCGTTGACTTGACCTTAGGCGCCAACTTGACTGACCTGAGCGATGCGGCAGGCAAATATGAATTCCTTGACCTGGAATGCAATAGCACTTACCTCATCACACCCTCCAGAGATGGCAGCGACCGCGATGGCGTAACGATATTGGACATTCTGGCGATCAGACGCCACATTTTGGGCATTGACCTGCTTCCTTCCCCATACAGGATTATTGAAGCCGATGTAGACCGATCGAATACAATAACGACCTTTGATATGCAGGAGATTCAAAAACTCATCTTAGGCATCACGGATGAGTTTCCTGCCAGTGCTTCCTGGCGATTTGTGCCCGATGATTTTGTTTTCAGCAATCCCTTAAATCCCTTTCAAGACCCTATCCCGGAGAATGAATTGTATGACCCGCTTTTGAATGACAGTATTTCTGATTTTTATGCCATGAAAATCGGCGATGTGGTCGGCTGTGGTGTGCCCAATGATCCTGCTACGGTAAAGTTTTTGGCTTCAGACGAAACAATTTCTGCTTGTGGTGAGTGGGTAGATATTACGGTAGAGGATTTTGATAATGTATTTGGTTTTCAGTTTTCCCTAAATTGGGATGATTCCCAAATCGAGTATGTAGATTGGGAATTTCCAATAGGGGGCGCGCCGCTGCCAGGGCTTACGGCTAGTTCCATCGGCATTACCAAGGTAGCGATGGGTAAGTTTTCAATTGCCTGGACGAATACCTTTCCCATTGGCTCGGGCAATTCGCTGCCGGATGGCACCGTACTTCTGCGCCTCAAATTCAGGCCCGTCGGTAATCAGTCCGGCCCGGCCATTTTATCGTTCACGGATATGCCCGCATTGCGCCAGGTAATAGACAACAATTTCCAGCCCCATGGCCTATTGCACGATGATGGTTTGTTGGATTGGGCCGCTCCGCTTTCCACCATGACCTGCAATAATAATGTCACGGTTTATTTGGATCAAAACTGCGAGGCCACATTGAAGCCGACAGATGTTTTAGATGGCGGCCCTTATAAATGCGCCGATCAATACCTTTTGGAAATAGATAAATTTCCTCCTTTTGGCAATGGCCCCTGGGTGGCTCCCAATTTTGATATAAATGACTTAGGTAAAACCTATTATTTCAACATAAGCGACATCTCCAATGGCAATGCTTGTTGGGGCAATGTGATGATAAAAGACAATACGCCGCCCTTCATTTTATGCAATGATGCAACGGTAAATTGCAATATTGATCCGCCAAATATTATTGATTGTCAGCCATTTAACCTAAATTGGAACGATGTGGTGATCTTCAATGACCCCAATGCCTCACCAACAAAAATGATAGACCGCGAATGGATCGCCGTTGACCTTGACGGCAATTTAAGTACCTGTATATCCCGCATCAGTATCCTGCTGCCCGGACCGTCTTCGGGTGTGGGCTGCTCGCTGGTTGAACCCGTTTCGTCCAACAGCTGTGATGCTGTTTTTGATCTTAACGATGCCATTAACTGCCTCACGCAAGGGGCGGCAAATTTGGTTGTTCGCTTTTTTCAGGATGCGGGCCTGACGCAGGAAATCACCATGCCCACGTCTTTTGTTTCTTCGTCCAGAAATGTTTTTGTTCAAATTACGGACAACAACACGGGCTGCTTTTCCATCACCACCTTGCAATTGACGGCGGCGGACTTAACTCCGCCCATAGCCGATTGTACAGCACCCTTAACCCTGTCAATTGACCAAAATTGCCAATACCAACTCGCGGCCAATGCTTTGGATAATGGCTCTTTTGATCATTGCGGCACCCTGTACTTCAAGGCCCGGCGACAGGATGCCAACAGCTGCCAGGCCAACGACCGCTTTTATGATGCGCTTCAGTTTTGCTCGGAAGATGTTGGAAAAACCCTGAAAGTGACCTTGCGTGTGTACGACATAGTGGTGCCTGCTGGCGAAACGGCTTTAAATGTTGGCAGCGGCCATTACACGGATTGTGAAACAGAAATAAGTATAGTGGATAAAATAAAGCCGAGCTGCATCCCGCCACAGGATGTTGTCGTTAATTGTGCCGATTTTGACCCAAGTTTGTTTGCTTATGGCGTAGTCGCGGCAGATGATAATTGTTGTGCAGGCAACAGCTTGGAAATACAAGACAAAAGCCAATTTGACGAATTATGCAAACGCGGTGTAATCATCCGAGGGTTTAGGGTGGATGATTGCAGCGGCAATTCCAGCATTTGTTCACAAAAAATTACCGTGGAGTATGCGCAGGATTTTTACATCAAATTTCCGGATGATGTGCTGGCACAAAGCTGCAACGCACAAAACAACTACGGAGAACCTGAAACACATAACGTTGATTGTGAATTAATTGCAGTTTCGCCTGTTGATCATATCAACCCCTTGGCCCCCGATGCCTGCTATATCATTGAGCGTACCTGGACCATCATCAATTGGTGCAACTTTGATCCAAACATACCCTGCACCGTGGTGCCCAACCCAAGACCCAATGCCATCAACAACCACCCCAGCAACCTGATCGGGCCTATCGTGTCCGAAACTGGCGCCGCCGCTCCCTGGAGCCCAAGCGTGGTATCCGTAACACCCAATGCCGCACCAAACGATTATTCCGCTTTTTGGAATACCCCCTCTGGCTGTTACCAATATACCCAGATCATCAAAGTGCTTGATGCTCAGGAGCCGAGCATCAATTGCCCCACAGCCGCCCCTTCTTTCTGCGACCAAAGCGCGAATGATGCCCAATTTTGGAACGAAACCTACTGGATCAACCCGGCAACCAATGCCCCTGACCTCAGCGAAGCTGCTGTAAATCTGGGTATTACGGCCACTGATGACTGCAGCGGCTCCAATTTGAATATCCGTTACCTGCTCTTTCTTGATCTGGACCAAAATGGCACCCTGGAAACCGTGGTCAACAGCGCCAATTTGCCTCCTGCGAACACCGTTTTTTATGGCAATGCCTTCAACCCTAATTACAGCGGAGGCATCGCACGCCAATTTGATGAACGCCTGGTATCAGCAAACGAGCAATACCGTTTTGCCCTTCAAATCACTGACAACGCACCGGAACTAACCGCACAAGTACGTTGGAACAATCAGGCTGCCCCCAATACCTACATCAACCCTGAACTGCCCATGGGCACCCACAAGATCAAATGGATCATCACAGACAACTGCGGCAATGAACGCGTTTGTGAATATACTTTTGACATAAAAAATGCCGTGGGCACCGCAGCAATTATCCATGCCATTAGCAACAAATCCTACTGCCATGCCGCCAATGTGCCGCAGATCAATTTCTCATCGGATAATCCCAACCTGCTTTACAGCTGGACGAACGACAACCCGGGCATAGGGCTTCCCGCCAATGGGACAGGCGCAATCCCCTCATTTACAGCTCAAAACAATGGCAATTCAACCCAAATGGCCAATATCATCGTAAGCGCTTACGACCCTAATGGCCAACTTTGTCCGGCTCCGGCACCTGTTCTGTTTAGCATCACCGTCAGCCCCATTCCTGTAGCAGATCAACCCAACAATATCGTGGTATGTTCCGGGCAAAATGTATTGGAACAGTTCACTTGCAATGTGGCGGGTGCCACTTTTAACTGGATCAATGACAATGCGGCCATCGGCCTGCCCTCAAGTGGCAGCGGTAGCGGACTTAATTTTACACCCGTCAACAACGGTACGGTACCCATTACGGCCACCATAACCGTCACCCCAAAAACGGGTGATAATGATCCGCCAAGCGTGCTTTGTGTGAACGGCTTGTTGGTAAATATTGCTCAGCACGGAACCATATCAATATGGGCAACTGATTTTTTGAACAACTATTACGACGACCAAACTCCCTTTAACTTATTGAAAGTCAGTATCCGAAAATCAGGAACGGGCAATGGTTTCCCTTTGGACCCCTCGGGCAATCCAATCCCCAACATCCGCTTTGATTGCAGCGAATTGGGTACCCAAAATGTGGAAGTTTGGGTCATGGATGAATGCGGCAACGCCGATTATTGCCAGACCTATGTCCTGATAAAAGACGACGGCAATCATTGCGGCAACGGTGGTGGGAAAATGGTGACAGGCCGCGTGGCCACCGAAACGGGCGAAGGCGTGGAGGATGTTATCGTGAGCATCACGGGCCCAGGTATTTCACAGTCCGTTTTCACCAACAATGACGGTTTTTATAGCTTCAATGGCATATTGCCCAACCAACAGTACGAAATTTGTCTTACCAAAAATGACAACCCGCTCAACGGCGTTACCACAGCGGATTTGAATTTGTTGGCGGACCACTTGGATGGCACTTTGCCTTTTTCGTCGCCCTATAAAATCATAGCAGCCGATGCCGATGGCCAAAACCAATTGCCCGATCAGGCCGATGCTGATTTGATACGCGACCTTATACTCGGTGTCATCACAGTACTCCCCGCACCTTCGTGGAAATTTGTGCCCTCGGATGTGGTTTTCCCCAACCCAGGCAATCCTTTTGCATCGCCATTTCCGCTGGGCTGCAAAATGGTGTGGGTGCCTGACGATGTGGCAGGTCTTGATTTTATTGGGATAAAAACGGCTGATTTTAACAATGATGTGGTTCCATTTGCCAAAAACAGCCATGAATCAAGGGGTATGGGTAACACGGCCTGTGCAACCTGCGAGGGCCAACCGGTCAGTTTTACCATAACCATTTACCCCGATGTTCGGGTAAATACCGTTGCTGATCAAACCCATTGCAACGGGGCAAATACCAATGAGATCAACTTTGTCAGCAACGCGCCCGACATGGTGTACACTTGGACAAATGACAACCCGGGCATAGGACTGCCCACAAATGGCTCTGGCCCTATCCCTGCGTTTTTAACACAGAACACAGGAAATGCCCCACAAACAGCCAATATTGTTGTAAACTGCCAATGTATCAACCCAAATTACTGCGCACAGGCCCAGATTTTGCAATTTTCCATCACTGTTTTGCCTACGCCGAGTGTGAAAAAAGTTGCCGATGTGCTGGTCTGCAACGGGAAAAACATCGGGCCAATCCCTTTTGACAGTAATGTGCCGGGTTTAAATTTCACTTGGAAAAACGACAACCCGGACATCGGCCTGCCGCGAAGCGGCTACGGCCCTATCAGCGCATTTGCGCCTATAAACAACACAGGTGTGCCCATAACGGCCACTATTACCGTCACACCGCAGTTTGGCGACAACATACCGCCCACCGTGGTCTGTGCCAATGGTTTGTCGGCCAACATCATGCCCACAGGTTTTTTCACCCTTTGGGCCGGTGATGTTCTGGCTTATGCGCAAGACAACCAAACACCTTCCAACTTATTGAAATTCAGTATCCGAAAATCTGGAACGGGTACGGGGTTCCCTTTGGATCAATTAGGCAATCCAGTGCCAAACGTGACTTTTGGCTGCACCGAATTGGGTGCGCAAATGGTAGAAATATGGGCAATGGATGAGTGCGGCAATGCCGATTTTTGCGAAACATATATAGTGATTCAGAACGGAAACGGCGTTTGCAATACAGGGCTGGGAAAATCGGTTTCGGGCCGTGTGGTCACCGAAGCAGGGGATGGCGTGGAAGATGTCCAGGTCACCATCACAGGGCCGGGCATTTCGCTGTCCGTTTTCACCAATAATGATGGCTTTTATGTATTCAATGGCTTGCCGCCCAACCAGCAATACGAGATTTGTTTGGAATACAACATTGACCCTTTGAATGGGGTGACTACTTTTGATTTGTCCTTGTTATCCCAACATATTCTGGGCACCAATTTGTTCAATTCCCCCTACAAGATCATTGCCGCAGATGCCGATTTGCAAAACCTGGCACCTGATAATGACGACGTAGAAACCTTGAGGAAGCTGATACTGGGCATCATTACCACTACCCCCGCCCCATCATGGCGTTTTGTCCCGGCGGATTTTGTTTTCCCTGATCCGGCAAATCCCTTTGGCAGTCCCTTCCCACAGGGCTGCACCACTATTTTTATCACAAATGACATTATAGGTGAGGATTTCATTGGCATCAAAACAGGGGATTTCAACAATACGGCAGTGGCCAACACCTTCACAACCAATACGGTAAAGCGGAAAATGAGCAGCAATAACTGTACGATCTGTACGGGTGCGCCCATCAGTTTTACCATCACCGTACTGCCCTGCCTCACTTGCCCCAAGGATGTGGTCAAAAACACCATGCCCGCCAAATGTGGGGCTGTGGTAGATTATGCTTCCGCTTTGGTAGCCTACCAAAACCCACCCTGGTCCACTACCCTGCTGAGCGGATTGCCTTCTGGTTCAATGTTCCCAACGGGCGACACTTACGTGAGCTGGCAGGTATCGGATGGCGCAAATTTGGGTGCCACCTGCTCCTTCAAAATCAGCGTCAAGGACGCCGAACTACCCAAGCTCACCTGCCCAGACAACATCCACAAATGGACTACCCCCGGGCAGTGCAGCGCCACCGTTTTCTTTGCCCTGAAAAACATATCGGACAACTGCGCTTCGGTCTCTGCCAGCGTGGTCTCCACGAGCCATCCTGCTGTCGGAACACCCTGGCCAACAGGCGCTTACGCCGTCACCTACGAAGCCACGGATGCCGCCAACAACAAAGCACAGTGTACTTTTCAGGTAAAGATCAGCGACGGTCAGGCACCCAACATCACCTGTCCGGCCAACCAGACCAGGAATACCGATGCCAATCTTTGTACGGCCATCATCAATTATACCGCAATCGTATCCGACAATTGTCCTGGCGCGAGCTGGGCCACCATCAACCCCGCCCACAACAGCGGCGCTGCTTTCCCAAAAGGGATAAGCACGGTGGCCCTGCGCACTACGGACGCCAGCGGCATGACCCGTACCTGCAGCTTTCGCGTCACGGTGAACGACCGCCAGCCCCCCGTGCTGGCCAACTGCCCGCCCAACCAGACCCTGCCCAATAACCCGGGCAGCTGTGGCGCGCTGTTCTCCTACGCCATGCCCACACTCACAGACAATTGCAGCCCGGCAGGTAATGTACTGATGATCAACGGATTGCCCAGCGGCAGCCTGTTCCCTAAAGGCAGCACCAATGTGGTGTTCAAGGCTACCGATGCAGCGGGAAATTTCGGCTTTTGTACCATGAAAGTAACCGTGACGGACAGTGAAAAACCTAAGATCAACTGCCCGCCGAACAGCAGCCAGCACACAGAAACGGGGCAATGCAACGCAAAAATTACTTATGTCACCCCTGTGGCCACGGACAACTGTCCGGGCGTAAGCACCGCACTGCTCAGCGGCTTGGCCTCCGGCTCAAGCTTCCCGCTTGGCAATACCCTCGTCCGCTGGCGGGCCATGGACTGGAGTGGTGGAAGCGAGGTCTGCGAGTTCGTTGTAGCGGTGGCGGACAACCAGCCGCCCGCCATCGCCTGCCCGCCCAACACAACGGTAAATGGCAGCGGCACGCCCTGCGCTTACCCCGCCAACCAGCTCGCCAGTGCCACGGCCACCGACAATTGCGCCATCACATCGCTCGGCAGCAATGCTCCGCCTAACCTGCCACAGGGCAGCCACAGCATTGTTTGGACGGCCAAAGACCCGGGGAATCTGAGCAGCAACTGCACCCACACGGTGACTGTGCAGTGTGGCACGGGCCCTGGCGAGCAAGCGGGCAAGGGGACTTTGGGCCTTGAAATCCAGCCTAACCCGGCCACATCCATAGCCGTCATTATCACATCAGGGCTGCCACCACAGGGCGGCTCGCTGGTACTGTATGATGTATGGGGAAAAATGCTGTGGCAAAGCCCGGTTGGTGCCGGGCAGCACGCCGTGGAATTTGATGTAAAAACCCTCCCATCAGGTGTTTATTTAGTGCGTTTAAGCACTGAGGTGGATGCTCTGGTGAAGGTTTTGGTGGTAAAAATGTGAGATGGGGGCAGTTGCCCCCTCTCCTACTTCTTGCCCAATGCCCTATACGCAATCCCCTGCATTTTAGGCCTGTAATCCCCGTTGCTTAACTTATTGTTCTCCATGGTAGGATAGGTTCTGTTAGAGAGGAACACGACGATCAATTTGCTGTCGGGGTCGGCCCATACGCTATTGCCTGTAAAGCCCATGTGCCCAAAGCTGTTTGGCCCGGCCAAGGGAGACATGTTTTGGGTTTGGCTGGCATTGGTTTCCTTCATGTCAAAACCGATACCACGGCGGGTAGAGCCTGCAAAACGGGTGGTAAATTCCTGCACGGTCTTTTTGTCCAAATATTCGCGATTGCCATATACACCGCCGTTGAGCAGCATTTGGAACACTTTGGCCAAATCATTGGCATTGCTGAACAAACCGGCATGGCCGCTCACCCCGCCAAGCATGGCCGCGCCCATATCATGCACATAGCCCTGCAAACGCTGACGGCGGAAATAGCCATCCTCTTCGGTGGGCGCGCAGCGGCTTTCCCAACCCAATTTCCAGGGGTTGTAGGTCATGGTGCTCATGCCCATAGGGATGTAAAAATTCTCTTTAGCAAATTCGTCAACAGACTGATTTGTGATGTTTTGCACGGCACGTGCACCGAGGTATAGCCCAAGGTCAGCGTATTTATAGCCTTTTGCCGGATTGAGTTTTGAGTTAATAATTTTATTCCAAATGGTATCCACATAATCCTTCCGGAGGTAAAAGTCTTTGGCTACCGGGACAAAGCCCCCCGTAGTGTCTGTTTTTTGGTACAATGTGGAATCAGGCATTTTATCTGCCGTAAGCGTTTGCTGGTAAAAAGGAATCCAGGCTTCCAATCCGGCGTGATGGGCCAATATTTCGCGCACCTTGAGTTGTTCTTTATCCGTTTTTTTCAGTTCGGGAATGTAACGGCTCATATTTTCATCCAGCGCAAACTGCCCTTTGTCCTTTAGGAGCATGAGGGACAGGGTTGTGGCCGCTACTTTGGTGATGGAGGCAAGGTCATAAATGGTTTCCGTGCTTACTGGCGGGGCATTGGGTTCGTAGGTGTAGTTTCCATAGGCTTTGTTCCATACCACCCGATTATCCTTGACCACCAATACCTGGCAGCCGGGGGCTGCGCCGTTGGCGATGAGGTCACGGGCCAGATCATCCATAAGGCGCAAGGTATCCGAGTTCATGCCCACCGTTTCAGGGGGCGCGTACGCGAGGCGTTTTCGGAAAAATTCCCGGTCCACGCCGTGCAGGTAGGATAGTCGCTCGGAAATCGTGACGGGCAGTTTACCTTTTATGTCCAAGGCACCAAAAATATTTTGAGCGGCCACCTGTTGCGCTATGGGGTCTTCGGTATGGGCCAACATCAACACGGGCAGTGTGTCCAAGTACTGGAGCGCATAAGGGTTGCCAAAATAGGTTGCCACGAGGTTGGTGCTTTGGTTAAGGCCGCTTACCAAGGCGCGTTGGCTCCAGTTCAACCCAAAACTATCTACCGCACGGGAGCGGGTACCGTGGAAACTCAACAAAACCACATCGTATGTTTTTAAGGTATCCAACAGGAAAGCAGATTGTACGGGATTGATCTTTTTTGGGGTATTGAAATGCACCATAGGCGCATAATAATTACAATAGGTCTGGAACACAGTACGGTTGCTATCACCAATGGCAAGCGTGGCGATGCGCAATTGCTCGGTGTTTTCCATACCGATCAGGCCGGGCAAATCACGGAGCAGTACTGTGGCATTGGCGAATATCTTGTACTTGAGCGCCAGGGCTTTTCCGGTATTGATTTCGCTTCTGAGGTTTTCTGTTTTCACTTGTTGCGGCTTGGTCAGGTCAAGGCGATACTTGGCCCTCAAAACACGCAACACACTGGTTTCGAATTGTTTTTGTGGCAAATATCCGGAATTGAGCGCCCGTTTTACGGCCAATAAAGTAGAATCCAGATTCACAGGCAAAAGCAATACGTCATTACCCGCCACCAATGCCTCCACATCGGATTCACCGGGTTTGAAATGTTTGTTCACGCCCTCCATGCCTAAGCCATCCGTAAAGATCAGGCCCCTGAAGTACAGATCGCGGCGGAGTAGGCCATTGATCACCTTGGCACTGAGCGAGGTGGGCCGGTTTAACCGGTCATCAAAGGCCGGAACGCTCAGGTGGCCCACCATAACGGAACCCACACCTGCATCCACCAGCGCACGGAAGGGATAAAGTTCGAGGCTGTCCAAACGGCTCTGGTTGTAGGGAATAGGGGGCAGGTCATTGTGGGAGTCCATGTGGGTATCACCATGACCGGGGAAATGCTTGGCACAGGCCATAATGCCACCGTCCTGCAATCCCTGCATGTAATAACGGGCTTTTTCCGTCACATTTTCACGGTCTTCCCCAAAGGAGCGATCGTTGATAACGGGATTTAGCGGGTTGTTGTTGATGTCACAAACAGGGGCGTAGTTAACGTGCACGCCCAAGCGGCGCAATTGGCGGGCCACTTCGCGGCCATAATCATATATAATATTGTTATCCTGAATGGCGCCCAAGGTAAGTTGATTGGGCAGAGGCATCACGGATTCACGCAGGCGCATGCCGGCACCAGTTTCGGCGTCTAAGGAAACCATCAGGGGCAATTGTGGGCTGGCAGCCTGCCAACGGTTGACCATATCGGCAAAATGCTCAACGCTGCCCTTGTGCGTGCGGTTGAACAGGCAAACACCACCGGGTTTGTATTTCCGAATGGATTCTTCAATCTGTTGCTCGTAAACGTCGCCATCATCAATGTTTCCTCTTATGACAATGAGCTGCCCGATTTTCTCCTCCAATGTTAAGGCTGCGAATACCGAGTCCACCCACTTGGCCTCTTTGGCACTGGCAGATTCAGAAAGATTGGGGTTGTTGTATTTGTCAGCTGCCGTAAACAACAGAATTAGGGCTGGCAGCAGGGATAAAAGGGCTATTTTGCGCACAATCATGGTTATTGATTAATTTATGCGGCAAAAGTCGGAAAAATGAGGCGCAAAATGACACATATAGCGGCATTTTTCCCTCAAAGCAATTTTGAGGTTGATCAAGATGGATATACCGGGCTATCGGAGGTTTAGCAGCACGAGCGGACATAAAACCTGCTTTATTGACAAACAGGCTTGAAACAAGCTACAGGTTTTGCCAATTTTAGGCAAAAAGTCAGGTTTTTGCATTTTCTCAAAACCCAATGCCCCGCCTTCTGTTTAACTACAATCGTTTATTTTTTCAACAAAGATATTTATTGCTGATTTAATGAAAAATGCTTGGTTATCAAGTGTTTACATCATATTTTACAATAATATCTTTGATCAAAATTCAGTTTTTCCTTTATCCACAAACCATTTTTTACCACTTTTATGAACAAATTTTTAATCACCTTTTGGGCATTGTTATTAGCCAGTGTGGCCTCTGCCCAAACTGCAAGGGTGCAGATCATTCACAACTCGCCCAGCCCAACCGTGGACGTGTATGCCAATGGCGTCCGCCTTTTGGACGATTTTGCGTTCCGCTCGGCTACCTCATTTGTTGATGTGCCTGCTGATGCGCCCATTTCACTCGCAGTGGCACCGGCCAGCAGTATGTCGGCAATGGAGGCAATTGCCACCTTCAACACCACTTTTGAAAGTGGCAAAACCTATGCCGTGACGGCCTCCGGTGTTGTGAACAACACGGCCACGCCATTTACCCTGATTACGGATGCCGGGGCACGCGAAAGCGCAACAGCCTCCAACAAAGTGAGTCTTAACGTATTGCATGGCGCACCCGATGCGCCAGCGGTGGATGTGGTGGTTCGTACAGGCGGCAAAATTGTTTCCAACCTCGCGTATGGTCAGTTCACCCCATATTTGAGCGTTGATCCCGCTGTGTATTATTTGGATGTAAAGCCCGCAGGAGGCTCTGCCATTGTGGCAACCTTCAAGGCGGATTTGAGTACGGCAGCAGGCGCAGCAGTGCGGGTGTTTGCCAGTGGTTTTTTGGCTGGTAATCCTGATTTTGGTTTGTTTGCGGCACTGCCCGATGGCACGGTGCTGACTTTGGAGAAGACACAGGTAGCGCGCGTCCAGGTGATCCACAATTCACCTGACCCGAGTGTTGACATTTATGCCAACGGAGCAAAAATTCTGGATGATTTTAAATTCCTTTCCGCCACACCATTCGTGTGGCTTCCTGCCGGTGTCAATATTGATCTCGGTGTGGCTGATGAGAACAGCCAAAGTGTAGCAGACACCTTAAAAAATTTCCCGGTAACCTTGACCAATGGCGGCACCTATGTAGTGACTGCATCTGGTATTGTGGGTGACCCCAACACTCCTTTTGGCCTGATTGTCAATGCCAATGCCAGGGAAGCGGCCAGTGATACAGCCCGTGTTGATGTTTCCATCCTGCATGGCGCACCCACGGTGCCCAATGTTGATCTGAATGAGATTTACCTGGGCTTGAACCTTGCTTCTAACCTTGCATACGGCTCGTTTACCCCTTATTTGAGCCTTGTCCCCGGCAAATACGATATTGGCCTGAGACTGACTGGCACACAAAATAATGCGGCTGAATTGCGGGCCGATTTGAGCAGCCTTAAAGGCCGTGCGGCGCACATTTTCGCCGCTACCTTGTTGGATGGCCCGGCACCATTCGGCGTTTTTGCCGCTCTGCCCAACGGAACCGTGATCCAATTGGGGGCAACGCCGCGTGCGGAAGTCCAAGTGGTGCACAACTCGCCTTCTCCAACGGTTGACGTGTACCTCGGCCCAACAAAAATTATTGACAATTTTGAGTTCAGAAAAGCCACGCCTTATGTCAGTGTTATCGCTGACCGCGGGCTGACTGTGAGTGTGGCCCCGGAAAGCAGTGCCTCTGTTGCAGATGCCATTGCCTCATTCCCGGTTAATTTTGCCACGGGCAAAGCCTACACCACTTTTGCTTCGGGCATAGTAAACGGCAGCCCTGCTTTTGAACTGCTGACCGATGAGGCCCGCAAAACGGTACAAACCGCCGGTGCAGCAGAATTTTCCGTTCTGCACGGTGCCCCCGGTGCCCCTGCGGTGGATGTCACCGCTGTTGGCGTTGGTGATGTGGTAACAGATTTGGCTTATGGTGAATTTACGCCTTATTTCCCTGTTCCTCCGGCCAATTATACCTTGCAGGTAAAAGCAGCGGGCACCAACACGGTTGTGGCCACTTTCCAGGCACCTTTGACCACGCTGGGCGGTAAGGCATTCCGCGTATTTGCAAGCGGTTTCTTGGATAAAAGCCCATCTTTTGGCTTGTTCGCCGTTTTGGAAGACGGCTCCATCATTGCACTGCCACGTGTTGCGGGTCCGGCAGCCAACGTGCAGATCATACACAACTCCGCCAGTCCTACTGTTGACATCTATGCCAATGGCGTTTTGTTGCTGAACGACTTTAAATACCGCACCGCAACACCATTTGTACCTGTTCCCTCTGGCGTTGATATTAAAATTGACATAGCTCCTGAAAACAGCAGCTCTGCTGCCGATGCCATTGCCTCATTCACAACGGTATTTGCTGAAGCAGGCACTTATGTGGTTGCCGCTCAAGGCATTGTAAACGATGCCAATACGCCATTTACCCTTGTTATCAACAAAACGGCCCGCCAAACAGCCAGCAATGGCACCAAAGTAGATGTGGCTGTCCTGCATGGCTCCACCAATGCGCCAGCGGTAGATGTTGACGCAGTATTTGTGGCAGACAATGTAATAGAAAACCTTGCCTATGGCGAGTTTACGGATTATTTGAGCCTTGACCCGGGTGTGTATGACCTCGCTTTGCGCCTTACCGGCACTCCGGATATCGCAGCATCATATCGTGCAGACCTCAGCACCCTGGCCGGCGGCGCAGCCACCGTTTTTGCCAGTGGTGAATTGGGCGGAAGCCCTGACTTTGGATTGTTCGTTGCCTTGGCTACAGGTCAGGTTATTGCCTTGCCTGAAACGCCAACAGCGCGCGTGCAGGTGATCCACAATGCACCCAATCCAACGGTGGATGTATTTATCGGAAACACCAAAGCCATTGACAACTTTGATTTCAGACAGGCCACTTCATTCCTTGATATCCCTGCCAATCGCGACCTGAATCTGGGTATTGCTCCAGCCTCCAGCAATGCTGTAGCGGATACCATTGCATCATTTAAGGCGCGTTTTGAAGAAGGCAAAACATACGCTGTTTTTGCCTCCGGTATCGTAGGCAATACTGCAACGCCGTTCACTTTGCTCGTAGATGAGGCGCGTGAAGCTGCCCTTGCCGCTGGCAAAGTTGAGTTTGCCACCCTGCACGGCGCTCCAGATGCACCTGCGGTGGATGTTGACGTTGTTGGCGTTGGCAACATCATTTCCAACCTGAAATATGGTGAGTTTTCCCCTTATCTCGCAGTTGATCCTGCTGCTTATGTGCTTCGGGTTCGGGTAGCAGGCACAGCCAATGTCGTTGGTTTCTATGCTGCCGATTTGAGCACATTAGTAGATGGCTCCGCACGTGTTTTTGCCAGCGGATTGGTCGCAGGAAACCCTGATTTTGGCCTTTTTGCAGCACTTGCCGATGGCACCGTGATCGAATTGCCACGTTTGGGCAGTGCAAAATTGCAGGTGATCCACAACTCGGCCAGCCCAACGGTTGACATATACGCCAATAGTGAAAAAATATTGGACGACTTTGAATACCGCACAGCGACACCATTTATTGATGTGCCATCTGATGTGAACATCCGCATTGGTGTAGCTCCGGCCAACAGTGCTTCTGTTGCGGACACTCTGGTTGGTTTTTCGGTAACCTTTACAGAAAACAAAAAATACGTGGTGACAGCAAGTGGTATCGTAGGCAACACAGCCACTCCTTTTACCCTGATTATCAATGAGAATGGCCAGGATGTGGCTACTCAATCCGGCAAAGTTGATGTTGCAGTATTGCACGGCTCCACCAATGCTCCTGCGGTGGATGTGGATGCTGTGTTTGTGGCAGATAACGTTGTGAGCAATTTGCCTTATGGCCAATTTACGCCATACCTTAGCCTTGATCCGACCAAATATGACCTGGCCGTACGCGCCAATGGCAATACAGCGATTGTGGCTTCTTTCCGTGCTGACCTGAGCGGATTGGCAGGTGGTGCGGCTACCGTGTTTGCCAGTGGTGAATTGGGTGGAAGCCCAGCCTTTGGCCTTTTTGCCGCATTGGCAAATGGCACGGTGATCCAGTTGCCTTTGACCCCAACAGCGCGTTTGCAGGTGATCCACAACTCACCCAACCCAACGGTGGACGTGTATGCGGGCAATACCCGTTTGTTGAATGATTTTGAGTTCAGAAAAGCAACACCGTTTATCAGCGTACCCGCTGATCGCAGCATACGCATCGGTGTGGCACCGGGCGCCAGTGCCTCTGTGGCAGACACCTTGGTTGGCTTCCCTGTCAATCTGGAAACAGGTAAAACCTATGCCGTTTTTGCCTCAGGTATCGTAGGCAGCACCACAACTCCCTTCACTTTGCTGGCTGATGAAGCCCGCGAATCCTCAACAGTACCCGCAGAAGTACAGTTTGCTGTGCATCACGGTGCTCCCGGTGCTCCGGCAGTGGATGTAGCCGTATTCGGAGCAGGCAACATTGTAACCGATCTGGCTTACGGCGATTTTACCCCATACCTTGGGGTAGCACCAGCTACCTATCTCTTGCAGGTAAAACCAGCGGGAAGCAGCACGGTGGTTGGCACTTTCTCCGCTAATCTGAGTGCTTTGGCCGGAGGCGCTGCTCGTGTATTTGCCAGCGGTATTTTCGGCGGCAATCCTGCTTTTGGCCTTTTCGCAGCCTTGCCTGATGGCACTGTGGTAGAGTTCCCTGCGGTAGCCCCACCCGCTGCTGCGCGCATGCAGGTGATCCACAATTCACCCAGCCCAACCGTGGATATTTATGTAAATGGTGAAAAATTGTTGGATGACTTTAAATACCGCACGGCCACACCATTTATTGATGTGCCTGCCGGTACGCCCCTTAGCATAGCGGTCGCTCCTGAAAACAGCCAATCCGTAAACGATGCTATTGCAACATTTACGGAAACATTGACCGACGGAAAAACATATATTGTAACAGCAAGTGGCATTGTTGGCAACACCGCCACGCCATTTACCCTGATTATCAATGATGCTGGCCGTGAGGCTGCGGCCCCGGGCAAGGTAGATATAGCCGTATTGCATGGCGCCACAAATGCACCTGCCGTTGATGTAGATGAAATACTGACGGGCAACGTTTTGACCAATTTGGCTTACGGCCAATTCACCCCTTACCTCAGTCTGGATCCGGGTATTTATGACCTTGGAGTATTCCCAAGCAGCGGTGGCTCTCCAGTGGGCATCTATCGCGCTGACCTAAGTGGCTTGTCTGGTGGAGCAGCTTATGTATTTGCCAGTGGTTTGGCAGGTGGAACACCTGCTTTCGGGCTGTTCGCAGCATTAGCCAATGGCACGGTCATTGAACTGAAGGCAACGCCATTCGCTTCGGTGCAGGTGATCCATAACTCGCCCAGCCCAACCGTGGATGTGTATGCAGGCAATGCCCCAATCATAGATGACTTTGCTTACCGTACCGCCACCCCATTTGTTGGTTTGCCTGCTGACCGCAACTATCGCGTAGCGGTGGCCCTGAGCACCAGCACTTCCGTAGCGGATACCCTGGTGGGCTTCCCTGTTCGTTTCGAGTCGGGTAAAAACTACACCGTCATTGCCAATGGCATTGTGGGCAATACCACGACGCCGTTTACGCTTGCTGTAGATGCCAATGCGCGCCTGAATGCACCAGCTGGTTTTGTGGCTGTAAGTGCGTTCCACGGCTCACCGGGTGCCCCATCCGTAGACATCGCAGGCCGTTTGGAAGGCAATATTTTCACAAACGTTGCCTACAACACTTACACCAACTATGTTCAATTGCCTGTCAATCAGTATTTTATTGATGTAAAACCCACAGGCTCTGCTACCATAGTAGGCACATTCTTAGCCAACTTAACTGCTGCAGGCGGTGTTGCCATGCGTGTATTTGCCAGTGGTATTTTGGGTGGAAGCCCTGCATTTGGCTTGTTTGCAGCCCTGCCCAATGGACAAGTGATCCAGTTGCCTTCCGTTCCGGTGGCACGCATGCAGGTTATCCACAACGTGCCCAGCCCAACAGTTGACGTGTACATCAATGGCAACAGGTTTATTGATGATTTTGAATTCCGTGACGCGACACCATTCGTTTTTGTACCTGCTGAACTGCCGCTCGAAATCGGTATCGCACCCGGCAATAGTCAATCTGCTGCCGATGTCATTGCCAAGTTCAACGAAACCCTGGTGAATGGTAAAACCTATGTGGCCGTAGCCAGTGGCGTGGTAGGTGGAACCCCTGCTATCAGCCTGGTTATCAGCGATAAAGGACAAGAACGTGTTAAAAGCGCAGGCAAAATCGAACTTGCAGTTATGCACGGCATCGTGGATGCTCCAACGGTGGATTTGAACGATC
>CAZIKN010000009.1:28670-91650 GCA_964539805.1 uncultured Saprospiraceae bacterium | reverse complement strand
TACCCCAAATATACTGATATCAAGTGATTTTTCGTCTTCCCGACAACTGTGGTCTCTGACCCAAACCCAAACACCACCTCATAAAAATAAATCCCCGCCGACAACCCGCTCATATCCAAACGGTTAAGCCCCACCATGAGCGATTGATTCAGCAATGGGCGGCCCGTCACGTCGTGCAGGCGCAGGCGTGCGGGGGCCAGCCCAGGTGCGAGATCGAGCCAGGCCACATCGCGGACGGGATTGGGCCACACCCGCACAACGCCCTCATTATCAACCTCTTCCACGCCAGTCACACCCAAGTTCACCCACCGACACATCGTATTGCTGCTGTTCTGGTTTTTCACCGTGAGGCACACACGGTAGTTGCCTTTTTTGCTGTACTCGTGCAGCGGATAGCGTTCCGTGCTGACCGCGCTGCCATCCCCAAAGTCCCATACCCAGGACTGCGGCTCGTAGTACGACAGATCCGTGAAGGTCACCTGCAGGGGCCGCAGCGTATCCTCCAATTCCCAGCGGAAGTTGGCCACGGGGTGGTTATCTAAGCCGAGGGTGTCGCAGGGAGAGCCATCGAGGGGGCCAAGGCGGTAGTTGGGGTGGTTGGGCATTTCATATTGAAAAATCGTGGGCATTTTTATATCGTTTTGCACAAATTTTATCTCCCCTGCCTTTCTGGTTGGAAAATGGATACGGTGCATGCTCCGGCTGCTGTTGGACGTGTTCACATACATTCTCCCATCTGGCCCCATCTGGCCCATAAAAAAGTCGGTAGGCCAAAAGTTTAAAAAAAGAGAACCATCCCATTCTGCCACCACAGTTTCTGTGGCAAAAATATCCGGGGCCTGAAGATCATATTGATAGGCCACACGGTCGTCAAATATGTACAGGTAACGGGAGTCAGGTGATACACATGCGCCAATAGCAAAATGTTTTGGATTGTACAGGGAATGTTGGCGCCAATTGCTCAATTTACCGCTACAACGGTCAAAATCATAGATGTTGACCGTCGAAACAACCAATAAATTGTCGTGATCCGCTTTGATATACTTGGTTCCGTCTGGCGAGAAAATTGATTGGTGTCCTCGCGGAAATTTGGCAATATTATCCTTAAGTTCGACTGAAACACCACTTGATCGCACCGATCCCAGATAATATTTGCTGCTTCTGTTCTTCACAATCATAAACCACCAGTCACGACCATTGGCATGTTTGGTGGCAGCCAAACCTCCCCAGGTCAATGTGTCGGCCACCAACAGATGACGCTTGTCCACCACCTTGCCCAAGCCATTGTTGGCTTTCATATCTATAATATGGCAAAACAGTTTCCAGCCATAAACCGCCTGCGGGTGGGCCTCCACGGACAACAGCACATATTGTTGCCAATGTTCGGGATAGGAAAGAATCATGGTAGCCTGCAAAACACGACTACCCAAACCGCTCACGATCTCTGCTATTTTGTTGCCGTTGTCCATGACCTTGTGTGCGGCATTGTAGATGTGCTCACCATTGGTGTAAAACAGCAGCTTCCCAGTTGAATCGCACATACTGGAATTGGCTCCCGAGAAATTGGCCGTATAGGTTTTGTGTCCTGTGATCTTGGCATTTATCTCGCTGGAAAAATCAAATATGGAAAGCCCACTGGAATCGGAGGCTTGGGGACCGCCATAGGCTCCAAATAGCCAAATATTGTCGTGTTTTTGGGCATATAATACACCGTAGGAGACAAGCAAATGGCATAGTATCGTTGTGGTGAGTAGTTTCATGGAAAAATACAGGTTCCGGTAAATTAACAGGTCGGTACACCGCTCTCTCCGCCACCCGGCCCAGCTCCCTCATATCAGCCCCGAAACCGAAAAGGAGAACAAACAGGGCCGCAAACAGAACAGTATTCCGCCTATCGGGCAGGCTTGCATCAGAAGCGGATTATGCTTGCATTCGCAGCTCAAATATAAATAATTTTTTGACCTTGCAAACGGGATGGAAAATTTTCATGTTCAAAAGTGGAAATATAGCCAATACACAGTGGTTATGAGAGGGAATAATTATAACAAATTGATTATCAAAACAATAAATCCCGTCATCCCTCCACAGCACTCACCTTTAAGCCCGATGGCCAATGGAGCGTTTCCGCTTCTTCAAGGCTTACTTTCCAGAGCTGTGCTTTTATTTTCCGTAATTTATCCTTTGTTTCACTTTTTCGGATGCCGATAAGGATGCAGCCCCGATCATCAAACTGCTGGTGCAGGATTTCTACTTCTATTTTGTGCAGGGCTTGCATGACATCCGGCATCAGCGCGTAATCAAAGTCAAATTCAAATTGATCCGTTATGATCTTTTCTTCGGGTATGGCTTGCCTCAAGGCTTCGGCTGCTGCTTCTTTATAGGCTTGTATCAGCCCTGACGCACCCAAGAGGGTACCCCCAAAATACCGGACCACCACAATAAAGACATTGGTCATCCCAAAGGCATCTATCTGACCCAAAATGGGTCGTCCTGCCGTACCGGAGGGTTCGCCGTCGTCATTGGCCCTAAATCGGGTGCCCTCTATGCCAATGCGCCAGGCAAAACAATGGTGACGCGCCTTGAAGTGCTCTTTGCGCAGTTGTTCCAGATAAGCCAAGGCCTCCTCCTCCTGTTGCACCGGATAGGCATAAGCTATAAATTTGCTTCCACGGTCTTTATACTCGCCCGTGGAAGCCTCTTTGATGGTGATAAAGGAATCGGACACTATCTCAACAGGGCAACGCCTCCTTTTTCAATTTTCAAGGCACCAGCCCCGTCACGCCAACGGATAACATAGACATACACATCAGGGGGGGCGGGCTTGTCATCCACATTGCCATCCCAAGCGGGGTTGTTTTGATTGCCGTCAAATACTTTTTTGCCCCAGCGGTCATAAACCTCAATGGATTCAACCGTTACTAGGCCCTCTGCAATGCCCAGCCTAAACCGGTCATTGGTGCCATCACCATTGGGTGTAAAAGCATTGGGCACAAATACCAAGGGCTGGGCAATGCGGATCAATACGAAGGCACGAGCCACACAGCCGTCGGGAGAGGTCACTTTTACGCCATACGGGATTTCCTCGGTTTTGGTCGTGTTGGGCTTTATCGTAATCCCTTCGCTGTTGCCCGTCAATGGAACGCCATCCTCCGTCCACATAAAATTAAAGTTGGTCAGGGTTTGCGTAGGCTGTATAATGGCCGTCAGGTCAAAGGTTTCTCCGAGGTTGATCACATTGGTATCCGGGTCAACCACCAATGAAACACTGATGGCAGGCTTGGTCACCACCACCACATTTTCGGTCAGGGTACACTGGTCGCCATAAGTAAAGGTGACAGAATATGTGCCCGCCACCGCAGGAAGTAAGGAAATAGACTCCGTTGTGGCATTATTTGACCAGCGATACGTGCCTGTTGATGTGCCTTTTGCAGTTAGTACCAAAGGCTGGTCACCACAAACGGTGGTATCCCGGCTCGCCGTAAGGGTAGCCCTGTGTGCTATGATGGTTATGGTATTGGTGCTCACACATTTGCCATTGGTGGCCGTCAGTGTATAGGTGGTATTTTGTGTTGGCGATACCGTAGGATCAAACTGATTGGGATTGGGCAATGGCGGCACCGATGACCACACATAAGTAGCCCCGGGCGTAAATCCGGTGTTCAGTTTGACGCTTTCTCCCGGGCAAATTTCCCGATCCGTCGGGAACACCACATCAGCACCCACGCCATCAATTTTTACCGTCACCTCATCGGTAAGGGTACAGCCTGGCCCATAGGTGTAGGTTACGGAATACGTTTGGTCTTGTGCCGTGCTGACCGTTGTGGCCTGGGTGGTTTCATTATTGCTCCATCGGTAGGCACCGGGTAACGAGCCAGCAGCCGTCAATTTGACCGGGAAATTGCGGCAGACGGTGGTATCATTGGACACCTTTAAATCCGCCCCGAAGAAGGTAAGCGTCACGGAGGTGTCCATTGGGCAGCCATTGTTTGCCTTCAGGAAATACGTGGTCGTTTGGGTCGGTTTTGCAAATGGGTTTCCAATGTTTTTGGTGCCAAATGCTGGGTCTGTTGAGGTCCATTCGTAGGTGGTATTCCCTTCAATAATGGTATTGAGCTGAACAGAATCACCTTTGCAGATGCTGAGTTTGCCCGGCAAATTGACCACTGGCAAGGGCCTTACAATGACCAGAGCCGATGCGGTGGAGGTGCAACCCATAAATTCGCCCTTTACGTTGTATTGCGTTGTTCCCACGGGTGTTGCGATCGGGTTGTCACAATCATCACAGCTCAGGGTTTGATTGGGGGTCCATTCTATATTTTCAATCACCTTGTCATACGTCAGTTTAAGGGCAATGCTCTGGCCGGGGCAAATGGTGCTCTCCGCAGGCGTAACTTCCATTTTGGCATAAGGAATTACGTTAATAGTTGCCCTGCTTGTATCCAAACATCCGCCAATGGTTGTAATCCGCTCGTAAATGGTGGTCGTGTCCGGCTGCACCACAAGGTTGAACAGGCTGTCCGGTGATTGTTGGTTTTTAAGCGGAATCCATTCAAATGTAATGCCTGGATAAGCCGAAGGCTGAAACGTTTTAGATTTCAGCAACACGGGATTCCCCTCACATACTTGTGTGTCTTTGGGCATAATTTGCAGATCGGGCAAGGAATCCACCTTTGCAAAAAGTTTGACTTCCCTCACACATTTATCCTTAATGGCCGTAGCCGTGTACAAGGTTGTCTCTTCCGGCAAAACGCTCACTTTAAGTCCATCAGGGCTAAGGGTAAGGCCCTGAATGGGAGCCCAGGTAATGGTGGTTCCTGATGGATTTACCGTAAGATTGACTTCCTTGGCTGCTCCCTTACAAATCAGCACGGTATCATCAGGCAAAATGGTCAGGTCAAGGGTGGTTACAGCAATTTGTGTTTGTTTGACCACCTCGCAAATCCCGTCCGTGATGGTGACGCGGTAAAGGGTGGATTGTTGCGCCCGCGCAATGGGATTGGCCGCCTTGTCATTATCCAAATCCGTATTGGGGCTCCAGCTAAAAGTATAACCCTCAAGTGCTGTCTTGTTGCCCAAAACTACCGGATTGCCATTACAAACCGAAGTATCAGGGAAAAAATCGGTCACCGGAGGATCTTTTACGGTAACTACAACACTATCACGACTGGCAAAAGGACATTGCCCGCTCGCTGCGTTTAGGTAAAATACTGTTGTTTCAAAAACGGGTGGGAAAGGATTGGCGACTGAAGAATTGAACGTCCCGGGTTTGGATGTCCAGGTATAAAAGGTGCCTGCAATAGCTTCGCCCCCTATATTGATGTTTTTACCCTTGCAAATAGTGGTGTCATTAATGATGTTATATTTGGTTTGAACGCCGTTAAAGACCCTTACCTGAATGGTGTCTCGCAAAACGCAGTCCGTAGTGGTCAATTCTGCAAAATAAGTGAATGTGCCATTGGCCGTCGTACTTACTTTTGGCGATGGACAATCCGTACAGCTCAATCCGGCTGATCCGGTCCAAACATACTTGCCATTCACTGGCTTGGTGTTAAGCACCACATTGGCTTCCCTGCAAACGATAATATCAGGCCCCAGATTAAATGTGATGGGGCTTATGGTAGTGCTCAAAGTAGTTTTGGCGCAAGCGTTGGTAATGTTCACGCTATAGGTCACAGGCGTATTGGAAACCCCTGTCAATGGATTAGGGCAGGTAGTACAGGAAAGTCCCGTCACGGGAGTCCACTCATAAAAATATCCTCCATCAGCGTTCAGTTGGATGGAATTACCCGGGCAAATAGCCGTATCTGCCGTAATCGAAACGGATTGCTCTAGCGGCTGCAACACTCCGGGGGTAGTACCGGATAAATCAAGCGTAATACCTGCATTTTGGGCCGACATGTGCAAGTCATCCAACAGAATTACGTAAACCTTGCCTTTTTGTACATCCAAGCGGCGCACTACATCATCTCCTTCGGAGCTGGGCTTTACTACGGTGGCACAATCAAAATCATCCGTTACATTGATACCCGATACAGGATGCACATCAGCCAGGCCAGTGGGGTCAGCACCACCTGACCAGGAAGAGCGCACGGGCTGGTTTTTAGCCACAAAATCACAGGCTTCCGCAAGGCTGTTGATAGGCCCCCATACATTGAATTCAAAATCAAAGGGTTGGGCTGCGTCAGCACCTCTTGCAATAAATCCAAATTTGCCATCAGCACCCGCTACAAAATAAAAAAAAGTATAATGGTAGTGTGGGTTGACAAAGCAACCTTGATTGATGCCTTTTTTAATAAATCCCGAGTCAATCGGGCCAGCCTGCACCTTAAAGGTATTGGGTATTGCGGGAGTACAACCGCTCAAATTAATTGCCGTGGCACAGGATGAGGCAGGTGGCAGTTGTTGTGCGCTCAAGGTGAACGCGCATACAGTAATGAGAACTGTCAGGATAAATTTCATGATGCCGAATAATTTTGAATCGGTAATGGATATACTTTTCAACAAATCGTCAAAAAAATATATTGGGAAAAACGGGTGCGAAGGTACACAGCGTACCTTACACTAACGATACTTAAACTGGCTTCGTTAGATGAAGTTTTGCCACTTACAACATTTGAACCAAAAAATGCGAAGGTATGCTACCTTGCGGCGTTTTTTTGGCATTCTATCTTACATGAACTTCAAACAACTGTTCCCCAGCTTTCGAAATCGCTACCGCTTTGTGCGCAGCGCCTTGCAAAACTTAGCCCAACAACAGGTATTAGGATCTGCCCTCAACCTCGGCACCGGCGAGGGTGATTATGACCGCATGATCGCTGCCCACACGCGCGAGCTCATCGGCTGCGATGTAAACGAAGCCGATTTGGATCATGCCCGCGCCCTCAATTCAGAGGTCAAAAACCTGCTGTATGAAGTCAACAATGCGCTTGATCTCTCTTATCAGGATAACTACTTTGATCTAATCATCAGTAGCGAGGTCATTGAGCATGTAGGCCAGCCGGATCAGATGATACGTGAAATGTTTCGGGTATTGGCGCCGGGTGGCCATGTGATCATGACCTTCCCAAGTCGCGAGTTTCCTTTTACATACGATCCCATAAACCGCATTTGGCAATGGATAAAAGGGAAAGACCAACGCGAGTACCTGATCTCTCAAGGCGCCTATGCCTTTGGCCATGAATACCTTATTGGTGCTGATGATTTTAAAAAATGGGCCGCAGAGGCCGGCTTTGACCTATTGGAGTTTAAGCCTTTGAGCGGCTTGTTAGTTGGTTTACTGGAAGTTTACTGGACGGGCATTGCGCAAAGCATTTTCAAAAAAAATGCCCGCAACGTCACATCTGACGTCACGGGCACTTTTAAGGTTAGGCCTGTGGATACCAAAGAACCCTCATTGGTTTTCCTGACGGATGCCCTGCTCAAAATTGACCGCATGTTGTCGGCATGGTCCAATCGAAGCGTGGGCAAAGGAGTCATTATGCGCAAACCGACATAACCTGAACCCACTCAATAATCTACTACATCAGCCTTGATATCCTTTTTGGTGGCTGGGTACATGTATTGTTCCAAGGTATCCAATGCGACCTCTTCGCCATCATACTTAGCATATAAGATTACCTTGTATGTTTTTTTCCCGAATTGGAATACGTGCTTTACCCGGCCGTTTTCCACCGGAATGCGCTTGGAGCCATCTCCAAAATCTAATTCATAACTGGGCCCTTTTACATTCATTTTTAATTCAAAATAGAAGGGCTTGCCCGCTTCGGGGCGCTCCGTATTGCCCAAAATCTGGCCTGTGATGGCCTGATATTTTGCTGCTGTTTGGGCATCGGACGTTACTTCAGTTTGTGTTTGAACAATACTGGTGTTTTCTGTACGTGATGCGGGTGCCTTTCGTCCGAATTGCAAAAATGCCAATCCACCCAACCCAAAAAGGGCGAGTGCTACGAGCAGTATTGTTTCGCGGCTTATATTTGACAACATAAAGCAAAATGTGCTATTTTATAGTCAACGTAATGTGGTTTTAAATTAATCGCGTCTGTAAATCTTAAAAATCAGGTAAATCAATCCTGTAAATCTTCAAAATCACTCAAATCCTGGTATAAATTACTCGCGTCTGTAAATCTTTAAAATCAGAATTACCTTTTTTTATCGCGATAATCCGTTTTGGGCCGTTGGGGGCGTTCCTGTTTTTCAATGCCTGCTACTTCCAAAATAGACGAGAAGCGGCCTCGCTGGGTTGGCGTTAAGTCATTGGATGACTTGCGTTCCGGCTTGGGCTGTGGCCGCTGTTGATTGGGTTGGGCCTGTTGGCGCGGCGCACCCTGTTGTGGTTTATTTTGCGGAGGCCTTTGACCTTGTTGTCCCTGCCCCGTTTGGGTTTGGCCCTGTTGGCGACCACCTGTGTTACGGTCTGTTTGAGGCCGGGTATTTGTAGGAGCTTGTTGCGCATCCCTAGGTTGTCGGGGCTGCGCTGCATCTAAGGGGCGGCCCTGATTTTGCGCTTGTACGGCAGGTTTTTGTCCTTGCTGTATTGGTGTGCCCTTTGGCTGATTACGGGGTGTCGGCTTGTTCAGTGCTGAGCGATACTGATCCTTAGGCTGGTTTTGTTGTGGGCGTGCTTGGTTTTGCGCGGGTTTGGGCTGTTGCGGAACAGGTTTTTTGCCCAATTTTTGTCCCAATATCGGTGCTTCATATCCTGCGTCATAGGGCTGATCCCTTTCCGCAGGTACTTGTTGTCCGATCAGTTTCTGAATATCGCTCAAGTAGGGCAATTCCTCTGCCTCACAAAATGAAATGGCTATGCCACTCGCGCCAGCCCTGCCTGTGCGGCCTATTCTATGCACATAGGTTTCAGGAATATTGGGCAAATCAAAGTTAAACACGTGGGTAAGGTCATCAATATCAATACCCCTTGCTGCAATATCCGTAGCAACTAAAACGCGGAGTCGGCCACTTTTAAAGTTTTGCAGGGCGCTTTGTCGAGCATTTTGTGATTTGTTGCCGTGAATGGCCTCTGCTCTTATGCCACTTTTGCCTAAGTCTGCTGCTACCCGATTGGCCCCGTGTTTCGTGCGGGTAAAGACTAAGGCCGATTTGATGCTCATATCCTTCAGCAAATGCACTAACAAATGACGTTTGTTGCCCTTTTCCACAAAAAACACTTGCTGGCTCACTTTTTCGGCGGTGCTGCTCACTGGTGTGACCTCCACACGCAAAGGATCAGTTAGGATGGAGTTGGCCAAGTCCGAGATTTCATCCGGCATAGTGGCCGAAAAAAAGAGGGTCTGACGTTTGGCAGGCAATTTTGCGATAACCTTTTTTACATCGTGTATGAAGCCCATGTCCAGCATACGATCTGCCTCATCCAAAACAAAAATGCTGATGTCTTTAAGGGAAATAAACCCTTGCTGCATTAGGTCCAGCAATCGGCCCGGAGTGGCAATCAGCACATCTGTGTTTTTGCGCTTGAGGGTTTCCGTTTGGGCATGTTGGGATACCCCGCCAAAAATAACCTGATTGCGCACAGCAGTGTGCCTGCCATAAGCCGTGAAACTTTCGCCGATCTGGATAGCCAATTCTCGTGTGGGAGTTAGTATCAGTGTTTTGATGGGGCGAGGGCCTTTGGGCAATTGTACAGTTTGCAATAACTGGAGAATAGGCAATGCAAATGCGGCAGTTTTACCCGTACCCGTTTGGGCGCAGCCCAAGAGATCACGTTGTTGTAGTACAATAGGGATGGCTTGCTCCTGAATTGGGGTTGGGCTTTCATAGCCCTCGGTTTCGAGCGCACGAAGCAGTGGCTCGATTAAAGATAAGTCTTTGAATAACATGAAGTTAAGTAAAAAATTTTGCCCGGTCTCGTTCGCGTGGAGGGTGCATTTTCGGCACTGTGTTCTCCTTCATGGGCAAGGTCTTTAGGTAGGAAATGTTTATTTTCTACAAGCGCACAAATGGCGCAAAGACGCTATTGTCACGGCGGACAAACACCGGAATTGGTTTAAATACCCCGCAAAGGTAAGCGAATATTTGAGAATGCGGCAATATTTTTTTGGCTGAGGTAAAAAGCAGGTTTCTTAAAATCCCTTTCATCGCTAAAGGATTTTGCTTTGATTCCGCTGTCCTTCATAAAAATACATAAGCGTTTATGAATTATTTTTGAAACTTTTGCGCTTCATTTCAAATTATCCTCTCCGCATGAAGTTGTACCGTTGCTTATTGCCTTTTTTACTGCTGATCTTACCTGAGATCACACTTGCACAAAAAAACAAACCCATCAATTGGTGGCAACAAACCAGTCCGTTTGATCCCCGGATCAGCTTATCAGGGCGTTGGAGCGGTCTTGATCATTATGATGCACTATGGGTTGATTTCGAGCAGTATAAGGCTGCCTTGTCAGAAGCGCCTTCAGAACAGGACATATTGGCGGGCAAAAAAGGCCTGCCCTTCACCTTGCCCCTGCCCGATGGCCAAATGGCCCGCTTCTATGTTTGGAAGGTACCTGTGCTTCATCCCGATCTTGAGACAAAATATCCTGAAATCCGAACATTTGCAGGCAAAGGCATAGACAATCCGCATTTGATCCTTCGCTTGGATTATACCATGGCGGGCCTTCACGCTATGGTTATGGGGGGTAAGGGTAGTACTGCTTATATTGATCCGCTACAGCGCGGCAATACCCGTGATTATGTGTGCTATTGGAAAAAAACACTAAAAAGCACACAGGCGCACAAAGTGGAATGCGGCGTATCAGATGCCGAAATGGAAGCCTCGCAACTCAACTTTGAACAACAAGTGCACAACAGGGCATCTGATTGTGGCCAATTGCGCACCTATCGCTTGGCATTGGCGGGTACTGGTGAGTACACCCTGTACCACGGAGGTGGCCCGGGAAACAAAGGGCCTGCACTGGCCGCCATGACGACCTCCATGAACCGCATCAATGGCATTTATGAACGCGACCTGAGTGTACGGATGAACATTATCCCCAATAATGAAAACATCATTTATACCGATCCGGCCACTGACCCTTATGACAACTTCAGTACTCAGGCTATGTTGGATGAAAATCAAACCACCTGCGACAATGTTATAGGTACCACTAATTATGACATCGGCCATGTGTTTGGCAGCAGCAATGGCGGTGGCGCTGGCGTGGCTTTTTTACAGAGCGTTTGTAATGCCTCTAACAAAGCCAAGGGGGTTTCCTGCGCCGATGTGCCTGAGGGTGATTTTTTTGATGTGCGCTTGGTTTCCCATGAGTTTGGCCACCAGTATGGTGCCTCCCACATGCAGTATAATTCCTGCTTCCGTTGGGATCCCACCGCTATGGAGCCAGGAAGTGCCAGTACCATCATGGGCTATGCAGGCATTTGTCCGCCCAATATACAGAATGACGCTGACGACTATTATCACACGGGTAGCCTGGTGCCTATGGGTGCATTTCTCACGGGTGCTGGTGATGGCTGCGCGACTAAAAGCGGCAATGGCAATACGGCTCCTGCGGTGAACAACTTGAGCAACCGCACCATACCCAGGTCCACTCCTTTCTTTTTGAAAGCCACGGCATCCGATCCCAACGGCGATGCCCTAACGTATTGTTGGGAGCAGGTGGATGCTTTCACCGGCAACCAACAGCCCATGCCTCCCGTGAGCACAAACGTAAGCGGCCCTATGTTCCGCAGTTTTCTTCCCACCGCCTCTGATACACGCTATTTCCCTCTTTTTGAGGATGTTCTCAGCGGATTCAATTACGACTGGGAAGAATTACCCTCTGTTGCACGCACCATGGAATTTCGCGTAACCGCCCGTGACAATCGTGTAGGTGGGGGCTGCACTACTGAAAAGTCCGTTACTATAACCACCGATGGCGGCAGCGGTCCTTTTGTGGTAACCAAACCGAATACTCAAATCGTGATCCAATCAGGCGCTGTGGATACCGTAAAATGGAATGTGGCCAATACCAACAACGCCCCCGTCAGCTGTGCCAATGTGGATATCCTCATCTCAACGGATGGCGGCCTCAATTTCAGCATGCTTTTGGCCAATACGCCCAACGATGGTATTCAAACCCTTACTTTTCCCAATGTAACCACCAATCAGGCCCGTATTATGGTAAGAGCGGTTGGCAATATCTTTTATGATGTGTCCAATGTCAATTTTTATTTGGGCAATTACAGTAGCCAATGCAATCAGGTTTTTAATAGTACCGATGTGCCCAAAGCCCTGAATTTCAGGGGGGAAACCATTTCAACATTGGATATCTCGTTTTTCGCTTTTGTTCAGGATGTCAATGTGAAAAATTTGAACATTACACACAATCAAATCAGTGAATTGGGGATATGGTTGGTCAACCCAATTGGCGTAGAGCGCCAATTATTGGATCAAATATGCAGTGGAAGTGCCAATATGAGCCTCAATTTTGACGATGAGGCCAATAATGGCTATGGCTCCATACCTTGCCCGCCCATCAGCGCCAACGCTTTCAAATCGTTGCAAACGCTTTCCGATTATGACAATGAAGAGATCAATGGTACCTGGACGCTTAGAATAAAAGACTACGACAGCCCGGAAGCGGGAACGTTGAATTCTTGGGGGCTTGAGTTTTGTTTTCTTGCACTCCCTGTTGAGCTACAGTCATTTAAAGCCAAAAAAACATCAGAAAAAACAGCGCGCTTAGATTGGAAAACCATAACCGAAAGTAAAAACAAGGGTTTCCATATTGAACGCAGCATAGGCAATACCAGCCGTTTTGAAACCATAGGCTGGGTGTCAGGCAATGGTGATAGCCGCGAACCAAAAACCTATACTTTTGAAGATAAAGCATTGCTGCCCAACACCCAACACTATTACCGACTAAAACAAGAAGATATGGATGGCGCTTATCAATATTCCAACGTGGAAATCATCAGTACCGGTGCGGCCTCCGGTTTGCTTCAAATTTCGCCCAATCCAGCCCAAAATGCCCTACAACTTCTGGTACCCGCTGAAAAACAACCCGAAGCACTCTTCGTCAGCCTTTGGAATGCCGCCGGGCAATTGGTTCGGGAACAAAACCTGAATACGGGCCAATTACTCCTGATTGGTGATTTGCCCACCGGGGTTTATCGCATAAGAGCCACATCAGCATCAGAAAGCTGGACTGGCACTGTGGTCAAACAATAACAAACCATGCGTCTAATACACATATCTGACACACACCTGGGCTATCAAGCCTATGACATGGTCAACGATTCCGGTATCAACACACGGGAGCAGGATGTATATAATGCCTTTGAGCATGCTATTGACCGCATTTTGGACGTCAGGCCGGATGTTGTGATCCACAGCGGTGATTTTTTTCACCGGCCAAGCCCCTCCAATCGCGCGCTGACCATCGGGTTAGAACAATTGCGCCGCCTAAGTTTGGCCAATATACCTATCGTAATCATTGCCGGTAACCATGAAACACCCAAGACGATATACAACAGCCCCATTTTGAGGGCTTTGCGCACGGTTTCAGGTGTTTATCCTATTTATGGCGATCAATGGGAGAAAATTCAGTTTGATGGCTTGGTGGTGCACGGTGTGCCCCATTTTAATGAGCATAGAGTTATGCTGGAAGAATTGACCCGTTTGGAAGCACAAGCAGATGCATTTAATCTGCTGATGCTGCATACATCCTTGGGCAAAAAATTCCTGATGGACGAGTATGGTGAGCAGATTTTTCCTGTAGCGTTTGAAAAAAAACTTATTGATTTTCAATATATTGCATTGGGTCACTGGCACAATTATCAAAAAATAGACCTGCACCCTGCTGCCTGGTACTCCGGAAGTACGGAACGCATGAGCGATACCGAAATAGGTAGTGAAAAAGGTTTTTTGGTATTGGAAAAAAATGCCTCGAACGGGACACTTGATGTCTCGTTCGAGGCTATACCTACGCGCTCTTGGCTAAAACTTGACCTTAATCATTGCCATCAAAAAAGCCTTTCTGAACTATACACGGAGTTGGATGCATTTATCGCCTCCAACAATACAAAGGATGCTATTATTTCTCTGAATATCAACGATATAAAACCAGAGCAAAGCATTGAGTTCTCCAATACACAGCTGAAACAAAACTTCCCCGATGCGTTTCACCTTATTCCGCGCAGGCGCAGTTATACGGACAATACTTTGGTGCACCAGCTCAGCGGCGACTCCTTTGACAGTTTAGATAAAATTTTTGAGGCCTTTATTTTGGAAAAAATGTCGGAAAATCCTGCTATCGCGCATCAATTGGCCGAAAAAGCCAAAGCTTATTTTGCCAAAGTATGAGCTTATCCTTCAAGGGATTGGATAAAGTAATCAATTTTTCCGCCCATGTTTTGCTTGTCCTCGGTCCCAATAGCTTTGCGTGCCTTTTCCGCTGTGGATTTTGCCTTGGCTTTTTCGCCCTGACGTTTGTACACTTCAGCCAAAGTCATGTAATATTCGGGCAACCCACCTGTTTCGGCAGCGTCCTTGGCCCATTCTTCGGCCTGTTTTAAGGCTTTGGTATCTTCAGGGAAGGCGCGCACAATTTTGATGCACAGGTCATGCAGTTTGGCAGCATTGTTTTTGACCTCTGATTTTTGGTATGTCTTTACTGCCGCCAAATATTTTTTGACATCTTTTACTGCTGCATAGTATTTGGTATCAGCATCATAGATAAAGTCGCTGGCACGGGCAGGCAATGCCGACTTAAGTTTGGCCTTTGCGTCCTCCAACAGCTTTTCATCCTTGAATTCCACCGCTTTTTTGACCGTATTGGCGCAGGATTTTTCAATGCGGGTATTTACAACATTTTCACCCACCAATTTGGTGATTGGGGTGCGGTTTTTCATCAATAGATCAAAAACACGGCTATCCGACTCTGTGGCGCCTTCAAGAATAAAGCGAAGATTGAAGTCCGTGTTGAGGTCTTTTTGCCCGTTCAGGTATTCGTTGGTGATTTTGAGTGAGGGTTTTCCAGAGGCATTTAATGATTTAACATAGTCATATAAAAATTGCGGATCACGATTACCCTCATTGTACATTTTTTCATAGTCGCCGGATTTATCTGCCCGGCCCAATGTTTTTTGTCCAAAATCAAGGAGACCTTTTTCATCTTTGGCTCCAACGGCTTTTTGGATCACTTTGCCCGTGCTGTCCAAAAACATGAGTGTAGGATAGGCTGAAACAGGATATTTACTGGCAAATTCCATGTTTTCGGGTTTTTCCATGTCAATTTTGAGGTTTACAAAGTTGGTGTTGAAATAATTTCCAACAGACTCCTGTGTAAACACGGTGGCTGCCATTCTTTTACAAGGGCCACACCAGGCGGCGTAGGCATCCACGAAAATGATTTTGCCTTCGGCTTTGGCTTTGGCTTTGGCCTCTGCCCATGTGCCGTGAAAAAATTCAATTCCTTGTGCGGATAAAAGGGCACTGCTCCAGGCGAAAACGCCGAGTAAAACTACTTTTAAGGTATTCATATTGATGTTTGTACCGTGTGAGGTGGATAGAAAATGATAAAATAACTTGATTATTTGGCTTTTTGTAGTTTTGGCTTTTAAAACCGGCGCAAAAATAACGGTAAACGCTGTTTACTATTCGCAAATGATTTGCAAAGGTTGTTGTAAACCAAAGTAAGGATCATTTGTTTCCATCTGATATGCGGCGTGATTATCTATTACTAAGCTTGATCGGCTTTTTACTTTTTATCCCTGGACTGGGCCTTGTGCACCTGTTTGACTGGGATGAGATCAATTTTGCGGAATGTGCACGGGAAATGCTTGTTACAGGTGATTGGTTTCGTCCGCAAATTGATTTCGAGCCTTTTTGGGAAAAGCCCCCTCTTTTTCTTTGGATGCAGGCAGCATCCATGAGTCTCTTCGGTGTACATGAATTTTCGGCCCGCCTACCCAATGCCATTTGTGGCATTGTCACTTTATTATTGGTGTACAATATTGGCTTTCGCCTGCATGATCGCATGTTTGCATGGATATGGGCGCTGGCCTGGGTAGGCAGTATTTTGCCCCATCTTTATTTCCGAAGCGGTATTATTGATCCCTGGTTCAACTTGTTCATTTTCTGTGGCTTATACGGATTTATTGAATTTAGGTGGCAATTTTTCACTCAAAAAAAACGCATCTCATGGTGGCATAAATACCGTTATTTGGTCATTGGCGGATTATTGCTGGGTTTGGCTGTTATGACCAAAGGGCCAGCTGCTTTTCTCATCGTCATGCTGGTACTCGGCGGTTATTGGGTGAAATACAGGTTTCGGGGCAAGGGCTACTTTAAGCACATGGTCATTTACGCCCTGTTTTCCGGGGTTGCGGGTACTTTGTGGTTCCTTATTGAAAGTATAAAATTTGGGCCTTGGTTTGCGGTAGAGTTTTTTGAATACCAGATACGCCTGTTCAACACGCCCGATAGTGGTCATGGTGGTTTTTGGGGTTACCACGCGGTGGTGCTCCTGTTGGGCTGCTTCCCGGTATCCGTGTTCGCCTTGTTTAATTTGTGGGGTGATCGCGTAAGCGAGGACGAAATGCTGGAGTCCGGCACCCTGGAAGGATGCAAAAGGAGCGATCTGGGCACTTGGATGCAGTTGTTGTTTTGGGTGGTGCTGATCTTGTTCAGTATTGTCAAAACCAAAATTGTTCATTATTCCTCTTTAGCTTATTTCCCCATTACTTATCTCGGTGCGGTCACACTGTGGCGAGCCATCTGCTGGGATGCTCGCCCTAAATGGATTCCCTACCTTCTACCGCTCATTGGTATTACCATTGGAGGATTGGTTGCCATATTGCCCTGGTTTGGGCAACATATTGAGTGGATAAGACCCATGTTTCACCGCGATCCATTTGCGGCTGCCAATTTAGAAGCAACGGTTGACTGGCAGCTTTGGCATGGTTTGCCCGGATTAGTCCTAATAGCAGGCAGTATAATGGGTACTTACTACTGGGTCAAATATCGCCATTGGCTTTCTGTGCAAAGCGTCTTCGTTGGTGGTGCAGTGTTCACCTGGTTAACCTTACTGCTGATTGTCAACAAGATAGAATGTTACACCCAACGTGCTGCCATTGAGTTTTATATGTCAAAATCCGGTGAGGATTGCTTCGTAAAGCCCATCGGGTATAAAAGCTATGCCCATCTTTTTTATACTGAAAAACCATATTTAGCTGATCCCAAGGCCGATGAATACGAAAATCTGGCCCATGGCCATACCAACAAAAAGGTTTATTTTGTAGCCAAACTCAACCGCTTGGAGGAACTTCCAAGCCTCCCAAAATGCCGTGAACTATACCGAAAAAACGGTTTCGTTTTTTTTGAACGCGATGCCCGATAAAAGCGGCATTATTGCAGGCAAATATTTGAATAACAGGATATTATATAATGCTCCTAATCTTCAAAACCACTTCCGGGCATAGTTGAACAGTCCGCATCGCGAATTTATGGAAATAAGCATGTGCTGCCCATAATTTCCAGAAGTTACTTCTTAACAATTGTAGTATCCCGATCATATACCAAAGGCGCAAAAATGCCAATGGGATTGGCAGAGCCTTTTACGTTGCTCACAATCTGCGAAGGCTGCGCGAAGGGGCTGATGTTGCCAAAAACCGCATTTTGGACACTTTCATAATAATCATAATGCTCACGGGTAATGTGAAAGATGGTATTAAAAATGGTGTCCCCAACTTTTAGTTCATAACCTGTTCCGAAAGCGATAAGTTTGGTAGTAGAGAAGCGATCCGTGACCAAAAAATCCTGTTCTGGCACGCTATCCAAGGCACTGTAGTTCAACAATCGGCGGTAAAAATTGGTCTGCGTAAGGTCATCTGTGATATAAGTGAGCACACGCGCCAAGGAATCCACATCTTTGCTAAATTCCACCACTACACTATCAATGCCTACGCGAGGCAGCATTTGGGTGGTACCCGTGATAGAGCCGCCGCCGTTGGGCAAAGTAATATTCAGCACGTATTCAATCCCCGGAGTTGAAGGGACCAAGCGCGGATTGGAGTAATTGTAAAGCTTCAATGGGTTGATCTCAAATGAGGGCGCATTGCGCAAAGTATCCGTTCGGCCATTGTAGCTGATGGTCACGAATGCATCCTGCAGGAGCGTTTTTTGCAGAAAAGAGGAATCAAGGCCCAAAGGGTCAAAAAATCCATAGCTACGTGTTAGCAACATGCGAAACGGCTTGCCCGGCTCCAAATAGCACTCCACAACGGGTTGCTGGTCATAATCTGGCAAATCCAGTTCTACGTCCTTGGTAAGGTTGCAGGCTGCAACCAAAAAAAGAATACAAAAAGGGGCTAATATTGAAAATAATTTCATGTCTTAAAACTTAAAATTCCAGGTTATTGAAGGCAAAACGGGGAAAAGAGAGACCTGTTTTCCGGTGAGTTTAACAGGTAATTCAATGGCGGTTGGGCCTTCACCAAATGTTTCGAAAGTGGGTTCTATGTACAGAAAATAGGGGTTTCTACGATCTGTAGCATTATAAATACTGATGGTCAGGTCATTTTCTGTGCGTTTGCCATTCCATTTATAGACAATGCCGAGGTCTGCGCGCATATATGCCGGCACCCTGAAATTGTTGCGCGGGCCGTATGAGGGCACCACGGGCTGGATGGGAGCCCCGGGCACATCCTGAAAGGTGAAACGACCGGAGGGCATCCAGGTGATGTAGCCGGATGTATATACCCAGGTGGCAGTCATCTGCCAATGTTTGTTTAGCGCATAAGTAGCCACGACATTGACATTGTGGCGCGTATCAAAGCGGGGAGGGAAATATTGGCCATTATTTACGCCGGGGAAATTGCCGCGACGCACCCATGCCAGCGTATAGCCGATCCAGCCGGTAAGGCGGCCTTCCTTTTTTTCAATTTCTAATTCCAGGGGGCTGTAAGCATATCCATCACCAATGACCAATTCATTTTCCAAATTATTGTTGCCAAAAAGTTCAGCCCCATCTTTAAAATCAATTTGGTTTTTAAGCCATTTGTACCAAGCCTCCCAAGTCACGATGATCTGGTCATTGACTAAATAATTGAGGCCGATGGCAATTTGATCGCTTGTTTCAGGCTTAATCCCCTCTGTACTGGGGTACCATATATCTGTGGGTAAAGAAAGGCCGCTGCTGGCTAAAAGGTGGACATACTGGTTCATTCGGGCATAAGAGCCTTTTACAGAAAACCGATTGGAAAACGCATAATTGGCTGCCAGGCGTGGTTCAAAACGGGCATAAAAGGCAGGCTGGTTGTTCCAAGCGGATATTCTTGCGCCAAAATTTACTTTCAGTTTTTGAGTGGGCGCCCATTCATCCGAAAAATAGGTACCATACTCCATGCCGTCATACTCCTGCCCGCTGCGAAAATCTACCTGCCCATCATCACTACCTGCCCGCAGCCTGGCCACAATAAAATCATGATAGGTAGCACTGGCACCAAAACGAATGGTATGCTTGTTATTGGGTTGATAATAAAAATCTACTTTGGTATTGGCATCTTTGATATTGGAGCCTAAGCGGAAGGAAAAACCCTGTAATAGATTGCGGATACGGTAACGATAATCCGAAAAGGTAAAGGTGGTATTGGAGAACAATTTTGGTCCAAAAACGTGGTTCCAACGAGCAGTACCCGTAGTATTTCCCCAATCAAACAAAAAATCAAAGGTCTCATTCTGAAAATCAAACACATCACGGCCAAAATAACCACTCAAATAAAGCCTATCTTTTTTGGACAAGGTGAAATTGACCTTTGTATTCAGGTCATAAAAGTAATAATCTGGAATGGGATTGTAGTTGGGCTTGCCTTCGTTGGCGCGGTTAACTGCCCGCGTAATGATGTCCACATAAGTGCGTCGTCCGCTTACGATAAAAGAGGATTTATCCTTTTGTATCGGCCCCTCCAAGGTAAGTCGGCTGGAAATAAGGCCAATACCACCTGCCCCGCTAAATTTTTTATTGTTTCCTTCCTTCATACGCACATCAATAACGGAACTCAAGCGGCCACCATATTGCCCGGGGAAGCCGCCTTTGTACACCTTTAGGTCTTTTACCGCATCTGAGTTAAAGGTGCTAAAAAAACCAAACAGGTGATTGGCATTATAAACAACGGCCTCATCCAAGACTATCAGGTTTTGGTCATTGTTTCCACCGCGTACAAAAAGACCAGTAGTTCCTTCGGAACCCGGGGTAAAACCAGGTTTCAACTGCAAGATTTTAATAACGTCAATTTCCCCAAACAGGGCAGGAACGGCCTTAATCTCTTTGGTTCCAATAGTGGCCACTGACATTTCTGTGCTTTTAACCCGATCTTCCAAGGCATTAGCCTTAATAACCACTTCCTCCAAAAGGGAGCCTTCCGGCCTTAATTCCATATCTAATTTGACAATTCCGACAGGTTTTATGCGCCGAAGGATGGTTTCATAACCTAAATAATGAAAACGTAGCGTTATGGAGTCTGTTCCCTCCTGCAAACTGATGGAATAAAATCCGTACTCATTGCTAACATTGCCTTTTCCGAGGCCGAGCGCTTCAATAGTGGCTCCAATTAGCGTTTCTCCGTTTTCGGCATCTTTGATGACACCACTAATGGTGCACTTGTTTTGTGCGTGTAATGATTGGCAGGCCCATATACAAAGGAGTAAGAAGGCGGCAGTGCGGTTTAAAAACATGGGGTATGTAAAATTATGTCAACAATAGACGTGTCTAATATCGGAAACGTTTCAGTCCTTTAAAAAAAAGCAAAACGGAAATGCGCAACAATTGTTTGTAGTAATAATCTGCAAATATTTTAATGTCAGGAGGAATGCCCATAAAAAATGAGCCGCCCCCTAATGGGACAGCTCATTTTTTGTGGTCGCATCAAACTACAGCTGTACGGATTACATTTTTATCCATTTAATAACCCCTTGCCAGCCTTCGCGGGTTGTCAGACGAAGATAATAAATACCTGAGGGCAATTCCGTTACATTTATTTCCTGTTGTAAATCCGATGGATTAACATTCATAACCATTCGGCCTTGTGGCGTCATGACTTGTGCCATAAGTATATCAACATCGGTAGCCTCCAAACGGATCATACTTTCTGTTGGGCTTGGATAAAGTCGGAGTGTATTTATCCAATTGGGTTCATAAGATCCAACCACGTTTTTGATCACAATATTTTCAATAAGTGTTTCACACCCGTTTGCATCTTTTATGCTAACCGAATAGTTTCCGGCATTCAGTCCGCTCAAGTCCTCTTCTTTGGAGTAGAAAACACCGTCCTTTTTCCATTCGTAAGAAAAAGGAGAAAGCCCTGTGGACGGGGTCAGGTTAATGGCCCCTTTCCCTATATTATTGGTGTCCTGTGTCACCGTGTAGCTGGCTGTTGGCAATGCAAAAATGGTGACATTAAAGGAACAGGTACTGCTATTACCGCTCAAGTCCGTAGCGCGGAACACTTGCGTAGTGGTACCTATATCAAAGCTGCTACCGCTTGGCACACCGCTGACTAAGGTAACAATGGGAGCAGGGGCACAATTGTCCGCAGCCATTGGCACAGGATAAAAACCTGTATTGGGCTTGCAAATGGACACATTGATCGGGCAAGTGATGCTTGGCACCGTAACATCCAATGATTTTATGGTGAAAGTAGCCGTTGAAGTACAGCTGTTGTTATCTGTAATTGTTACCGTATAAGTACCTGCAGGAAAGCCCGTCGGCGTTCCACCTGATGCGCTGAAACTATAGGGTGCTGTACCTCCCGTAGCCTGATAACTGACCTGTCCGGTAGGCTCAAGGGGGCAGTTGACATCATTGAGTACCACAGCAACGCCCTGTAATACTGGAGGCTGATTGACTGTGGCTATCTCCGTATCAGTGCATCCAGCACCATCCGTAATCGTCACAGTATAAATGCCGGCGGTAAGTCCTGTGATGGAAATACTGGTAGCGCCTGTACTCCATTTGTAGCTCAAGGTACCTGTGCTGTTCGCAGCTGTTGCTGAGGCTGTACCATTACTTCCTCCAAAGCAAGATACGGCAGTTGTGCTGGTGCCTGCCACCATAATACAATTGAATGGCGATACGGATACACTTTGTGTTGCTGTACAGTTTTTGCTATCCGTAATCGTAACGGTGTAGTTTCCGGGGCTAAGCCCAGTAATACTGTTCGTCGTGGCATTGTTGTTCCAAAGATAGGTATAGCCCGGAGTACCGCCTGTTGGTGCAGCAGTGGCTGTCCCATTGTTTTGGCCTGCGCCAGTTTCACCGCTAGCTGTGGCATTGGGTGATATTCCAGGTGGTTCAAGAATGCTAACATTTTTGACCTGTGTACAGTTGGCTGCGTCACTAACGGTTACAGTATAGGTACCTGGAGCAAGGTTGCTAATGGTTTGGGTCGTTTGATTGTTACTCCATACATAAGCAATATTGCCATTGGCTCCTGTGGTACTAACACTGGCTGAACCATTTGCTGCACCATTACAGATCACGTTACTTGAACTTGTCTCGGCAGACAAATTGCAGTTGAAGGGATTGACGTTGACCGTTTGTACCACCGTACAGTTGTTAGCATCTGTAACGGTAACCGTATAACTTCCCGGAGCAAGCCCTGTTATTTGTTGGGTACTCAGGTTATTGCTCCATAAATAACTGTAATTGGGTGTGCCGCCAATAGGGTTGGCGGTTGCCGTGCCATCATTTACTCCGGCGGCTGTTTGATTGGTGGACGTTGCGTTGGCGGTCAGCAAGCTGGGCTGACTTACGATTGCCGATGCGGTAGATGTACAGTTTTCGCCATCTGTTATCGTCACGGTATAAGTACCTGCGCTGAGGTTGGATGCTGTCGCGCTGCTGGAACCACTGCTCCAGAGGTATGCATAGCTGCCATTGCCGCCACCAGGCACAGCAGTAACAGAACCATTATTCCCGCCATTGCAACTCACATTGGTTGATGTTGTGGATGCCGTAACAGCCGGGGTCTGTACAACCGTAGCTGTTCCGGTAGCTGTACAGCCGTTTGCTGTATTGGTTATCAATAAGTTATAGGTACCCGCAGCACTTACGACGGGTGTAGGGGTATCTGCACCACTCTGAATATTGCCGTTTGTGGTGGTCCAACTATAGGTGAAGTTTGATCCGTTTGAAGAAGTTGAGGCATTGATGGTCACCGTTAGCGTGTTGCAGTTCAGGTTAGCAGGTGGAGCAATATTAACACTTGGTAGTGCCGCATCAAGGTTAACTGTTGTTGAACCGGTATTGGTACAACCATTGTCACCATTGGTTATCGTTACGGTATATGTCCCTTCCTGACTTACATTCGGGCAGGCTACCGTTGATGTAAATCCATTGGGGCTACTCCATGCGTACGTAAGATTTGGTGTCGTAGAATTGGCACAGATCTGCACCGTAGTAATAGTGCAAGTGATCGTTGCGCCAACGACGGTCAGATTGGGGATAGCCGTATTTGAACTTACGACTGCGGTATCTAAAGAAGCACAACCATTTACTGGGTTATCAACTTTTAAAATATAATCACCTGATAACGAAACAATTGGATTCTGACTACTCGATGTAAATCCATTAGGGCCTGTCCAAGTATAGGTCACACCATTGGTATTGGAGCTGCCAAAAATGGTGTCACTGGTTATGACGCAGTTAAGGCCCGTACCAACGGCATTTGCACTCGGCGCCGTGGTATTTTGTGCCACCGTAGCTGTAGCGGTTTTGGAACAACCATTGGCCGTATTGGTCACTGTACAGGTGTATATACCAGCCGTAGTGACCGTTGGGTTTTGCTGGTTGGAATTAAAATTCGGGCCGGCCCAGGCATAGGCGGGATTGCTTGCATTTGAACTGGCCGTAATCACAACCGAGGCATTGGTACAGGTGATAGTGTTCCCAGTGGTTGTTAGTGAAGGTAAATTTATATTGCACGTAGGGGTAACACTGGCTTCTTTTGTACAACCATTGATATTATTGGTGACCAAAAGAGTGTAGGTACCACAACCACTAACCAACGGATTGAGCGTGTTGCCCCCGGAAAGAATGGTGCCGCCGCCGCTTGCCGTCCAAGAATAAGAAAAGTTGGCCCCCACGGATGAACCATTTCCACTCAAAGTCATGGTTGGGTTGGTACAAGTAAATGCCGAAGGTGCCGTAGCAACAGCATTGGGTTCCGTGGTATTACTGTTGACTGTAAAAGTAGCCACTTTAGTACAACCAAGGTTATCAGTAATGGTCACATTGCCAGGACCAGCATTACTATATGATGCCGGATTTCCGGTATCCCCATTGGACCATGCAAACGAGAAGCCTCCTGCGCCACCTGAGGCTGATGCCGTCACCGTAGCAGCTGGATTGGCACAGGTGATGGGGTTATTGACGGTTGCCGAGGCCGATATTTGCGGCGATTGGGTGATTACAACCGTGGCCGTAGCCGTACCTCCACCAGTCACTGTGACGGTGTAGGTGCCAGCAATAAGGTTAACCGCAGTTTGTGTTGTTTGATTGTTGTTCCATTTATAGGTGTATGGAGGATTTCCACCATCAGCTTCCACGGTGGCACTGCCCGTATTGCCACCAAAGCAATCCACATTGGTTTGATTAGTGATTTGGCAGGTGAGTGGAGGTCCGCCTTCAAAAGTCAGGGTTTCTAGCCCGGAGAAGGCAATATCCCCATTATCACCACTCCCGTTGCAAAAATTACCAATGTAGTAAAATTTAATCGTATTGCCTGCAGCAGAGGCCGGCGACTGCCATGTAAAATCCCAGGTAATCGGGTTTCCACCAAAGTTTTTGGGATTTCTGTGCTCCAGATACTCCCTTGTATTAAAAAACTCGGTACCCGATTGTGCATTAGAATTATTAATATTACCCGAATTGGCATTGTTCCCATCCACTACAACCACCTGAAAACCGCCACGGACGGGGCTGCCGCTTGTAGGAGTCATGGTGAGGCTTAGGTTGTAAGTTGTATTGGGGGCAATAGTGCCCGGCAAGCCATTAATTTCTACGGTACCATTATAGTTGCCCCCGCTATGGCAGTCGTTGCAACTGCCATCAAAGGGTGCATTGGTACGGCCTGTGGGTGGATTGCCCGAGTTGGCCAACCAAATTAAGGCTCCAAGGATTATTCCGCCAAATCGGAAAAGGCGCGTTTGTCGTTGTACGTTGATCATGTTTGTATTACAATAAAAATATTCCCTATTACAGGGTTCAAAATGAAGATGCAAAGAAGTACCGATCTGCTAATATTTATTAGCAAAAATTAGCCAATGGCTAAAAAAGAGACCTTAAGTGGCTAAAAAACACTTTCCGAAAGAAATATATACCTGTAAATTATTTTGAGACCACAAAATTCAGGCTCACTATACTACAAACCGAACATTTTCGATATTAAGGCTCATCATATCACTACGTAATCTATAGCATGTCGGTTTCGAACATTTTCAAATTATCCTCCCTATTCATCTTGTTATTCACCTTCAACGGATGCGCCACCTTACAGCAGAACAAGTGGCTCAAAGCACACCGAAACAATTATGTGCAATTAAAAGCGCCGAGTTATTCCACTGAACAGCGCTTAGATGGCCTGTTGTCAGATTATGTTGCTTTTTTAAAAGAGGACCTGAAATTTATAAACCCAGTCAAAGGTATCAAATACGTAAAAAAGTACCACGACCAGAACTTAGCTTCCATGGATAAAATACTGGCTGAAGCCGCAGCATGGCAAAGCAAAATGAATGCTTTGGATAAAGTAGCCTACGGTGCGCGGGTCACCAAAAAGCCTTACCTGAAAGACTTGATTGACCTTGCGCCAAAATTCAAACGCAAATACAAACAATATGCATTTGTTACAAAAATGGCCGTCAAAATAGCCGGAGGACTTACCGGATTAGTAGGAAATGTGCTGGATTAGTTAACTTTGCAACTAAAAGATCAGTAAAAACCTTGAATATGCCAATTTTAGGCACAACCTTTTCGGGCAAAGTTGAATTTTTGCACCATAGGTTTGGGCTTGCACATGGATTTAGCCTTTGTCTCTAAAATTGATATGATAAATCGTTTGTTACTGATAGTGCTGTTTGGCTGCTTGGGTTTAGTCCTCGTACGAGCACAACAATTGCCTTTTGTACAAGGGGAAATATTGGCAGGCTTAAACCCCAAGGCCAATGTAGATGAACTTGCACATCGTATGGCCATATATTTTCAGGGGAAAATTTCCTTGCAAAAACATATTGCCCCCGCACAGCAAATATGGTTGATTAAAGCAACTGATGACCTGGAATACCGCGCTATTGATTGGCTTAACCATCAACCGGAAGTTTATGCTGCGCAACTTAACTTCCTGTTGGATAAACGGAGTTTGCCAAATGACCCCCAGTTGCCACACCAATGGCAGTTACACAGTGCGGATTCTACCAGCCCCCCGGCATTGCCACCCATTGACCTTGATGCCAAAGAAGCTTGGGACATCAGTACCGGAGGGCTCACCCCGGCTGGTGACACAATTGTAGTGGCTATGATTGACAGTGGCCTTGATTATACTCACCCTGACCTCGCCGACAACCTCTGGATAAACCACGCTGAAATCCCCAATAACAACCAAGATGAAGACAAAAATGGTTACATTGATGATTACAGAGGCTGGAACGTAACAACCTTAAATGATGATATCAGTGGCTTGACCAAAAGCCATGGAACACCCATTGCGGGTATTATAGGGGCGCGCGGCAATAACAATATGGGCACAAGCGGAATAAACTGGCAAGTAAAGATGCTGTTTGTTGCAGCAGGTGGTACCATGGCCGATGTACTCGCTGCTTATGACTATATTTTAAATGCTCGCCATGCCTATAATACCACTAAAGGCAGGGCTGGATCTTTTGTTGTATCAGTAAATTGCTCATTTGGAACAGATTATGGCTCTCCAACACAAGCACCCCTGTGGTGTGCCGTTTTTGATTCATTAGGCAAAAAGGGTATTCTCAGTATTGCAGCAACAGCCAATAAAGCCATTGATGTGGATATCGTTGGCGATCTGCCCACTTCCTGCAATAGCGATTACTTGGTCACCGTGACAAACATAAACAAAAACGATGAAAAAGTAAAAGAGGCCGCGTGGGGCAAAACACACATTGACCTTGGAGCATTTGGAGAGGAAGTATTCAGTACCACCGCCGGTAACAGCTACGGACGGGTCAGCGGCACCTCGTTTGCAGCACCACAGGTAAGTGGAGCTATTGGCCTACTTTATTCCTCGCCCTGCCCCATGTTGATCAGTGAAATGAAAACGGATCCGGCAGAAGCAGCCTATCATGCCAAAAAAATTCTGTTGGGTAGCGTTCATCCCAATCCTTCCTTAGAAGGCATAACCCTAAGCGGCGGGCGCCTGAATTTATTCCGATTGTTAAAAACCTATGAAGAGTCATGCCCTTCATGCACTGCCCCCTTTGCCATAACCGTTAATAATGACAAGCCCAATGAAGCCGCTTTTAATTGGGTGCAACAACAAGATAATCATATTGTACGATTGCGCATCAGGGAGGACGACAGCCAGCCTTGGGTTATATATGATAATGTACACAATGGCTTTGTCGTCAGTAAACTCTTAAATTGTCATACTTATCAGTATGCTATGCAGACCAAATGTACCCCCCAAGACAGCAGTTCATGGTCTCTCGTGCGGTTTTTTCAATCAAGTGGATGCTGCACAGCCCCTAATGAACTCAGCCATGTAGTTAAATCAACAAATAATAGTGCACAAATCACCTGGGTAAATGTTGATGCCGCATCGGGTTACACCCTCAGGTATCGTTCAAAAGATGTTGACTGGGCCCAAGTATATACGCAGGATAACAACATCAAGATTGAAAACCTGCAGGCCTGTACCAACTATGAAATTCAAATACTGACCCATTGCGCGTTAGCAAAAACAGATTTTTCCTCCTCCTTTTTTGTACAAACTTCAGGCTGTGGATCCTGTTTGGAACAAAGCTACTGTAACTCAAAAGCCACACATGCAGATGACGAATGGATAGAAAGTTTTACCATCGGGACATTTACCAACAAATCCCCAAAAAGTAATGGTTATCAAGCGTTTACGGACCAAACCATTAACCTTAAAGCCAACACACTCGTGCCTGTAAGTATTAGTCCCGGGTTTAATGGTCAGCCTTACAAAGAGTTTTTTCGCATATTTCTTGATCTGAATGCGGATGGCGACTTTGATGATCTTGGGGAGACAGTCTTTGATCCCGGCTTTGCCCTTGAAGCAACCGCCAATGGATTTATCGCCATACCTAATGTAAAACAACGATTAGTGACCCGTTTGCGGGTAAGCATGAAGTTTGCAGGCTCTCCCATCGCAAAAAGCCCTGAGCCTTGTGAACTTTTCGGGTTCGGTGAGGTGGAGGATTATTGTGTCAATATTGATCCGAGCAATATTTTAAGCCAAGTGTCCGAATCAAAAGGAACGATGCGTATTTATCCTCAGCCAGCTGCAAAGAATTTAAGCATTGATTTGCCTGAACCAGCCCAAACCATAAACATATACAATACATTTGGGCAACTGATGTACACTAAAGATTTCAATAATAATTCACAAATAAATCTATCTGTACAAGACTGGAATACAGGAATTTACATCATTGAAGCATACGCTAATGGCCAGGCTTATACCGGAAAATTCCTGGTTTCTCCCATACCCTAAACAAGCTTTACAGTACAATATGCGCATACTAATGGTTTGCCTCGGAAATATTTGCCGCAGCCCTCTTGCAGAGGGTATCATGCAGCAAAAAATCACGCAAAGAAAACTTAACTGGAACGTAGATAGTGCTGGCACAGGATATTGGCATGTGGGGGACCGCCCTGATCCCCGATCTATTGCCACTGCAAAAAAATTTGGGATTGACATTACAAACCAACGCGCAAGACAGATACAACCCATTGATTTTGAGCATTTTGATCTTATTTTTGTCATGGATACCCAAAACCAGCGAGATGTCCTTCGGTTGGCGGCCACAGATGAATACCGTGAAAAGGTGCGCCTTATACTCAACGAAAGCTACCCAACTGAAAACCGAAGTGTCCCTGATCCCTACTATGATGATGATGGCTTTGAAGCCGTTTTTCAGATGCTGGATGACGCTTGCGATGCATTTTTAGATAAAGTTATGGCCGGTATCTGAACTAATTTCAAACAATTTTACACCTTTGCTGCATCTTGGAAGGAGTGATATGGATTGCTCCCCTTTGTTCCAAGAATTTTAATGCTCCGGAATGTTCTATTCGGATCATAGCACAGCATCTTGATCATTACATCAACAATTTTAACTAATTCAACAAAATAATGGCTACTCCAATCAAATTTGGTACCGACGGCTGGCGTGCGATTATCGCAGATGATTACACCGTTGACAATGTCATGCGCGTGGCTGAAGCCACTGCACTGTTCATGAAAAAGCAAAAAATGAAAAAAGCCGTCATCGGTTTTGATTGTCGCTTTGGCGGTTTGCTTTTTGCCTCTACCACTGCCCGTGTTTTAGGGCACTATGGCATTAAAGTACACATTGCCAGCGGCGGTTTCGTGAGTACCCCAATGGTTAGCCTTGGTGTAGTCAAATTAAAAGCCGATCTTGGTATTGTGATTACGGCAAGCCATAATCCACCATCCTATAATGGCTACAAGTTGAAAGCTTCTTACGGCGGCCCAATGATCCCTTCTGATATTGCCGCAGTGGAAGAATTGATACCTGAAAAATGCAGTATTGAACACCTTCCCTCCTTAAATGATTTGGTGGAGAAAAAACTGCTCTTTGAGGCCAATCTTGAGGATATGTACCTCAAACACGCCAAAAAGAATTTTGACCTTAAACTGATAAAGGCTGCCGCAGGAAAAATTGCCTATGACGCCATGTACGGTGCCGGCCAAAATGCCGTAAAAAAATTGCTCCCAAAAACCGTACGGCTGCACTGCGACCTAAATCCTGGTATGCACGGGCAAGCTCCTGAGCCTATACACCGCAACCTTACCCAACTAAGCGAACTTATTCGCAAAGATCCGAAAATTACTGCCGGCTTAGCCAATGACGGCGATGCTGACCGTATCGGTATGTATGACGAAGATGGAAATTTCGTGGATAGCCATCACCTGCTGCTTATACTGCTGTTGTACCTGCACAAGTATAAAGGTATGAGCGGCAAAGTAGTTTTCACCTTCTCCGTAACCGACAAATTGAAAAAAATGGCCGAAAAATTCGGCTTACCCTATGAAATCACCAAGGTTGGCTTCAAATACATTGCTGAAATCATGACCAACGAGGATGTCCTCGTGGGTGGTGAAGAAAGTGGCGGTCTTGCAGTAAAAGGCCATATCCCGGAGCGTGACGGGGTATGGATGGGCCTTTTAGTGTTTGAGTTTATGGCCCGTACAGGCAAAACAATCAAAGGGCTGGTGCAGGAGGTGTATGATGAGGTTGGCGCTTTTGCATTTGATCGTGATGATCTGCGTATCACCGAAGCCCAAAAAGCCAATATTATTGACCACTGCAAGCGCCGCGCTTACACAACTTTTGGCAGCTATCAGGTAAAAGGTGTGGATGATTTAGATGGCTGGAAATTCCTCTTGGGGGATGAAAAATGGGTTATGATTCGTACTTCTGGCACTGAACCCGTGTTGCGCGTGTATGCACAAGCTCCCAGTGCCCACGAGTGCCGAGCTATTCTTGACGCCACAAAAGCTGTAATCCTGTAATTTGATTTTATCCCTGCTGCCTCAAAAGCTTAACATAAGCTTCACCGTTCTAATGATTCATGCCCTTATTACAAGGGTTTGAAACAATACCGTTAAACCATGTCAGACTTTTGAGGCAGCTTTTTTTATCTTTTAATTATGTATTTTTTCCGCATCGCTGTCTGGGTATTGGGTTTGTCATTTTGCGCATCACAAGGGCTTTCTGCCCAGGGTTTCAGATTGCTGTTCCCAGGCAGCTCCGGGCCAGCGTTGTTGGATAGCCTTTTTCAACGCTTCAAACCCGATACCGTTTTGCCATACGGGGAAGCGCGGGATACCCTTTATTCTAAAATATTGGCTATTGACGATGATAGCGTACGTTGTATCTACTCAGGTCATACCCTGTACCTTGATCCTACACAGGATCCTACACAGTACATTTATTTAGGCGGCAGTACCCTTGGCATGAATGCTGAGCATGCTTACCCGCAAAGCAAGGGTGCCGCCACTGGCTTTGCACGCAGTGACATGCACCACCTCTATCCTGCCCGTATTCCGGTCAACGAAGCCAGAGGATCACTGCCCTATGCTGAAATAGCAGACAACCAAACCCAAAAGTGGTACCGAAAAACACAAATTCTAACCAACAAGCCAACGGACATCATAGCGCAATACTCGGAGTGGATACCCAGTGCTTTTGAACCTCGTGAATCCGTAAAGGGCGACTTGGCCCGCTCTATTTTTTACATGTACACCATGTATAGGGCCCAAATGAATGCTGCCGATCCCAATTTTTTTGAATTGCAACGCACCACTTTGTGCAACTGGAATGCACAAGACCCCGCCGACAGCATTGAATTGCGCAAAACATGGCGTATAGCTCCTTATCAGGATGGCAAACCCAATCCTTATGTTTTAGATTGTACTTTAGCACAGCGTACCTGGTGTCCAACCGTTGCACCCAACTGTACCTTGAGTGAAAAAGAACCCAATACAGTGCAACGCTTAGACTTGCATATCATGCCACAGCCCGCACAGCAACAGGCTCGGATTGAAGTCTATCTTCCTTTTTCAGGCAAAGTCCGAATTGGGGTATATGCCTATACCGGGCAGCAAATTGCGTCAGTAGCTGCATCTGATGCACAAGCTGGTCAATTTTCGCTTACCCTTGACACAGCAAGCCTGGCACAGTCCGGTTTACATTCATTTTTCCTGGTCTTTGAGCTAATGGGGGAAAAGGGCGCTATCCGCCAAGCAATTTCCTTACTTGTAAACAATCCGTAACTCCGGGCTTATCGCACTTTCCCCTATGGCAAAATACCTTCATTGCGAAGATTTCTTTGACCGGCAGCTGCCAGCATTTCAACCATTGCTTATGCTCATTCGGGAAAGTATTCTGAGCACCGACGCGCATTTGCGTGAAACACTCAAATACAATACCCCTTTTTATATCAGAAAAAGTTGGGTATGCTACATCGGCAGTGTACACAAAAAACTAGGCGTAGAAATTTGTTTTCCAAGAGGATACGAACTCTCAAATGAGCACAATCTGCTCCTTGCCAAAGGTCGTGCCGCTATACGCGGTATCCATTTCTCCAATTCCAATGAATTTTTGGAAAAAGAAAGTGTTTTCCTCGAAATTCTGCAAGAGGCCCTACTCCTTGATGAAATAAGTGCTAAAACCGCTGCAGCCGATATCATAAGCAGAAAGGCAAAACACAATCCTGCGAACTAAATCCGCTCACCATTACTGGTAATCTTCGATCTGCCTGCCTCTTAACAGCCAACCAACATCATTTTTCAGCGCTGTACTTTAGTGTCTTTTCTGTGACATAGCCCGTTTTTGCCCCAAGCACTTCATTTATTTCAATTATTTTTGAAATAAATATTTCAATTAGATTTATTAAAAATAACATAATGTTCTTAAAATCAGCGTATTAAATCATTTTTAAGTGTTTTAACATTTATTTATGTCAAAATTAGACAAAAATTTGTGGAAGAAACTCTTTGATATTGTTCAACAACACTTACCTTTGTTGCAACAAACGAATAATCGTAATCATCACACTTAAAAACAGGAGATTTGCCATGACAAGCATGGAGTTCAATACTAAACTGTCAGGCCTGCAAATGCTGCTTCATTCATTCGCGTACAACTTGACGAAGAATGTGGAAGATGCTAAAGACCTGTACCAAGAAACAGCCTACAGGGCCTTGTACAATCGGGACAAGTTTCAGCCCGGTACCAATTTTAAGGCCTGGATGTTCACGATAATGAAGAACATCTTTATCAATAACTATAGGAAAAAAGTGAAGGCCAATACGGTATTGGACAATACCGATAATCAATTCCTGCTCAATTCTGCCTCTCATGCTACCTCTAACTCAGCTGAAGGTGGTATCTTGATGAAAGAATTGGATGTCATGTTGGAAGGCTTGGATGATAGTATCAAGGTTCCTTTCCTAATGCATCATGATGGTTTTAAATATCAAGAAATTGCAGACGAATTGGAACTTCCTCTCGGTACGGTTAAAAGTCGTATTTTCTTTGCCCGTAAAGAGTTGAAAGATAAAATTATGTCCAATTACGGATTTGTTCCAAACTAAATTCCATAGTACACAAAAAAGGCCACCCCGAGAAGTAGTTCCTGAGGTGGCCTTTTTTTGTGCCCATATTTTTAGCCTTTATAAAAAAGCCATTTCCAAACTTCTTTAGCGGTTACTTTCTTGCCATATAGTAAAATACCCACACGATAAATACGACCGGAAAGCCATACAAAAAACACCGCAGTGCCCAATAACAGCAGAATAGATAACAACACCTGCCACATGGGCGGATCAAAAGCTAATCTGCCAGGCATCACAATAGGCGAAAACAACGGGAACAACGAAGCAAATACAGACAAATTGCTGTGTGGTTCTCGTATTACCACGGTTGTCATAATGACAAAAGCGAGGATAATGGGCAGCATGATGGGAAAGGTAAGGGATTGACCCTCGCCAAGATCATCGCCTATAGTACTGCCAACCGCGGCGAACAAGGAGGCATACAGAAAATATCCACCAATAAAGAACAGAATACTGAAGCCTACAATGTACCACCAATTCTGGCGGGAGAGCTCGGCCATAAGCATGGGCATCATTTCCTGTGCCTGTGCAGCATCCATTTGTGGTGCACCAGGAGTGGCTGGCATACTCTGGGCCGCCGAAGCATCAAAGCCAAACAAGGATTGCATCCCTATAAATACCAAGGTATTCAAGATTGCCCAAATGATCAACTGAGTTGTGCCTACACCTGCAGAACCAATGATTTTACCCAGCATCAGCTCAAAGGGCCTAACAGAGGACATCATTACTTCTACAATTCTGTTGGTTTTTTCTTCCATTACCGAACGCATCACCATACTTCCATAGATCAACACGATCATATACATGATAACCCCAATCAGCCCGGATACGCCCATGGCCACGCCACTGGTTAGTGAACTGGCATTTTGGTCTTTTTTGTCAATTGGTTCCGGGTCAATAGCCACATCCGTATCCAATTCTGCTATTTTTTGCCGATCAAAATGGAGTGAATCTGTTTTAAAATCGCGGATTTTACTCGCAATCCTGCGTTCAATTACCCGCTCTATTGCCGGGCTGATCTGTTGATCGGTATAAACATAAATGGTTTGCTTTTTTACGGAAAGATTGGACAATGGTGGCAAAAGCAGCACGGCATCGTACTTTTTTTGCCTGACTTCATCCTTTAGTTTGTCTAAGTCTGTGCCAATTGGCGCCAAGCTAAACTGTATCCCCCGCTCGTCCGGGATACCTGTTTTGATAAACCCACCCTTGTCCAAAACCGCAATGTGCTTTTCCTCTTCTCCTTTATAAGAACCGATTAGAAATTGTACCCCAAAAAAAGCGGCAAAAGCTATAGGTGTCAAAATAGTACCAAGCAAAAATGCCCTTGTGCGTACCCGGGTAAGGTATTCGCGTTGTATGATGAGCCAAAGTTTATTCATGACCTAAAAATGATTGTTGGATAATGTTGAATGAGATAAAGATGTGCCACATGACTTGTGATTTACTCCCCTACTGTATTTCGGAGTTTTATCACCTTATTCGTCAGTTTCGCCCACTCTTTTGATGAATATTTCATTAAAGGTTGGCATAATCTCATTAAATGCCCGGACCCGGAGGTCATTTTGTACAAAATAATGCAGTAGAGCATTGGGCGCATGGTGTGGCGAAAACTGTACCGTAACGCCCGCTTTATCTTGTGCTTTAACCTGAAAATGCTGTGCAAAATCGGCAGGAAGCGCTCCATTAAAATCAACTCGGAACAAGTTTTCCTTGTACTCCTCTTTTATTGCCTCCACTTCACCATAAAGCACATTTTTCCCCCGATTGATCAGGACAATGTGATCACACATCTCTTCAACCTGTTCCATACGGTGTGTACTGAAGATAATCGTGGTCCCAGCCTCGTTCAGTTGCTTTATTTCATCCTTGATAAGATTTGTATTGATAGGATCAAGCCCCGTAAAGGGTTCATCAAGAATGAGCAATGGCGGCTGGTGCACAATGGTGGCAATAAACTGTATTTTTTGTTGCATGCCCTTGGACAAATCCTCAATTTTTTTGTTCCACCAATCCGTGATTTCAAATTTGCTTAGCCAATGGTGGATTTGTTGTTTGGCTTGTGCGTTGCTCAGGCCCTTGAGCTGTGCCAAATAAAGGAGCTGCTCACCAACCTTCATTTTTTTGTACAAGCCACGTTCTTCGGGCATGTAGCCAATTTTTTCAGGTGTGCGGAAATTAATTTTTTCCCCATCCATCAGAATAGCTCCCTCGTCAGGTCCGGTAATGGTCGTTATCATTCGGATAAGCGAGGTTTTTCCCGCTCCATTTGGCCCTAAAAGGCCAAAAACAGAGCCTTTGGGCACGTCAAAACTGACATGGTCAACGGCAGTGTATTTATCGTAACGTTTTACGACATTTTGTATGGAAAGCATCATGATTTGTCAGCGAAACAGATTTTTTTTTCGTTTTCGCAGGATAAAAGTGGTTAAGTGATGGGCATGGAGCCACGTTTTTTCGGCCAAACCCTATTATTCGGGGTTTTTGGGGCTAAGTTATACGACCAACTGTGAATGATTTGTCAAAAAGAAAAGAGGAATCAGCCATTACAGCTAATTCCTCTTTTTAAGAGCACTTCAGAGCAGGGAAATTCCCTGTTTATCCTTTAGCCTGTACAGCATTCAATACTGCTTTGAATGCATCTGGGTGGTTCAGCGCAAGGTCTGCAAGGGCTTTGCGGTTGAGCGCAATGCCTTTTTGGCTCAGCGCGTGGATAAAGCGGCTGTAATTGATACCTTCTGCACGCGTAGCAGCATTGATACGTGCAATCCAGAGGCGGCGGAACAGGCGTTTTTTAAATTTGCGATCACGATAAGCATACTGCCATCCTTTTTCAAGGGTATTCTTGGCTACGGTATAAACTTTCGAGCGTGCGCCAAAGTAGCCGCGGGCGGCTAACATAATTTTTTTCCGGCGGGCGCGACTGGCCGGGTTGTTGGTTGCTCTTGGCATGTGTGTTTTTTTTAGTGCAGCACCGGGGCAATTGCGCTTTAATCCGATGCTCTCGTTAAAAAATAAGTGATTTAGATCGCGAGCAAGCGCTCTATGCGCGCATGTTCTGACTGATCTACAACGACACCATTGCGTAAATGACGCTTGGCCTTCGTTGTCTTTTTGCGCATCAAGTGACGCATACGCGCCCGATTGCGCTTAACTTTCCCTGATCCAGTCACCGTGAAACGCTTCTTGGCGCTGGAGTGGGTCTTCATCTTAGGCATAGTATAAGACTCGTTTTTGAAAAATGGAGCGCAAAGGTAACGCATCATGCTGCATTTCAAAATCAAAATTGAAAAGATCTCGCATTTTTTTGAAAAAAAACAGCTATTGTGACTTTTGCCGAGCCGGGCGTTATACCTTTGATTGTCAAAAACTTTAATACTTCATTAAAATATCCGGTCATTATGCGCATTCAAACCATTATCACCACGCTTTTTTTACTATTCACCGCTCCAAGCCTTTTTGCACAATATGGTGTAGTACAGGAAGTAGAACGCAACATGTCTTTTGGCGTTCGCCCTTGTTTCCGCCTTGAATTTGTTAACGCAAATGACAATATGGTGGAAGATATGTGGAAAGATTTTGCCAAAAAAGCTTTTAGCGCCAAACTAAAAAAGGATAAAAAAACGGGCGAATGGTCCGCCAGCCAGCTGTCAGCTCCCGTCATGGGCAGTGATCCTTTTGCTATTTATTCCACCATCGAAAAAATGAACAATGGCTTTGCCTTGAATGTATGGTTTGATAATGGGGCACAATTCCTTCGGCGAAAGGATAACAACAGCCGTGCAGAAGAGGTATCCCGCACTTTGCGCCAGTTTTACTTTGACGTGCGCAGGGCTGTTATCGCAAAAGAAATAAAGGCAGAAGAAGACAAACTCAAGGACATGGAGAAAAAATACAAAGCACTACAAAAAGACAATGATGGCTTGCGCAAGGATATTGATAATTATAAAGCAAAAATCCAAAAGGCTGAGCAGGATATTGTAAACAATGATAAAAGCCTGGAACAAAACATAAAAGACCAGGAAAGCCAGCGCTCTTCGATCGAAGAGATTCGCAAGCGTTTGGCCAACGTAGAAAACGAACAAAACTAAACATTTACAACGCACCATATAAATTAGTGCATTTTTCGTAGCTTTTAGCAGTGGCCTAATGCCGTGTAGGCCACTGCTATTTATTATCTTGATCCTGGCAATCATTTATTTCCACTGTACATGCGCTTTTTATACCCCATAGCTTTTCTTCTCTTTACTCAAGTTATTGATGCCCAAACAGATACCCTTCGCCTTGTTTTTGCGGGTGACATCATGGGGCATGCTCCACAAATTGCAAGTGCCGAAAAGGTTAAAAATAAGGAGTATGACTATTCTTCCTGCTTTCAATACATCAAACCCGTACTGGAAAAAGCGGATATTGCCATTGGTAATCTGGAGCTTACCCTTCCAGGCAAGCCCCCCTACACCGGGTACCCCATGTTCAGAAGTCCCGATGCCTTGGCCAAAGCACTCAAAGAAGCTGGTTTTGATATTTTGGTAACCGCCAATAATCACTCCAATGACAGCAGGGGAACTGGTGTTGTTAACACCATTGAAACACTTCGGGAATTGGGCTTTCAACAAACTGGCACTTTTAAGAACCTAAGGGACCGCGACGCTTTTTATCCTTTGATGGTGTACAAAAATGGCTTCAAATTGGCATTATTAAATTACACATATGGCACCAATGGTGTCCCTACTGAGGCACCTACCATTGTAAATTTAATTGATACGGTACAAATGGCCGCAGATTTGGCAGAAGCGGTGGCCCGTAAGCCTCACTATATCATTGCAATAATGCATTGGGGTCTGGAATATCAATTAACCGAAAATGCAGAACAACGGAAAATTGCCCAATTTTTACTTAAAAATGGAGCTGATATGATTATAGGCGCACACCCACACGTAGTGCAGCCGATAAAAAAGGAACATGTTAAACTGGGCAATGGACAACATAAGGAAGCCATAGTGGTATATTCGTTAGGTAATTTTATCAGCAACCAACGCCAACCCAACACTGATGGAGGAATACTGTTTCAGGTGGATCTGCTCAAAACAAAGGGTTCCCCGGAAGTGCGCGTGGGACAACACGGTTTTATCCCCGTATGGCGTTATATGCACAAAAGTACAACAGCTAAAACAACCTATTATGCCCTGCCTGTCAGCATACTGGAACGAAATCCCGAAAGGTTCAACAATATGGCATCCAGTGCTCGGGTAGCCATGCTTCAGTTTGCGGAAAAATTACGTAAAAGATTGAATTACAAGGAAATAAAACCATAGTATGTCCAATATTATATACGGCCACCATCCGGTTGTGGAGGCCATACGCGCGGGTAAAGCCGTAGAAAAAGTGTTTTTTCAACAAGGTGAACGCGGTGAAGTAGAAAAAGAAATCCGGCACTTGACAAAAGCGCACAATATTCCCCTTCAAGTAGTGCCCCGCGAAAAACTCAATAAAATGACCAAAGGCGTGCATCAGGGCGTGGTTGCCTATTTGGCTTTGGTTGCCTTTCAGCAAATTGAGGATGTGCTGCCCTGGGTTTATGAGCAGGGGCAAACGCCCCTATTGCTTATGCTGGATAGCATAACAGATGTGAGAAACTTTGGTGCTATTTGTCGTTCTGCTGAATGCGCTGGCGTTCATGCTGTTATTATACCGCAGGCCGGATCTTCACCAGCCAATGAAGAGGCCATGAAGGCTTCGGCAGGTGCCTTGGCACGGATACGAATTTGTAGGGTACGCAGCTTGTTCAGCACCCTGGAGTTTTTGCAACTGTCGGGAGTGGCCGTTATAGCAACAGCCCTTAGTGATCGGGCCATTCCTTTGTATCAGGCCGATTTTAAAGGCCCAACTGCCATATTAATGGGGTCGGAAGGTGATGGGGTACACCCCAAACTACAAAAGATGTCAGATGCTGTGGTTAAAATTCCACAAGCTACCGATTTTGATTCTTTTAATGTCAGCGTGGCCACAGGAATAGTATTGTATGAAGCCCTCCGCCAACGCATCTTAGAACAATAGCACGATACCCTCTACATTTTTTCTTTTTTGGATGGTCCCCTTCTTGGCGTACTTGGGTCGGGTACTGTAGGATCATTGCCATTGGATCGCTTGCGAAAAATGGCCACCAAAGCCGCAATTAAGCCCCATGAACTCAATCCTAATCCTAAGATAAGGACAATAACAGCTGCTGTCTCTTGACCATCACAGGATAAAGAGCAAGAAAATGCCAATACCAAGCCAGCAATAAATATGTATGCGGCAATCAGAAGCAGTGTCAGAAAAAATTTACCCCAATCCCCCATTTCACCCGCTTTTAAGCGTTTTGTCATGAAATAATCCACTTCCTTTTTGACAACAGCTTTCTTTTTGGTCGTAAACCATTTAAACCAGTTTTTTGCTTTTTGGCTACTTGTCCCTTCTATCACTAACATGGATAGCTGTCCTTTTGCTGTTGATATGTCATGTCCTTGCTGTTCATCTTGCATACCCATGTACGCAGTTCTGTTGCCTGCCACAAAGCAAAAAAGCCAGCATACAAATAGAGAAATGGTGAATGTGCGCTTCTTGATTACTGATTTGTGTAAGGAAAGCGGGCCTGCAGCATAATATATCTTGCCTACCGCATACATACAGCCAATGAGTAGTGGTAAAGCGAGAATAGGTATGGACAAACCTTCAAGGGCAAAAAGGGCAACACCTCCGTGATAGGCGCCAGAGCCGGCAATAACTAATAATACGGCAATGCTAATTTGTGCAATTTTGGGGTTTTTAAAAGCAAAAAGGGTCAGATTTTTCATAAAAAAGTGTATTACAGATCTATTTAGGCCGAAATTTAGCACCAAGAATGTAATTTATGTGACAATTTATATTTTTTTAATTTTAAGCTCTTGCTTCGCATTATTAATTGCCGTTATCTTTGTGCCGAAATTTAATTTTATTCCTTAACATAAAAGCCCCTTCGTATCGAAGAAAATTTTACTTTTTTTACTTTTTCAAAATTTTCATCATCAATTCGATACGAAATGAACATTAGAACATTAGCATCAATAGCTTTTTTAAGCTGCATCACTCTCCTTGGTAATGCTCAAAGTTATTACAAAATGGGGTTTTCTTTTGGCGCCAATTACGCTTCTCTTCGCTCCGATCTTTTTACCACGTCATCTGGCCGTCCCGGCATAGCAACAGGGTTCTCTATGTTGGTTGGTCTTAATGAGTCATTTGAACTCAATCAAGACATTATGTTTGTGCAGAAAGGGGCTAATGCAAAGGTAGTCAATTTTTTACCAGAGCAAAGCTCCGAAACTTCATCATACGCCTATTATTATAACACCTTTGAGGCTGCAACATTCCTGGGTTATCGCCCATCCAAGCATTCTCCATTCCGATTTCAGGCCGGCGGTTTTTTTGGCACACATTTTCATAACTTAGATCGCTCTAACAGGGAAGTTTATTTGGGAAATTACGAGCTTTTTGAAAAAGCTATTCGCGCTGTTGACCTCAACGATGCTTTTTCTGGTCTTGACTTTGGCCCAGCAATAGGCATCAGCGCTGGAGAGGGCCGTTTGCGCGCCAACCTTCGTTACTATCATGGGCTTCGGAACCTGTACAACAATCTGGACTTTGTTGAGGACGGTCATGCTATACGCACCAATGCCATAAGGTTAACATTGACCTGGTTTCTGTAATGCATTCTTAGCCGCCTAAATCTATGTATTCTGTACTTTGTGGGCTTGAAAGTTGATCTTGTTGGCCTACAAGAAACAGTTGGCTAAGTTTTTACTTGTTTTTTAGGCAAGTTTGTAACCAATAGTTTATTGTTGGTGTCCAATAGGCACAGCCAATTAACAGGCCGTGTTATTACTTATTTCATTCAGTCATATACTATGCGTTACCTCTTGTTCTTCATGTTTCTTGTTGGCCTATTTGTGATTGGCCGCAAATCTTTCAATTTTGTAAATTTTGGTGGTGGTGTTTCCGCCAAGGGCCCTGTCCGCACTGAAACCCGAAACGTAAGTGGGTTTAAAGGTGTGGATCTGGCGGTTCCCGCCAATGTAGATGTTCGAGTCTCGGACCAGTATTCGGTAGAAGTGGACGTTGCCGATAACCTGCATTCCATTTTAAAAACGGAACTAAAAGGCGAAACGCTGAATATCTACTTCTCCGAGAATGTTAACAACTGTGGCGAGATAAAAATACGCGTTTCAGGGCCTAATTTCGATCATTTCAGCATCGCCGGTTCTGGTAGTTTTCACGTCAACACTCCAATTCAATCTGAAAAAATGGATTTGAATATCGCGGGATCAGGGGATATGTTTATAGAACAGAGTACACTTGGATCTGTAAAATGCAATATCGCAGGCAGTGGCAATATCAAATTGGGCGGTTCTGCAGACAATATTGAAACAGATATTGCCGGAAGCGGCGACATCATGGCCAAAAATATGACGATCAATGATTTGGACGTTTCCATTTCCGGGTCGGGGTCAGTTCATGCTAATGTTGTAAAAAGCTTAAAAGCCGGGATTTCAGGTAGTGGCGATGTGTTTTATACAGGTAATCCTACAGTGGACGCAGACGTAAGCGGATCAGGTAAGGTAAAAAGAGAAGAATAATATCTTTTTTATTGATTTTAAATGGGTTATAACAGGATAATCTTGTTATAACCCATTTTTCATTTTATTCGCTCCAATCCAGCTTTTGCTTTTGCATGCAAACTCGCTGCATATTCTTTAGGGGATATTCCCAGGCATTGTTGAAATGCCTGATTGGCTTTTGTACTATTTTTTTGCTTTTCATATAACAATCCTAATTGCAACGCTGCGCTACAGGCAAAATAACGTGGATTTTTGTTGCCCTCTGTTATGGTGCGGTTGTACAACGTAGTAGCCTCCTCCGTTTTATTCATTTCGTGTGCAATTCGGCCCAAACGGTAGGAATATTCCAAATTGGCGCTGTATTCCGCAGCCAAAGGCTTTAATAGATCATAGGCCCTTTGGTAATATCCGCCATCAAACAATAAACGGGCTTTTAATAACTTTATATCCGGGGTTTCACCACTTTCAGCCTCTTGTTGTGCGGCATTATCCCCTTCGCCTGAGGTTTTGGGGGCTTGTTTGACTGTTTCCATGTTTTTTTTATATCCGATGAGGTCACTTTGAATTAAACAGTTCCAAGCTAATTTTTGATAAGCTTCCTTTTTTCCATTTTTACCAGTGTAATGTTGCAAAAAATATAGCAATGGAACGGATGCATCCGAATCCAGGCGCCTTAGTTTGGCAAGCCCCAATAAATACCATCGCTGTAGGAGGGGATGAAAGTCTGCACCTGCAGGCGCTTGCTTTAGCCAATTGATGGCTTCATCATTATGCCCGCACCGCATTGCTATAGTGGACATGATCTGCGCAGCCAAGGGGTTTGTTTTAGGATCTAATTTGCTATTTTTAAGTGTTTGCCATGCCTTTTCTGCTTGATTATGAAGATATAATTGCAAAAATGCGTATGTCACTACCGTTTCGTTTTCAAAAATAAATTCGTTCTTTTGGGCAAAGGCCAGCACCTGCTCCAGTTCCCTCATACCCTGTTCCATGTCCCCTTTGATTCCACCAAGCGCACGAACAGTCCATTTGTAATCATCCGGCACATTGCCAGCGAGTGTATGTATAATGCCAAGGCTTTTTTTATTGGCGATAAACTCGGGAAAGCGTTGTTGATTGATCACCAACAGCGCATAAGCCTGTTTTATGTCACTCATGGCAGTCAGGTAATCGCCAAATTGGCTGCGCAGCATAGCCCATTGGAGTCTTATCTCTGCCTGGGTATATAAAAAATAGGGTGAGTTCCGGTCCCCGCGCGATATTTTGGCCAAACGCTCATCCATGTTTTTTCTCAAACGTTTATAGTCAGATTCCGTTCCATTAGTGAAAACTGTCAGAAAGTCAAGGTAGTTTTCGACCAGTACGGACAGCAGGTTTTCGGGTTCGTGCTTTTTCAGTTCGTTCAAATGACTTTTGGCGTCTTGGAAACGCAAGCACATGGTTTTTTCATAGGCTTTTATCACGGTGGCTGACAGTGCAAAATAGCCTTTGGCATGAGCTATGCCCGGCACCGAAAGAAAAACTGTGGCCCAAATCATGGCCCCTGCACACAATTTTGTCAAACTATTTAGAATCATTACGGGTATTAATTGGAATAATCAATCATCCGAAACCGATGTATGGATCAAAAAAATTGGGCCAAACCCAATTACGGTATGGCCCAATACATTTTATTTTGTACTCGCAATGTCATGTACACAAATCCAGTATCATTTTACCATCGCATAAGAATACGTCTGGGGTTTTCTGCTTGAGCCGAAAATTCCTGACATACGCTCTTATGCATTCTCTTTTTCGGCAATATACTTTTTCACCCAATCGGTAGTTACGGATTTGGGCCGCTCAAGCGGTAAGCCCAGGGCGCGGCTCCAGCATTGGGCGGCTAACACACCCAGAGCGCGGCTTACACCAAATATAACAGTATAGTAGTTGTACTCCATCAGGCCATAATGGATCAATACGGCACCTGAATGAGCATCTACGTTGGGCCATGGGTTTTTGACCTTACCAAGGCTGGTCAAAATAGGTGGAACAACGTCAAAAATCTTCCAAACTATTTTTACAAGATCGCTGTCCTGCACATTGTCCTCACAAAATTGCTTTTGCGCCATGTAGCGGGGATCTGGTTTGCGCAAAACGGCATGGCCATAACCTGGAACAACCCTTCCTGCGGAAAGGGTACTCTTGACATATTCCGCGATTTGCTCGCGAGAGGGTTTGGTAGTGCCCAAAGTATCCACCATTTTTTGGATCCAGCGAATGACTTCCTGATTGGCCAAGCCATGCAAGGGGCCCGCAAGGGCATTCATGGCTGCACTAAAGGACAAATATGGATCACTGAGCGTAGAACCCACCAAGTGAGTGGTATGTGCGGAGGCGTTTCCTCCTTCGTGATCCGCATGAATGGTCAGGAACAGGCGCAGGTAATCCCGGAAGCCGTCATCCTTGAAGCCCATCATGTGGGCAAAATTGGCACCCCAGTCCAAAGAAATATCCGGAAGTACGTGATCTCCATTGTGGTAAACGCGGCGATAAATATAGGCTGCGATACGCGGCAAACGAGCAATAAGGGTCATGGTATCCTCATACGTGGCATCCCAATATTCCGTTTTGTTCATACCTGTATTGTAACGCTGAGCAAATACGCTGGTATTTTGCATGGCCATTACCCCAACAGAAAACTGAGTCATCGGATGGGTTTCAACAGGCAATACATCTATAGCCTTAAATACGTGATCTGGCACGTTGGCACGGCGAACCCATGCCTCTGTAAGCCATTTTACTTGCTCTTTTGTGGGTATTTCCCCCACGAGCATTAACCAAAACAAGCCTTCCGGCAATGGCTCTTTGCCATTGGGGGCGGTTGGTAACTTTTCTCTTAATTCGGGAATAGAAAAGCCCCTGAAACGAATACCTTCCTCAGCATCCAAAAGTGAGGGTTCCCAAATCATGCTGGTGATATCACGCATTCCACCATACACTTGATCCAGTTCCACCGTATCAACCTGCATGTTTTTATGTGTGCTCAATAACTCTTTTACCTCTTTAGCGAGGGTCTGCGATTTCTCGTAGAACAATTGTTTTAGCTGATCCATATCTAAATATTAGGGCGAAATAAAATTTGCCTCAAAGGTATAATTTATATTTTTTTTTGTGAAAAAACCTTAAAAACTATCCTTATAACAGTTAAAAAAACGACTTGTTGTGCCAAATAAACGAAATGGCAAAAACTGTCAATTTACCGACGCTTGATTGTTCCATTGACGTCGCTATTAGGGGTTATTAGGAGTTATGCACCATTTTGCATCCGAATTTTAGCCCGTTAAACCATGGCACTATGGTAATCATGACTCATATTTTTAGACTAATCTAAATTATTTTTTTAAAATTAAATTATTTTTTTTTAAATTATGTAAAAAATACAGACTTTTGCAGCGAATTTGTAACGTATGGCACAATGAGCCTTCACTTTTTAATCAAAATCCCATGTTGGTTTACATGGGTTTTCACAACACATGATTTCACAAGCAGAAGAAAACTACCTAAAAGCAATATTTAAGATACTGGAACGCGCTGATAAACCTGCGCTTACCAATGCAATAGCAGCAGAAATCCAGACCAGTGCAGCATCGGTAACAGACATGCTTAAGCGCCTAAGTGATAAGCAATTGATTCGTTACGAAAAATACCGTGGTGTACTACTTACGCCAGAAGGCTACCAAATGGCTACAGTTTTGATCCGAAAACATCGCCTTTGGGAGGTTTTTTTGGTTGAAAAACTGGGATTTGCCTGGGATCAAGTACATGAATTGGCCGAGCAGTTGGAGCATGTACATGGTGATGAGCTGATTAACAAATTAGACAGCTATTTGGGGCATCCGCGTTTTGATCCTCATGGCGATCCTATCCCAGACGCTAACGGTCAGTGGGCCTATCGCGCACAAGTACCACTTAGCCACTTAAATCCGGGAGAGCAAGGGACGATAACGGGTGTTGACGACCACAGCAGTTCTTTTTTACAATATTTGGATTTATTGGGTATTTCTCTTGGCGTTTCTATCCAAGTGCTGGATCGCATTAACTATGATCTTTCAACCCGGGTACTCATCAATGGGAAAGAGTTTGTTTTAAGTGAGAAAGTCTGCCAAAATCTTTTTGTCCGGCGGGGGTAGTTTGAGCTGTGCATGTAGGCCATTTTACGCTTAAGCATCAAAGCATAATTGCTACGGCACCCATATTTTACAAATAATTATATATCAGTTGGTTATAGTATGAAAAAACAAGATAAAGAACCCAAACACAAGGATGTTCACCTCAAAGATGGCTCTTTTTCCCTCTCTGAGGTGCATGGTTCTGTGGAAACAAATGTAAGCGGGGGATTTTGGCGCAAATTTTTTGCATTTGTAGGCCCGGCGTATTTGGTTAGTGTTGGCTACATGGATCCGGGTAATTGGGCTACTGACCTTGCAGGCGGTAGTCGTTTTGGCTATGCACTACTTTGGGTGTTACTGATGTCAAATCTGATTGCTTTGTTGCTTCAAAGCATGAGTGCACGACTCGGGATAGTGGCGCAACGCGATTTAGCTCAAGCCTCGCGTGATCTTTACCCCCGTGGTACCAATATTTTCCTTTATATACTTGCTGAAATAGCCATAGCAGCCACTGATTTAGCGGAGGTAGTGGGTATGGCTATTGGATTGCAGTTACTATTTGGAATCCCCCTGATTTGGGGGGTAGCCATAAGCGTTTTGGATGCTTTTTTATTGCTCATGCTCATGCACTGGGGAGTCCGCAAATTAGAAGCCTTTATTTTGGGCCTAATTAGCGTGATAGGAGTAGCTTTTGCCATCCAGATGGTTTTGGCAAAGCCGGAAGTGGGTGCCGTTGTACGCGGATTTGTGCCTTCTATCCCCAATACGGAAGCCTTATTTATTGCCATAGGTATTATAGGTGCAACGGTTATGCCGCACAACCTCTATCTGCATTCTGCCTTGGTACAAACTCGTCGTATTGATCGCAGTGTAAAAGGGTTAAAAGAGGCCATAAAATTTAATATTATTGATTCTGCCATAGCATTGAACCTCGCTTTATTTGTAAATGCAGCGATATTAATCCTTGCTGCTGCTGTATTTTACAAAAACGGGTACAATGGCGTATCGGAAATCCAAGATGCACACCACCTGTTGGAACCTCTTTTGGGAAAAAGTTATGCACCGGTACTATTTGCAATTGCACTGATCGCCGCTGGCCAAAGCAGTACTGTTACGGGTACCCTTGCAGGACAAATTGTCATGGAAGGCTACCTTCATTTGCGTATTGCACCGTGGCTCAGACGACTTATCACGCGCCTTTTGGCCGTTATTCCAGCTATATTGGTCATTACGTTTCTGGGTGAGTCCGCCACAGGCGATATGCTTATTTTTAGCCAGGTTTTGTTGAGCATGCAATTGGGCTTTGCCGTTGTCCCTTTGCTTCACTATGTAAGTGATCGGAGGAAGATGGGCGAATTTACCATCGGCCCATGGGTAAAAATTGCTGGTTGGACAAGTGCATCCATCATTATGGCCCTAAATATCAACTTGGTGTATAATCAGGTTAACGAATGGTTGAACAATGCCGGTGATTACCACTGGATAGTTCAATTTTTGCTTATCCCGTTCTTACTATTGGTATTAGGCATGCTGCTTTTTATCATCTTGAAACCTTTGATTGGGCAAATAAAAGAGGCCAATACTAAAGTACTCCATAAGGGCTTCGAAAGTATGAGTATTATTGATGTACCTGATTATCAAAAGGTTGCAATTGCCTTAGACTTTTCACATGCTGATCAAAAAGCCATAAAACACGCCCTGCATATCGGGGGGCGAAAGGCCAGGTATTTGCTCATCCACATTGTGGAAACTGCCGGCGCAAGAGCCTATGGCCAAGATATTCAGGACTTGGAAACGCAGTCGGACATCCAAACACTTGAACTATATGTGAACAACCTTACAGAATTGGGTTTTGAGGTTCAATCTGTCATAGGCTATGGATTAGCCAAAAAAGCAATTCCCAAAGTAGTCAATGAAAACAATTCAGATCTGTTGGTAATGGGTGCTCACGGCCACTCCGGATTGAAAGACATGATTTTTGGGACTACCGTAGGGGCCGTTAGACACGCCGTAAAAATTCCGGTCTTAATTGTCCGATAAGGTTTTCATGCGTTTTATTTTAACCCATTGCATCACCAAAAGGCTAACAACAAAGAGAATTCCCATGGCCAATATACTGTACCGCATATTACCTGTTATTTGTTCAACAATGCCAAAAATCAAGGTACCCATTACCGTTGATACCTTATCCATTACGTCATAAAAACTAAAATACGACGCAGTATCCTGTGTGTTTTCGGGCAAAAATTTTGCATATGTTGCCCTCGAAAGGGCCTGTGTTCCACCCATGACCAAGCCAACTGCAGCCGCAAGCGCATAAAAATCAAGGCCAGTCTTAACATTATAGCCCAGCACACATACAATAGTCCAGATAAACAACATAAGCATTAGGGAGTACTTATTCCCTTTTTTACCTGATAGCTTAGCTGAAGACCAAGCCCCTCCTATGGCTACAATTTGTAAAATAAGCACCAAAAAGATAAGTTTCTGTGTGTTGAAATGCAATTCTTTTTCCGCAAAGGTAGATGCAAGGAACAAAACAGCCTGTACCCCGGAGTTGTAACAAAAAAAGGCCGTCAGGAACCATACGGTATTGCTATCTTTTTGGATCACTGAGGCGGCCTTTTTCACTTCTTTGTAACCTTTGGACAACAGGGATTGGTTGTTTAGGTTCAGTTTTCCCGGCCTGTCTTCGGGTAGCCTTTTTAAGGGAATTTGAGAAAAGCCAATCCACCACAAACCCACCAAAACAAAGGCTGTAGGTACAGCCTTAAGGCCTTCCGAAAAGCCAAACCAAGTGTAATTCATTATGATTATCAAGTTGATAATCAGCAAAATAACGCTTCCAAAGAAACCATAACTAAAACCTTTGGCACTCACATCATCATACCTGTCCTCGGTGGCTATGATGGGCAAGAAAGAATTGTAAAAAACAATTCCACCAGCAAATCCAATAGTCGCCAGTATAAACCCGGTCACGCCCACCCAGAGTGTCTTGGCGTTGAAAAAGAGTAGTGACATACAAGCCAGGGCTCCCAATAAGGTGAAAAACCGAAGAAAAGCCTTGCGTTTTCCACCATAATCCGCAATTCCAGATAAAATAGGTGACAAAAGTGCAATAATGAGGTAGGCCAGGGATATGCTCCAGGCATAAAGCGTGCTATTGGACATTTTTAAACCCAATATCGTTAGTTCAGGGTTGGTCACCTGCAAAAAATAGCCCGGAAAAATAGCAACCGTTATGACCAAAGCATACGCACTGTTGGCCCAGTCAAAAAAAGCCCACCCATTGATGGTGTAGGGGTTGTTTTTAACTATTGGCTCTTGTTCAGTTTTAGGGGATTCAAGGGTAATAGGTTTTGTTGCCACAAAAAAAGGTTTTGAAAGCACAAGGTATAAATTATTCCAATGTCAAATAGGGGCGTACTTTTTCCAACCACACTCGATCAAAAAAGGCAGGCAGTTTGAGCAGGTCATCCACGCTCCTGAAGCTTCCATTCTGATCCCTGTATGCAAAAATCAAACTGGCCTGTTTTGAGGATATATAAGGATGTGCGTCCAACATTTCTTGATCGGCAGCATTGATGTTGATTTTGCGCAAGTCCTTAAACTGGAGCGCCAAAAGACCATAAATTTGCTGAAAAACACTGTCAGGCAACCCTTTTGTTTCTGCAACCTGCTCTACGGAGAGAAAACCACCGAGTTTTTCCCTGAATTTAACTATCATTCTTGCCCTTGTCTCTCCAATACCCGGCAGGGTCATCCAATCTTCAAGGCTACTCCTGTTGATATCAATCGGGCTTTTGCGCATGGGTTTGCCTGATCTTGCCGGCATGGTCATGGCCCCGGCATCATAGAGCATTGGAGCTGGCGCACTGACCATGTTATTAGGCGTATTTATGATGATAACCGGCGCTAAGCGAAGGTATAAATCCTCTGGAAAACCATAAATTTTGGCTAAATCTTCCTTCTTTTTGAATTTTCCGCCTTTATCCCTGTAGTTAATGATTCTTTTGGCTATCCATGATGGAATACCCAATTGCTCCATACCTGCAGCATCAATCGTATTGGGATCAAAAGGAAATGATTGATAACTGGCTACTGAACGGTCTTCCCCCAGTTCATTTTGGGCACGCTGATTTGAATCCTGCGATTGTCCTTCTATTCGGATATATGGCAACAAGCGAAGGAAATCTTCCGAGGAAAGGGTGTAAATTTTTTTAAAATCTTCTGCTTTTCTAAACCTCCCCCCCTTGTTTCGGTAATTGCAGATGCTTTTTGCCGTTCGGTCAGACAGGCCAAGTCGCCTAAAATCTGTTTCTGTGATGGTATTAGGATCAAAATAGAATAAAGTGCGCTGTGTTTTATCTGTATGAGTGGGTGCATCAGAGCCTGTCAACCCTATGGATAAGTTTTGTTTCAGGTCTTCATCCATTTCTATGGTTTTCAGTTGTCCTTCATACATATAGTTTCGATAAAACATTGGCCATAAAACAGCCAAAACTGCAATCAGTAAAATGGCAATAGTCCCGTTGCGTTCTTTAGGCGTGAAATGAAAGGTTTTCATGAAAAAATGTTTCATAATAAGAAAGTGAAGTTTTATAGGTTAAAAAATTGATTTTAGCGTACGAATTACCATCTAAACACCCACGCTCCCTGGCTCCTGATATCATAAAATGGCACTTGCAACAAGTCACACTCCTTTTTCCATTGTTCCACACGTTTTCTGCTGTTGCTGGGATCTGCTATGATTTGATTAGGCGTAAATTTTTTCAAATAATCCGCAATAGGTAGTTTTGGATCTTTGCTCAAGATCAAAGCACTAACCATTGTTGGGCCAGCATTTGTGATCTCATCAGGATATTGATCTGTAATAAAGGCGATTTTTTTATCATAAAATTGAATAATAGGCAGGCCAATCAGCAAAACCTCGTTTTTCAGCGGTTTTCCAGAAAAAAATATTTGTGTTGTCATAAGCTGGCCGTTGGCCCAGCGATTTGATTGGGCTGAAAACATTACTTGTTTTTTGCTCAGTGTATCTGAAAGGCAAAAAGTGTGCGCCCCATCAAAAAAATCAATCATTCGCTTACCACCACCAAGATGGTAAACTGTAATCTGTCGTTGATTAACCTGCTCTACGGCCCTAAAAGCGCTGCATAACAACAAAAAAACAATTAAACTAAAGGAAAACAGCATGTGTTTGGCACTTTTTTGCAGCATGGCGGCACCATAAAGTGCAATAGCGACAAAAAGAAGCAACACAGCCCACGGTGCCAACCAAATACCGCTTACTACGCTTCCCGGTAATTGTTGAATGGCCATTATGATCTTGTTCATCCAGAACAACATGGTAAACAGCATTTTTCCTACAAGCGCAGCAGGCCAAGCAAGCCAAGTATAAAAACTTTGAAGTACAACCAATAGTGAACCACCACCGAGGAACACTGCGCCGCCGAAAACCACAATCCAGCCCGCAAGCCAAAAATACACTGGGAATTGATGGAAATAATACAAGGTCAACGGTAAGGTTCCTAATTGGGCAGCAAAACCCACCAATAATGTCTGCCAAGCCATATCCACCAATTTATTCCTGATCTTTGATCTCTTATAAAACAAAGGATAAAAGAAAACCATGCCTGCTACTGCCGAATATGACAACTGAAAGCCCGCATCAAAAAGGTAATAGGGATTAATGAGCAATAGGATAAAGGCAGAAGTGGCCATGATATTCCAAACATTGGCATAACGAAAAGTCGCTTGCCCCATCAAAAAAACGCTAAACATAACAGATGCCCGCAAAACAGATGCCGTTGCTCCTGTAATAAATGTAAATATCCAAATGGCCATCAGCGCAACAATGATCTCCATTAGTTTACCTTTATAACTATACACGGGAATGCGTCTTAGCAACCAAACCAAGCCCATATACAAAAAGCCTACATGAGTCCCTGAAACAGCCAGGGCATGCATGGATCCTGTTTCAGCATAAGCTGTCCTAAGGTCTTCTGACAGGTCGTCCTTATACCCCACCAGCAAGGCTGAAGCCACTGCATACTCATCCTGTGTAGGAAAATAGTAGCGGAGCACTTCCAATAAATTTGCGCGGCAGCGATAAGCATAATCCCAAAGCCAATTGCCATGATGACGTGACAACAAGCAAAATGATCCAGCGCGGACAAATGCTGTGTAATGGATATTCTGATAATGAAGGTATTGCCCATAATCAAATGCAAAAGGATTCTTTGGGCCTTCCGTAGGGGAAAGATTAGTCCACACCAATATTCTATCGCCATAATTCAAGGCATTACTCAGCGAATCATACTCAAAGTACAACAAAGCATTGCCTTTACAGGCCAGCATGGAGTCAGGCTTGTTGCCTGCTGCGACAAGCCTGACCTGCACCTTTATTTTATTGCTTTTGGATGGCACATCACACAATTCAGCCAGAAAACAATTAGACTCTATGCCTTTTTTTGCAAAATGACTGGAATCATTGCGCTCGTCCATCATGATGACCGAACATGCACCTGCAAGAAAAAGGGCAAACAGGCTGCCCGTGCCAAACAACCAGCGAAAGGAATATGAAATGGTTCTTTTATACAGATAGCATAAAAACCCAAAAAAAACAACAAAAAGCGATAACAGTAGGGAAAACCAATGTGTAAGATGTGTACCGAATCCGATACCTGTAGCAAAGGGTATCAATAATACTAAAAATGGTGATGCTTTGGCATTCATGAGTAGAAGTGTAAAAGAAGTGAATTATTACGGGTTAAAGGTATTGAGCAAACTTCATCCGAACCAACATATTGTAAAATTATTTTTTAGCCACAAAAACTCATACCTGTTTTTACGTGACCACATGCGCCTCTACCGAAACAGACCACCCGCCCGCAATAAGATGTTCCACGTGGAACACGACACCAAAGATCTTTTGTAAAAACGGCATGTTGTTCCACGTGGAACAACATGCCGCATCCTGTCAAAACAAAGATGCACTCTAGACCAAACCTGAAAGCAACCAGGACTTAAACCCAATATAATCAGATCCCAGGCGCACCGCTATCTTTTCATTATTTGCCAATCTCGCTAAGCGTTCCGGCACTTCAACCTCAAACCCAAGAATACGATTTACATCATCCAGAAACTTAGCAGGGTGAGCCGTTTCTAAAAACACCCCTTGCGTGCCTGGATTATCTGCCTGATAAGCCCTAAGCGCCTGATAGGCCACGGCCCCATGCGGATCTGCAATATACTTGAAATTATCCCAAATCTCCCGCATCGCATCTTCAGTTTGCACATCTGTGTATGAAAAACCCGAAACATCTGCGCGCATAATGTTCCACGTGGAACGATAAAGATCGAGCATGCGGGCAAAATTGGAGGGATTTCCTACATCCATTGCATTAGACAAGGTTGACTCCGAGGGCCTGGGCTGGTAAATCCCGGATGATAAATATGCAGGAACCACATCGTTTCTATTGGTTGCAGCCAAAAACTGATGCACAGGAAGGCCCATTTTACGAGCCATCAATCCAGCGGTCAGGTTCCCAAAATTGCCTGAAGGCACAGCGAATACCGCCTTCGACTCTTTGGGCAATTGCTTATATGCCTCTACATAATAAAACGATTGCGGTATCAAACGGGCAATATTGATACTGTTTGCTGAACTCAACCTGAACCGCTCCGTAAGGGTTTTATCTAAAAAGGCCTGCTTGACCAAGGCCTGACAGTCGTCAAAAGTGCCCTCTACCTCAAGGGCCGTGATATTACCGCCCAAGGTGGTCAATTGTTTTTCCTGCAACATACTTACCTTGCCGGAAGGGTAGAGGATCACCACCCTGATGCCGGGCGTATTATAAAAACCAGCGGCCACAGCCCCACCTGTGTCTCCTGAAGTAGCCACCAGAATGACTAAATCCTGGCCTTCGCCCCGGTTAAACCATGACATGGTTTGGGCCATAAATCGGGCACCAAAATCCTTGAATGCCAATGATGGCCCATGAAACAATTCAAGGACGTGGGTTTGCTGATCTAATTGAACCAAAGGAGCGGGAAAATCTATGGCTTGCTCAATGATGTTTTTAAGTGCATCATCAGGAATGGCCCCTTGTATCAAGTGCCTTGCAAGGGCAAAAGAGGATTCTTGAAAAGACATACCATACATATCCTCTGCAAAAAAACGCGAGGGCATTTGTGGGATTTCAAGTGGCATAAACAAGCCATTGTCATCAGAAAGCCCCTTAAAAATGGCCTCTTTAAGATCAACCCTAAGAGCAGGGTTATTGGTACTGTATAATTGCATGGGTTACATTTTTGTAATAATTACTTCAACTCGACGGTTTTTGCTGCGCTCCGCTTCGCTGCTGTTGTCTGATTTAGGAAATTTGGGGCCGTGTCCAACTACCTCAATGCGCGCTGGATCAATATTCTTTTCTCGAAGAAAATCACGAATAGCCATCGCTCTTTCCTCCGACAATCGCACCAACTCACTGACCTTTCCAAGATTATCGGTATGCCCTTCCACCCGAATTTTCATGCCCGGATTTTCCAGTAATACAGAAGCCAAACGGGACAGCTCAGGAAAAGATTGCTCCAGGATAACGGCTTTAGACTGCTCAAAATAGATAGGCCGAAGTTCTATTTTTTGATTGACCTCCATTGGATCCAACCATACATCCACGAAGTATTCCGGAAAGGAATAGTAATCTCGGCGGAAATACACATCTACAGAATCCGGTTGATAAGCGGGTTTTTCTGCCTTGATGTAAAAGCGGATACCTTTGGGAATTTGTATCCTGAAGGTGCCATTGATGGCGTCCACACTATTTTCAGGCACGTTTGCAGCGGAGTAATACACCGTGGCATTGCGAATTACTTTGCGCGTTTTTCGGTTCATCACCCTACCGATCACGGTTATTTCGGTGGGTTGAGGTGGCGCAATTTGCACCCTGAAGATATCACTACTGCCATCCCTCTTAGAGGTAAAGTACAATAAGCCTGTGGACATATTGAAAAAAGGCTGACTGTCATCGGCATCCGAATTGACGGGTTCTACCAAACGTTCGGGCGTGGACCAGTTTTTCCACGTATCATCCAATCTTTTGGAGAAGTAAATATCATTGTTGCCACTTCTGTTGGAGGAGAAAAAAAGGGTCTCGTTATCTTCGGAGAGAAAGGGTGTTGATTCCCTTTTTTCAGAGTTAATACTGTTACCCAAGTGTTGAGGCGCGCTCCATACATTATCCCCTTCCTGTCTAAAACACACATACAAGTCCATGTCCCGAGAGTCCGAACGGGTGGCTCCGAGGATCAAAATCTGGCCATCAAAACTCATGGTAAGGCTTACTTCCGAGGTGATGGTGTAATAATCTTTAATGGACACGGGCTGTGGAAATGCCCACAAAGTGTCCGACAAGCGCCGCACGACCGAGAATCCACGATCAATATCACCGCGTTTGGTAAATTGATTCATCACATAAAAGGCATTCGGATCGGGCGTATTGGCGACCAAACTGTTCGGCTGGGCATTGTTTAAGGGGTAGCCGGGATGCACCAATTGTTGGAATACACCTGAAGAATCTCCCTTGGCAAGCCATATATCCTGGTTCAAAAAAGAGCGGAGGGGTTCCGCAATGGGCTTTCCTGCCAATTGCGAATAGTGCCTGCTCAAGATGTTGATGTATTGATCGGCGGGGTATTGGGTCAGTATGTCAAAAGAATCCAGCAAGAGTTTTCGCTCGAAAACAGGATAGCCCGTTCGGGTAAAAAACAGGGTTCGCCCATCTTTACCAGGCACAGGGGTAATCTCATCATAGTCGGGAGAATTGATGAAGGCGGGGAGTTTTTCCAAACGAAAATCCTGGGCAAACCCGAAACAAGGCGAACTGAGCAATAGGAGTAAACGAATAATATGGCGTATCATGGGGCGGCAAAGATACGCTGGAAGTGGTGATGATGGTTGGGGGCATTTTGCGGATATCGAATTATTGGTTAATTTTGTACTCGGTTTTCGACAAGCAGACGTAAGAGAAGACTTGCGAGAAATGGTGTCAATTTGAAAAAAGCCATATTGTGTTTTTTCCTCTAAACGCGTATTTTTGTATTCAGAGCTCAGGATAGTCTTACGTTGATCCAATACATTCGGGCATCAATAAATATTTCAATTCTTGTCTTCACACCTTAAATTCGTAGGGTTTTTCTTTATCTCTTCTACGATCTCTTTGCGTACACCACCATTGTTCAATAAGTCAATATCAGGCTTTCCGCGTTTGGAGCGGAGCAGGAAAATCTCTGTATAAAACAATTTTGGTTCTATCGTGCGGCACTCCTGTTCAGTGCCCAGGGAAGCACATATTGTTATTGATTTTTGTTGGGGCTTGCAGGAGAAACGATAATATTCGCCTGCTTTTAGGCGGCAGGCCTCCTTGCCATCAATGCTTACGATCATCTCATGTTTGTCACTCAGAAAGGTTGATGCATATACAATCTGGCGCGCTTCTATGCGTCGTCGCCTTACATCGCCAGGCGTGACCAATTTGCCAGTTTGCAAATCCAATTGATACTTCACCACATCTCCCTTTATAATTTTATCGGATTCAATTGTGGAAAGTAAAAAAGAACCTGTAAACCCGCCCAATATGCCGCCTACATAAACACCATAATTTACGGGTATGAGTTCCGGTGCAAGCAAATAAAAGTTTTCACCCTCGCGAATTAATTGATAATATTTGTCTGCCACGCTCAAGTAGGTTTTCCCTTCCCATTGCAAGCCCCAGAGCGAGGGGGGCCTTTTTTCCATCGCCTTATTTTTCCATTCCGGCTTTCCTTCTATGGCTCCATCATCGGTATCTTTTATTTTCAGGACAAAGTCAAATGATGCACTATCAAGCAGGTGATCATCACGAAAATCATTGAATGTTTTCCAAACTCCATTTTCGGTTCGATTGCTTTTGAGCAAGGGATAACTTTTCTGGGTGGAAAATGCTGATATGGCATGATCGGGCAAAAAAGTGCCATTCTTCCACCATCCCTGTTCCTGCTTCTTTTGCACAATGGCTTTGCAACAGTCCTGAATGGTTTCAATGATATTGCGGGCGTGCTTGCGGGTCACATCAATGCCTCCTCTTGCCTCTGATACAGCACTGGCTTCATATACCTCCCGATAACCGCCCGGTTCTTTTACCCAGAAGGATATATTGGCTTCCACATAAGCGACTTCCGCCGAACTATACGTACGCTCATAGACCAAAAGGTGATTAATGCGCACCAAAAAGCGCGCTTGCTCACTGCTTTGAAGTGGGAAACTACGTTGAAAAAGGCGTTGCAGCACCGTGTCTAAGCCTCCCTCCACCCGAACCGCAGAACGGCGGTTGCCCATGCCAGTTTGTGCGTAGCCGATATAAGGCTTGTCAGGAGTGACGTCTATCACTTTCTCGACAAAACCGGGGAATGCAGGAATTTCAAAGTGCTCATCATCCAAGCGGATAAAGTGCTCCTGTGCTTGGGCATCCATACTTAGTATGGCCCAAAAAATGGCTATTAGGGTAGAATTTTGAAGTACGCGCATACAATAGTTTTGGCAATGTTGAAGGTGGCCATCGCATTATTAAAGCGATGTCTTTACCCTTTTGGTTCATGTTCCCTTAACATTGAAAGGCTGGCTGATAGTGACGGTGTGACTGCGAGTCACCCCGTCACTATCAGCCAGCAAGGAATATGAGCCACCCTTTTTATACCAATTATGAACGTGATTTTTTAACGAACTATTGTAAAACAGTTCCATCCTTTTAGCAGTTTGGGGATGGCATATAGCCGCGTTTTAAAGCCTTTTTGCGTTATGGTCAGGCAAGAATCACCACATCAAATTTAGCATTTTCACATGAAACACTTGACTTTACTCTTTTTATGGCTGCTCCAAGCATCCTTCAATCTTAGGGCTGAACAAATCATGATCCCGGCAGCGAATAGTTTTATACTGACAGAAAGCCACAATACGGAAAGCGTACGGAAATTAAAAGTTGCGGCGAAACCCAAAAAAGAATTGACCGAACTGAAAAAGTTGCGGCGAAAAAAGGCATTGTTGATTGCTGCCGTGATCTTGCTACCATTAGCCACTATGATAAGTGGTGGTATTGCTGTGATAAGTGTGGCGCTTGTAGAAGAAGGCACGATGCCCACTGTCAATGCTACCACACTAATCAGTGGGCTTTTTGCGCTCTTGTTCCTTTTTGTGTTTGTAAAATCTGTTATCAAACTCATCAGAGTGAGCAAAGCGATAGAAAAAGAGAAAACCCGCTTAAAGCAATTGCAAAAGAAGACACAATGATAGACCAGTTATCCACTTTCTAATTCATCTTTTTTTCAGTCCCCCTTTGTTGCATTTGAAACTTGAATCTGCGCCTCATTTCAAAGTTCAGATTGTTCCAGGATAGGCCAAAACAAACGTATTTTTTTCATCCTTTGAAAGAACAAAAGTTACGCATGTCTTAGACCCTTTCTTCTGTCAATTGAGCAGATTTTCCTTTCCAAAATTTGGGCATTGTTGCTCAACATGACGACGCAAAAAAGTGGATACTTTCTTGAATTTTTTCCAAAATTCCATCGCTTTCATTTCTTAAAAACCTATTTTTTTAGGTTTTTAAGAAATGAAAGCGATGGAAAATCAACAATCATTTCACTTACCGAACCACCAATTTCCCCAAAGCCACCGCGCCCGGCCTATTTATGTGCTCAATTTTGTACACATAAATACCCGCGCTTAGGGCTGGCAAAACGGGCTGTTGCTCTAATGGGGCCGACCACAGCAGCTGGCCGTTTGTGCCAAACAATCGGAGCAGATAGCCAGAAGGGTCGTCCGTGTTCACGCGCAGGGGTGTGCCTGCGGAAGCAATGCTCGGATAAAGACGAAGCGCGGGTATACCATCAATGTCAACCGCTATGGTTGGGGAAAAGGAGAAGAAGCCATTGTCATCCACTTGTTTCAACCTGTAATAATTAGTGCCTGGCCGAGGTGTCAGGTCGAGATAATCATAGGCGGCACTGCTACCTTTATCTGCTTTTTGGCCTATTTTTTCAAATGAAATACCATCATAGCTGCGTTGAATATCAAAATATTCAGAGCCCTCTGCATTGCCTACAGCCCAGTTCAAAAGCACGCTTTTATCGGGCTGGGCCTTGGCCTGAAACCTGAGCCACTCCACGGGCAAGGGTTGGCTGGTCAGGGCCAAATCCCATACCCCGCGCCCGTAAGTGGTAAAGCGGGCTGTACTACTGGAAGCGATATACTCCACACTTTGGAAGGGCTGCAAAGGAGTGCTGACACCAATCAGGCTATGCCAGCCACCTGTGCTCAGGATGCACACGTAAGGCCCTGCCTCCGTAGCGGCAAACAGCAGCGACTCGTTTTGGTTAAGTGCCAGATCATTGATAAAGGTATTAGGCAGCCCTGCTGACATTGACGTAAAGGTAACACCACCGTCAACGGAGCGATATACCCCATTACCACCATAGCCGTTGCCACCTACATAAAGTTGATTGGCATTGGTGGGGGAGCACACAATGGAAGTGCCATAAAGCCAGCCGCCCGATGGCGCGCTGAATCCCGTGGCTTTGTTCCAAGTGTTGCCGCCATTGTGCGAGTAAAAAAACGTGCCGTCTTCCATGGTGACAAAATAGTATGAGGTGTTCACCGATGATTGGCCTACGGCGGTGATATAACTGTCGCCATTGTTGGCATTTACCCTAAAATCATAATTGAACTGTGATACCGTAATGTCATGCGGGGGAGAAATACCTGCCGTGAGCTTGATCAAATAAGAGCCGTCATCGTTGGTTGTGGTGCCCCCACCTACCAATACGGCATTTTCAGAGGCCACGCCTACAGGTGACATGGGCACGGACCATTGCTGCATATTTGTACCAGCCGTACCCGAAACAGTATAACCATCATCAGGCCAAGTCCATCCGCCAGTTGGTGGGGTATGGTAATAATCGAAAGAGCCGCCAGGGTATTCCTGCCAGAGCCGTTGGTTGTTGTTGGAGCTGGCCATTTCCACATAGTCACCTGACAGGTATTGCACTGCGGTGACCTGACCTGTACCTGCGCTGCTAATAACTTGGCCGCCCTGATCCTGAGAGCCAAGATAGCAGTTGCCACCAATGGTAACATGTTCGTAAAATTGACCTACGTTCAGGTTGGATAAACCGATATTGGTAGTCGAGCTGAAATTATCCGTAGTGCGGTGCATACCACCGTGATTCCCGATGAGGATAAAGTTGGTGCTCCCGTTTTGGCCTGGTGTGAAAGACATGATATCGGCATGCAAAAGCTGGACATTGTCATAATATTCCCACCATTCATTTTGTAAGGCCCATGATTGACCACCATCGTCGCTTTTGTACATATTTACCTCGCCATAGTAGATCGCATCTTCTACAAAAGGGTTTGCGAAGATACCTACCTCCCAAGCTCCCGGATTAACAGAGGATTGCAGGTCCCAGGTTTCGCCCTCGTCCACACTGCTGTAAATGTCCGTTCCATTGACCAATACATACATTTTGGTGGTACCAGCTTTGGAACCAGAGAAACTCAATTCAGCTCCGGCTGGCAGATCAGTAATATTGAACAAGAGGCTAAGGTTTGCACCATCCGCTTCATATATTTTTTCACCATTGTCAATGACATAGAGTTCATTGGTATTAAAGGGTTGCCATAGTGCTACACTTCGATCACCGCGTTGGGGGAATGATTGCATCAAAGTCCAGTTGGCCCCCCGGTTGGTAGAGCGGTAAAGGTGATAGCCAGCTCCCCATGGATTTTCAATCCAGGTGAAGGCAAGATAATAGAGTTCGTGATTGCTCATTTCCACCAATTGCCCCGGGTAGCCCCATCCATCCCAAAAGGATAGCCCAACCACATTGGTCCAGTTGGCGCCCTCATTGTCCGAGTACTTCAATTGTTTGCCTTGTGCCGCCACAATTCGGCGGTTACCGCTTGTATTGGGCAATACTTGTATGACCCTGTTGCTAAAATTAAGGTCATCATTAAGACTGGTCCAGCCAGAGCCGTCATAGTTTCCTCTGAAAATAATACCGGATGCAGACACCGTGTAGATGTTATTGCTCGGGCCATAGTAGTCGGTTGCGATGACGCTACCCGCCTGATTGGTGGAGCCCCGCTCATGCCAGGAGCCTTGTACAAGGCCGCCTGCAAAAGATTCACGGTCAAACGTTCCATCCTTCAAAGAGGCTTTGTAGGCCATGTTGCGGCGTTTGTTTTCCGCTTCAATGGCCCGCCAGTCATAGCGCCCGGCGCCATGGCTTGCATCCAGGTATTTTTCATAAAGGCCTTTTAACTCGCCTTCTTTCTGGCGTTCGAGGAAACGTGATGGTATCCGGCCCTTTTGTTGCTTATTTTGGCAGGCAAACGTCAAGGCGACAATGAGGAGTAAAAACAACTTTTTCATAAACGGGATTTTTTTCAATTGCAAATATCTAAATATTCAATAAACATTGAAAAAGGACCTACAAAAGCGCGCTTAAATTTGCTAACTTTGCATGGTCTCTCCATTATTGTACCATGCGCCGAATCATTCTTTACAGCATTGTATTGGCCTTATTACTTGTATTCTTACAATATATTCAGTATCGGGTGTTGCTCATCCGGCATGCGGATTCTCTATACACAGGAATAGTGGCATTGGTATGTTGTGCTGTGGGTATATGGGCTGGGTTACGTTGGACATACAGGCAAGAACGGGGCAAAGCAAACGAAACAGCAAGGCCAATTGCTACAATATACCCTACCAATGAAATGGCCATAACGATGCTCGGCATTACGCCTCGTGAAATAGAAGTACTCCGTCTTATGGCTGAGGGTTTAAGCAATCAGGAAATTGCCGATAGAATGTTTGTTTCTCTAAATACGGTCAAAACCCATAGTTCAAATGTATTTTCCAAATTAGATGTCCAACGCCGCACACAAGCCATCCAGAAAGCCAAAGATTTGGGTATTTTATGATTCACCCAAAAGTATGATTTTGGCCATCCCCTTTGAAATCACCCGAAAGTATGAACCAGGATTCAGTACAGGGCTGTCTCTTTGCACCAATGTTTAACCAAAACAATATTATTGCAATGAACAAAATCATTTTACGCTATGGCTTTTTTTCGGGTATTCTATCTGCTGCGTTAGTCGTAGGCACAGGCTTTTATTTACAAAAAAACGGAGTTGCCGGAAGCAGTGAAATATGGGGTTATACCGGCATGGTCATCAGCATGATCTTTATTTTCATTGGTGTACGGGTGTACCGTGATCAAGAACGTGGAGGAGTAATCAGCTTCGGAGAAGCCCTGAAGGTAGGTGGCCTTATGGCGCTAATTTCTTGTGTCTGCTATGCTGTTGCCTGGATGGCAGTATCTGAATGGATGCTACCTGATTTTATGGATCAGTACATTCAATTTCTTTTGGACAAAATGAAAGCAGAGCAAAAAACGGAGGCAGAAATTCAAAAAGCAGCCGCTGAAATGGCTTCCTTTAAAGAAATTTACGCCAATCCCTTATATAAATTTTTATTGACGCTCAGAGAGCCTTTGCCTGTAGCATTAGTTGTCACATTGGCATCTGCTGGCTTGCTAAGGAAAGGAAGCAATTAATTATTTGTTCGTCGGGACACTCTGAAGCAACTGAGTTGCGGGCATAAAAAAAGCCACCTGTTTGGGGTGGCTTTGTGGGCGCAGACCTGTGCCGAAAGGAACGCATCGGTAAGGATTCGAAGCTCCGACGCTCCCGACTGTTCGTCGGGACACTCTGAAGCAACTGAGTTGCGGGCATAAAAAAAGCCACCTG
>CAZIKN010000009.1:0-28570 GCA_964539805.1 uncultured Saprospiraceae bacterium | reverse complement strand
AAGCTCCGACGCTCCCGACTGTTCGTCGGGACACTCTGAAGCAACTGAGTTGCGGACATAAAAAAAGCCACCTGTTTGGGGTGGCTTTGTGGGCGCAGAAGGATTCGAACCTCCGACTCCCTGCTTGTAAGGCAGGCACTCTGAACCAGCTGAGTTATGCGCCCTTGTATTAGGTGCTGTGTTCTTTAGCGGGTGCAAAGGTAAGGTATGAAGAATAGAATCACCAAAATTTTTTTTAGATTTTTTAAAAAAATTTATTCTCGATAATTCCTTGCGTATCGAAGAACACCTAAAAGGCATTCAAACGAGACAGCAACCTTTCACAGTCGCCGCCTCGTGTTCAAGTTGAAAAACATCGGATCCGATGGTTTTTCTATTTAATTTCTGCCATTTCCATTTTAGGTAATGATGTCAGATAGGCATAGATGGCTTGTAGTTGTACATCATCATAAGTACCCAACTGTTTCCAGGGCATGTGTTTGGGATCCATCTGTTTGCCCATTGGTGTAGTACCTGTGCGCATAGTCTTGATAAAACCATCTTGTCCGTACAGAGCCAAGGGGCCACCCGGAGTCAGGTTGGATGCTGGTACGGTAACAGCGGGATCAGGGTGTTTAGCACCGTTCAACGCTTTTCCATGACATGAGCGGCATCCCGTAACTTTAACCAAATAATCACCATAAGCTACTGTAGGTGCTTTAGGTGGTGCCGTATGTGATGGCGATTGATGATCTATTATTTCGGCAGGTATTACATCATCACCGAAAACACCAAGCTGGATCAAGATATCACAAAGCAGGGTTGTTTTGCTTTCAGGCAAATCAGAAGTTACGGCAGGAACCGTCTTCAGATAAGCGATCAACTGTCCTACATGTTCATCGGTCATGTAATGCAAATATTTGGATGACATAATTCGCAGGGAGCGACCATCCTTGGCCACACCGTGTCGGATCGCTTTCTCCCAATCTAAGTCGGTATAGATTTTGCCCACTCCGCCTGATGTTATGTTTGGTGCCGAAATAATGCCCAGCCCGGGGTCATTTATCATAACAGTGCCTGCCAAGTTTTCGCCATGACAATCAGAACAAAGCGCCGTGACCCAAATTTTACCTGCTGCAAGAGCAGTAGAATCTGTTGGAATATCAATGTCTTTGGGCGCAATGTTGTATTGTTTGACTAAACGGTTTTTTAAGGTATTTTGAAGATAGAATGCAGTCGAAGCGGCTAAAGTAACTAATGTAAGCATCACGATGCCCGTCCATTTCAAAATTTTTTTCATTTCTTTTATTGTTTTAAATGTTAATCAATTGAAAGATTTTTTACTGATCCATTGTGTCCAAAATACCTGATCTTCAAAATTAAAGCCACCGTAAATAATGCAAAAAAAGGGACGAATGAGAGAATCAAAACGGTCATCAGTATCAGGCAAAAAAGCAGTTTTATAAGCATTTGTATTTTTTTTGTTGGTTAGAGAATGATGTTTTATGGTACAAACATGCAGGTACATTGGAGGTTTTGTCCCATACAATTGATATGAATTGATAAAAATAGAGGATAAACTGTTGTTTTTCGATAACTATCCAGCCGATCCTTTTTGACCGACTGGATAGTTTTATACTTTTGCTTATTTGCCACTTTCAGGCATTTGCAGTACAGGTGTTTGGCTGTCAAACTCTATCAACCATTTTCCGTTTGTTTTACGGAGCAGAAGGGCAAAACTTTCTTTGCCACCGATTTGTTGGCCACCTTTTAGCTTAATATCGGAGGTCACGTCGCTGGTCAGTAAAGCTACATCAGGGGTAATAAACCGGATAGTAGGCACAGAGGCATTCCATGAAGGTTTACCTTCAATCATGCCGTTGAACTGCTCATAGCCTGCCTTGATAGCAGATAAGCCCGTAATTGTAGTACCATCAGGATAGATTTCCGTAGCATTCTCGGCATAGTGGGACCATACTTTTGACAGATCGTTGGATTCATAAGCAGCCCACACCTCCTTCCACATGTTGAGTATTTCAGCTTCTGTGTTTTTCTGGGCTTGAGTGCTTGTGGTAAAAAGGCCCACGATAAGTAAGGTAAAGATGGAGAAAATGATGTTTTTCATGTTCTAAAAAATTGTTTGATGTGAATGAAAATATTTAACGGCACAAAGGTGTGGGTGCCGAAAGGCGGAAGTCACGAGCGGAAATGCGTAAAGTGGGTACGCAGATGTGCGTATTTTATATCAGTTTATGTCTTATGGCAAATTGTGTAAGGCCTGCGATACCTTGAATATGTAGTTTTTGCAGGATATTATTGCGATGAGTATCCACCGTTCGTGGGCTGATAAACAGTTGTTTCCCGATCTCAGCGCTACTAAAGCCCTGTGCTACCAAGCGCAATATTTCTATTTCCCGTTCACTGAGTAGTTCCAATTCATGTGAATCTTGTGGAGAAGTATGACGAAGCAGGGTCAAGGTGACTTCTTTGGAGAAAAAGTGTTCACCCAGTGCTACGGATTGTATAGCCTCCTCGAGTTCATGCAAAGAAGCATTCTTAAACATGAATCCCTGCACACCTCCGGCAATGGCTTGCTCCACCAATTCCCGGTCTTGTAACATGGTGAGCATGATAATTTTGGTACCCCAAAAATCATGTTGAATGATTTGAGCGGCCTCCAAACCATTCATTACAGGCATTTCATAATCCAATAAAATGACATCTGGCTTTGTGCCATTTCGGAGTAGTGCGATCAATTCTTTTCCATTTGACGCCTCGCCAATGACCTCCACGGATTCCAGTTCCTGTAACAAGGCGCGAAAACCTTTGCGCACCAATTGGTGGTCATCCGCGATTATTACTTTTATTTTCATTGTTTTATTCATGTGCCACGCTAACTGTTGCAATGGAACCATTTGGCCGGGCTGGCTCTACTTTAAAAGTGCCGTTTAGGTGACTTACCCGACTAAGAATATTTAATAAGCCCATACTGCCTTTACTTCGGGCATTTTCCATATCAAAACCTTTACCATTGTCCTCGATATACATCACCAATGCTTTGTTTTCCATATAAAGGCGCATTTTTACTATAGTAGCTTCTGCATGTTTGGCTACATTCTGTATCAATTCTTGCGCGATGCGGTAAAAACCTATTTTCACCTTATCTTCTAAGTGCACTGGCACGTTTTGATGTTCAAAATGGATATAGATTCCCATTGGTTGCAAACTGTTTCGCAACAGCATTTCAAGGCTGGGAGCAAGGCCCTTTTGGTCCAGTATAGGAGGGGACATCAAATAAGCAATGTTCCGTACCTCAATGCATGAAGCGTTGAGTTGATTTCCAAGATCTTGCAAATATTCGGTTTCTTCCGGTGCTATTTTGCTGACTCGTCGGCCAAGTGAGTCAAAGCCTAATTTTAGGGCAACTAATTCTTGGGCAATGCCATCGTGTAAATCCTTAGCTATACGCTTGCGTTCATTTTCTTGTGCTTCAATTACCGCGTTCAAACCCAAGCGTTGCTCACGGATAACTGCCTCATCCAGTTCTGCTTTTTTCCGCAAGCGAAAGCGATTATAAAAAAGGTAAGCGAAGCCCAGAAAGACCAAGAGGCCGGAAATAAGACTGATGATCCAGCTTCTTTGTCGCAAAAGGGTTAGTTTTTGGCGAACAATTTCAGCTTCTTTTTTTTCAGTTTCATACTTGGTTTGCGCATCCGTAGCTTTTTCCACCATGCTGGCATTGAACACTGAATCCATACCCATTTGGTATTGTTCATCATACATAACTGCTTTGTCAAAATCTCGCTGAAGTGTGTACCAATCCCGCAAGTGACTATAGGCTTCCAAGAGTATGGATTTCTCGTGCATTATTTGCGCCAGATACAATGCTGTATCCAATAATGCTTTTGATTCTGCCAGATCGCCACTTTCTAAGTATGCTCTGCCAAGGCCAATTTTATTCAGTGCAATGGAGAATTTGTCTTGCGTAAGAGTAGCCATTGCCAATCCTTTTTTAAAGGAGGCAATAGACTGTGGTATTTGGCGTAAGGAATAGTATATCTTTCCCATAGATCCGTACAGATATGCAGCATGTATTTTATTGTCTGAAGCAAGCAAGTATTGTTCAGCGCTTCGGGCGGTATCTAACGCAAGCTGATATTGCTTTTGATTGCGTAACGTTTCGGTCAGGTTAACATAACAGGCTCCTATACCTACTGAATGGCCAATATCTCTGAAGGACTGCAAAGCAGTTAAAAAACATTCTTGGGCCTCCGCGTAGCGTTTCAAATCCATATAAGTCAAGCCCAAATTTACATTTGCAACCCCCATAATATCATCTTTACCGATGAGATCGGCATTGCGTTGCACCTGCAATTGAAAAGATAACGCTTTTTCAAATTTACCTTGCCGATAATGGATGGTGCCCAAGCGGGTTAAAGCGCCAAGAAGATTGGTGTTGGGTATATTGGGGTTTAAGTATTGAAGCTCTTCAAGGGTCAATTTTTCTGCTTGCTGATAGTCACCAAAATTAAGCCATGTCTCGGAAATACTATTCAAAGCACTGGCTATCAGAGTACTATCGTGCATAGATATAGCCAATTCATACAATTCAGTACCAAACCGAAGGGCTTTGTCTTTATCAGAAAGGCGATAGGCCCAACTGAGTTTTACCAAAATTTCGGCACGTTGGCGCCCAATGGTCGAAGGCAAAACCCGTTCAAGGCTATCTCGATCTTTTTGGGCGTATAATGTCAGACAGGCAAGAAGGAAGAGTGGCAAAGCGATTGACTTTGCTACCATAATGTTTGATTTTGTCCGTTTAGAAATGGAGACAAAACTAATGCTTTTCGACTAAAAACAAAAACCTCAGCGCCGCATTTGATACACCACATACAGCAATACACTAAGGAACACTACAGCACCAGCCTGATGTAGTACCCCCAATAGCACGGGGATGGTGCCCTTGCACTGAACCAAGGTAGTAATTCCCAATAGAACCTGCACCGAAAGGGATACTACTAATGCTCTGTTTCCGATATGCATAGCCGATGTGAGTTGTTGTTGCTGCGTTTTCCATACAAACCAGGCCACCATAATGGTCAGCAGATATGCCGTATTGCGGTGCAGAAACTGAATCAAAGCCGGCATGAAGGGGTTGGTGTCATAGTCAATGAAATGTTCGGCCTTCCACTGTGTTGCGTCCAACAGATAAGCAGGTATAAAGGCTCCTCCCTGATCCGGCCATGTAGGAAAAAAAAGACCTGCCTTTGAACCAGACATCATGGCTCCCAATGCCAACTGCACAAACGTAACCGCTACCATAGCCCAGCCCAATTTCCGCAGGCGGGTATCTGACCACGCTGATCGCTCAGGCCTGTAGGCTATAAATATAGTCCAGAGTAGGTAAGCAAAGATGATAAGTGCTGTTACTAAGTGCAAAGTAAGGTTGTAAGCATTGACCCAAGGGCGATGAATAAGCCCGCTTTTGACCATTATCCAGCCAAAGAAGCCCTCCAATCCCGCCAAGGCAACTACGACCAGCATACGGGGCAATAATTTTTTTGAAAATTGACCTCTTATCAAAAACCAACAGAAGGGGAAAAGAAACACAAATCCCATCAAACGAGCCCAAAAACGATGGAAATATTCCCAAAAATAGATAAACTTAAATTCACTGAGGCTCATCCCCTGGTTGATTTTCTGGTACTGTGGCGTCTGCTTGTACAGTTCAAACTCTACATCCCACTGCGCGGCAGACAAAGGCGGCACAGTCCCTCTGACCACCTCCCACTTGGTAATGCTTAGGCCGCTTCCGGTGAGACGCGTGACGCCCCCTATGACGATTTGAAAAAAAATCATGACCAACCCGATGATCAGCCAAATTTTAAGCGCACGGGGTATATGAGTGTCCGGTAAAAAAGAAAACATATTTTTGATAATGTATGGTGTGTAATGGTGCACAAACGAACTTTATTTGTGTACCGCAAAAGGTTTGTGCTAATTTTAAAACAAAAGTAGGGCGATTCTTTCCTGACTTTTCAAGACAGTAACTTTCTATTCATAATTTTTAATGGTTTAAAATAAAAAAGCCTACGGCCATCATCAGTGCTGTTAGCTTGTGGAAAACGTCATAACTGAAAGCATACAACAGGTTATCAAGAGAAGTTACCATACTTATCCACCTTTTATACTCATTTCAGCTCCTTTTAAATCAATACTTTGCAATGTAATCCACAATACTGTGAGGAAATATTGACTTTGGCTATGTTTGTCTTTTTAACAAGCGTTTCTATGTTAAGTTAATATGAATTACACATTTGTTGGCCAACAAAATGAAACAGAGGGTACTTTCTCTTGTGGATTCATAACTTTTTTTGTTGGCAGATGTTTATATCAAGGCGTTTTTCAACATCTTTTTCAACAATGTTTTCACTTTTAGTTAATTGATAACAAGAAATTTATATAAATTAATTTATTTAATGTTTATAAAACTTTGAAACACTTTGTTTCCAGGCAAAAACACTTCAAAATGAAGGATTTACATTACAGGGTATTGCATATTCGGAATTCTATTTTGAAATTTGCAGCATCAGATTAAGAAAATACTGAAAAACTTAAAACATTTTTGACTTTTAGGAACTTAGAAGGCAATCTGAAACTAAGCAACAAGCAATGGATGTATTAACAACAAATGGCATTACGGTTTACGTGGAGACCCAATATCTCCCTGATCATTCAAAGCCCATTTTTGGGGAATACCTTTTTGGTTATCACATCGTAATTGAAAACGGAAGCCCCTACACGGTGCAGCTGTTAAGTCGTCATTGGATCATCAAAGATGCCGATGGGGTTGTACGGGAAGTAAGAGGCAATGGTGTGATTGGCCTCAACCCGATTTTGGCTCCGGGCGAATACCATCAATACTCCTCTTATTGTAACCTAAGAAATGACTTTGGTAAGATGTCAGGCACTTACCTGATGACAAAAGTTGATGATGGGTCAACATTTGAGGTTTCCATTCCTGAGTTCCAGCTGATGGCTCCGTTTAAATTAAATTAGTATATTATGCTTAACCACATAAGCACCAATATGTAGTTGGACGAAAAAAAAAGGCAGCTCCCAGGAGCTGCCTTTTTTTTCGTCCAACTACGGTACAACGTTGCATACTATCGAATGACAGTAATATCTCCGGTGAATTCTTGGGTGGAACCGTCAAAGAATTCAACTTCTACCGCGTAAACAAAAACTGCAGGATTTACCTTGTCTCCTCGTACGCGGCCATTCCAACCCAATTGCCAATCATTTGGGAGGAAGTTTTCTCGTTGGAAAACCATATCTCCCCAGCGGTCAAAAATACGCAGATACTTGACTTTTACCACTTCAGGGCCGCCGAATACTGTGACATAGTCACTTAGACGATCAGATTCCGGGCGGATGATATTGGGGATAAACACACGGATATCCCGATTGATCAAGATACGGATTTCATCAGAAACCCTGCAACCTGAGGTATCCACCAATTCAAGGCGGTATAGTTGTGACACTGGGGGCTTGGCCCACCAGCCTTCGTCCGGGGATGTTGCCTGCTTTAAGTTTGTGATGGGGGTCCATATAAAACTTCGCAAGGTATCAGCACTGATCGTGGGCTTGATGAGGACACTATCACCGAAGTTGATAGTGGTATCACGGCCCAGGTCCAACGTTAGTGGTGCGGGTGTTATCAGGTTCACGGTTTCTTCAACGGTACAGCCATTGGCATCGGTGACAACCAAGCTATAATCGCCGGCAGCAAATGGGCCTACTGTGGCTGGCAGGGTACTAAATGCGAAGGGTTTACCATCCACCACTACCCTAAATGGGCCTATTCCGCCACTAATGTTTTGTAAAACAATACTTCCGTTTTTATCGCCATTGCAGGTGGGCGGTATCAGGCGGTAAGTTGGGTCAATAGCAGGTGGGGCATTTAGGGTGAAGGAGTCAATGAATACACAGCCATCGGTACTTGTAAGGGTTACGGTGTAGGTTCCAGCAGCTAAATCATTGACATTCAATGTTTTTAATCCGTTACTCCATGATGAGCTCACTTGATTTGGATTGATACTGGGTGTTATTTTTATACTTCCATCAGCAAAATCAGGGCAACTGACATTAAAGCCATTATAGTCAGATAATACAGCGGTTGCATTAATTTGCGCAATGTCCACGGTAGCACTTCCATTTATTTTAGGGGTACAATCATTGCCTACAGGTATGAAAGCGCTTATGGTGTATGTGGTATTTACAGTAGGCTTTACGGTCACTTTTGTGCCATTGGTAACTCCATTTAATTGGATAGGGGTAATACCGCCACTTATGGTAACATTGCCTGAATTTACACCTGTTAGTGCTATGTTCAGCACCGTTGAATCTCCTACACAAATGGTACTACTCCCACTCAAGCTGGCCTCGGGAACAGGTTTTAGATCAATAACAATTTTTCCATTGACAGTGCCAGGGCAATTGGCATCGGATAAGGAAACGAGCGTAATTTCCTGCTTGCCCTGTATGTTATTGATGGAAAAAGTGGTAGTATTGCTGGTAGCACTGGCAGGAGGCTGTGTTACACCATTAATGGCATAACGATAAGAAAATGGCCCTATGCCTGTAAATGCTACGGGAACACTGTAATTAGTGCCCGGGCAAACCAGTGTATCACCCAATATGGTGGCAGTTGGCACATCGCGCACCGTTATGGTGGCATTGCCGCTGACGGTTCCTGAACAATTGCCAACTCCATTTAAGGTGCTCAAGGTGTAAGTGGTTGACACACTTGGTTTTACTTTAATCGTAGTGCTGTTGTCCGTAGCGCTGCCGTTTAATGTATTGGTTCCATCAGTGTACGTAAAATTGAATGGTCCTGTTCCAGTGAAATTAAAGGTCAGGGTGGCTTCTGCGTCTTTACAGATAAAAGCAGAACCACTTATGGCACCTGTGGGCGCTACCCTCCAAATGACACTTGGGCCAATGGCAATAGATTTGCAAGGATCATTCAAATCAACCCCATTAACGATGGCATTGCCAGCAAGGGCAACAATAAAGTATGTAGTACCGGGTATGGTGGTTCCAGCCAAATAAGGAAAATTTGGCGATTTGTTATTGGCCAAAATCGTCCATGTTGCAGGATCGGTGCTTGTCACCAACAGGTAGCGAATGGTATCATTTGATTCTAGAACCTGACCGATCGCGATCTGTGTTTTGGCTGTATCGCCTATACAAATGGTGATGGGGGCCTGTGCCATGGTGCCCGCTTTGGTGGAGCATCCGCAATTAGATACCCCTTTTATACTATCCTGGCCGCAACCCCATTTGGCATCCGTTACCAAAATATTGTAAGCCTGATTTTTAGGAATAGGATTGCTGACATACTTCCCAGAGGTCTCATTGTAATTACCTGTGATCGGGCCTGTAAATAATTGGATAAATCCTGGGCCTAAGTCTGCATTTTTCACATCAAACTCTAATGTATAGCTCAAATTATCGGGCGAGCAATTGATTTTGACATTTTGAATATCTGGAGGCTGATGCACGGTGACCAAGGCTTGTCCGCTCACAGTACCCACACAGCCATTGGCATCTTTAACGCTTTGCAAGATGTAGGTGGTAGTTTGCTGTAGGTTGGCCAAGATGCCAAAATTATTGGACAGAGCGGTAGCGGTTACCGGAGATCCGTTGTTGGTGTAGGTCAGGGTGTAGGGCGGAGTACCTGTTAGTTTTACGGGTATGGGTGTAGGTACACCCGGGCATACGTCATAATTGCCGCTTATGATAGCGGTTGGTTTGGGTATCCATAATACAGGTGTGCCTCTTGATGCGTCCACACAGGAGTCGGCTAAATCTACTTGATTGGTTCCCAGTGCATTACCAGCCAAAGGCGAGATGTAATATGTTGTGCCGGGTAGGGTTACACCGGGGATAAAGGCAAAATTTGGAACTGTATTAGTGGCCAGAATAGTACCCAATGTAGTATCCATAGAGGTGTGCAATACAAAAATCAAAATATCATTGCCATCAAGGGTTTGATTGCCCAGGTGCGATAGTTTGGCTGTATCTCCTTCACAAACGCGCAGAACATTCAAGCTGGTCATAGCGCCAGCATCCGTAATACAAGGGCAATTGCTTTTTCCTTTTATGGTATCTGCACCACAATTTAAAGCATCTGTTAGCAGGCCATCGTAATCTGTTCCAAATGGAATGGGGGTACTTGTAAATATGCTATCCACAAAAGTACCGGTCATGCCCGTAATTTTGAAGGGCTTCACCCCTCCACTTACTTTAAACGTGACCACGTATGTCAAATCCTGATAACGGCAGTTTGCTTTGATATCAATAGCTTTAGGCGAAGTGCTCACATTGGCGGTCAGTTTTCCGCTTACGGTTCCGGTAGGGCAATAATTGTCGGAAATACTGTCCAACACAATCATGGTATTGGTCAGCGGATTTATGATATAGGCCAATGAAAGGCCATTAATGTTGCTTAAAGCGGGTTGTTGTATGCCATTTTCAACAGGGCGAATGGTAAACGGTGGATTACCTGTCAGTTCTATTTGCACCTGAATGGTTTCCCCGGGACAAACCAGCGTGTCCAATGGGAGCAAATTGGCTTTGGGTTTGGCATGAAAAATAATTGGGGTGCCTTCTGCAATGGAAAGGCAGGGATCTGTAAGGTCCACTTTTCCGCTTAATTTGCCACCAACGATAGCCGATATGTAATAAACACTATCCGGTTTCATCCCCGCTTGTATCGAAAAAGAAGGGATGTTGTTCCAGGCGATAATAGGGTTAGGCGGATTTCCTTTTTCCCGATGCAATATATATAATAAGGTGTCGCCAGCTTCCAGTACAGAATCCATGGTTAAGCCTACGGTAGCAATGGCGTCTTCACAAAAATGAATAGTATCCTGTCCCATGGTACCCGCGTCTGTTTGGCAACCACAGATACCTACTCCGCTGACGATAACGCTGTTACAGTTAGCGGCATCTTTGATTTCAAATAAATAATTGGAGCCAACAGGCAGAAGATTACTGGTAAAGGTATTTCCGGTAAAGGTGCCTGTACCGCTCACAAGGGTATAAGGTGCTATGCCCGTCACATCAAAGCTAACGCTGTACTGCGTTTCCTGATTGGTACATTGCAATTTGACATTACTGACCTTTGGGGTATAATTTACCGTTAGGGTTACCGAACCCGTAGCATTACCTGTGCATCCGGGCGATTGGATGCCTGTTAGCGTGTAAGTGGTGGTTTTAAACGTTTTTACAGGGATAAAATAAGGGTCATCCGATGTAGTATCCGGAGTCTGGGGCACACCGTCAATGTTGTAAAATATAATAAATGGCGCGGTTCCATTAAAATCAATCTCAAGATTAACTGCTGCAGAATCGCAAAATGTAGCCGATGGGGTTACAAATTTTGCATTAGATGGGACAAAAACCCCAACAACTACGGCTCCTTCGGCAACACCTGTACATTCATTGTTTTTTACCACAGTAAGGCGATAAATGCCACCCGTAGGAGGATTGATGAATACAGAATCCACCGTTTTTGTTGTGGTACGGGTAATTTGTTGGAGAGTGGGCCCGAAACCAGTTTCATAGGTGTAGGTGTAAGGCCCGGGTTGTCCTGAAAAAGTAAACACCAAATAAGTTCCTGAACCTCCCTGGCAAATTTGTCCCCCCCCAGTTATGACTCCCCGCAGGGTATCTTTTACGGTCACCACAGCAGTACCACTTGCGGTGCCAGTGCAGCCGTTTGCGTTGACAGATGTAAGTACATACGTTGTTGTTACGGCTGGATCAACCAGAAGGGTATCTGGTGATTTGCTCGTTGTATAAGGTGTTTGTGCTACATTGTTGGCCGTGTAATTGAGCGTCCAAGGGGCGGGGGAACCACCAAAAGTAAGCACAAGCGGCAATGGGCCTGCTCCGCAGAGCGTGGTGTTCACACTGGGCATACTTACGTTTGGAACCGGCTTTGCAAAGGAAATATATTGTCCGGCAACATTGCCTCCTGGGCAACCCGGGCTAGTGACACTAACTAAACGGAAGGTATCCCGTGTGAGCGTTGGGGTATGTATGATGTCATAAGTTGGACCAGGTGTTGTGATGGCGGGTTGTAAAACACCATTAATGGTATAGGTAAAGTTATAGGGGCCTCCTCCTCCAAAAGTAACGCTTATGGTATCTTTGTTTCCTTGACAAAGCCCCACTTCATTGGTCTCCAAATTTGCGGAAGCGTTTTGGCTAACGGCCATTTCAACGGTATCTTGTTGGGTGCTGATACAGCCGCCCGCACTTACCTGTGTCAAGATATAAGTAGTTGGAATACTTGGGGTTACACTTATAGTATCCGGGTCTTTTATGGTCACCAAAGGCATTTGAGGAAGGCCATTAACAGTATAATTGGCCGTCCATGGGCCAGTACCCGTAAAATTGAAGATCAATTTACCGGTACTTCCGGCACAAATGCTAAGGTCGCCTGTGAGGGTGGTATTGGGTATCGGATTGACCTGAATGGTAAAAATACCGCTTGTTGTACCACCGCCAGGGCAGGCGGGGGTATTTACATTGCTTATGGTTACCACATTGCTACCGACAGCAGGTGTCAGGATGAGCTGATAAGGAGAAGTTGATGTGGTAATGGAAGGCTGAGCGATGCCATTGATCTCTGGCGTAAAATTGTAAGGCCCACCGCCGCTTAAGGTAACGAGCAGGGTATCTTTTTGGCCTTGGCAGATGCTTGAATTTCCTGTTTCTAAAACGGCTGACGGGCCAGGGTTTACGGTGACAATAGCATTGCCATTCAGGTTGCCATTACAACCGTTGGCTTCTACGGTGGTCAACACATAGGAATTAACTCCCAAGGGTGGTATCACGGACAAAGTGAACGGACTCGTATTGGCAACAAATTGTGGTTGAGGAATACCATTTCTGGTGTAATCAACCGTATATGGGCCAGTACCCGTAAAAGTAAAGGTCAAATTGACCTGCTGGCCGTTGCAAATAGTTTGAGTCCCTGTTATCGTAGCATCAAAGGTACTACCCACCGTGACCGTTGCATCACCGTTAAAGCTGCCTGTACAGCCTCCCGGAGCAGTAACACTGGTTATACTGTAAACAGTTGTTAATGTTGGACTTACGCTTAATATTGCAGGATTATTGTTGGTTGTAAAGTTGGTTTGAGGTACGTTGTTGGCTGTATATGCAACTGTGTATGGGCCTGGAGCTCCACTAAATGTAAAGGTTAAATTGGTGCTTTGTCCCGGACAGGTGTTTGCATCTCCCGTTAGGTTTGCTTCAGGTGCTGGGCTTACTGTTAGTACATATTGGCCACTTACCGGGCCGCTACAGGAATTGTTTTCCACAGATTCCAAGCCGTAAATATATGTGCCGGAGTTGCCGGGCTCTACGATCAGTTCGTAGGGGTTATCAGATGTGGAAATAGCGGGTTGATCCAAGCCATTTTCCTGATATACAAAGGAGTAGGGCGCATCGCCCGTAAAGTTGATCAGCAGAGTATCTCGCTGACCGATGCATATTGTACGAGTACCTGCTTCCAGCTCAGCTTCCGGAGGATCAATGGCATTGACAAACACATTTCCCGATGCATTGCCTTCACATCCTCCTGATTCCACAAAAATAAGGGTAATGAAGGCGTCCGCGTTAAGGGTCGGTGTATTAAAGGTGTGCGGATTGTCATTAGTGGATTGCTGACCTTGAGGGACACCATTTAAAGTGTATATAAATTCAAACGGTGGATTGCCGCCATTGAAATTGATGGTCAATTCTGCTGATTCCCCTTTGCAAATGGTGGCATTACCACTTAGCGTAAGGTTGGCATCAACCTCAGGAACCACGGTCACCTGGATAGATGATCCGGTACCAGTGCAATTGGCATCTGATACATTTTGAACAGAATAAGTTGAAGTGCCGGTAGGGGGGCTTACATTCAGGATAAAAGGATTGGTATTTTGGTTGGTAAAATTCCCGATTTGGGTGGCACCCCTGAACACCTGAAAATTCCAGGGGCCAGTACCGGTAAAAAAGATTTCCAAATCCACATCATCGCCTTCGCAAACCTGCGTCACAGGAGTAAGGCTTGCGGTTGGTGATTCATTGACCGTAATGGTTGTGTTGGCCGGGATACCGCAAGGGCTACTTGGGGTAAAGGTAATTTGCACGGCACCGCTTAAGCCATTGGCATTAAAGGTGTTGCCGTTTACCCCGGGGCCGCTCCAAGTTCCGTTTGGAACATTGGGATCCTGTAAAGGCACCAGATTAAAGTTGGTTACAGATTCGCATACTTCTCCGGTTCCCAATGTCGGATTGGGGCAATCTACATCAAATTGCATATAATTGGTCAATGTTTGGGCACACCCCGCAGGCAGATCACTGTACACTCCAACAACATAAAAAGGCCCTTGATTGCACATATCCTGTGTGGCAGTAGCTGTAAAAGGCTCTATCGTAACAGGTGGCGGGCTTCCACCCGGTGGCGGTGGGAAACTGGGGAAATTGATACACCCGGAATTGCCATAAATAATCAGGCCGGGGATAGGTGTGTTAGCTGCAAAGGCACCATCACCACCAACTAAACTGCCACAGTTGTACTCCAAGTTGTCTTCACAGCCACAATCCAAAGCCCAAACCGTATTGCGCAAGCCCGTTGAGGTTCCATTGGAATAGGCTCCTACGGTGCGGTTACAATTGCTTTGTACCACATATATGGTATTAAAAACCAGGCACAAGGGGTTAAAATTATAATTGAAGTTAAAACCTGCGCTGCTCAGGAATATGACCGGAGAGGTAGGCGGCACAGCCCCGCCAGGCCCAACGGGTACAATGGTAGTGCCCGGGCAATCATCCTGAATGGCGTTTAATGCCGCCTGGCTGGGCATTTGCCAGCCACAAGTACCCGCTCCCCCAATGTCATCATTCAATGGATCCGCATTGTTGTTCTGGGTGGCGTAATCCACTGTAAGGTCATCCAAGAAAAAACCGCCACCTGACCAAAGGAAGGCAAATTCTCCCTGGGGTTCGCTACCGCCACATCCGTCCACAAAAATGCCAATGACGGATAGGCACGGATTGCAGGAGTTTGGTGCAGGTACCGTAATGGGCGAATATCCCAAATAAGTACCCTGGCCATTGTTGGGGTTAAAATTGGGCGTAGTGCTGTAATACCATTTTACACTATCACCGGGCAGCACTTTCATGCCGGTAGCGCTTAGGGTAAATTGGTCGTTGGGACACAAGGTGCAGGGACTGACATTGGGTTGGCAGTCAGCGGATGTCAAAGTGGCATTGCTATTGAGCGTTGGGCAGCCCTGTGCAAAAAGCACCTTTTGATAAAGCAAAAAAAAGAAAACGGGAAGAACATAACCGGCTCTTAAACAGCGAGATAACATGGAATTACATTTTAGTAAAAAAAACGCGGCGAAGTTAGCGCAAGTTGGGCGATTACAAGTCAAGTCTGATGTTAAAGCCGCATGATGGCCATTATTTGTCATAAAATTCACTAATACTTAATACTCAAAACATGCTTAGTTAATCCTGCTAAAGGACTTTTGACCTTGTAATTTAATTATTCACCCTTTTAATTCAAGATCATGCTTACCCACGACACGCTGCTCGAAATTTCAAATGAAGAACAAGAAGTGGCATCCGCCACCTTTTTGCACGATGGTGATGATGCAGAGGAAGTAACACCCGTTGAAGAGGGGATTACTGAACTGGAGGAGGAAGTAGAAGTGGCGGACGAACCCGGCGATGAGGAAGAAGAGGCAGAGGGAGAAGAAGAGGCGTAACTAATCGGTGCTGCTGGCAACCCCATCGCAGCAGAAAAATAGCGATGGGGTCGCTTTTTATGTTTAAGGTGCTGATAATTAAATATTTAATGCCGTATTGGAGATGTATAAAAAACGCATAGCTGAAAAAATTTTCAATCAAATACACGGGGGAAGTCTGGTGTACAATACTTGTTGGGAAGACCCCCGCTGTGATCGCGAAATGTTGGATATCAATGTCCAGAGTCAGGTGGTCATGCTTACCAGTGCTGGCTGCAATGCCTTGGATTATTTGCTTGATGATCCGGCCCAAATCCATTGTGTGGATGTAAATCCGCGTCAAAATGCGCTGTTGCAGTTTAAAAAGGCCATGTTTCAAGGTGGTGACCATGAAGCACTTTTTGAATTTTTTGGTAAAGGGCAGTCTAAATACTACCGCGACATCTACCAGGAAGCAGTGGTACCCCATCTTCAGGATGAGTATGCCATAAAGTATTGGAAAAAAAACAATCGTTATTTCTCCGGTAAAGGGCCAAGGCCATCTTTTTATTGGCATGGCAGTAGTGGTACGGTGGCTTGGCTCATCAGACAATGGCTAAAAAGCCGACCCAAGCTGCAACATCGGCTTCATCAATTTTTTGATTCACCGACGCTCGAAGTGCAGCAGCGCCAGTACGAGATACTTGAACCGAGCATTTTTAATCTCTTTTTTCGCTGGCTCGTAAAACAACATTTTATACAAAGTATGCTTGGGGTACCCAAAAGCCAGCAGGCTTTGGCCGCCATGCGCTATTCTGATGGTATCTGTGGTTACATCCGGGATTGTTTCAGGTATGTATTCACCCAATTGCCACTTAAGGACAATTATTTTTGGAAGCTCTACTTCCTTGGCCAGTACAGTGCTGATTGTAGCCCTAATTATCTCCAAAAAAACAATTTTGAATACCTGAAAAAAAGAATGGGAAGAATACAAACCCATACGAAAACCCTGAGCAATTTCTTGGAACATCAGCCAGGCCATTATACTCATTTTATCCTCTTGGATCATCAGGATTGGCTTGCCGCGCACCAGCGCGCCGAACTGGAGCATGAATGGCGATTGATCTTGGAAAACGCGGCACCAGGAGCCAAAATCCTCCTGCGCTCGGCAGCTTTTCAGGTGGATTTTATCCCTGATTTTGTGCTGGAAAAAGTATGTTTTGATTACAATTTGGCACAAAAAATTCAAAAAAAGGATCGCGTTGGCACTTATGCCAGTACACTTATAGGCACTTATAAGGCATAATGGAACAGCACAACCAGCAAGAAATCAAGCAGTATTATAAGCATCATGCCATGTTGTATGATGTGACCCGTTGGATGTTTCTCTTTGGCCGTGACGCCCTATTGAGGCATCCTGAAATAGGTATTCAGCCCCAGGATGAGGCCATGATCATAGAGGTAGGCTGCGGCACGGGGAGGAATTTAAGGCAAATGTGCCAGCTGTTTCCCAACGCCAAACTGGTCGGAGTTGACCTATCGCCTCACATGCTGCACAGGGCAATGTTGGCCACTCAAGAATGTGGGAAGCGTACCCTGTTGGTATCACAGCCTTACACTCCCGAACGGTCTTTCAAATTATATGCCCCCGCTGATCTGGTCTTGTGTTCCTATGCCTTGTCCATGTTTAACCCCGGCTGGGAGGAGGCTTTGGATCGGGCACAAATGGAATTAGCAGAGAATGGCCGTATAGCCGTGGTGGATTTTCACTATACGCCATACGCTTGGTTTTCAAAATGGATGGGTATGAATCATGTGAGAATGGATGGGCATTTGTTCGAAGCGTTGCATAAGCGATTTGATCCCATATTTACTCAAAAAATGTCAGCATTTGGTGGCTTATGGGAATATTTTGTCTTTGTAGGCAAGCGAAGAACATGAGCGAACGTGTTGTGCCTTGAAAGGTATCTCACTAAAAAAAGAAGGTACGACGGAGCATATAACCTTTTCACCCCGCCGCACCATAAAATCTTGCTAAGTCAATAAATTACACGGATTCAAAAGCAGCTATTCCTTTCCATTGCGGCACTACCTCTTCACGGCTCAAAGCAGGTACTTTTTGCTCTTTTGTTCTCACCTGCAAGCGAGGGTTGGCTGTGAGGTAATCTGCTTCATCATACTGGTACAATGACCATTTGCCATTTTCATATTCCAAAGCCGTCAGGTGCTCTACCCAGTCACCGCTGTTGAGGTAAGTAACTTTTTCACCATTGGGCAAATCCACGGTGCGGATCTGGGGCTTGTGTATATGGCCACAAATGACATAGTTATATCCTTGTTCTGCTGCAATGTGAATGGCCGTATCTTCAAAGTCGCTGATGTACTTGACGGCCCCTTTTACCCCTTTTTTTACCTTGGCAGCAAAGGAGACAGGGCCCCATCCCAACATACGACGACCCGCGTTGATCATCCGATTGATACGGATCAGTACATCATATCCCTTGCCCCCCAACTGCGCCAGCCAGCGCGCACGATGTACACTGGCGTCAAAAACATCACCGTGAAAAATCCAGTGTTTCTGACCGTCAACCTGAAAAAGCAACTTATTTCGCAGGTGTATAATACCCAATGAAAATTCACCAAACTTACGCAGCATATCATCATGGTTGCCTGTAAGGTAGTAAACTTTTGTACCATTTACTGCTAATTTGATGATGCGCCTAACCACATCAAGATGCTCTTTTGGGAAATAACTTTTTTTAAAGTTCCAGATGTCGAATATATCGCCATTAAGCACCAAAGTGCGCGGATTAACGCTCTTGAGGTAATTGTTCAATTCAGCAGCATGGCATCCATAGGTGCCAAGGTGTATATCAGAAAGTACAACTATTTCTACTTTGCGTTTCATTCGCTAAAAAAATTATGTGGCAAAGGTAAAATACCTATTTTCCGTAGGTGTAAAGCTTGTGTAAAGTAATGATTAAGAATCATTTGGCCGCAATATATTTTTATCTATTTTTGATCTGACAATTAGCACAATTTGCAGCGAACCCCCTCGAGCATATAGTCACATTTACTCATTATCACATTTTCTCATGTCCTACGATCATTTTTTTGAAGCTAACCGCCATGCCTGGAACCTGCGCACCAATGCGCATAAAGACACTGCATTTTATGATGTAGCAAGCTGGAGAAAGCACAAAAACAGTCTTATGCCAATCGAAATCCAGGAATTAGACCATGAAATAAAAGGCAAAACCCTGCTTCATCTCCAATGTCATTTTGGGCAGGATACCTTGTCCTGGGCTTGCCGTGGCGCCAGAGTTACAGGTTGTGATTTTTCGGAACAGGCCATTCGTTTTGCCAGAGAATTGTCCGAGTCTGAAAACATACCCGCATCTTTTGTGTGTTGCAATGTATATGATTTGCCCGACCATTTAGATGGCCAGTTTGATATCGTTTTTACTTCTTATGGCACCATTGGCTGGCTACCGGACCTTGACCGTTGGGCTGCCGTAATAGCGCATTTTCTAAAGCCAGGAGGCACATTTTATATCGCTGATTTTCACCCTGTGGTCTGGATGCTGGATGAACAGATGCAACAATTCAAATATCCCTACGCTGGCGGTGATGTCATCATAAGTGAAAATACAGGCACTTATGCAGATACGGAGGCGAACATCCAATATACGGATTACAGCTGGAACCACAGTCTTTCGAAAATTATCAATAGCCTGATAAACAATGGATTGCAAATTGAATTTCTAAATGAATACCCCTATTCGCCATACGACTGCTTCCCTAATACCGTGCGCGGGGCTGATGGCTTTTATCGCATAAAAGGCCTTGAGAACATCATCCCCATGGTCTATTCCATCAAGGCCCGAAAAGATCAGCCCGAACCCGATCCCGGAAAGTAAAATAGAAAGCGGGAGTAAAGGTATAAGTTTACAACACAGGATAATGAAGCATATTACTGAACCACAAAAGTCACAAAAGGACACAAAGGGTACACGTTAGGGTTTTTTGTGTCCTTGTGTGGTTCAAATTATACCAGGATTTGAGTGATTTTGTAGATTACCGGGATTGATTCACCTGATTATTAAAGATTTACAGACGCGAGTGATTCAAAACTACTTTGCGTTGACCATATCAAATGTTCGGATATATTTGGCCGTATTAAAAATTTCTTAAATACTGAAAACAAGAAAACGTGAACCCCAAAAATCCTTTTCTTTAGGCCTGCTTTTCAATATTTTTCACTCCTTAAATTTATAGTATTATGCCAAGAAGTATAATCCTTTTATTCATTGCCATAATGGCATTTTCCTGCAATCCTTATATCCAAGTTGTGGAGGTCAAAAGCAATCAATTGATGCTCAACGAGCAAAAGGAACTGGTCTTTGAAAATGATACCCTGCGTATTCGTTATGATTTTTTTAGCGAAAACGGGCACATCAAATTTAGTGTGTTGAACAAGCTCAAAAAGCCCCTGTACATCAATTGGAAAGAAAGTGCATTTATAAAGGGAACAGATTTTTTACCCTATTGGCAGGACCAATATGTGGCCAATGGATATATGTACAGAAAATGGTTTGATTGGGATGCTTATTTCAACCTGATTGGGTCTTACACCTATTCCGTAGCCAAGCGTGATGAGCAGATCGCGTTTTTGCCGCCCGGTACCGAACTCTATCAATTTGAATTTATGGCAAGACCAGATGCTTTTGGCAGCTTAAACAAGGGTAGCCGCGAAGAAATTAAGGCAAATAAAGGTAAAAAAACGATTGGAGTTAAACACCAATTCAAAGAAGAGGAATCACCGCTCAGGTTCCGAAATTATCTGACCTTTTCTACTGATGCAGATTGCAAATCTACTTTTGTTTTTGATACCAATTTTTGGGTCAATGAAGTGTACAGAACACAGGGCCAGCATATATTCGGAGAGGATTATTCCGGTCATAGTAGCCTGCCAGAGTTGATAGCATCACAAAAACACCGCACCCGAATCGGTGCTAATCGCTTTATTCTGCGGGACGATGAATACACTGAAGCAGGATCATCCGTGAAGAATTAGTGGACTTTCAGGTTGGTCTTAGTTGCCGCGCCACCAGGCGTAAAAAATTCCCGATCTTTGCCCCATGCTCCAAATCGCTTTCAACCTTTATCCATTTTCGGACACCCTGTTGCTGCCCTCTGCCAACCTTGTGGACAGTGATGCAGGCGGACATTTAACGCACCTAAAGGGCCGCGCTACCCTGCTCACGATCCCTTCTTATGGTATTCCAATTACGCCTGTTATCAGGCAATTGCTGGATATTGTGGATATGCTGACCCCAAAAAACTTAGAAGCCAAATTCAAGGCCCCCAAAGCCAAAACGGCCCTGAGTTTGGATAAGTTATTGGCCGATGAACAGGCCAAAAAGACGGTTGAAGCCTTTATTTTTCGCCAATTGGATATATTTCTGACAGAAATCACACGTAACCAACTACCGCTCACCTTGGATGTGGAGCGCAAGATGCTGGCCAAGGATGTCCAAATAGAATACCCTGCGGAACCACTCATGCCCCTTTTGTCCTTTGTGAAATCAGAAACGGGTATTGAGTACAGCCTGCAATTGGTTCAAGGCGAAAAACGCTTGCGTATTCAGGAACGCGACATTCGCCCGGTGACCAATACCGATCCGGCATGGCTCTTGGATGGCTACCGGCTGTATCGTGTCGCTGGCATTAACGGCAATATGGTAAAACCTTTTTCCAAGCGAGATAAAGTATTGATCCCCAGGGATAAAGAAAGGATGTATTTTAGGCAGTTTATCGCCAAGAGCATACGCCGAAGCCAAGTGGAAGCTGAAGGTTTTCAGGTTCAACGAACTAAGCAACTGCTCCACACCCGTTTGGAAACCGTAGAAAATGTACTGGAGCGGCGTTGGTTTCTAAAACCGGTTTTTGAATACACCGGTGCCGAATTTGTTTACGGTGATCGCCGTGACCGGGTGACAAGCCTCGATATTCCTGACAATGACCATGAGGAAGTGACCGTTCACCTCATCAGCCGCGATGAGGTAGCCGAAAAAGCCAAATTGGAACGTCTTGGTCAATTAGGATTGCAAGATGATGGAAGAGGTTTCTTTCTTTCAGAACAAAGCGAATTGACGGACTTGCTCCATCTCTTGGCCACCCATCGGGTTGCCCTTGAATCCGATGGCTTTGTCTTGCAACAGCCTCAATGGGATGGCCGCCCTATTGCCCTTCATACTGGTACCGTCAGCCTCCGCTCCGAGGCTGCGGGCGACTGGTTTGACTTGCATGGCAGTGTGGTCATAGGGCCGTGGACTTTTCCTTTTCAGCGATTTTTGACCTGTTTGCGCAAGCGCGATCGGTTTTTCCTATTGCCCGATGACTCATTTTTTATCATTCCGGAACAATGGTTTGCCCAATATGCCGATATAGCGGCGCATGTACAGGAACAAGGCGAGCAGCTGCGAATTGCCAAAACCCTTTACACCGTTTTACAGGAAAGTGATGCCGTGGCGCAGAACCTGGATTTGCCCATCATTGACACTGAAAAGATTGACTATCAACCCTCTGTGGATTTGCAAGCCACGCTCCGCCCTTATCAATTATTGGGTGTAAAATGGCTTATCGGGCATTACCAACACGGTTTTGGTGCCTGTTTGGCCGATGATATGGGCTTGGGCAAAACCCTGCAAACCATTGCCGTACTGCTTTATGCCAAGGCGCAGAAAGCTCAAAATGATGGCGCTTACGGTGGCGGCGGCCAGCAACTTGACCTTTTTTCCAATTATCAGCAGGAAATGAAACCCTTGCAGGCGCTCATTGTGCTGCCTGCTTCTTTGGTATTTAACTGGCAACAGGAATTGCGCAAATTTGCTCCCAGCCTTTTTGTGCTGGTGCAAACAGGTCCCAAGCGCCTGCGCGATGCCCGTGCATTGGGTGGCTATGACGTGGTGCTAACTACTTACCACACAGCCCGACAAGATTTGGAACTTTTGGGCAAGATCAATTGGCACTACATCATATTGGATGAGAGCCAACAGATCAAAAACCGCGAGTCAGAAGTCTCAAAAGTGGTGCGTGCGCTGCAAGGCCAAAACCGCATTTCACTCAGCGGTACGCCCATTGAAAATTCATTGGCCGACCTGTGGACACAAATGGAATTTATCAATCCCGATACCCTTGGGAGTTTTAAGTCCTTTCGCGAAAATTTTATACAACCCATTGAAAAACAGCGTAATGAGCAAGCAAAACAAAAATTGTTCAACCGCGTGAAACCTTATTTTTTGCGCAGGACCAAAGAAGAGGTAGCCCCGGATTTGCCACTCAAAACGGAAATTGTCTTTTTTACGGAAATGCAGCCGGAACAAGCCAAATGGTACGATAAAATAAAATCCGCTGTGCGCAATGAAATGCTTGGTTTGTTTGCAGACATCAACAAAAATCGTTTTGAAATTTTTGCTGCGCTGACCCGCCTGCGCCAATTGGCCAACCATCCGAGACTAATTGACGGGGAATCCTTTATGGGTAGCGGAAAATTTGATGATGTGCGTGCTCAATGGGAAACCATACGCCGAGCGGGTCATAAAGCCCTGTTTTTCAGTTCATTTGAAAAACATTTGCGCCTTTTTCGATCGGAAATGGAAGCGCAGGAGCAACCCTTCGCTTGGCTTACGGGCGATTGCAGTGCCGCCGAACGCCAGCAAGCCGTGGAGACATTTCAGCAGCGACCCGAGGTGCAGGCATTACTGATGACAACAAAGGCTGGCGGTGTGGGCCTTAACCTTACGGCTGCCGACTATGTGTTTTTACTTGATCCATGGTGGAACCCGGCAGTAGAGGCACAGGCTATTGCCCGTGCACACCGCATTGGGCAGGAAAAACCCGTGACCGTGGTTCGCTTTATCGCCAAAGAAACGATAGAAGAAAAAATATTGCTTTTACAGGAGCAAAAACGCAAACTGGGAGAAAATTTGTTTTCCAATGGCTTGGATGAGCCGAGTTTAAAGCGAGAGGATTTGGAATTTTTGCTTGTTTATTAATTCGTGTCTCTAACTTGCACGTTCGCCGAAAAATTCGCGCATAATGATGTGAAAAATGTTCACTTTTGCTGTGCCTTTAAAACCAGTCAAATTGTTCATTTTTTAACATCGAACACCATGTTTTTAATATTTCTTGGCATACTTGTTTTCTTGGTTGGAAACTATATAGCCAACAACAATCCCAGATTGAGTGGCGGCGGCAAAGTAGCCCGCTTCATCGCCGTTGGTCTGATCATATTGGGCTTTCTTTCTTCTTGTTTTGTACAAATCCAGACCGGTACTGTAGGCGTACAAACCTTGTTTGGCAAAATACAGCCCAAAATCCTTACGGAGGGACTCAATGTCATCAATCCAATGATAGAAGTGCGTGATTTCAGTATCCGCACCCAAAACTACACCATGTCCAGTGTGCATGATGAAGGCGACAAAACGGGCGATGATGCCATTCGGGTGCTTTCCTCTGATGGCCTTGAGGTCATCATTGACCTGACAGTTTTGTTTCGTATGATACCGGACAAGGCGCCAGAGGTACTCAGCTCCATCGGCAGAAATTACGTGGACGTGGTGGTTCGCCCCATCACGCGGACCAAAATCAGGGATTACGCGGCATATTATGATGCGGTTTCTCTTTACTCCACCAAACGGGATGAGTTCCAACAACGGCTGAGAAAAGCGATTGAGGAAGAATTTCAAAAAAGGGGCCTAATTGTCGAAGATGTGCTCATCCGCAACATCAACTTGCCAGAGAGCGTAAAAACCACAATTGAGTCCAAGATCAATGCAGAGCAGGAATCACAAAAAATGCGTTTTGTGTTGGATAAGGAAAAACAAGAGGCCGAGCGCAAGCGTGTTGAGGCGCAGGGTATTGCGGATTACCAGCGCATACTGACCTCCTCGCTTACAGACAAACTGCTTCAATATGAGCAGATCAAGGCGCAGCGCGAATTGGCCCTGTCACCCAATGCCAAAGTGGTCATCATGAATGGCAAAAGCGCTCCACTGATGATAGGTCAGTAATAGACTTGTTTCGGATCTAGCTCATCCGGCCAGAAATCTACCAGGATTTGAGTGGTTTTTAAAGATTTACAGACGCGAGTGATTCAAAACCACTTTGCGTTGACTATCTCTAATTTCATGGCTCCTCCACTCCCGCCACAACAAGTCAAATATCATTTTCGCAGGGGACTGGGCTGAGTTTGTCCCAGTCCCTTGTTTTTTCAATGAACGGGGCCGTTTTTTCAATGAATGGCAGGGTATTTTGCAGAAGATTGAAAAACGGACAAAGCTGGTTGATGTCATTTCCTGCTCCGCTGCGGACTGCTGAATCTTTGTGTTGTCAAATTTATTTTTCTCAACTTCAACACATTCAATTATGAAAATCAGCAGCATTTTTCTCCTTTTTTTTGCCCCTTTTGCCCTTATTAGTTTCACCCAATGTGCCAAAAGCGCAGAAGAGATCAAGGCGCTTGTAAGCGACGCTGAAGCAGCCGAGATCGTAGAAACAGCCGTAAGTGACCGAAACGGTGGCACCAGTATCAGCACAACCGAAATTACCAAGATCATTGAATCCTTTTTGGATGACTGTGGCGTGCCCGGCGATACCACCATTCAAAAAAGTAAAACAGGAAGCGTTTCTTATCAATATACCGCTACCCTTGATTGGTTGGTCAATTGCAATTTGCTCAAAGTACCACAGGACGCCAAAGCAAACATAAATGGCCAAAGCACTTTTTCCACAGCCCGCTGGAGCGGCTCGGAAGCAGGCAAAGGTACCCTTACCCTCACGGGCCTCGCACCAAGCCAACCAGATTACATCATCAACGGCAGTTACAAAATGAACGGCCAAGCTACGGGTAATTTGCGTAAAAGCGACCCTACCCTGAATACCGTTGTTGACCTGAGCCTGAAAGATGTAAAGATCAATAAACAGACAAGCACCATAAACAGTGGTGATGGCACGGCTAATATCACACTTACAAATCTCAGTGGAGATAGTCAAAGCATAAACGCAACGCTAAAATTCAATGCGGACGGCACGGTCACCGTTACAGTAAATGGCCATACTCATACTTTTTAATCATCCGATAAAAACGGCCATTTATCGTGTTTTAAGTGCGTTCTATCCCTAATTTCAGTTCCATTTTTTTTCAACAATAACCATATTGGCGAATTATTGTTACACTTGCCGCAAATTTCAATACAGCTAATTATGTTGGATCAAAATGAATTTAAAAAGTATGCTGTCAAGCACATGGGCATGAACAGTATGCACTTGGAACACTACATGCAGGCTTCCGTACCAAACATCCGTGCTTTTACCCCGGCTGTTATAGAAGAACGCCAGCTTAATGCCGTTCAAATGGACGTTTTCAGCCGCCTGATGATGGATCGTATCATCTTCATGGGCGTGCCGGTAAATGATTATGTAGCCAATGTCATCCAGGCTCAACTGCTTTTTTTGGAAAGCAGTGACCCCAAACGCGATGTCCAAATGTTTATCAACAGCCCTGGTGGCTCCGTAATTGATGGCTTTGGCATTTATGACACCATGCAATATATCGCCCCGGATGTGGCAACCATTTGTACCGGTATGGCTGCCTCCATGGGAGCTTTTCTGCTTAGCGCTGGCGCTAAAGGCAAACGCAGCGCCCTGACACACAGCTTGGTGATGATTCACCAGCCTTCAGGGGGGATGCAGGGGCAGTTCTCTGATATGGAAATCAGCTACAACCTCATCAAAAGGCTTCGTCACTCGCTCTACGAAATCATGGCCGAAAACACAGGCAAAACCATTGAGCAAATAGAGGCCGACAGTGACCGCGACAACTGGATGAGCTCCGCAGAAGCCAAGGAATATGGCTTGGTAGATGAGGTATTGGACCGGAAAAATCCACGCAAGGCTCCAAAGTAAGATGGCAAAACAAATTGGTATAACCGGAGGTATCGGGAGCGGCAAAACTACGGTATGTCGTATCTTTGAAAGCTTGGGAATACCCGTTTATTATGCAGATGAATGGGCCAAGTGGCTTATTGTGAACGACCATGCCTTAAAACAAGGCATGGTCGTGCTTTTTGGTCCTGAAGTTTATGGCCCTGATGGCAGCTACAACCGTCAATTGGTATCCCAAAGCATCTTTTCAAACTCCGAAAAAAGGCTTGCCCTCAACGCCCTGGTGCATCCTGCAGTGTTGCAGCACGGCCAGCAGTGGCACGCTGATAAAGCCGCTTCTGGCGCACCCTACACCATAAAAGAAGCAGCACTGATGATAGAAAGTGGCAGCTACAAAGCCTTGGATGCCCTTATTGTGGTGAGTGCTCCTGAAGATGTTCGTATCGCCCGCGTGGTTGCGCGTGATGGCTTGCCGGAAGAACAGGTAAGGGCACGTATTGCAGCCCAATTAACTGAATCTGTATTGCTGGGGCATGCGGATTTCGTCGTGAATAATGACGGCACCCATGCCCTTATACCACAGGTGTGGGCTATCCATCAAAAATTAGTAGTGATTTGAGGGGATCTGGGTCACCTGAAGAAAGAAAGCCGATTATCTTTGGCTTAGCGCTTCATTTCCATATCGGGGGTAGTTGGCTGGTTTTTATTTGTTTTGGGCTTGTAAGTCATCCCTACAACAAGCATGGCCCCAATAATCACCACGTATTTAACCCATGATTGAATAGGTCGGCCAATGCTTCTTTCCAGCATTTGAAGGGTAGGTACAAATGCGATCAGGCCAGCCACACCAAAGCACGCGGAAAGGAGCCAGTCTCTGGATAGTACGGAGCCCAAAGCCGCCAGTATCATTAATACGCCGAACACATTTTTAAGGGCATCTTTTACAGTCTGGTTTATGCCGCCATTGGTCAAGTTGGGACTTGATTGGGCTTGGGCAAAGTTCAGGTTGCGCGCCAGATCTTTTTCATCATTTACATGCAACAACAACTCCATCAGTTTGGCCCTGTTGATATTTTGCAGTCTCATCTGGTCATCTACATCCAAAAGGCCGTTTATCCATTGTGCCCGAATGCTATTCCATTCCGATTCAATCATATCCAACTGCACTATTTCCTGGTACCGCTGTTGATGTTCCAACAATTGGCGGGTTTTGGAAAAAGCCTCTTCCGTTTGGGCAGCGCTCAGCAGCGTTCTGATTTCCTGAACAGTATTTTCGGTATTTGACATGCTGAAAAATAATTGAAAAATTGGATCAGGCTCAAAAATACATCAAGACATTAAATTTATTACAAAAAAGATTTGGTTTTCAAGCAATTATCTAAGTACCTTCGCGGCTCATTTTTTGAAAGCACGGTTTTTGTACAAAATTCAGTCAAAATAGTCATGAAAAAAGATATTCATCCTGCTTCTTACCGTTTGGTGGTGTTCAAGGACATCGCTACGGACGAGGCTTTCTTAGGCAAATCCTGCACGAATTCAAAGGAAACAACCGTATGGGAAGATGGTAAAGAGTATCCATTGGTCAAAATGGAGATTTCTGCATACAGCCATCCTTTCTTTACTGGCAAGATGAAATTCGTGGACACCGCGGGCCGTATTGATAAGTTTAATAAAAAATTCGCTAATTCTAAATTCGCGAAATAATTTCTTTTCGTTTCTTTACGGCTGCAAAAAGTCCCGATTGCTACGCGCTATTGGGACTTTTTTATTTAAAACAACGCAATCGCATGGCAAATATCATCCTTTTTGATTCGGATGCTCGCGGTCACCTACAGCCGCTT
>CAZIKN010000008.1:0-92833 GCA_964539805.1 uncultured Saprospiraceae bacterium | reverse complement strand
GCTGAAAAAATCTCTCGTTTTTGACTCAAGCAGAAAATCCCAGACATGCTCTTAGGCTTTGGATAGATAGCCATATCATCGCCCGCTCCGACCTATGTTTGAGCGGGCGATTTTTTTTACCTTTGCAGGGTTTCAAATTTTTTACAATGCGTAAATTTTACCTCGTCGCCTTATGCCTGCTTGGCTTGGCCGCCTGTACCCCAAATCGTCATCTACGCAAGGCTAAGCACCTTTTGCGCAGCACTCCGGTAGTGGATACACATATTGATTTCCCTTGGCATCTGGTAGAACGGAACAAATGGTATAAGCCCGGCTATGAATCCTGGATTTTAGATAATCCAGAGGGTGATTTTGACTACAAACGCGCCAAAAAAGGAAGTGTTTATGGTCCGTTTATGTCCATTTACATCCCCTCAAAGTTTCAGGCCGAGGCGGGCCGCTCCAAGAAAGTAGCGGATTCGCTTATCCATTTGGTAGAAGCCATAGCAAAGGCTTACCCAGACAAATTTGCCCTGGCCAAGCGGGCTTCAGATATAGAAACAAACTATAAAAAAGGTATAATTTCCTTGCCCATGGGCATGGAAAATGGCTCACCAATTGACCAATTGGAGGACGTGGCCTATTTTCATCAACGGGGTATTCGCTACGTTACGCTTACACATGCTTTGGACAACAAGATATGTGATTCCTCCTATGATACCACACGCACCAATGGAGGCCTGAGTCCCTTTGGAGAAAAAGTGGTGCGTGAGATGAACCGTGTAGGTATCATGGTTGACATAAGCCACCTTTCTGATGAGTCAGTGGAGGATGTGCTCAAGGTGGCGCAAAAACCGCTCTTGGCCTCACACAGTGCATGCCGGCACTACGCCCCTGAATTTAGGCGCAATATGCCAGACCATCTGATTAAGGCAGTAGCCCAAACTAAGGGTGTTATCCAAGTGCCTTTCAGTATGTTTTTTCTAAGCACCCAACACCGCAAGGCCTTTCAAAAAGCGGAAAATGCCTTGGGAAAGGAAAAAATACCACAGTTTGGCCCTACCGCCAAGCGCTTCTTAGTGGATTACGCCAAAAAGACAGGCGAACCTGTATATGGTGATGTGCGGGATGTGGCCAATCATATTGATTACATCAAAAACTTGGTTGGGATAGATTATGTTGGCCTTGGCAGTGATTTTGATGGGGTAGGGTTATCGCTGCCCCGCGACCTTGCCGATGTGAGTATGATCCCTAATTTAGTGGCCGAACTCTTGCGAAGAGGATACTCGGAATCAGACATCCGAAAAGTTTGCTACCAAAATGTGCTGCGGGTGTGGCGTGCAAACGAGTAGTTTGAATATTTTTGCGCCGCCCAACCGCAAAAATTCACTTCATGGAACTTATCAACAACAAGTATCAGCTTTCAGGCGGCATTGACCCGCTTGCCCTCTGCAAAGAATTCGGCACACCATTGTACGTGTATGACGCTGCGATCATGGAACGTCAGTTTCAGCGTATTTCCAAGGCGTTCAGTTATCCAAAGATAAGCATTCACTATGCCTGCAAAGCCTTGTCCAACCTTACGGTTTTGCGTTTGTTCCGAAAATGGGGCTCCAAACTGGATTGTGTATCCATTCAAGAAGTGCAATTGGGCCTTTTGGCTGGCTACAAACCGGAAGATATATTGTACACTCCCAATTTCGCAGGAGTGGAGGAGTTTGCAGAAGCCGTAAAATTAGGCGTCCGCATCAATGTGGATGCAATTCCCATGCTCGAAAATTGGGGCCTCCATTTTAAGAACACGCCTATTTGCATCCGCATCAATCCGCACCTCATGGCCGGGGGCAATGAAAAAATAAGTGTTGGCCACATAGATTCCAAGTTCGGAATCAGCATTCACCAATTGCCCCATATATTGCGCATTGTGGAGAACCAAGGACTGATTATCAATGGTTTGCACATGCATACAGGCTCTGATATTTTGGATGTTGATGTCTTTTTGCGGGGGGCTGAAATATTGTTTGAAGCGGCACGCAAATTTCCCAACCTGGAGTTTATTGACCTTGGCTCAGGCTTTAAGGTGCCCTACAAGCCGGAGGATATAGAAACAGATGTGGAAGAATTGGGCGAAAAGCTCAGCCAAAGATTTGGAGCGTTTTGTAAAGAGTATGGTCGTGAATTGACCCTCATGTTTGAACCTGGTAAATTTTTGGTGAGTGAAGCGGGCTATTTCTTTGCCAAGTGTACTTTGGTCAAACAAACAACCTCAACCACATTTGTAGGTTTGGATACTGGCTTAAACCACTTGATCCGCCCCATGTTTTACGGTTCTTACCATAAAATCATTAATGTCACCGAGCCAACATTTAAGCCTCGCATCTATAATGTTGTGGGCAATATTTGTGAAACCGATACCTTTGGAGTGGATCGCAGAATAGCCGAGGTCGTGGAAGGCGATGTGCTCTGCTTCTACAATGCAGGCGCATACGGATGGATGATGGCATCCAATTACAACTCCCGATTCCGCCCTGCAGAGGTGTTGGTTTATCAGGGACAAGCACACCTGATCCGCAGACGAGAGCGATTGGAAGACCTGACGCGCAATCAGATCGAAATAGAAGTATAGCAAGTCTCCAATATTCAACTACCTTTGCCGGCACTCATGACCTGTTTTTTCTCATCAAAGTTGAACCAATATACGGCATGAAGCTTACTGCCGCGCAAATAGCCCAAATTGTAAAGGGTACGGTGGAGGGGGATCCTGAAGCCGCCGTTACCCGGCCCGCACCCATAGAAGCCGCTGAGCATGGTGATTTCGCTTTTTTGGATAATCCCAAATACGAATCCTTTGCCTATGTCACCAAGGCTTCCGTGCTCTTGGTACATCGCTCTTTTCAGCCTACTCAACCCGTTGTCCCAACATTGGTACGCGTGGATGACGTGCGAAGCGGCTTAGCCCTGCTTCTGGAAAAAGTAGATGAGGCGAACCAATCCAATGGTGCTGCGGATGCGGCACCTGTTTTTGTGCACTCATCAGCCCAACTTGGTGTGGGCACTACGGTAGGGGCTTACACGGTCATTGAAGAAGGGGCTGTCATTGGCAACAATTGCATCATTTACCCGCAGGTTTTTATCGGGCGCAATGTGCATATTGGTGATAACTGCCGCCTTTATCCGGGTGTGAAAATCCATTTTGATTGCATTGTAGGAGATAACTGTACCATACATGCCAATGCCGTTATAGGTGCTGATGGTTTTGGCTTTGCCCCACAAGAAGATAAAACATGGGCCAAAGTGCCTCAGGTAGGGCATGTTGTCATAGAAAATGATGTGGAAATAGGGGCCTGTACCTGTATTGATAGGGCTACTATGGGCAAGACCATCATCCATCAAGGTGCTAAATTGGATAACCTCATCCATATTGCGCATAATGTGGAAATTGGGCGTAATGCTGCAATGGCAGCACAGGTAGGGGTGGCTGGCAGCACCAAATTAGGAGATCATGTGCTGATCGGTGGTCAAGTTGGTTTTGCTGGCCATATCACTATTGCTGATGGTACCCGTATTCAGGCGCAAAGCGGATTGGCTTCAAATGTTACAGAGCCCAATCAGGCGTTGTTTGGCAGTCCTGCCATTGGGTATAAGGATTTTATCCGCTCACACGTTGTGTTCAAACAGTTGCCTGAGCTTCAGCGGAAAATAACTGAATTAGAGAAAAAAATAAAGGCACTGGAGCAAGGATGATTTTTATTGTTAATCTGACTTATAGTTGATTTGTTGATTTGAAGCGTAGCGTACACGCCGTAGGGCAAATCAAAAAATTAAAAATAAGTCAAATCAACAATCAATCAAATCAACAATCAATCAAATCAACAATCAATCAAATCAACAATCAATCAAATCAACAGTAACTCATGATTCGAGCAGACGGTATTATCAAAACATTTGGGCAGCAACAGGTGCTGAAAGGCATTGATTTCCTTTTTGAGTCGGGGAAATGCAATTTGATTATTGGCCGTTCCGGTGCCGGTAAAACTGTCCTGCTCAAGATATTGGTAGGCTTGCAAACACCCACGCAGGGCAAAGTCTGGTATGATGACGTGGACTTTACCCGGTTGGACAAAAAAGGCATGCGGGCCATCCGTATGAAAATTGGCATGTTGTTTCAAGGTTCCGCACTTTTCGACTCCATGACGGTAGAACAAAATATACGCTTCCCATTGGACATGTTTACCAATATGACCGCAAAGGAAAAATTAGATCGCGTCAATTATTGCTTGGATCGGGTAAATCTTGCCGGAAATAACCATAAATTCCCATCCGAACTCTCTGGTGGAATGCAAAAACGCGTGGGCATAGCCCGCGCTATAGTACTGAATCCCAAATATTTGTTCTGTGATGAACCCAACTCCGGGCTTGATCCCAAAACTTCCATATTGATTGATGAACTCATCAGCAGTATCACCAAAGAGAATAATATTACGACCATCATCAACACGCACGATATGAACTCTGTAATGGAAATCGGCGAGAATATCTGCTTCCTGCACGAAGGCCGTTTGGAGTGGAGTGGTCACAAAGACGAAGTATTGGGTAGCACTAATGAAAATCTTCAATCTTTTATCTTTGCATCACCTTTTTTGCAAAGACTTAGAAAATCAGCGCTTAATGGATAATCTTTGGAATAGAGAAAATCTTTTATTGCTTGAATGTACTACCCATTTTCAAGGCAATGAGTGCTGCATGGTTTTCTGGATTTGCCTTAATAATGGACCTTACCTCCTCCACAAATTGGACATCTGTGCCTGTAATGCCAGCGATAAATAAATTGGTGTGATCTGATTGTAAGATCAAATTAACAATTACCTCAAGCGTTTTTTGGCTTACGCCCATACCAAAGCCTTTTTCGATACCTTTTTCGATACCTTCCTCAACACCTTGTTGATAACGAAGGTCTGTTTTTATATTATAATCCAGCGGCATATGCTTTACTTGTTTTATGACTTCGGGCTGCAATTTACGCAGATTGCTCAAAATTTCCAACTGCTTGTAATATTTCTGCAATCGTTCATGTTCCTTTGTCAAATTATTAAGTTGATGGATGATAAGATGAATTATCTCAACTCCTGATTGAGTGCCAAAATCAGCTAAAATACCCAAAATTATTCGCTCAGGCCGATCAGATGACAGAAAAGACGATACTGGTAATGCTGATATATCCTGAACCAAGATATCCACTTTGATGCATCCTCCATCCAATTGAGATTGGATGTGTTTTGATTTCCCGGTACCCAAATATAGTATGAAGACTCGGACAGGTTTGCGAAATTCACGCAATTCCATGGCCGCATACTCAGCAGCACGATAACTGATTTCTAATTCGTCCTTTAAATGAACTTCTCCATGTAATGTTTCCATGTGCTCACCTGCATCATTCGTAAGCGCAACCAGAAAATCAGGCTCGCGGTAATGTGTGCGATGAATTTTTTTCTTGGATAGTTTTTTTATGGGCAATGGACTCAACTGAAATACCTCTTTAATCAACATCTCTGCTATCTCATCCAGATTTTCCTGAAAGATATTGTTGTAATCTTGATGAACATTGCCTTGCTGGTGTGTAGTCTTTTTTGGCATTCTTCTTAAATTTTCCGGACAAATATAGATAACCAAAATTTTTTACAAAAAAAAAATTCAGTAAGGGTAAGGTTTTTTTAATGCTGCGATAGAAGGGTATATGCAACAAAAAAAGTGTTTACCCTGGCACACAAAAAACAGACCGGGGCGCGAAAGCCGAAAAGCGCAGAGAGTAGGCAATCACTCTTTTCAATTTTACCCGGACATGAAATCTATTATCGCAACAATCCAGCAAAATCTCAAAATCCTTAACTTTACGGTCGCCCTTGTGCTAATTCAACAACTTGCTTATGCCCAGACAGGTATTTTGGACACCGCACACCTTTTGCCTCAGCCTGATTTTGGATTTGTGCAGCCCGGCCAGTCCCTTATCCTTGATGTATTGGCCAATGATGGATGCGGAGCCTTCCCCGACCTGAACGGCGATGGAAAACCGGATTGCCCAGCCTTAAAGATCATTAGTGCTCAAGTCATTGGCACAGAGGGCATTCCAGCCGATTACATCACAAAAAACTTTTTGCTTGAAAATCAGGGCACGCGCCTATTTATCCAAACCCAAAACCAAGCCGTGGAAGGCGAAGTATATATTAGGTATGGTATCTCAGGGGCTAACCAGCAGGCATTTGGACTGCTCACACTTGGTATCATCGCACAGCCTGCTCCACCTATTGCCAAAAAATGCTGGACACCAGCCCAACTTCAATGCCCTATTGTGCCCAATTGTGGCCTGATCTGCAACTCAAGTATCGGCCAGAACTATTTGGGCACCCCCAACAACCTCCAATTGGGCGGTGTACCGCACTGGACCGCTGCTCAAGGCACCCCCAACACCAGCCCTGGTGATGCCTTTGGTATAAACTGCGGTGTCATGGGCATGTGGCGCAACAACAACACTGCCGGAGAAGCCGCCTATACCCAACTAAACCAATCGGCTACCCCCGGAAATGTTTACCTGCTGACCTATACCCGCCAAGTACCTACATCCTACGCTGTACAAACAGATGAATTTGTGACCCGATTGGGCAACGCCGCTGATTTTACGGCTTTCAGCTGCACTTCTAACACAGGACTGATTTTTAATGACCCCAATATTGCGCCCGGTGTTACAGCCAGTGTAGGTTTCGGCTTCATTCCGTCGGCCACCTATACCCACTTTGGGATTTATCCGCGCCAAACGACCAATATCAACCGCACCTCAGGCGTAGTAGTGGATGATATTGAACTTATGGCTTATCCACCCCTGCAATCATTTCTGCAAAATGTGGAGTGCTGCAAATCAGTTAAACTGGCTCCTCCCGCTTGCCATAACAGGGGCACTATCTGGGAATGGTATGAAATGCCCTCCAATACCTTGGTACACAGCGGAGATGCAGCATTTTTAACTCCACCCGTCTGCAAAAAAGTGACCTACGAACTCCGCCTGCGTGTCTTGGCCAATATCGTTGGTGGCCTTCCAATCACCTACTCTTATACACTTAATCCTGATTGCCCACAAGACTGCTGCCCATGTGATGATGCTTTTTTCAATGCCGTAGGTCAGGGATTTTCACATTTTATCAGCGGTTCTACCCTCACATTGGTGCCCAACGGGGGCTTGAATAACACCTGTGATAAAGTCATCTGGACCTTGTTCCCCGGCAACATAAACATTGGAACCACCTACGGCAGTCAAACCCTTACGTACACACTGCCCACCGGAAATGGTTTTGGAGTGTGCATGACCGTTATTCGCACCAATGCTGATGGCAAAGTATGTGAAAAAAGAGTGTGCCGTGACTTTAAAGTACCACCTCCCCAACAGGAAAGCTGCTGCAAATGCGATTCTACCTTTTATCAGGCGGTTCAAAACGGCTTCAATTTCGTGCAAATATCTTCACTGACCTATGTATTTAATGTAAATGGTATGCTCTTAAATGGTTGTGACCGCGTGATCTGGGATTTTGGTGACGGAAGCCCACAGCTTACTACAACAGGGAATGCCTCTGCACATCATGTGTATGCTTCAGCAGGGGCCTATACCGTGTGTATCAAAGTGGTTCGGGTAGCAGATGACGGTACCGTATGTGATGCTGGAAAATGCATTACCCGCCAACTTTCGGCCACAAACAACGAAGAAGCCCTAAATTACAAAGTAAGCATTCAGCCTAACCCATTCATTACCAGCACCCTGATCCGATTTGGCGAAATGCCGCCAGCGGGCTACAGCATAGAGATTTTGGACATACAAGGTCGTGTATTACGGACCTATCAGGATCAAAGCGGTGCATCTGTTCGTATAGAGCGCGAAGGCTTGTCGGCAGGCACCTACTTCTATCGAGTGATCAGTAGTGAAGGTGCAAGTACAGGAAAGATGATTGTTGCGGATTAGTTGGATAGATAATTGGCCAAAAAAACAGGAGCGCCACAAAAGAGGCCGACCCGATTTAGATTGGGTCGGCCAGTCTATTGTATTAAAACGCACTGCAACACCGCGCACAAGCGGGCATCAGGCCGCCAGCGCGCATCAGATCTTTTCGGAATCTGGCAAAAACTGCCGAGTTCCAGATGTCTTTCAGGTTGTTCTCACCGATGTTGCCGATGCGCAGGTTGTAGCAGCGGCCGTGTGCCGGGATGACGTCACCATTGGATTTTATCATGATGTTGGAAAAAACATCGTTGCAGCGCCTGCCGATCAGGATTTCCGGGTGGTGGTAATAAACATCCAATTGGGTGCGCGTGGGCAGTTCGGGGGAGAAAGAAACAGGGAAAGGGTAGTGCTGGCTTTTGATGAGAGTGGTTTCGGCGTGCAGTATCTCCAATTTCATGTTTTCTATATTGATTTCCAGCATGTTGGAGGCTGTAGCGGGATATTCCTCGTGCAGTAGGTTATGCCGGTTGGCCACTTCTTGTGGGGTGTAGTTGGTGTGCATAAACCCGACACGGCGAAGGGGCATTGTTTTAAAATATGCCAAAAATTCCTCCAGATGGCCAATGTTCCACTCCGTGATGACACAGAACACTGAAATGCCGGGCGGGTTGGGCTGACTCAAAAGGTATTCCATACCCTCTACGGCTTTTTGGAAAGAGCTTTTGTGCCCTCGAATAAAATTGTGGATTTCCGGCGGCCCGTCCAATGAAATAAACAAATCGTTCACGCCTGCTTCCATTAAACCATCGGCATAACGGCGCAGGTTGAGTGCGTTAGTGGTGATGGCGGTGTATAAGCCCTTTGAGCGCGCCAGTGCCAGTGATTCCATTAAGTGAGGATAAATCAAAGGCTCCGTAAAAGCATAGCCTAATTTCACCTTGGGGAAATAAAGTGCTGCCTGTTCAATAATCTGACGGATTAATTCCACTGGCATATTAAGTGGCTGTGACCCCATCAGGTTTTGGTAAAAATTGCTTTTGTTGTATTCCACGCCTACATCGCACATTTTGCAGTGCAGGTTGCAAAGGTTGTTCACCCCCAGCACCAACCAGTCTGGCTGGTAAAAAAGACGTTCCGGGTATAGGCGAGCATTGGCCGATTTTAGTTTTTGTATAAGCATGATGGTGTTTAGCAAAAGCAATCAGTGCAAATGTAAAGCCTCTATCAGACAAACTCAAATTGCCAGCAATGATCAAATCAGCCAAATGTTGAATGGAAACCCACTATGTTTGCCATTTCTCATATAAAATTTGCCTACATTCGTTTAGCCATGAAAATCCATACAAGTCTTCATATATTTCACCTGTAAAACACAAGAGCTTGCCCTTACAACAAGGACAAGCTCTTGATAATCATAATAAAAGTGGTTTACTCTTTCCCTTTTGTTTCAAAAAGAGCCAGAATGATATTGCCCATATACACACCAATGGCAGACTCAAAAAAGGTTAAAAACATAACCATATCCCTGAAGTTTAGGATATTGGGTGCAAATGCCTTTAAGGTGATAAGGGTAAGTACCACAATGAAATGACCGTGAACGAGCCATTTGACAAGGCTATTGATAGGATAATTATTCTGACTGTTAAGATTGGGCTCTGTGATGCTTCGGCCTAGAAAACGGAATACGGCTCCGCCGTATAGTGCCGTTACAGGTGCCAAGATGCCCATGAGGGCGTTGAACTCTTCAAAAGTAAAACCTCGAAACAGATAGTACAGGCAACTGGCACCTATGAGGATAAAATGGTAAACCAGTATGTTTTTGGCTATTTTACTGCGTGGGGAAAGCACCAGGTTAGCTTCACTCGTAGTGCTGCTGCCGGGTGCTGAGGGCTGATTGGTTATCGTATCACTGTTTGCCATAGTTGCAGCCATAGTGCTCGTTGTGCGCGTTATCATCGGCGAAGGTAATTCGTTACTTGTTTAAAAAGACGTTTTTGGTATTCTTCAAGGTTATTTTTATAATCTTTTTCCATGTCCACATAATCATTTTTGCGGGGAGGGAACCAGATACCTGATCCGTATTTGCCCTGAAATTCCCAGTTTAGTTCTACATCATCGCCTTTTTGCAACCCTCTGACGTATATCACACCAATGGCAGACTCAAAAAAGGTTAAAAACATAACCATATCCCTGAAGTTTAGGATATTGGGTGCAAATGCCTTTAAGGTGATAAGGGTAAGTACCACAATGAAATGACCGTGAACGAGCCATTTGACAAGGCTATTGATAGGATAATTATTCTGACTGTTAAGATTGGGCTCTGTGATGCTTCGGCCTAGAAAACGGAATACGGCTCCGCCGTATAGTGCCGTTACAGGTGCCAAGATGCCCATGAGGGCGTTGAACTCTTCAAAAGTAAAACCTCGAAACAGATAGTACAGGCAACTGGCACCTATGAGGATAAAATGGTAAACCAGTATGTTTTTGGCTATTTTACTGCGTGGGGAAAGCACCAGGTTAGCTTCACTCGTAGTGCTGCTGCCGGGTGCTGAGGGCTGATTGGTTATCGTATCACTGTTTGCCATAGTTGCAGCCATAGTGCTCGTTGTGCGCGTTATCATCGGCGAAGGTAATTCGTTACTTGTTTAAAAAGACGTTTTTGGTATTCTTCAAGGTTATTTTTATAATCTTTTTCCATGTCCACATAATCATTTTTGCGGGGAGGGAACCAGATACCTGATCCGTATTTGCCCTGAAATTCCCAGTTTAGTTCTACATCATCGCCTTTTTGCAACCCTCTGACGTATATCCGGTGGTATTCAAAGTAGCCATCGGGGCAAATTTCATAGCTCAGGTGTGTCACTTCCAACACAAATTCATCATAAGCAGCATAAGATGTATCCACACGGGCTTTCCACAAAACGGGTGTTCCCTTAGCTTTGTAGTAGTTAATGAGAAAATTGCGTGCCGTATTGCATACAATGGATACTTTTTTTCCATAAAATATCGCGGTGTTGTCACCCGTGTTTACACCTTGCAAGGACGCCGGTATGCTCACCTCAGGTTGTACGGCTGAGCGCGGTATGCGGGTTTCTACGGGTATTTTACCGTTTTTGGCCGTTATTTTGGCCTGGAAGTGCGGCACAGGGTGGCATCTGATGATCACCTCGGCCTGTTCTTCCGGCACTTCCGCCAGAAATGCCCATTTGTGCAAAAGGCGTTCATGGAAATATTGGCCATTCACCTGACGGTTGGCTTTCTCCAGTTTGTCCCAGGCGCAGCGCATGGAATCACACACATGTTGGCCGCCGTGAGCCGGCTTGAGGAAAAGGGTTACTTTTTTGGCCATGACGCCCACACTGTCCACTTTAAAGAGGTGGCTTAGCTTGTTTTGCTTTAGCCAATAGCCAAATTCAGCCGTTTTCTTTTGAAAAAATGGCTTGTCACTGCGCAAGTCAGTGATTTGGGCTTCAAGTGCCAGTGGGGCAATAAGTGGAATGAATGCAGTGAGGATGACCCGAATAAGGCGGATTGTCATCTGTAATAGTTTAGTTGTACGGGTAATTGACGCGGATTAACGCATCATATTTTTAAAATGTTTCCTTTTAACTAACATTTCACGGTAATAGCGCGTAATTGCTTCAAACACGTGTTGCGCACTAAGAAACGTTTAAACGATATTTCATCCATTTATCCTTACACGTTTCTTCATTTTTATCATTCTAAAAACATTTTCTAATTATGAAAAACATGCATTGGGTAGTACTGTTCGCTTTTTTGAGCCTTATTGGGTTCTCAGCCTGTCAAAAAGATGATAATAAGCAGGATAAATTGGTGGGTGTTTGGTTGGCGGACAAGTTTACCGTTTCAGATGATGGTGAAGTGGAAAATTTTGTATTTGAAGATGACGAAATTTCCAGTAATGTACAAATTGAGATTTCCGAAGGCGGAAAGGTAAAAATGATACTGAATGGGGAAAACAAAAAAACAGGAGAGACGGAAATAGAAAGGATCAGTGGTACTTACAGCTGGCAAGATGATGATACGATCCAAGTACTCTTTAGTGCCGATGACGATAATCAGCAGTATAGCGTAACGGGTGACCCTCAATTCACGGATGGGGGTAAGCGGCTCAGCCTGTTGTTGGCCAACAGTGGCACGCCTGTTTTGTCGCTTCAGATAATAGCCCAAAAGCAGTAGCCAACAAAATAGCCTTGTTGCGGAGGGAACAGCCGGGTGGTCTTCCTCTGCAACAAGACTATTTTGCACGATTGATGGTAGATAAGCACGTGGTGAACCAAGCATGCCTCAAAACCACTTTTGTTTGACGATTTTTATTGGGCATTATCTTATTACCGTCACATCACCGGAGTATTCCGCAGTCAGGCCATCCAGGAAAGCTACTTTGGCCGTCCATACATACACACCCGGGGGCACAGGTTCGCCACGGAAGCGGCCATCCCAGCCAGCGTTTAGGTCATTGAGTGTAATGTTTCTGTTTTCAAACATCAGTTCGCCCCAGCGTGAAAATACAGAAATCCGTTGTAGTTGAGTAGCCGGATCCCCAAACCCGGTAAAAATGCCATTGGAAGGCTCAAGGGCCGTTTCCGGCTTGATCGCGTTGGGGAAATAAACGTTGTAGTTTTTGATCACCTTCATTTTTACCGAGGCGGTATCCCAACAGCCGTATTCGTTTTCGGCACGAACAATATAGGTCAGGTCATTAAACGCCTGTATCCATGTTTCATCACAGGTGGCGCAGCGTACGGAGCCTGGCTGCGGGTCAAGCCATTGATAAAAAGCAGACGATGAATTGGAAAGGGTGACAATAGTTTCTACATAAGCGCTGTCACCCAAGTTTTTTTCAAAAAATGTCTCTTTTAAGGAGACGATAATACCCGAACTCCTCACCTTGTAGTTGATCCAGATGGTATCACAACCAGCCGTTACCCCAACACGATATTGGCCTGCTGCACGCACCGTAAAGGTTTCGTTTTTGCTGCCATCCTGCCAGGTATAAGTTATATTATCACCTAAACCGCGAGTCAATTTTCCGGCGTCCAACAGCAGAGAGGCAGTGCCGTCACAGAGGGTGGTATCCAGATCAAGTTCCTGAAAGGGCAATCCAAGCACAAGTATGCTGGTGCTGTCGCTTTTGATGATGGTGCTGGGGTCATCGGAAACGCGCGTATTTCCTAAGGATTGGGGCAGGTTGAGCAGGCGAGCCTGATTTTTGTATTCGCCCGGTTTGGTATTCCCGACGCGCACGATGATTTTGATTTCATGCTTGCCCACCGGCACTTGCATATTGTCCAATACAAATCGGTTGTCACCTGTTTGGCTGAGGAGAGCGCTGGTAAGCGGATTTGAGGACACTCGTACAAAGGTAAAGCCTGCGGGCAAGGCGTCATCCAAACGAAGCCCCTGCTGCGTACGCCCGGAAGTGTTGGCAATGGTAAAGGTGTACTCTATTTCATTGCAGGGGTACACGGACTCGCGATTGACGGATTTAGTCAATTGAACAGTGTATGGGCAAGAACATCCATCGGTGGCTTCGGCAGTTGGGCCATTGGTCATCAGGCGGGAAAAACCAGTGTCCGGGTCAATTTCAAATAACCGATTTTGTATGTCATTCGTGCTATTAGCGCTTCCATAAGCATAAAGCCGACCAAAGGCATCAAAAAAGATGCTCCCGGTAATGCCCGGCGCATTGAACGAGGGGAACGAGAAAGATATGGCCCCCGTGTTTTCATTGATACGCACCAAACGAAGCCCGTTGGAATCATAGCCATAAAGCTGTCCTGTAATAGGGTTGAATGCGATATCAAATATAAGTGCGCCAGTGGAGATAGGGGTGCGGGTAAGCGCAAAAGTCGGGCTGTCTAAGTCAATACGCACCAGTTCAGAGGCGACATTCTGGCCAGTGGGCAGCGTACCTGTACCAATAAGGACCATAAACCGCCCATCAGGTGTGATGTCACCTGCGAAATAAGCAAACAGCGGGTTCAAGGGCAATTGGGCCAATACCGTTATCCCCCCATTGGCATCCAGACGGATCAATTGTTGGGTTACAGGTGCAATGCAGTAGATAAAGTTATCCGTAGAGCGATAACCTGCGGCATTGATGATGATGCCAAGGTTATTGTTTATGCTTCTGAATTCTACATTGCTTTGCGCATTGATGACCACCTCGTTCAGCGTACTGGGAGGCGTAGTAAAGGTCATAAAGAACTGATCCTCGCAGGTAAAGGGCACTTGGGAAAGCCCTCTCCAACTTCCTGCAAACAGAAGGAAGGACAGCATGACAAAAGGGGTAGCGAAGCGGGTGCACAGGCGAAAAAATCCGTTTTTCATGGCACACATAAATTTAATGATGAATAGTGGAACTTATATACGTAAAAAGAAGCACTTGGGTCTCGGCTGCTTTTTGCCGCAATAAGCCGTTGTTGTTACAATAGGTCAAACTTTGCCATAAACGTAGTATTTTATAAGTTAAACAGGGATTGGGGATATTGGTTTTGTCCATTGTTGGCATTCACCGGATTTTCAACTTTTGTCCAACGCCGTTGTTTGTGTCTGAAATCAACTTTATGTCACACACCATTCGCGTTTCCCGTTTGCCCCTGCCCTTTGTGTATAAAACAATGGAGGCCATTGAGGCAGATAAAAAACCCGGAGCCATGCCCGTGGCCCCACATAGACATGACTATTATACCATAATTGTGGTTGCCCGTGCAACTTCCGGAGTACACCAAATTGATTTTAAAAATTATAACCTTGTATCCAACACCGTCTTTACCATCTCCCCGGGACAAATACATCAGCTGAGTATTCCTGAAAACACAACGGTAAAAGGCCATGTGCTCATGTTTACCACTGATTTTTTGTTAAAATACAGTCTCCCGCCCGAACGCCTTAGCGGAATGGAATTGTTTTTCAATTGCGACGAGGCAAAACCTTTCAGCCTCAGCGAAGTGGAGTTACAAGGCCTGGACCTTTTTTTTCAGAAATTTATACAAGAATCACAACACACCGGCCCTGAAAACGCAGAGATTTTGGGCAGCTGGCTCAAACTTTTTTTGCTTGAGCTAAAACGCATCAAAACGGGCAAAGCAATGGCCAATACCAAGTTGGAACACCGCCAGGCTACTATTGTCCGGCGTTTCAAGGATGAGGTGGAACAACATTATTCCCTTTGGCATCATGTAGCAGATTATGCTGATAGTCAGAGTCTTACGAGCAATTATCTGAACGAGGTGGTAAAATCTGAGACAGGGGTTTCGGCCAAGGACTTTATCCTGAACCGTTTAGCTTTGGAGGCCAAACGACTTGCCCAGTACTCTGATCTCAGTGCAAAAGAGGTAGCATTCCGCCTGGGCTATGAGGATGTGGCACACTTCAGCAAATTTTTTAAAAAGTGTACTGGCATGACCTTTTCTGAATTTAGGGGATAAATCATCTTTTCCATGATTTTGACAATGCTATCCTCTGTTTTGACATTTCACGGCACCGCACAAAGGCCACAACTTTGCACCATTAATTTATCACCATATTTTACAACATCAATCATGGCAACTACAAACTGGGCACTTGACCCTTCACACAGCGAAGTACAATTCAAGGTAAAACACCTCATGATCACCAATGTGACCGGACAGTTTAACGTCATTGAGGCTTCCGCACAGGCCGATGAGCAATTTGAACAGGCTCAGGTTTCTTTTAGCGCTGATACTGCATCCGTCAACACTGGCAACGAACAACGCGATGGTCACCTGCGAAGCGCTGATTTTTTCAACAGCGAACAATATCCTGCACTCAAATTCGTGAGCACGAACTACAATGCTGCTTCAGGAAAAATAAGCGGTGATTTGACCATACGTGACGTGACCAAGCCTGTGTCCTTTGACGTGGAATTTTCAGGCATCGGTACTGATCCTTGGGGCAATCAAAAAGCCGGGTTCTCCATCAGCGGAAAAATAAACCGCACTGATTTTGGCCTTATCTGGAATGCGGCACTTGAATCCGGCGGTGTATTAGTGAGTGAAGACGTAAAGTTACAGGCTGAGATCCAACTGGTTAAACAGGCGTAAGGCTATGGACAGAAAAAAATTTCTCCAACTCGGTGTTTTGGGCACTAGTATGCTGGCTTCTTCAAAAGCATTGGCCAACCTGCTCGAAAATGACATTGACGAACTCAAGCCCTTGGATATCGTCGGTTACAACCATTTGCCCAACACAGCTACCCATTTAGACTCAAGCATGGTATTGCACAAATCAGAAACGCGCGGCTTAGCCAACCACGGCTGGCTTACCAGCCGCCACACCTTCAGTTTTGCCAACTATTATAACCCTGAACGCATGCACTTTGGCGTGCTGCGCGTGCTAAATGATGATATTGTGGCAGCAGGAAGGGGCTTTGGCACGCACCCGCATGACAATATGGAGATCATTTCCATACCACTTTCAGGTGATCTGGAGCACAAAGACTCCATGGGCAATGTCGCTGTGATAAAACAGGGCGACATACAGGTCATGAGCGCTGGAACGGGCATCACGCACTCCGAGTTTAACAAAAACACGGATTCCGAGGTGCGTTTCCTCCAAATATGGATGTTTCCCAATAAAAAGGCCGTCACGCCCCGCTATGATCAGATCAAGTTGGATGAATCAAAAATGGCCAACAAATTCCTGCAAATTTTATCGCCCAGCCCTGATGATGAGGGCGTATGGGTACATCAGAATGCGTGGTTTAATATGGGGCAGTTTGACAAAGATAAACAAGTCACATACACGCTTAAGGATGCTACTAAAAATGGCGTTTACATCTTCATGATTGAAGGAGATGCCACCGTAAATGGGCAGGCCCTCAGCAAACGCGATGGCTTGGGCCTTTGGAACGAGACATCCGTTGATATCAAGGCAGACAGCAAGGCCCGTATTTTGCTCATGGAAGTGCCTATGGCATTGTAAATGGCTCGGTTGGGAAAAGCTATATGAATCATCTCCAATTTTTAATACCAACCATGAGTGTTGAAAAAGCGTATAATTGGTTTTAAAAATTGGAGATGATTCATGTTTGCTCGTGAACCCAGAATTGCCTTCCTTTGCCTAAAAGAATGACCCGCCATATTCGGGTGTTCTTAAAGGCTTATGATAAGATATTTTTTTATTCTTTTTTTAGTGTTGCCATCCTTTTGGGTATCGGCTCAATTGCCTAAGCCTGCAGCAGGCACCATAAAACGCCACGCCAACTTCAACTCTAAGTATGTGACAGCCCGCAATGTGGATGTGTGGCTGCCCGATGCTTACTCAAGCCAAAAAAAATATAGCGTCCTGTACATGCATGACGGGCAAATGCTGTTTGATAGTACCGTGACCTGGAACAAACAGGAATGGCAGGTGGATGAGGTCGTTAGCCACCTGCTGCGCGAGGCCAAAATCAAGGATTGTATTGTGGTTGCTATCTGGAATGGTGGTGCAAGCCGACATTCCGATTATTTCCCTCAAAAACCTTTTGAAATGCTGGCACAACAGGTTAAAGACAGTATTTATCAGGCAGCCCGCTCCAATGGCCATTCTGTTTTTGGCGAGTACAAAATACACTCCGATGCTTACCTGAAATTTTTGGTCACCGAGCTCAAACCCTTTATTGACCGCGAATATGCTACCTATAAAGATCGCAAACACACCTTTGTGGCTGGAAGCAGCATGGGTGGCCTCATTTCCATGTACGCTATTTGCGAATATCCCCGTGTTTTTGGCGGGGCAGCCTGCCTGAGTACCCATTGGCCGGGTATTTTTGTGCTTGATGGCAATCCTATACCTGCGGCATTTCTGCAATACTTTAAAGAACATTTACCCAATCCCAAAAAGCACAAACTGTACTTTGACCACGGCTCCCTAAACTTGGACGGATGGTATGCGCCCTATCAACAACAGGCGGATGCCATACTGAAAGCAGGTGGTTACACTGATAAAAATCTTTTGTCGCTGGTGTTCCCCGGAGAAGATCACTCAGAACGCTCCTGGGCAAAAAGATTGCAGCTGCCTTTGATTTTTTTGCTTCAATAGCGGCTCAAAAAAATAACATTTTAAAATATTAAATATTGATTATGAATAAGTTATACCGATTAGTCGCTCTTGTGCTTATTTTAGCGTGTTCCAATATTGTCGTTGCCCAAATACGCCACATTGAACCCCAAAACTGGTGGGTGGGTATGCAAAACCCCGTACTCCAATTACTGGTACACGCTGATGGTATTGGAAGCACAACCCCAGTGATCCGCTATAAAGGAGTGACGATCAGAAAAATCCATCGTGCTGATAGCCCGAATTACCTGTTTATTGACCTGCACATCACGCCGGGTACTCGCCCCGGTACTTTCCCCATTGCTTTTCAAAAAAACGGAAAAACCGTGCTTTCCCAGGATTACACCCTTTTGCCCCGACAAAAAAAGGCCACTGATTTCAAGGGATTCGGCACCGAAGATGTGATTTGTTTGATCACGCCTGACCGTTTCGTCAATGGCGATCCTGTCAATGACGTAGTGGCTGGCACAAGAGAGCCAAAAATAGACCGCAATTTTGATGGCGGGCGTCATGGCGGCGACATCCGGGGCATTATCAACAGCCTTGATTATCTCGCTGACCTGGGATATACTGCCCTCTGGAGCACACCACTGCTGGAAAATGACATGGCCGCTTATTCCTATCACGGCTACGCTATCACGGATCACTATCGCGTGGATCCGCGTTTTGGCAGTTTGGATGATTACAAAGAATTGTCCGATAAAATGCGCCAAAAAGGCATGAAACTAATTTTTGATGGTGTGGTAAACCATACCGGTTCCAAACACTGGTGGATGTCAGACTTGCCCTTCAAAAACTGGATCAACTTCCCAGATTCCTTCCAACTCTCCAACCACCGGCGCACGATCAACCAAGACCTCTATGCCGCGCAATACGATAAAAAACTACAAACTCAGGGCTGGTTTGACCGTACCATGCCCGATATGAACGGCAAAAATCCCTTTTTGGCTACCTATCTTATCCAAAATTCCATCTGGTGGATTGAAACGCTTCAGCTGGGTGGTATTCGACAGGACACCTATTGCTATTCCGACAAGGAGTTTTTGGAAAAATGGTCGTGCGGCATCATGAGTGAATACCCCAATTTCAATATTGTGGGCGAAGAATGGAGCTTCAACCCGCTCATTACTTCTTATTGGCAACGAGGTAAAAAGACCCATGACGGCAATCGTAGCTGCCTCAAAAGCGTGATGGACTTCCCAATGCAATCCGCCCTAACACAAGCTCTTAAAGAAAACGAACAATCGGATTTTAGTAAGGGGCTCACGCGCCTGTACGAGTCCTTGGCCAATGATTTTGCCTATGCAGACCCTCAAAACATCCTTGTTTTTGGCGACAACCACGACATGGACCGCCTGTTCACCCAGCTCAATGGTGATGCAGGGCTTACCCAAATGGCCCTGACTTATCTGCTTACCATCCGCGGCATACCCCAAATTTACTACGGTACGGAAGTGCTGATGGACAATGCCAAAGCGCCCAATAATCATGGTGTTATCCGCAGTGATTTCCCGGGCGGCTGGGCCGGTGATGCCGTGAATGCCTTTACGGGACAGGGGCTCAATGAACAACAGCGCCAAATGCAGGATTTTTTGAAAAAAATGCTCCGGTGGCGCAAAACGGCAACATCCATTCACAGCGGAAAAACCCTTCATTTTGCCCCTTTTAATGGTATTTATACCTACTTTAGGTACACTCCCCAAAAAACGATCATGGTGGTGCTCAACAACAACAGCAGCTCTGCCACCGTGGATACGCGGCGCTTCGAAGAGATTATCGCCGCCAAGGCAACAGGTAAAGATGTGCTATCAGGGGAAATTCTTAACTTAAAAGATGGACTAAAATTGGCAGGCAAGACAGCCTTGGTGCTGGAGTTGAACTAAACGTGGCACAAAGGCTACCCTAAACTAAGATATTGGTCTTTTATACTTTTGAAAAATCTGTTTGGGCTTAGTCATTCATCAAAAAGTTAGGTTAAAAACACCTAAAACTCATCTCCAAAGGCAAAATTGGGCTTTCGCTCTATCCATCGGCCCCTTGTGAAATCGGGGAACGCCTGTGGCGCGCTGCCCATGGCAATGGAGGCCTCGGACAGCGGCGTGATGGCCATCCACGTTGCGGCGTCGTACACGTCCATTTGCGGCGCGATATTCCTTTTGGCAGACTCAATGAAGTGATGGAAAACGAAAAAATCCATTCCGCCGTGGCCTGCAGTTTTGGCATCGGCGCCAAAGCGTTTCCAGAGCGGATGATCGTATTTGTCCAACCAATCTTTGGCATCTTCCCAGGCATGGGCTTTGGTTTTGCCTTCCAGCATAATACTTTTGTTGACATCCATCCAGATGCCGCCTGTGCCTTGCACCCGAAAACCTAATGAGTAGGGTCGTGCCAGGTTGGTGTCATGGGAAATGATCACCGATTCGCCGTTGGTGGTTTTGAGCACCGTCGTGACCACATCGCCTAATTGGAAATTGATTTTGGCATTGGGGTGACTGGGGCCGCCATTGGGGTGGTTAACGATGTGGTGGTTCAGGCCGCGTGCTTTAGAGGCCGTTGAGGTAAGGTGGGTAAAGCGGTTGCCGCGGTTTACATTGGCATACATGGCCACAGGCCCGATGCCGTGGGTGGGGTACAGGTCGCCATTGCGGCCTACGGAGTGTTTGGTACGCCAGCGTGCCTCGTGGAAGCCTTTTTCGCCAAACTCCACGCCACCACCGTAGGCATTTTTGCCATCGTTGAATTTTACGTTGCGCAGATCGTGCTGATACCCGCATTCAAAGTGGATCAATTCGCCAAACAAGCCCTCGCGCACCATTTGCAGTACGGCTATGACATCGCGGCGGTAGCACACATTTTCCAGAAACATCAGGTGCTGCCCCGTTTCTTCGTGGGTGTTGACCAATTGCCAACATTCATCCACCGAAAAAGCGCCGCACACCTCGGTTGCCACGTATTTTCCTGCCTTCATGGCCGCTACGGCCTGTTGGGTATGCCATTCCCAGGGCGTGGCAATGACCACGGCATCAATGCTTTTGTCCGCGAGCAGATTGAGGTAATCATAGTCGCCATTGGCATACACCTTGGGTCGTTTGATCTTTTTATCATCGAACAATTTGAGGGTGCCATCCAGCATGACCTGCTGAGGGTCGGCTATGGCCACCACCTGACAGTCTTCGCGCATAAGGGCCAATTCCACATGGCTTTGGCCCCGATAGCCTACCCCGATAAAGCCGAGGTTGATCTTTGACTTAGGCTTTTGGGCCAAAATGGCCGGTGCCTGGGCTGTGTTTTGGGCTTCTGAAGCAGGGATTACCGTTGCGGCGCCAAGCAAGGCCGCTGATTGCAAAAATGAACGTCGGGAGGGCATAAAAAAACTATTGTTTGAAAATAAACGAGGGGACAAATGTATTGAATTATGCTTCATCCAATCACGACAAAATCATCAATCGAAAGGACTCCTTGGCCATCACCGGCGGCTGTTTGGGTATCCGATCATTCCGTAATGCTTGGCAATAAAACATATTTTTTTCTCACATATTAAGAATGACCCATGATAAAAGTCTCGCATATCAAGACTTTTGGGCTGTTTGGCCTGCCTTAGTCTCACAATGTGAGACTTTTTTGCATAAAACGCTCCATTTTTCTCATAAGATAAGACAAATCCGGTTTTGAAGTCTCACAATATGAGAATATTTGGGTTTGACTCATTTTATAATAAACCCCATTTTTGCATAGTGGAAGCATTTAAGGATCCGGTTTTCACATTGTCAATACCTTCTGCTATAATTTTGCTTCACACAAAACATTTACAATCAAACAATTGTATCCATGAAAAACATCCGCGACTTATTAAAAGGTCAAATACTTACTACCCGATCATCGTCCACGCAGATCGAGCCTTTCCCCATCTGGAGGGCCAAAAGGCCACTGCTGCTCTTTTTTTCCCTGCTCATCTTCGCTGCCTGCCATAAAGAAGCCCCTGCCCCGCCGCCGCCCGAGGAAGTGGACTACACCAAACTCCCGCCCGAGACACAGGAAGGGAAAAATACTTTTGGGTGCATGATATACAATCAGGTATGGGTGCCGAGGGTGCCACTTGGTTCTGTTACCGTGGTAGCAAAAAGTGCAAGGGTATTTGAAAAAACACTCGAAGGTAATGGCTCAATGAGTTGTAGGCTTATTTCAAAAGACCCCTATATTGACGATTTGCTTTCAATAACTTTTGGGCCTACTTTTTTTAGTGTCGGAAAAAATTGCGACCCTCATCCAAGAATTGGAGCTCAATATTGGAGGTATGGTACTCTATACCAAAGTTCTTATTTTAATAATCCAAATAATTGTGTAACAATAACTTACATAGACACCGTAAAAAATATAATATCCGGCACTTTTGCCTTTGAATTATACCGAGATTCCATCAACAAAAACGATAAGATGGTCATCTCTGATGGCCGTTTTGACCTAAAATATTCCCCCCAATAACACCTAATTTTCTCTAACACTTAAAATTTTCAGGACATGAAAAAATTGTTGCTCGTATCGCTGCTGGCATTGTGGCTTTTGGGCTGCCGCAAGGACCCCCCCGACCCACCGCCGCCCCCACCGCCTCTGCCCGTGGCGGAAAAACCCGACACCCTGCCGCCCATGACCACGATCGGGGCCCGCACATTCGGCTGCAAGGTGAACGGCAAGATATGGGTGGCCAAGGCGGATTGGCAAGCATACCTAAACCCAAGTTTTCAATTGTTTGATTCCTGGATCAATGAAAAAAATACCCCCCAGGGAGGCTTTTTACAAGCCAACAGACAGATTTATTTAGGTGATAAGGATTGGGATGCACAACTTTTTCAATTTGGTATTATAGCCGTCCAAGGGAAATCTTTTCCGTCGGAACCTTACAGTACTAGCTCTGGCAATACCTTCAGTGTTTATTACAGAAATGAAAATACATTAAAATGGTATTATACGACAGACAACAAGATTGATTCCACCAATCAATTGGTCATCACAAAATATGACCCCAGTAAAAATATTTTGTCCGGTACTTTTCGCTTCAAACTTTTTAGGGGAGAAAAGTTTAAAATAACCGATAGGAAAGACTCTTTGGTCATTACCGACGGACGTTTTGACATAATATACTCAAACTAAGTGCAATGTGATAATTAGTAAATAATATAATATGATAATAATCAACGAGTTATCGAAAAATAGTATAAACTAATTGTACGGCCTTGTGGCCCCTGCCCCAGAAATTATACCATAAGTATTTCATTTTCAACACTTTAAAATAAATTTACCATGACAAAATCACACTCTTTCCCCCCTTGCAAGGCAACGAAGGGAGGCCTCGTAGGCCTCACGAGGGCCTTTCCCCCCTTCGGGGGGATTATAGGGGGGCTGCTCCTCTTTTTCGTCGCCTGCCGCAAGGAAACCCCCGACCCACCACCGCCCCCACCGCCCGTGGCGGAAAAACCCGACACCCTGCCGCCCATGACGACCACCGGGGCCAATACCTTCGGTTGCAAGGTGAACGGCAAAATATGGGTGGCCAAGGCGGATTGGCGATCGTACCTAAACCCCGCTTTTCAATTGTTTGATGCGTTTATCAATGAAAAAAACACCCCCCCAGGAGGCTTTTTACAAGCCAACAGGCAGGTGTATTTAGGCGATAAGGATTGGGATGCACAACTTTTTCAATTTGGGTTAAGAGCATCGGAAGGCACTTATCCTTCCCGCCCTTTAGGAACAGTTGGCAATGCCTTCAGTGTTTATTACAGAAATGAAAATACATTAAAATGGTATTATGCAACGGACAATAAGATTGATTCCACTAATCAATTGGTCATCACGAAGTATGATCCGGACAATAACATATTGTCCGGCACCTTTCACTTCAAACTTTTCAGGGGAGAAAAAGACAAAATAACCGACAGGAAGGACTCTTTGGTCATCACTGACGGGCGTTTTGACATAATATACTCAAACTAAGAACAATGTGATAATTGGAAAATAAGATAATGTGATAATAATCAACGAGTTATCGAAAAATAGTATAAACTAATTGTACGGCCTTGTGGCCCCTGCCCCAGAAATTATACCATAAGTATTTCATTTTCAACACTTTAAAATAAATTTACCATGACAAAATCACACTCTTTCCCCCCTTGCAAGGCAACGAAGGGAGGCCTCGTAGGCCTCACGAGGGCCTTTCCCCCCTTCGGGGGGATTATAGGGGGGCTGCTCCTCTTTTTCGTCGCCTGCCGCAAGGAAACCCCCGACCCACCACCGCCCCCACCGCCCGTGGCGGAAAAACCCGACACCCTGCCGCCCATGACGACCACCGGGGCCAATACCTTCGGTTGCAAGGTGAACGGCAAAATATGGGTGGCCAAGGCGGATTGGCGATCGTACCTAAACCCCGCATTTCAATTGTTTGATGCGTTTATCAATGAAAAAGGTACCCCCCAGGGAGGCTTTTTACAAGCCAACAGGCAGGTGTATTTAGGCGATAAGGATTGGGATATACAACTTTTTCAATTTGGTATTATAGCCGTACAAGGAAAAACCTTTCCGTCGGAACCTAACAGTACTAGCTCTGGAAATGCATTTAATGTCTTTTATAGTAATCATAATACAAATAAAATATACGTCCCGACAGACAATAAGATTGATTCCACCAATCAATTGGTCATCACAAAATATGACCCCAGCAAAAATATTTTGTCCGGTACTTTTCGCTTCAAACTTTTTAGAGGAAACTATGATAATATAACCGATAGGAAAGACTCTTTGGTCATTACCGACGGGCGCTTTGACATAATATACTCAAACTAATTCATTCACAAGAAGGCTGAAATACAACTGTTGCGGGAATTTGTAACACCTGCGGCCAGCCATTTTTATGCCTTTTCCAAAACCACCTTTATAACATGAAAAAATTGTTTTTTTTGATCGTACTGTGCTGCTTCTGCTTTTCATCCGGCGCACAGGACATCCGCATCACCCAAAAATTGGCCCATCTTTGTGCGCCTTTGGACAAAACACAGGTGCCGACAGGCTACCTGTACAACCTTGCCATGCCCTTGGTGGAGCCTTTGGCCTACCGCGGCGATATCAACGACAGCAACGCCGTGGACATCAACGTCTTCGGTATGCTTTACGGCAATATGCAACAAAGCAAAACGGGCACCAATGGCAGCACCCTTCCTTCTTATACAACGTATATAGACAAGATCAGGCAATACGAGCATTCCGATACCGTGCCGCTGGCTCTGCTGGCGATCCACTATGACCACATCAAGCCCTACGCTGTCAGCAACAACTTGCTGAGTTACAGCAATGGGCAATATCACGATGTGCCGAATCGAACAGAAAGCCCTTATTTTTCGGACACTTCCTTTGTGGGATCGGTATTAAAGGTTGAAGTCAACTCTCTTAACCCTACTTTGATGTTGCCCACCGACTTGATATTCAAGAACATAGGGTGGAGCATCAATAATGTAGAAGTGGATGCCGATGATGGTCTCGGCTGGCGAGGCTTGGCTGCTGGCGGCACTTTGTCAATACACTATGCCGCAGATGGGACTAAGGACATCAAATTGCGCATCCGAAAAGGGGGGCGTTGGTGGCAGGCGCATACCCACCTAAACGTAAGCGAACCGCCTGCAAATCGTTTTGCAAACTACAGTAATACCCCTGATGAATCATTTTTGGTCACAGGCATCAAGCCCCACCTTGGAGGATTTGCCCGTGGCAAAGTGCAGTTTTTCTATTCCTGTGGTGCTAAAAAACTGCGCAGGCCCCTGATTGTAGTGGAGGGCTTTGAATTTCCAGGATTGCCAATACTTCCAATAACCTATACAACTTTATTTGATAAACTTAATGAGGAGGTTTGGGATGGCCAAACACCCTCTAATTTAAAAGATTATTTATCTGGAGAAGGCTACGACCTTATCTATGTTGACTTAGAGAACAACGTGGACTACATCCAGCGCAATGCCTTTATGTTGGAAGAGGTGATTCGATTGGTCAACCAGAAAAAAGCAGAGGCGGGCAGCACCGAGCCAAACGTGGTGTTGGGCGTCAGCCTGGGCGGCCTGATCGGGAAGTACGCGCTGTTGGACATGGAGACCAACAATCTGAGCCATGATACGCGCTTGTTTATCACATACGACTCGCCCTTGCGCGGGGCCAATATCCCGATCGGGATACAGTGCATGGTGAAGTGGCTCAGTCTTCAATTGGGCAGGTTCGACGGCTTGGGCGGAAGCAGTCCTTTGGGCTCTATTCCGGCCCTGAACGCTGCGCTGGGCGCCCTTGATGCGCCTGCACCGCGCCAGATGCTGCTTCAGCGGGCCGAAATCCAGGACATAGTGCCAGGCGTAACGGGCATAACCATAACCAATGCAGAGCAGGTGGCGTTTCAGGCCGAATTGGATGCAATGGGCGCATTGTCCATCCGACACGTGGCATTGGCCAACGGTACCAACAACGGCACCCCGCTGGAAAACGATTTTGTCGCGGGCGGTACCTTGTACACTATGGCAATGGTGGGAAATATTTGCTTCACCATACCCAAGATAAATGTCATCATGTGCGCTGATATGTCAGCAAGTATGACCATTCGTGCAACTGGGAACAATGTTGCAACAGAGGTTTTTGCGGGCTCGATGCTTGTTGACATTGCCGGCGTCCCGGGCGAATCCGTAAATACCTCCATTTCAATCACCTTCACAGGCCTGCCCTTGGATGTAATGCCGGGCGGCAACAGCAACCTGGGAATTTTTGGGGTCATCGGCGTGGATGCTGCCTTGCGGAGCTCCTTGGTGCCGTTCCCGAGCATTGCCTTCACCAGTTCCCTGCCGGGCATGCCCATTTTCCACCACACGTTCATCCCCACGTTCAGCAGCCTGAGCGCGGTGGCGCCTTCCAACCCCTTGGCCCCGCAGCCTTGTGGCTCCCCCAACCGCTGCAATGCCACCACGGTCAGGTCAACAAATGAGATCACCAGTTTGCAGGAGTTCAGCCAAGCGCACGTACAGTTGGATGCGCGCATCGGTGATGTGATCAGGGAGGAGCTGGAAGCACCTGCCAACGGTTATCCGTACGGTCAATTGGTGGAAAACCTGACGACCTACTACAACATGGGCAGCCCTGCCTATAATCGCCTGAAAAGTATCAATATCAGCACCACAAACGGAAAACTGAGCATCAACAATCAGGGGCGATTGGGCTACGCGCTGGGCTTTGAGGCCAATTCGCCATTGCCCACGATGAATGCATTCACTTTCTGCGACGCGGTGGTCAATGTTCAATCGGGTGCCACACTCGCAATAGGAGGAGATCATGCAAATAAAAGTGCCAATTTGTTTGCTACTGGTGCAGAGATCAACATTAAGTCGGGAGGAAAATTGGTGGTCCACAATAATTCGGCCTTGGTGATTCAAGAAAACGCCACCCTCACCCTCGAACCCGGAGCCATCATAGAGTTGCGCGACAACCCCGATGCCGGTTTGGTGGAAAACGGGCGCGCCCGCATCAAAATAGAAAAAGGGGGCAAGATCGTGTTCGGTGGTGATGTGACCATCATCGGCGACGGCTGTTTTGAGTTTGACGAGGGGCATATAGCAGAGTTTCCAAAGAATTTCACCTTGATCGGAGCAGGCAAACCCTATCGCTTCATCAAATTGAACCGCGCCGCCGTGCTCGAAAAAACGGGCGGCAACCTGACGCTGCGCAACGGCACCGTGGAAGTAGGCTGTAGTGCGCGTGTCTTTCACAAAGAAGGGGTATCCACCACCGCAGGTCAGCTGCGCTTTAAGGATGGCGATATCGGCTGCGTGCCCAATCCGGCATTGGATCAGGTCGGCCTTTACTGTGAGAATGGCCGCATGGTCACGGTCCGTGATTGCGAGTTTAGGGATGTTGATCATGGGCTGCGCACCCAGGACATCAACTTCTCAGTCGTGGTGGCCAACAGCAGCTTTTACAACAACTATGGGCTTGACCTGTACAGAACCCGCTATGCCACGGTGACAAATATCGAATCCCTGAACAGCAGCTTTCGGTTTGATGACATGAGCGTTGGTGCTACCTTGTTGAATTGTACTTTGATAAATGGCTGGATTTCGGATCCTATTGTTTTGAAAAACGTCAAGGTGTTGATCGCCATGAGCAGCACCATTGATGCAGGTGGCGGTTCTTACGGTATCAATGCACTCCAGGGGGAAAACAACATCAACTTATCCAGCGGTACGACCATACAAAACGCCATCATCGCGGGGGTTGGCCTAAACGGTGGCGTAAAAGGCTTTAAGTTCAATACGGATTACGGGTTGCTCCGCATGGATTGCGCCCGTATCTTGGATTGCGGTTTTGCCTGTGTGGGCGGGGAGGACATCTTGTTGGACATTGATGCCCTCAATAACAGCGGCGGCCTCCGGGCCAACGAATTCAGAAAGGGCAATTTTGGCATAGGAGAGAATTTTTTTGACATCTGCTACATCAAACGGAGTGTGCCAGGCAATGTGGTCAATGCCCGTGGCAATGTGTGGAACGTGCCAGGCGGCATCCCAGTGCCATCTGATTATTTCATGCGCAAGGCCCTTGTAGGGGGAGCCTGTGACCTTGGGCTTCCGATCCTTCTGAATGCGGGCAATCCAGCCGAAGGTTATGATCCCAGCTGCCGAACCGAATGCACCGATTGCTTCACGACAGGTCACTCAGAGGACAGAAACAATATGTGCATGTTGGATGGGGTGAGCACAAAATCGGTCAGTGACTTAGCCTGGAAACTGTACCTTGAATCATGGGTCACTGCCGCCACCACGGAAACAGAGCTAAACCATGATGCAGCCATTGGCTTATTTGAACAGGTCGCCGATGTGGACGAAGCACAGCTGAGCAGTGCCACTCCCGAATGCCAGCACCTTAACTTAGTTTCACAGGTGTTCGTTGCTCCCTTGGCCAATGGCGCACGCAGGGCCTCCAACAGCCTGGTCTCAGAGAAAATAATTTTGTATCCGAACCCCAGTTCGGAACAATTTGTCATAGAAGGCCCAAAAAGTTCCTATACGCTGTTGGTTCATGATTCGTATGGGCGAGTAATTTACCGCAATGACGCTACGGGTACCAAGACCGTTGATACCGCAACTTGGCCCTCCGGCATCTACCTTGTAGAGCTGCAAGGGCCTTCGGGCAGGCAGCGCGCCAAGGTAGTGGTGCAGCATTAACAAACAAATTCAGACTGTCCTGTGTGCGCAAATTGCTGCGCACACAGGACGGTCATTTCATTGTAAAATTACTATTCATTATGAAATCACTCATTTTCAACAACTTGCGTTTTAATCTAAAGCTAAGACTATCCTACTGGTTTTGCACATGTCTGCTACCCTGTTTGTCATTGGCACAGGACAGCACATACACCCCTGTATCAGATTGTGCAAATATCAATGCGTTTTTATCCAATGGGCAAATGGCGTTAATCAGACCATTGATAAACAGGCTATTGGAAACGGGTGCTTTGATGTTGAATCCCGACAAGTCCGACAGCCTTGATGTGGTGATACAGCGAATGGGGCTTGATGTGGGGACTACTTTTGCGTTATTGCGTGAGGAATTTAGCCTATTGGACAGCACCATCAAATACAGGACGTATGAACAATATTACCATGGCATAAAGGTAGATGGAGGCGGTTACACTGTAGTCTTTAGGATAGCTGGCGAGCCAACAGACCCTTGCGATGAAGCGTTTATGCTTTTCCCTCATGTGCTTACGGGCATAAACCTGAGCTCAAATTCCAATATATTAGCGGCAGATCTGCCCGACATGTTGAGTGTTGACAATCTGTACGAATCAGAATTGCTCATAACGCATCATATTGAATATCAGTGCGAGTACAGATTGGCTTGGCGGGTCGTATATGAAGATGAAACACTTAAAGTGGCATGGATTGATGCCATGACGGGAGAAATTATTAAAACGGCAGCTATCCTTGCTCACCTTAATGCACCGACACAGGCGTATGGAACACAAAATTTGACAGATAGAACCATTGGCGGCCAAACCACACTTGAAACGCCCGATCAGAAAATTGCAGTGTACAATTTTGCAACCTGTCCAAATTCAAAACTGAGTTCAGGAGAGTGGGTTTCTAGTCTCATCCCTGTCACGAATGCTGCGCAGTGGTCAATTGAGGCAAACCCCAAGGTTTATCAAGCATATTATGTAATAGTACCAATCGTTGAGAATTATAAAACGATAAATATTAAATTTGATAAAGTGAATGCTGGGGTTTGTAACAAGAGAGGTGCCTTTGCCATTTTGGGCCCTACAACCAACATTGCTTATGTATTGTTTGGTGAAGAGTCAGGGCAATCATATGCAGTTTTTGATGTAGCCGGTCATGAGTTGGCGCATACCTACTTGAGTAAATACCTAACATACGATAAAATAGGGAATAAAACATTGCATGAAGGCATTTGCGACATGCTCGGGACTTATGTTGAGTATCTTTCTACAAATAATTTAGATTGGTTATTGGCTGATGACGACCCTGTGCTATTTGGAAGAGATTTAAGAGTCCCGCAATTCAGGTGTTACTCAGATGTAAAAAACGGAGTATCGCCACACGAACGCTCATTGCCTTTAAGCCATTGGTTTTATTTGATATCAGAAGGCAGAAATGAAAAAAACATCCCAGGCTTGAGCATTCATAAAGCAATCAAGATAGTATTGGATGCCCTCAAATTACTACCATCCAATAGTGATTACCCTGATATGATGAAAGCCACGATATCAATCGTGTTGGCCCAATATGGGCGCTGTTCTGATGAATTTCTGGCCGTGGCGCGTGCTTGGGAATATATTTGTGTCAATACGGGATATGCTTTGGCCGATGGCAGTATCCCGTCATGCGGGCCTTTGAAAATTATTGGCCCTGATTGGGTTTGTGAAGAAGACGATGCCGCCGAATTCTGTGTACAGGGCGGGCTTCCATTGGCTCAATACCGGTTTACCATTGTAGGCGGGAAAAGCACCCAATACCAATCCGTATGCGGTATGCAGGGCAATACACAATTTGGTACCTGTAATTGCTTGACTCTGACCAATTTCCCAAAATATCAGTTTTACCCTCAGAGTATCTCCATTGAGGTCTTTTCTCCTCAAATAGGGGCAAAATATATTGACACCAAGCGGGTAATATTAAAGGACTGTAATGCTGACGACCCCAATTGTTCAGAATATTATGCGAATCAATATGATTCCAACCCGAACAGAAACCGTGATGGTTACGACCCTATACAAAACAATTCTGTCAAGGTTCGAGAATTTGATTTCATGGGCAGGTTGTTGTATGAAGGCCCTCCCAATTCGCCATACCAGTTGAGGAGCAGTACCTCGGGCTTGACCCTGCGGCTTTATTATGACACCTCTGGTAAATTGATAAGATCAGAAAAACTATTTTCGCTGCGTTAACATCCGATCTTGGTGAGCCAAAGTGCATTTGCGTTCACCAAGATTTTCATTTTTCAATACCATAACCACAGACTATGAAACATTTTTACTTTTTACTACTATTTTTTTGCACAACTCGTGCCACCCAGGCCCAAACCTACATCGGCCCGCTTGTCGGCATGGATTACAGCAATTTCCGCAGCATTGATCTTGATCCACAATTCCAGACATTTTGGATCACGGACACAGGTTTTGTCAATGAAACACCTTTTTGGGGCTTCAGGGCAAAACAGCAAATAGTAGGCTCCCTGAATTTGGTCTATCAATTTACTTACACAGAAAAAAAGGTCAATGCGGGCGTGTTTAATTTTATACCTTTTGATGGCATTATGTTCAAACACATACGAAACAACCTGTTGTTGAACTACAAATTGGCCAACTTGCTCACCCTGGGAGCAGGCGGAAGCCTTAACGTGGTCAACGAGGTTCATCTTCGTTTAAAAGGTGAAAAAAGCGATCAAATCATACGAACTTTTCGTGAGAACGGGCTGCTTTTTTCAGCAGGAATCAACTATAAAAATTTTAACTTGGAGGGCTTGTATTATCATGGATTAACAACATACACCAACCTGAAAGAAGCTTTGATTATTGCGCCCACACGCTCTTTTGGTATCGCCCTTAGTTATGATATCCGCATTTGGCGCGGGTGGGGAAAGCGCAAACAATAACAACCACACATTATGAAACACCTTTACTTTTCGCTACTATTATTTTGCATGACCCGTACTGTCCACGCCCAAACCTATCTTGCCCCGGTTGTCGGCATGGATTACAGCAATCTGCAAAGCTACAACGCCGATCCCAAATTTGTATTTTTTGGGATAACGGATACAGGTTTTGTTCATCAATCACCGTTCTATGGGTTTCGGGTCAAACAATGCCTATTTGCGCAATTTAGCATAAACTATCAATTCATCTTTACTGAAAAAAACGTCACGGCATCAACGTATGGTTTTGTAGGTTATGAGGGCATCGCATTCGAGTATATGCGAAACAACCTTACCCTAAACTATAAAATAGCCGATTGGATAGTTGTAGGTGCGGGCTGCAGTTTCAACGTGGTCAATGACGTTCGGTACGTCAAGAACGGGGTATTGTTAAGTCAGATAGATCGAACCATGCGCGAACGCGGCATCTTGTACACTTTGGGCCTTAACCACTGGGGCTTCAACCTTGAAGGCTATTATTATCACGGCCAAACTATGCTCTCAAACAAATATTTTGATATTTTTCCCGTCCGATCCTTCGGCCTCGCGCTCAGTTACGAATTGGAAGCAATTCGCGGGTGGAAAAGAAAAAAGAGTGAATGAAGAATGTTCCTTAACACCTGATTTTCTCTAACACTTAAAATTTTTCAGGACATGAAAAAATTGTTGCTCGTATCGCTGATGGCATTGTGGCTTTTGGGTTGCGGCAAGGAGGAACCGATTCCACCACCTCAGCCGCCGCCCGAAGACTACACCAAACTCCCCCCAGAGACCCAAGAGGGTAAAAATACTTTTGGGTGCATGATATACAATCAGGTATGGGTGCCGAGGGTGCCACTTGGTTCTGTTACCGTGGTAGCAAAAAGTGCAAGGGTATTTGAAAAAACACTCGAAGGTAATGGCTCAATGAGTTGTAGGCTTATTTCAAAAGACCCCTATATTGACGATTTGCTTTCAATAACTTTTGGGCCTACTTTTTTTAGTGTCGGAAAAAATTGCGACCCTCATCCAAGAATTGGAGCTCAATATTGGAGGTATGGTACTCTATACCAAAGTTCTTATTTTAATAATCCAAATAATTGTGTAACAATAACTTACATAGACACCGTAAAAAATATAATATCCGGCACTTTTGCCTTTGAATTATACCGAGATTCCATCAACAAAAACGATAAAATGGTCATTACGGATGGCCGTTTTGATTTAAAATACTCCCCTCAATAACACAGATCAACAATATGGAAGTTCAACAAAAATATACCAGGATTTAAGTGATTTTGGAAATTTTCAGGATTGATTCGCCTGATTTTCAAAGATTTACAGACGCGATTAGATTCAAAATCACTTTGCTTTGGCTATAAATCCAGTCACTTATGCCAAGACTATTTCTACTCTTATTATTATTTATCACCTCAAAATTTGCCCATGCCCAACGCCATGACAACCATTTCGTATTCGGCGGGGGTACACAAGGGGCCCCTAAGCGGAAAAACGATATGCACTTTACAAACGGCAAATTGCAGGTGGACACCTTTACTTTGCCGTTTAGGTACATGATGGCCAGAACTGTGGGCACCATATCCGACTCTGCAGGCCGCCTACAGTTCTTCACCAATGGATGCGAATTGATCAATCGAAAAAATCGCATCATGCTGCGCGGGGACAGCCTGAATCCGGGGGCCAGCTACAACTGGACTTGCAAACAATATGGCGGCTTTGACCTGATGCGAGGCACCGTGATACTGCCCCGGCCCGGCCACAGCAGCCAGTATGTCATGGTGCACCTTAACAACAAAAAACGGCAGCGCTACCCCGACCAGTTACTGCACACTACGGTTGACATGACCCTTGACTCAGGCCTTGGCGCGGTGACCCAAAAGAACCGGATAGCTGCTGAGATGCCCTTCGCCGACCTGCTCACCGCCACTCGCCACGCCAACGGCCGCGACTGGTGGTTCCTCATCCCCAAGCGCGACACGGGTCTCACCAATACTTATTATACCTTTTTGCTCGATCCTCAGGGTCTGCACTTCAAGGACTCGACGAGCATAGGGCGCAAAGATATGATGCAGTTTGCTACCCAGGCGGCCTTTTCACCTGATGGCAGCCTTTTCGCCCGCATGAATGTGTGGCAGGGCGTGGTGCTGCTGCTCGGTTTTGACCGCTGTACGGGCGCATTGTGCTGCCCACAGGAGATCAAGGTGAAGAAGGGAGAAGTCTGCGGCTCGCTCTGTTTTTCGCCCAACCAGCGCTTTTTGTATATTAGCAGCTGTACGTCGTTGAGCCAGTATGACGTACTCAAAGGGGGCGGCAGTGCCATGTTCATTGATACCTTTGACGGGTTTTCTACGCCCTTCGTAACGGCTTTTTTCCAGCAGTGGCTGGCACCCGATGGCAAGATATACATGGGTACTACCAGTAGTGCGCAACACCTTCACATTGTGCACAATCCCGATAGCCTCGGTAAGGCCTGTAACTTTCGACAGCATGACTACAGAATCTATTCCGAACTCAACATCGGCATGCCCAACTTCCCCAACTTCGCATTGAAAAACTTGCTGGGCAGCCCCTGTGATACACTTTACAAGGCTCCACCCAAGCCAGATTCTGATTGTTCCACATGCAAGACTGTAATAAAAATAAAGCCCAATCCGGTGCAGGAACAGGTTGATGTTGAAACCGCCGCCTGTGTACAAGCTGATCTTAGGGTATATGATGTGCTGGGCAGGCTATTAATGACCCATAAAACGGATCCATCGGGCAAGACCACCATGGAGGTACAGGGTTTCATGCCGGGAGTCTATTTTATAGAAGCCAGGCGACCCGGAGGCCACTGTGTGATACAGATGGTGGTGGGTAAATAAGTGGAAAAATCACAGGGCATTTTTAAGCAATTCAGTTTTGTCTATCAATTCAGTTATACCCAGAAAAAAATTAATGCATTCAACTATGGTTTTGTTGGTAATAAATGACGTGCGTTAGCAGCCTCCACCAATCGGTTAAAGAAACTTTCGCGCTCTTTTTCGGCCCCATTGCTAATGGGCATAGAGGAAGCCTCTATGTTGAGCAGCCAACGGTGTACCCGCTGACACAGCGGGTTATCCAATGAGTGGATGAAGTTGGGATTGTCCAAGGTCGTAAACAGAGCGGTTGGGGCATCGCCTTCAAAAAGCAGGATCAGGCTGTTTGTGTAGGCAATCTCGTTGTGAAAAAGTTGGAAATCCACTTTGTGGGCCATTCCGGGTACCGGCGTTTTGCTTCCTTGTTTAGCCATTGCCTTGCGCTCGTGCAGCATGTCCGCCAACTCTATGCACAAGTTCTCGGCAATGCCCGGTTCCGCAAAATAACCGGCCTCCTTCATGTATTTGATCTGGCGAAGGGTAGTGTCAAGGATGCCTAAGGGCCAAAACTCCTTTCCCGGCATGGAAAGGTAAAATTGCCAGAGCCGTTCGGAGAGGTCATAAACCTCAGGGTAATGTTCCATAAAGCCCTCGGGGTGGAATTTTGTTTGCAGGGCCATCGGGGTGCGCCAGTTGATACGGCTCCAGACATACAGTTTGAAGGCCAAGAGCTGTTTGCAGGGCATGTAATGAAAAATGGGCAATTCGTGCGTGGCATACCAGATTCTGGGCTGTTTCATGTGTTGTATGGCATACGCCTGTTGTGCCAAGCCATCCATAAACAACTGTGCGTCAATGCCTTCCTTGGGCACATTATAGCGCATAATGGCTCTCCCGATCTGTTCCATAGTGGTCATTTCGTCCAAGCTGATATCGAAATGTTTGGCCAACTGCACAGCTTCTTCCAAGGATAGTGCTGCCTCGCCGCCTATTTTTTTGTAGGCGTGGCTACGGCTGAGGTTCAATACCGAACAAACGGCTTCCACCAGACGGAGACCGGATTTGTTGTTTTGTTCGATTGCGGCAAATAGGCGATCTTGAACAGGATGTGTCATGGTTGGTAACAGCAATTGGTTTGATGATGTGGTTATTTATTGCACATATTCTGGGGCGCATAAAGTGAAAAAATCCAATTTGTGTAACAATTATTGCCCCGCAACTTTGTTTAGTCAGGGCAAATATATACAAACCGGTTTTACTTCAAGAATTTTTATGCAAAAAATATCTAACCCATTCAGAAAGCGACCAGAGTGGTAGTGGGAAAAAAGCCAAAGCACCCAAACCCATTATGTAAAAAAAACGAGCCAGTAAATGTATTGAAAATTTACCTTTGCCCAAAACATTGCAATTGACCCATGAGGATCAGCAATTTATAATTATCATGTTCCAACCCAATCTCTTCTCCGGCAAAACTGCCCTTGTCACGGGCGGGGGCAGCGGAATAGGCTTTGAAATTGTCCGTCAATTGCTCCAACTCGGGGCCGAAGTCGTCATCGCTTCCCGAAAACCCGAACGCTTGGACAAGGCTCTGGCCGAGTTGTCTCAGTGGGGCCGAGTATATGCCAAGGCGACCGATATCCGAGAGCCGGAGCAAGTATCTGCTTTGGCCGATTTTATTGCCGAATCCTGCGGGAAATTGGATATTTTGGTCAATAATGCCGGTGGTCAGTTTGCCGGCCCAGCGGAGGACATCAGCCCCAAAGGCTGGCAGGCCGTCATCAATACTAATTTGAACGGCACCTGGTTTGTGACCCAGGCCATGGCTAAACGCTTCTTTTTTCCAAAAAATGAAGGCGCAATCGTCAATATCGTGGTCAACAACTATCGTGGAACACCCGGCATGGCACATTCCGCAGCAGCACGCGCAGGCGTGAGCAACCTCACCCAAACCCTCGCCGTGGAATGGGCTAATAAGGGCATACGCCTTAACAGCATTGCGCCGGGTATCATACAAAGCAGCGGATTAGAAAACTACCCACCAGAACTCACGGAGGGCATTGCGCGCATCGTGCCCATGAAACGCCTCGGCACTGTGGAAGAAGTGGCCTGGCTTACCCTGTTCTTGGTCAGTCCAATGTCGGCCTACATGACCGGCGATACCATATACATAGATGGCGGTGCAAGGCTATGGGGTGATATTTGGCAGATTGAATAGATGGCCTGTTTCAATCCCAAGCATCACTTTCGCCCAAAATCGGCCGGTATCTCGCCCCAAACCTCTGTTTCCCATTTGAGGATGGGATTGGTGACGGGGTTGTTGGCCAACCACTGTTCGGCGCGGTCAATCATCTCAAAGATTTTTTCATTGCGCGGGGTTTGTTCCAATTTGGTGTTGCAGCGTTTAGCTTTCACCCATAACATGGCATTGCGCGAATCGGTGTAAATAGTCAAGTTTGGCTTGCCTTCATTCTTGAGCAAGGCAAGAGCGTGCACAAGCGCCAAAAACTCTCCTATATTATTGGTACCTTCTTCCAAGGGCCCCACATGGAAGATTTTTTTACCTGTGGCAATGTGCACCCCTTGGTATTCCATATCGCCCGGATTGCCGCTACACGCCGCATCCACCGCAAGGCTGTTTTTGATATAATCTCCAACAGAAGCGGCAGTTTTAGGCGCTTCGGATGCCGCTTTTTGTACATATTGCCAGTAATTGCCCTTTAAAGCTTTCTCTGCCTCTGCCCTGCTGCCAAAGCTCTTGTAACGGGCCTGCGGGTAGCCCTCCACCTGCTTTTTACAGGCATCCCAGGAATCATATACGCCTGGGCGCTTGCCCTCCCAAACGGTGTAGAATTTCTTTTTTTCGGACATTAGTAATAGATTTTTGGCATCTTTAAAATTAAGGCTTATCATCCATTTCACCGCGCTAAACCTTCAAGCATGTAATGATTTGCCCCCAATGTTGCCTTCCTTCTCACCCCATCGTTTCAACGATGCTCGCGCGCTTGGCCAACGCTTTCAAGCATGTAATGATTTGCCTCCAATGTTGCCTTCCTTCTCACCCCATCGTTTCAACGCTGCTCGCACGCTGGGCCAACGCTTTCAAGCATGCAATGATTTGCCTTCATGTTGCCTTCCTTCTCACCCCATCGTTTCAACGCTGCTCGCACGCTGGGCCAACGCTTTCAAGCATGCAATGATTTGCCTTCATGTTGCCTTCCTTCTCACCCCATCGTTTCAACGATGGGTTTTCAAGCATGTAATGATTTGCCCCCAATGTTGCCTTCCTTCTCACCCCATCGTTTCAACGATGGGGTGAGACGCTGCCCCCGCCCCAAATCATTGCGCCAAAATATGCGCCATGTGCAACAAATCTTTGTTCAGCGGCTTGGATTTGCTGATGGCATCTTCAAAAGGTACATAGCTGATTTCATTGTTTTTAATGCCCACCATAATGTTTGATTTCCCTGCCAACAAGGCCTCTACCGCGTTAAAGCCCAGGACACTGGCCAAAACACGGTCCAATGTACTGGGTGACCCACCTCGCTGTAGGTGCCCTATGACCGTCACCTTGATATCATCATAAATGGAGATTTTTTCTTTTACTTTTTCAGCTATGTCATAAACAGTACCCATGTGATTACCTTCCGCCACAATGACAATACTGAACAGTTTTTGGCGCTTTGCTCCTTTTTTTAGCATTTTGGCCAATTCATCAATGTCCGTATTTTCCTCTGGGATAAGCACCCCGCCAGCACCGCCGGCAATAGCTGTGTGAAGGGCGATAAAACCGGAATGCCTGCCCATCACTTCCACAAAAAACAAGCGATTGTGGGAGTCGGCGGTGTCCCTGATTTTGTCCACAGCCTCCACGGCCGTATTCAGGGCCGTATCAAAACCGATAGTAAAATCGGTGCCATACAAATCATTGTCAATGGTGCCAGGTATGCCTACAATAGGGATGTCAAATTCTTTAGAAAAAAGGCTGGCTCCTGTGAAAGTGCCATTGCCACCTATTGCAATCAGGGCATCAATATCATTATCTACCAGGTTTTCGTAGGCTTGTTTACGGCCCTCCGGGGTCATAAAGCGTTGGCTTCTGGCAGTCTTTAGTATAGTGCCGCCCCGATGGATGATATTGCTGGCATCAGTTGTTTCCAAGCGACGCAAGTTGCCATCAATCATCCCTTCATAGCCGCGCATAATGCCGTAAATATGAAGGTCATTGTGGAAGCCGTTGCGGATAATGGCGCGAATGGCTGCGTTCATCCCAGGTGCATCACCACCAGAAGTAAAGACGGCAATACGTTTTATTTCTTTTTCCATGTGATCTAATGTGATAATGTGCTAAAGAGGCAATGTGCTAATCTGCTAATTAAATAATGTATTGATTATGTGTAAATTAGCACTTTTACAAATTAGCACATTTATTACTTGTTTAATTACTGTGAAAATCAGCCAAAGGATAAATGGGTTTGCGCACCACCGTGCCGAGCGTAAGTTTGCGATCTTCCAGGCATTTTGCTAAATTATCTTGAAAATGGTGGGCAATAGAGCCTACGAAATGAATGGGTACATGTTGGTGTCCTTTGTATTTCAATACATGACGATCCAAAAACTCCCCTAAGCACCCATCAACCAATTTTTTTACAAAAGGATGCTTGAGGTGATCTCCAAGGAATTGTGTAAACGTAGCCAAATATGCATTGGCACCTTTTTCATATACCCTATCTTTTATGGCATCTTGGCCCTCTGGATAGGCGGAGTTGAAAGCCATTTCAAGGTCAGCAGGCAATTCGCGGTAGAATTTGGCCCTCAGCAGGGCCTTGCCGAGGTGGGTGCCGCTGCCTTCATCTCCAATTAGCCAGCCCAGCGAAGGTACATTATCAATAATGTTTTTGCCATCATAATAGCAGCTATTGGAGCCTGTGCCAAGGATACAGCAAATACCTGCTTCGTGGAAACAAGTGGCCCGGGCTGCTCCCAATAAGTCATGCTCAACTTCTATTTTGGCCTTCGTAAATACTTGGCGAAGTGCAGCCGCTACAATTTCAGCACGATGCTCATCATGCACACCTGTTCCATAGAAGAATATTTCTTCCACTTCATCAGCGCTAAGTTTGGGCAGCAATTGCTCGACGACAATTGATTTTATTTCTTCAGTAGTGTGAAAAAATGGGCTAAACCCCACTGTGTTTTCCAGTGTCTGGTCGCGCCCGCCATGCAAAAGAAGCCAATCGCATTTGGTAGAGCCGCAGTCTGCAATAATAATCATAATAGATAATAATCAATAAATAATCAAATCATGGTGGCAGGTTGGGAAATACGGAATCAGTGGTACCGATAATAGCCCTTGCTGCTGTAAGATGTTTAAAGATCGTGTACAAAATACACTTTGGCGCAAAAGTAGGCGATTTGATCATTTTTCACACAAATCGCTTAATTTTTTAATCTTTAAAGGCGCGATAAAGGTCTTGCCAGCCCTCTCGCTTTTTTACCACTGTTTCTAAGTACTCCTGCCATACTAAAAGATCTGTGCCGGGCTCCTTAACAACAGCTCCCATGATACCAGCAGCCAGATCGCGGGCCTTGATTTCGCCATCACCAAAATGTACGGCTAAAGATTGGCCTTGATGAATCACCGAGATTGCCTCGGCAGTGCTAAGGGTAGCCGTTGGGCTTTTTAGTTTTTCCTTTCCATCTTCTGTTTTGCCGGCGCGCAGTTCCCGAAATATGGTAACCAATCGGCGTATTTCCTTTGCAGGTGCTGCTTCTGGTGGCAATTCCAATGATTTGCCCAACGCCGTCACGCGGTTTTGCACGATGGTGATTTCCTCCTCCAAATTGGCGGGCAGGGGCAGTACAACGGTATTGAAGCGTCGGCGAAGGGCAGAGGATAGTTCGTTTACCCCTTTGTCGCGGTCATTGGCCGTTGCGATTATATTGAAGCCTTTTCGCGCCAGCACTTCATCATTAAGTTCCGGAATGGGGAGTGTTTTTTCGGAAAGCAAGGTAATCAGGGTATCCTGTACATCGGAAGGGATGCGAGTAAGTTCTTCGAGGCGTACGATTTTGCCGTCTCGCATTCCATTGAGTACCGGGCTGGCCACGAGGGCTTTGTCTGAGGGGCCTTCGGCGAGCAGTCGGGCATAGTTCCAGCCATAACGCAGTTGATCTTCGTTCATGCCTGCTGTACCTTGCACCAAAAGGGTACTGTCACCGCTAATGGCAGCGGCCAAATGCTCACTCACCCATGTTTTGGCTGTACCGGGGATGCCCAGCAACAGCAATGCCCTGTCTGTAGCCAAAGTGGCCACGGCTACTTCCATCAAACGGCGATTGCCATAATATTTGGGTTCAATGTTGATTTCGCCTGCCTGACCACCACACAAATACGTGACCACAGCCCAGGGAGATAAGCGCCAGTTGGCTGGCCGGATATGTTGGTCATGCTGTGCAAGGGCCTGTAATTCAGCTGTATAGCTGTATTCGGCATGTGGGCGTATGATGTTGTTTTCCATGTTTTATCCTTGCTATGACATCAAAACGCTTAGAAGTTCCTGAGCTGCTTTTGCTACCACGGTACCAGGGCCGAACACTGCTGCAGCGCCGGCATTTTTTAAAAATTCATAATCTTGTTGAGGAATAACGCCTCCCACAACGACCAGAATATCAGAGCGTCCCAATTGGCGTAAAGCCTCTAAGGTTTGTGGTACTAATGTTTTATGGCCTGCAGCCAAGGAAGAGATGCCGAGGATGTGGACATCATTTTCTGCAGCCTGTCGGGCAGCCTCCTCTGGAGTCTGGAATAATGGGCCGATGTCCACGTCAAAACCTAAATCAGCAAAAGCAGTAGCAATAACTTTTGCGCCTCTGTCATGACCATCCTGGCCCAATTTAGCGATCATGATGCGCGGACGGCGGCCTTCTTCTTCTGCAAAATCATTGGCCATGCGCCGGGCCGTTTCAAAATCATTATTGCGTTGCATATTGGCAGCATAAACGCCAGAAATAGATTTGTTGGCCGCTACATGACGACCGAAAGCCTTTTCCATGGCCATGGATATTTCCCCTAAGGTGGCTCTGGCGCGGGCGGCATTAACTGCCCTTTCCAAAAGGCCCGATTGTTGTGTTTCCTGAGCTGCAAATTGTTCAAGATCGCTGAGCGCTGCTTGTACAGTTGCTTCGTTTCGCGTGGCTTTTATGCGGCGAATCTGGTTAATTTGTGCTTCACGGACGGCGGTATTATCCACCTCAAGGATTTCAAAGGCTTCATTATCCGTTACTTGAAAAATATTGACGCCTATAATTTTGTCTTCCCCGGCATCAATTCGAGCCTGCTTTCGGGCCGCCGCTTCTTCAATGCGCAGTTTGGGCAGCCCCTCCTCGATCGCTTTGGTCATGCCGCCTAAGGCCTCCACCTCCTGAATCAGCGCCCATGCCTTTTCCACCAAATCTTCCGTGCGCTTTTCTACATAGTAGGATCCTGCCCAAGGGTCAACCGCTCGGGTGACATCACTTTCTTTTTGAATAAACAGTTGTGTGTCGCGGGCTATTTTAGCCGAAAAGTCAGTGGGTAACGCAATTGCTTCATCAAACGAATTGGTATGCAAACTCTGCGTACCGCCCAATACGGCAGCCAAGCCCTCTATACAGGTACGGGCCACGTTGTTGAAAGGATCCTGCTCGGTTAGGCTCCAGCCACTGGTTTGGCAATGGGTACGCAATGCGAGCGATTTGGCGCTTTTAGGATGAAAAGATTTTACCATTTTGGCCCACAAAAGCCGAGCAGCCCGCATTTTGGCGATCTCATCAAAGTGACGCATCCCGATACCCCAAAAAAAGGAGAGGCGCGGAGCAAAATCATCAATATCTAATCCAGCAGCCAATCCTGCCCGAATGTATTCCAAACCATCGGCAAGCGTGTAGGCCAATTCTATTTCAGCGGGTGCGCCGGCTTCGTGCATGTGATAGCCGGAGATTGATATGGAATTAAACTTAGGCATGCGCCGGGCGCAGTACGCAAAAATATCACTAACTATCCGCATGCTCGGGCCAGGCGGATATATATAGGTATTGCGCACCATAAACTCTTTAAGAATATCATTTTGTATGGTGCCTGAAAGTTTGTCTGGTGTAACTCCTTGCTCTTCTGCTGCCACAATATAAAAAGCCATGATGGGGATGACAGCCCCGTTCATGGTCATGCTTACGGACATTTGATCCAATGGAATCTGATCAAACAAGATTTTCATATCTTCCACAGAATCAATGGCTACGCCGGCCTTGCCAACATCACCGACCACTCTGGGATGATCCGAGTCATAGCCGCGGTGGGTAGCCAGATCAAATGCCACGGAAAGGCCTTTTTGGCCAGCGGCCAGGTTGCGGCGGTAAAAAGCATTACTCGCTTCAGCCGTACTGAAACCCGCGTACTGCCGAATGGTCCAGGGTTGGGTAACATACATGGCACTGTAAGGCCCTCCCAAAAAAGGAGCAATACCTGCCACATAACGAGTAGCGGGGTTTGACACAGGAGAACCCAATTGGGGCCGAAGTTTAGGATCAAATTTTATGGATGAAAAATCTGGCACGCTAATGTAATCTAAATGAAATGATGAAGCGATTATAACATAAACTCCTGACCCAATTCGGGTATTTCCACATCTTTAAAGCCATTATCTCGCAAAAAATCACGCCAGGGCTCCTGACGATCCAATGTGCCGTGCACCAGCCATATTTTTTTACAGGAACCATGCTGGTTGCCTAAAAAGTCCAGCATTTCACGCCGGTCGCCATGGGCAGAAAAGGAGTCCATAATTTCAACATCAGCCAATACCTGTTTGAACTGTCCCATGATGTTCATACTTTTTGCCCCTGCGCGCAACGCTCCACCGGGTGTGTTGGGCGAACAATATCCCACAATCAGAAAGGTATTGCGCTTGTTTTCGATGTTATTCAGTAAGTGGTGCCGAATACGACCGGCATTCATCATTCCAGAGGAGGAAATAATGATGCAAGGACTGTTGCTTGTATTTAATTTTTTTGAACCTTCCACGTTTCGGATATAATATAAATCATTGAAGCCAAAAGGATTTTCATTCTCCAACATATATTGATGTACATCTTCATCAAAACATTCCGGGTGCGCTACAAAGACCTGAGTGGCATTAATGGCCAAAGGACTGTCAACAAATACAGGTACCTTAGGCAAGCGCCCGGCAGCGTGCAACTGGTCCAACATATACACGATTTCTTGGGTACGGCCCACTGAAAATGCCGGAATAATGAGCTTGCCCTTTTTTTCAATGCAGGTGTGGTGCACGATACGGACAAAGTGATCAACTTCATTGGGTGCAGATTCGTGTTCCCGATCTCCATAAGTGCTTTCACAGATCAGATAATCTACTTCAGGCATGGGCAGGGGATCACCTAATATGGGCCTGTTCGGACGACCGATATCTCCCGTAAAACCCAAACGGGTTGTTTTGCCATCTTCCTCTATTTCAAGGGTTACGCTGGCGCTGCCTAAGATATGCCCGGCATCGCGGTACATGACGCGTACCTTGGGATGGATATGGAACCATTGCTCATAGCTGCATCCAACAAATTGGCGCATAGCCCTGCCAACATCTGAGACCGTATATAAGGCAAGATCCTCACCGTCCGTTTTATCACGTTTGTGCCTGTTTCGGTGGTCAGCATCCGCCTCCTGTATTTTAGCACTATCCAAAAGCATGATCGCACAGAGATCGCGAGTGGCATGTGTGGCATATATTTTTCCCCGAAACCCATCCGCAACCAACTTGGGCACCCGGCCCGTGTGATCAATATGGGCATGGCTCAACACCAAACAATCAATTTTTGAGGGATCAAACAGCCATTTTTCATTAAATTTGGTAATAGGATTGGCTTCGCCTGACCTGCCATCATCATCGCCACCTTGATACAAACCACAATCCAAAAGTATGGTAAACCCATCATTGAGGGTAAGCAAATGGCAGGAACCCGTGACTTCACGAGCGGCACCGCAAAATTTTATATGCATTTATTCAATTGATTTACAATGTTTTGAAACTACATTTCCATTATTGTGCCACAATGGGTACAGGTACGCGCGGCCAAGTTCTCCCTGTACTCACCAATGGCTTCCTTGATTTGGGTACCTATGTCGCGCAATTCAAAGGCGGCCTCATGTAAGGGCTTGCCACAGGAGTCGCAGAACCAAAGCAACTTATCCATCTCTCCACTGTGGCGTTTGCGTTCCAGCACAAGCCCGACGGTGTTGGCTGGGCGTTGAGGGGAGTGCGGGATACGGGGAGGGAGCAAAAACATTTCTCCTTCGCGGATATCAATGGTTTCGGGTTTCCCTTCTTCGTTGATAATTTTAACCTGCATATCGCCTTCCAGCTGGTAAAAAAGTTCTTCGCCCTCCTCCCAATGATAATCTTTTCGGCCATTAGGGCCGCCTACAATCATGACGATAAAATCCTCATTATCAATATAAATCTGTTTGTTGCCTACCGGGGGCTTGAGCAGATGGCGGTTTTCTTCAATCCATTTTTGGAGGTTGAAAGGTTTTGCGATACCCATGAGTGTATTTGCTTAGGTGAAACAATGTGGTTTTCGTGGCGAAAATAATTGCGAATTTTGAAAACGTGAAAAGAAATTAAAGGCCCTGATCCACTTCTATTTGTCTGACAAATTATGCCATCCGGTTAAAGTTCTTTTAAAAACGTGTGCCAAAACATACAATGGCTTGGTTTTTCGGTTTAAGCCGTGCTACTTTTGCTCGAAAGCAGCGTACCAAAACCGAATCATTGCCCAGTATGCGTTATCAATTCTTATTCTCTTTTTTGTTGTGTTCTTGTGCCGTGACTATGTTTGCGCAACGCACTCCGGCAGGTGCTACACAGGCCGCTCCCGCTTCACAGGATCGTCAGCGAGGCAGCACGCCAACCCGCAATGAAGCTCCAAAAAACACAGATCGCTCCAGTTCAACCAGGACTGATGACAAAAACGCCCGCCCTTCAAATGCTACTCAGGATCGTTCAGGCAACAATAGCCCGGCTCAAACCCGCGTAGGCCGTCAAATGCAAAACCATGAGCAGCGAAGAGCAACCGGTAGTCGTGCCACTCAACAGGAATTGACGGCTAAGGGTAGTGCTGCAACCAACAACAATGCCAAAAAAACGCCCACTGTAGCCCCAAAATCGGTAGAAATTGGTAAAATAAACTGGATGAGCTTAGAGCAGGCTATGGAAAAAAACAAAACAGAAAAGCGCAAAATTTATGTGGATGTATATACGGATTGGTGCGGATGGTGCAAAAAAATGGACTCCACTTCCTTTGTCAATCCGGCGGTTGCCAAATATTTGAACGAACATTACTGGCCCGTCAAATTTAATGCGGAGCAACAGCAAGACATTACCTTTAATGGCAAAGTGTACCATTTTAGACGTAATGGTGCACGCGGTGTACACGAATTGGCCATTGAATGGCTGAACAACCGATTGAGTTTCCCATCATCCGTCTTTTTGGATGAAAATCAGCATACTATACAGGCCTTGTCCACTTATTTGGATGCAACCAAGCTGGAGGCCATTATTAACTATTTTGGCACGGACAGCCACAAAAAAACACCATGGGAAGTATATGAGCGCAATTTTGTAAAAAAACCTACGCTTGAGGGTGGGCATTAAATTGCTTGCGCCCATGTGTTATTCTTCAACTGATCAAAAACCTACAGTCGCTTTTTCGATCAGATCGCCCGGCTGTAACTTGTACACCGCATCCATGCCCCTTTTTACTTTGCCAAAAATAGTGTACTTACCGCTCAGATGTGGCGTGGGCGAATGTGTGATAAAAAACTGGGTGCCCTCGGTATCCTTGCCCGCTGATGCCATGCCGACATAACCCTCTGCTTCGTACCAGGCTAAGCCTATCTCTGAGCGCAGGCTGAAATCTTGTGCTCCATATCCATCACCGCGAGGGCAGCCACCCTGAGATACAAAATTGGGGACTATGCGGTGGAAATTTTTCCCATTGTAAAAGTTGGTTTGGCAAAGGGTAACAAAAGTGGCTACTGTATTGGGTGCCCATTCGGGGAAAAGTTCTATGACAATGGTGCCACGGGTTGTTTGCAGCGTCACTTCTGTTTTAGCGCTTACATTGCTAAGGCGCTGCCAATCAATCGGATGGTTCCAGTTCAGGCGTAATTTGGGGCTGAATGGGCGCTCCTCCAAAAAAGCAATGGCGGAATCCAATTTTTCATAAGCTTCATAATCCTGGGGAAGTTTTAATTTGTTGTACAGGGTATTTTTCAAATCATCAATCCTTGTGGAATCGCGCATGCCTTTGTAAGCCAAAACAGGCGAGCGAAAACCATCAATGGCTTCCGCGATCATGCCCGGGTCACCCGAATTACCTATTTCTCTCAAATAATTGTACAAGTTGCGTCGTACCTCTTTGGCCCCTTCCCCAAATGCAGCATAAAAATTAGGCTTGCGCATAATTTTCAACAGTGCTGCCGCTGCTGCACTGCGCACTGCCGGATGTGGATCACGGGTGCCTTTGTCATGTATCCAAAGGTATTGCCAGCCATATTCAGCCGCCGCAGCCAAACAATCTGCTTTTTCATAGGGCGTTTTGGCCTGTTGATACAATTCGTGAATGCGGTAGTTCACGTAGTCTTTTGATTCCGGTCGGGTTTGGCCAGTAAGGAGGCGGTTAGAGGCATGGTAAAGCGCGATTTGGGAGGCAATAGGCAAGTTTCGGCTTTTTTCAGCAATCCTCCAGTAGTAGTCGGCATCCTGTAATTGGCCATTGGCAATAAAAAAGCGGGCAGCCGTATGGCTTACATGTATGTTGGTGTCAAAAATCATGGAGGAGACAATGGCTCTCACCGTATCATAAGGGTACGAGGACAATGCATTGATCATATTGCATCGCACACGCCAATCTTTTTCTGTTTTAATGTCACGACTTAGGGTATTAAATGCTGTGCCATTGACCGTTTTGCCCAAGGCTTTGGCCAGTGCCATACGAATATCGGGTTGGTTAGCGGAACGAACAAAGCCTGCTGCAATTTGGACCATTTGGCTACTGTCAGGCGAAATTCCTTCAGCTTTAGCCAGATAATTGGCTGCCATTAAGCGGGCGGGTACAGGGATGCGGTCATTTGCCACCATTTTTACCATTTGATCCGTGGCGGCAGGATCAATCATTTTGCGCAACATAAAGTGATAAACTGCCTTGCATTGGCCGAGCAAAAGCAGGGTGTCCGAGCTTTCATAGGTTGAAATATTGGCGATGTTTTTTAAAGATGCCAGGCTTCCGCATTTGCCTATGGCTTCCAGGATGATGCTGTTGAACATTTGATGTTCGGAGAGCGAATCATCTGACATAAAAGCACTTATGAGTGGTTTCTCGCATTTGGTCAAACCAATTTGCCCCAAGGCGAAAGCGGCCATGATGCGTACTTCTTCCACGGGGTCCTGTAGTAGTTTGGAAAGTTGGTTGATTCGCGTGGAGTCGCGGTTGCTGGCGAAGGCCATGGCTGCAATGTAGCGAAGGGTGGCTTCGCTGTTGCTCAAATACACACTAAGGCTGTCAATTTTACCCTGGTCTCGCAATTCGTACAGGTGCTGCACCTGCTTGTTTTGCAGATCAATGCTTACTTTGCCTTTTTGGAGGGCCTTGCCGCCCTGTTCGGGAGGGCGACACGTAAGGAACAAGAAGTTGAGCAAAAACAAAGGCAAAACCATGATAATGGCTTTGCCTTTGAAGGTATAAAAATTTGAACTAAAACTGTGATGAATAGCGCTATGAACTGCTGACATGTATGTAGTTGCGTTGATAAGGCGCAAATGTAGTACAAATCGTCAATCCAAGGTCAGTTCAAACTCTACACGACGGTTCATTTCACGTCCTGCGCTGGTGCTATTGTTGGCTATGGGGCGGTCTTCACCGAATCCGGCATATCGGATGCGCTCTGTTTTGACGCCTCTGAAAATGAAATAGTCATAGCATGCTTTGGCGCGCGCCTCTGAAAGGGTTTGGTTGGCGCGGGCATCGCCAATGTCATCGGTATGGCCGCTGATAGCCAATTTATAGTCTGGGTATTGGCGCAAAATGCCGTTAACCTCATCTAAAATGGCATAGGACTCCATTTTAAGGACGGCTTTGCCCGTTTCAAACTGGACGGCCTTCATGGCAAACTCCAGACGTTCCTTGGTTTCCTTTTTCACTTCAGGACAGCCGAAATTGGTAGTTGGGCCTACGGTACTGGGGCATTTATCCAGATTATCTGCCACGCCGTCACCATCTGTATCAGGGCAGCCATTAAATTTGCCTGCTGAGGTTGGGCAGGGGTCATTTTTGTCCGCGATACCGTCATTATCTGCATCAGGGCAGCCATTGAGTTTGCCAGCGAGCGTTGGACATTCATCAGCGTTGTCATCTAAACCATCACCATCACTGTCCTTGGTTTGCGGGCAGCCCATATTAGCTTTGGTTCCGGCCTCATTGGGGCATTTGTCATCGTTGTCCGCAATGCCGTCCTTGTCTGCATCCGGGCAGCCATTAGCGCTGCCTGAGGTAGTTGGGCATTGGTCAGTTTCGTCCGGGAAGCCATCCCCATCGCTATCCTTGGCCACTGGGCAGCCATCGTTGGAGGCAGGGCCAGCCTTTGTGGGGCAGCGATCCATATTGTCCGGTATCTCGTCGCCATCAGCATCAGGGCAGCCATTTACGGTGCCGGCGTCTTGAGGGCATTTGTCTTCCTTGTCCCGAACACCATCAAAATCAGTATCGGGGCAGCCGCCGGTTTCCACAGGGCCTGGTTCATTGGGGCATTCATCTTCTTTGTCGCCAAGGCCATCGTTATCGGCGTCAGGGCAGCCGTTTGCAGTACTTTTGCCAGGAGTATCAGGGCATTTGTCCAGGTTGTCAGGCACCCCATCCTTGTCCTTGTCCTTGATTTTAGGAGCGGCTTTGTGCAGAAGATAGACGAAGCCAGCACCAAACTGAAGGTTGTCTCTAAGATCCGAAAAGGCTTTGCGATACTCCGCTTGTACATTGATATAGGCGTAGGGACTTATTTTGTAGTTAAGGCCGGCTCCCAAGGGAAGTTGGAAGTGGCCATTATCAAATTTTTCCATAAAATAGCCACCGCCGAGCAGGGCATAAGGAACCACTTTGGCCTCGCTTTTCATATTAATAAGGTGAAAAACGGCATCAATACTTGTGATTACGGTATTATCCGGTTTGTCAATCAGTTTTCCCACTCCCACGCGCAAAGGCACCCCTACGTTCAGGAAGGGAGCAATGTTTCGAAAGAGGCCAATTTCAAAGGACTGGCCCAATTTGAGATCCGAGTCATTAAGAAGGCTAAAATCGTTGAGGTTGATCTTGGCATGTACCGCACTTTTGTTAGTGGCGTTTTGTGCGATGCCGCTTTTGGCACAGCAGCTCAAGATGAAAATAAGTAAACAGGCAAAATTTCTCATTATTAAAATGCTTCGATTTTTGTTTTGCGAGACTAAACAAAAGCAATGCCAATAACAAGAACGGGGTATAAATGAGCGCGTAAATGTCCGCTATGTTTCAAAACTACTTGATGAGGCCCAGATCGGTCCATCCGGCTTTTTCCAGTTTTTCGCGAAATACATTGATTTGTTTGATGAGCTGTTCTTTTTCGGTGTCCAATTGGTGGCCAATTTTGAGTAATTCATTTATAATCAATACATTGTCGGTTAAATTGCGCCTTTCAATTCCTTCGATTTTTTGCTGATTGCTTTCAATTTCTCTTTTTTTCTTTTCAATATCATGTTGCAATTCATGTATTGCTTCATAAGTTTTTTGTTTCATCAAATGGTGGGTAAGGCGGGCTTCCGCATTGTTTTGGTTGTTGATGATGCGTTCAAACTCATCAAAGCAGCTTTCAAAATAGGTGCCGCCGATGGATTCTTTTTTGAATGGATTGCGGATGTTGACAAACAAAGTATCGGGCATAGGAATGCCGGAACGGTCAAAACGATGGTATTCCGTCAGCGTGACATTGTCGTCAACCAAATAATAGGTATAAAGGCGAAAAGGTTTGGTGATGATGTAAAAACTACATTGATCAGGAAACTGCTGGAGGCAACGCGCAAAATGTCCAAATGCCTCGGGAAGCATGCCCTCCACAACAAAACGGGCCGGATCCGCTCTTGGATCAAAGTGCAGGGGGAGCTGTACAATACGTTTGTACTCAAACTTGGGATTCTCACTGATTTTGTGTTCCAGGCGCTCAAAATATATCCGGCTTTTTTCCTTGTAAAACGAAAGGTGTTCCTTGGTGACAAGTCCTTGGTTTTTAACGAAATAATCGCTGACACAGAGGCGTTTTTGGGCCGAAAGCAGGTATTTGTTCACAGCGCGGAAAAAATTTTCAACAAAGGGCCTGTAGGTATCGGATTCCTCCTTTTTATAGTTGAAGCAATAGAGTTCCCCTTCGTTGTAACTGTACTCGGAATTAAAAAAATCATCTTCCAGGTCAAACATGCTGGGCGGCACACCAAACAGGTTTTGGAGCAGGCAAATATTGGGTGCGCGCATATCGTTCATCTCTTTTGAGATAAAACTCTGGGCCGTATTGCGCGACAGCCCCATTTTTTTCATTATGGTGTGGAACTGTTCGTCCGAGATGTTGTGTTCTTGTAGAAATTCGTGGAATCTCGTGCCTTGTGATTTGCTGTGATTTGGATCGTTTTTCATTTTTTGACAAAATATTGTTTTATTTTGAAAAATTCATTTCAAAGATATTCATTTTTTGATGCAAAAAAAGAAATACCCTTTTTCTTTTTTTGAAAATCTTATCAAAATCTTAAATAACAATGTTAAAGTCGTGTTGCCCTTATTGCTTTTGTCGGGTAAATGACATTAATATTGCAACATAATTTTGCTCCCCTTGCCTTTCTAACTCAAAGTTTTTGCAAAATGATCTCCACCCCAAAAAATCTTTTTATCATTTTTAAAAACACAGCATTTCATCAACAGATGATTAGGACAGACAAACTTTAATCAATACCTTAGAAGTAGAAGCAGCAGAAAAAATTTAATCCAATTGGTGAACCCGCCAAGGTTATTACAGACAACCTTTTTTTCACCATAATTTTTTTCTTATGCGTTACCATGATCCATCCGAAACAAACGGTTTCGAACTCCTTCGTGAGTTTGAAAGACGCGACAGCCAGAGAACCCCGACGTATTTTGACCCGAGATTTGGCCTTTACAATGATCCCTTTGACATTGATGACCCGAACAACTACTTTTTACCTACGCGCCGATACGACCGAGACTATTTGCAGACGCTACAAATGCCCTATTCACAGCAGCCTACCGTCATTGTGATACAGCAGCCTCCAGCACAGCAGATACCTGTACAATCCACAGCCTATCAACCCGTCCAACCAACAAATCCATCTTCGTCTAATAGTAGTTCTTCTGCATTCTGGTTTGTTTTGGTTGTAGGGCTTTTAGGTTATTTTCTGACGCGCCAAGAAATTCTTTTTGCAGAGATAGATAAACGTGACGACAGGATAAAAGAACTTGAGGGAAGACCCTATTCCTCCGAATGGAATGACACACGCGATGCCAGCGTACGCGAAAAAAGAGGCGATCGAATCATCACAGCGAAAGATGTTCGCAAAAATAAAAATAAGGATAAATAGCACACCATGATTTTTTCACCAAATTCATAGGCGGCTCTCAGTGCACATGCAGGGGAGCCGCTTTTCTTTTTACCTTTGCTCCTTACTCATCTTATGTGTACCTAACAAATGCGCGACCTTAAATATTTACTCGCTTATTTGATGCCAATCAGTGCCCTGATGGCGTTGGCTTGGCAAGGCCCTTGGGCATGGACCACGGTAGTGCTGGCTTTTGTGCTGCTCCCCCTTCTTGAGCTCATCAGCCCGGCTTACACGGACAACACACCTGTTGCTGCAGAAGAGAGGCGTTCACAAATACCCTATTTTGACTACCTGCTGTACCTAAATGCACCTATTCTTTTCGGTACCGTCTTCTACTACCTTTATATCCTTGAAAATGAAACACTTAGTACATTTGAATACCTTGGCCTAAGCCTTAGTACTGGCATTATTGTCGGTACATGTGGCATAAACGTGGCCCATGAATTGGGGCACAGAAGCACAAAGGGCGAACAACTTTTGGCCAAGTGGATGTTATTGCCGGCCTTGTACCAGCATTTTTTCATAGAACACAACAGGGGCCACCACAAGAATGTGGCCACAGACGCTGATCCGGCCAGTGCCAAAAAGGGTGATATTGTGTATGCTTTTTGGCTGCGTTCCGTCACGGGCAGTTGGCTGAGTGCCTGGCATTTGGAGCGCGAGCGTTTGCATAAAGACGGGCTTCGTTTTTGGTCTTTTGACAACGAAATGATCCGTTTTTCACTGTTTCAAATGCTTTGGTTGTCCGCAACGTACCTGTATGGCTCATGGATGGGCCTTTTAGGGGCAATTGCTGTGGCTTTAGTGGGTATCCTGCTGTTGGAGACCGTAAACTATATTGAGCACTATGGATTAAGGAGGCATTTGTTGCCTTCCGGGCGGCACGAACCCGTTATGCCTGTTCATTCCTGGAATAGCGACCATGAACTGGGCCGAATTTTCCTGTATGAGCTCACACGGCACAGTGATCACCATTACAAATCCACCCGCAAATATCAGGTGCTTCGCCACATTGATCCCAGCCCTCAGATGCCATTTGGCTACCCAACCAGTATCCTGATGGCCCTTTTTCCGCCATTGTGGTTTGCGGTAATGAACAAACGAATACCCGATTATGCTACTCAATAAGATACAGGATAATATCAGCGCTTACAAAAAATGGCTCCAATCCCAGCGCTTTCACCCCAATGTGTACAAATGGGAATCCATACAAATATTTCAGGATCAATGGGATATGAACGATAAAAGCCCGGAGGCAATGTTTGACCGGGCCATCCACAACACGGAAACCCGCCGCCTTTGGCAAACGGAAAACTGGTATCCCAAAAAAATGATGCTTGAGTTTTGGCGCTATGAGCCACAAAGCACCCGCATGATGTTCGAAGATCTGTTCAACGAAACTCGCGAGGTGGAAGGACGCATCGGGCGTTTTGTGTTCGGCTGTGATGCCTTGCTGCGGGATTATAAAAATGCTCACCCTGCCACAGTGGAAAACAACCATTACCACGGCGACTATCGCATGATAGCCATTTACCTCGCCTTTCGCTATCCCGAATCCTATGCCCCCTACAATTTCCCGGTATTCCAACAAGCCCTCACGGCTCTGGGCGCCCGCGATATTCCGCAGCAAAATGATCTGGGACGCTATTTCAAGGTGCTGCGCACGCTTATGAATTTTTTGGAAAAGGATGCAGCGGTTCCGCAATTCATGCAACGCCATCTCAATGCCAAAAAACACTTTATGGGCAAAACGCTGCTCCTTGCAGAGGATTTTTGCGGGTTTATTGCGAATAAGGGATAAGCCACATAGAAAAATCAGGCACCGGAATAAACCGCGCCAAAGCGGCTCTGGTTGAACAAAGCATGCAGCCTCCTGTATTTTATCAGGATGAAAAACAAGGATTTGTAAAAATTACAATTTACAGGAAAAGATAAAAAACAAAAAGTTTTGAATGTTGAAAACTTTTTGTGCTACATTTGCCGCCTGTAAGTAATTCACCATGGCAAAAGCAAAAAAAAGACAGCTCCACACCGCCCACCGTTTCGCAGAATGGCGAAGATACGATTGTCACACTGGGTGGCATGTACCAGAACTATTTCCTGGATTACGCATCATACGTCATCCTGGAACGCGCAGTACCCGCCATAGAGGACGGCCTCAAGCCCGTGCAAAGGCGCATCCTGCATGCCATGTACGAGCAGCATGACGGGCGTTACCACAAAGTAGCCAACCTGATCGGGCAAACCATGCAATACCACCCGCACGGCGATGCAGCCATAGGCGATGCGATGGTGAACATGGGCCAAAAAGAACTGATGATTGACTGTCAGGGCAACTGGGGCGACTACCGCACTGGTGACAATGCGGCAGCGGCTCGTTACATTGAAGCGCGCCTGACCAAATTTGCCCTTGATGTAGCCTTTAACCCGGATACGACGGTCTGGCAAATGAGCTATGATGGTCGGAAACGGGAACCGGTAAACCTTCCAATGAAATTCCCTTTGGTGCTTGCACATGGTGCAGAAGGCATTGCGGTGGGTTTGAGTACCAAGGTGTTACCGCACAATTTTATCGAAATCATCAAGGCAAGTATTGCCAGCCTGAAGGGCCGTAAAAGTGATTTGATCCCCGATTTTCCAACAGGCGGCCTCATTGATGCCAGTAACTACAATGGCGGTGCTAGAGGAGGAAAAGTGCGCGTAAGGGCCAAAATCAAGGAAATTGACAAAAAAACGCTGCAAATTACCGAAATACCTTTTAGTGTCACTACCGGAGATCTTATTGATAGCATTCTGAAAGCCAATGACAAAGGGCAGATCAAGATCAAACGCGTTATTGACAAGGTGGCAGCCGATATTGATATAGAAATAGAGTTGCAACCCGGAGTCAGTCCCGATGTAACCATTGACGCACTATACGCCTTTACGGATTGTGAGGTCAGCATAAGCCCAAACTGCTGTGTCATCATTGACAACACACCCTTGTTTACCGATGTAAACGAGCTGTTGCGCATCAGCACCGAAAACACAAAGGAACTTTTGCGCTTGGAGTTGGATATTCTCCGTATGGAGTTGTTGGAAAAACTTCATTTCGCCTCACTGGAAAAAATCTTTATCGAAAATCGCATTTATCGCGATATAGAAGAGTGTGAAACCTGGGAAGCTGTCTTGGAGACTATTGACAAAGGTTTAAAAAAATATGTCATTACGCCTTCCGATGCTAACTATGGCAAGGACAGCAAAAAAATTAAACTATACCGCGACATAACGGAAGAGGACTTGGTGCGATTGACGGAGATAAAGATCAAGCGAATTTCCAAATTCAACACCTTCAAAGCAGATGAGGATATAGCCAAACTAAGCAGCGAATTGGAACAAACGCTGCATCATCTTGCGCACCTGACCGAATATGCCATTGCCTATTTTGAAAATTTATTGGCCAAACATGGCAAAGGACGTGAGCGCAAGACTGAAATTGTGGCATTTGACACCATTCAGGCATCTGCCGTGGTGGCCAACAATGCCAAACTTTATGTCAACAGAGCAGAAGGGTTTATTGGGTCTGGGCTGAAAAAGGATGAGTTCGTACAGGATTGCTCTGATATTGATGATGTCATTGTATTCCGCCGGGACGGTGTAATGAAAGTTGTTCGCATTGGTGAAAAAACCTTTGTAGGAAAGGACATCGTGCATGTAGCCGTTTGGAAAAAAAATGACGAGCGCACAACTTATAATATGGCTTATGTGGATGCCAAATCAGGTAAAACTTTTGTCAAGCGCTTTAATGTAACCGCTATTACACGCGACAAAGACTATCAGCTCGGTTCGGATGCCAAGGGTTCCAAAATGCTCTACCTCACGGTGAACCCCAATGGTGAAAGCGAAGTGGTGAAAGTGACCCTTACAGCGGCCAGTACAGCTCGCGTGAAAATATTTGACTATGATTTTGCGGAATTATCCATCAAGGGCCGTGATTCCATGGGAAATGTCCTGACCAAATATCCGGTAAAGGAAATTAAACAAAAAGAGGTGGGCAAAAGTACCATTGGGGCTCAAAAACTATGGTTTGATGACATCACAGGCCGCTTAAACACACAAGAGCGCGGCAATCTGCTGGGTGAGTTTGATACTGGCGACAATATACTCATATTGTACACCGATGGCTCATACGAGATAACGGACACCGATGTGCAACAGCGTTTCGAGATGAAAGAAATCCTGCATCTGGGCAAATTTAATCCCGAGCTACCCTTGAATGTTGTGCATTTTGACGGTCACAAAGGCTGGACTATGGTCAAGCGCTTCCGCATTGAAACCAATAAAACTAAAGAACGTTTTTCCTACCTGACAGATCACCCCAAATCTAAACTGCTTTTTGTGTCACTGAAAGATAATCCGCGAGTTAAGTACACCTTCAAGCTCAAAGGAAAGGCTTTGAGCGGTGAAGTGTCACTCGGTGATTTCATGGAGGTAAAAGGCTGGAAAGCCGTCGGCAATCGTTTGAGTGATCAGGCTTTAAGCGGGGTAAAAGAGGTGGAAGGAGAAAGTAAAACTGCCCAAACAGATATAGTTGCTCCACCAGCTGCCAAGCCAGCCCCTGCTCAACAGGGCAATCTGTTTGATGTAGATACACCAGAAGAAGTAAATAGTGACATAAAAAGTGACAAAAAGACCTATAAAGCGGGAGATACGATTGAGTTTTAATAAACTTAACCTTAACTTAAAACTCCTTTTTAAGTAAGGAAACCAAGTATATTGACCTTTGCGGACGAAATCTGATCAACATTTTTTAGTTCGCAATGAGAAAAAAATTCAAGCTCTTAGTCCTCTCTGCGCTTTTTTGCGTATCCGCCGTTTCCCTTTTTGCACAAAAAGGTAGAATTACTGGTAAAATCACAGACAAAACATTTGGTGATGAACTGATCGGTGTTTCCGTTCTTATCGAAGGTTCTTCTATTGGTGCAGTGACCGATATAGAGGGGAAATTCCTGATCGTTGTTGATCCCGGCAAATACACGGTATCCTTAAAGTATGCCAGCTATCGCAATGAAAAAATAGAAGTAGAAGTAAAGGCTGACGAAATAACATATCTCAATATGGCGCTTGAGGAAAGCAGCACGGTACTGACGGAGACGGTTATTACCTACACCGTCCAAAAATCAAGTGCTTTGGCTTTGCTAACCGAGCGCAAAAATGCAGCTGTGGTATCAGATGGTGTATCGGCAGAACTCATCCGCCGCACGCCAGACCGCACCACCTCCGATGTGCTGAAGCGCGTAACCGGGGCCAGTATTCAAGAGGGCAAATTTGCGGTGATCCGTGGTATGAATGACCGTTATAATGCAGGCTATTTAGATGGCGCATTGCTGCCTTCCACCGAAGCTGACCGCAAAGCCTTTGCCTTTGATGTGGTGCCAGCCAGTTTGATTGACAACTTACAGATCATCAAGGCCGGATCACCTGATTTGGTTGGCGATTTTGGGGGAGGTATTATCCGTATCAATACCAAAGCGGTGCCGGAAAAACACACCCAGAACATTTCTTTTGGCCTCCAAACCAACTCCATTACACAGTTTCGCGAATTTACATCTTTTGATAAATACAGTGGCGAAACGTTCAACATCCTAAGCAGCAAACGCAATCTGCCCAACCTGAGCGATGGCGCACTCAAAACAGCCTCTGCATTTCCAAATACAGAAGAAAGACAACGTTTAGCCCGTACCTCAAGTGATTTCACGCACAATTGGGCCAATACAACTGCTGATGCAATGCCCAATACACGCTTTACCTATGCCTTGGGTATGCCTATCCAACTGAGCGACGAGAAAAAGATCGGGGTTATTTTTGCCCTCAACTATGCCAATACACGCCGCTTTTCTGAAAACGAAATCAATACATTTGACGGGACGGGCCAAACCGCCGCACTCAAAGACCGCTCATACTTACAGAACATCAGCAGCGGCGGCATTTTGAATGTAAACTATGTAGCCTCCAAAACACAAATCAGCTTCCGCAATCTGCTTAACATCAATGCGGATCACAATACCGTTATCCGCACAGGGCTTGGAAATGTAACCGATGCAATCAGTGTGCAAAATACTGCCAACTTATTGAATCACAATAGATTGTATAATGGTATTGTGTCTTTGAAACAAGTTGTGGGCGACAATCTGTTTGACATCAATGCATCTGTAAACTATTCCAATGTGCGTCGGCGCACACCAGACTACCGCATTGTCAGTTACACCAAGACACCTGACACCGAGAACTTTATGCTAACCATTGGCGACTTTTTCAACACCAGTACCGGGCGTTTTTATTCTGACCTGAAGGAAAACCTCATGGGAGGGAATGTTGAACTGGAAAAAGAATTTAACACAAAAAGCATCAAAACCAGACTAAAGCTTGGTGCTTTTTACCAAAATCGCGACCGTGATTTTTTTGGTCGCAGTTTTGTGTACAACGGCAACCAACCCGCCACGCTCGCATACAATCCTGATCAGGATCTTGCCGCAGATAAAATTGGTGCCAATGCCCTGTATTTGGTGGAAAAAACTTCCGATGATGTGGGCTACTATCAGGGCAAACAAACATCAACGGCTTTTTATGCTGGTGCAGACCAGAAGTTTAATTCAAAATTCCGTGCTGTGTATGGCCTTCGTTACGAGTCAGTGGACATTAATGTTTCGAATGACAAAGTGAACATGGATATAGCCAACGTAACTCAAAATATCCTGTTGCCTTCGGTTAACCTTTCCTATTCCCTGGGAGAAAAGGCCAACCTTCGGGCGGCGTATTTCCGTTCTGTAAATCGTCCGGAATTCCGCGAGTTGGCTCCATTTGCTTTTTATGTGTTTGATAAAAACGCGGATATCAGAGGCAACAAAGACCTGAAGATTGCAAATTTGAATAATTATGACCTTCGTTTGGAGCTTTTCCCTTCAGGAAGTCAGGTATTGTCAGTAGGTGGTTTTTACAAAACGATCTCCAATCCAGTTGAATTTAGTATTGACGTGACGCAGCCTTTCACCACATTTACGTATGAAAATGAAAAATCGGCAACGATTTATGGTCTTGAATTGGAGGCCCGCAAGAATTTTGACTTTTTGGGCGACAAACAGGTGTGGAGTGACCTTGTTGTGTTCAGCAACTTGGCTCTTATCCATTCTGCACTGCAATTTGAAGAAGGAACACAAGCCAAAGAAGGCCGCCCATTGCAGGGCCAGTCTCCTTTTGTGCTCAATGCCGGTATCCAATACGAAAACGAAGAAAATGGTTGGTTTGGCAGCGTGGTGGCCAATCGCGTAGGTCGCCGTATTGCCTTTGTGGGTGTTGATCCCAAATTTGGAGATACCCGTCAGGATATATTTGAAAACCCACGTACTGTTGTTGATCTCCAGGTGGGCAAAAACATTGGCAAATGGAACCTTAAGCTGACCCTCGGTGACATTTTGCGCCAGGATTTGATTTATTATCAGGATGCCGATCAGAATGGCAAGTTCAATGCTGCTGGCGACCGCCAGATGTTCCGTTATTTGAATGGCTACACCGCAAGCGTAACTGCGGGATTGACGTTTTAAAATTAAAACAAATATTGAATCAAAAAGGGGTTTCTGCTGTTCGCAGAAACCCCTTTTTGATTATGGGTATGGAAAAGGGTATGGAAAAATTACTCGTGGCCTTTATGAAAAAAAATCCGAGCCTTACCGACCAACAGATTGCAGCGTCTTTTGATGTTTCCATTGCTTTTGTAAAAAAGATTAGATCGGCTATGTCTGACCAGAATTGACCTCAGCAATAAAGACTTGACTTTCAGTGGATTGGCAGCCATGCTTCTTTTTTCTTGCTAACTTAAACTTGACTTAACATTGTGGTAACATTGACTTGTGACCTTTGAGGCGCAAACAAATATGTTATCACACATGAATAAGATTTTACACTATTACCTGCTTTTTTCTATCACGATTTTGGCATTCTCATCTGTTGATGCCCAGTCCTTTGGGTTCTTAAAAACGGATTATGTCGGCGCTTTGAGTGCTGATCCAGCAGCTGACTGGACCCAGAAGTGGACCAATTTTGACCCTAAAAATACGGCTTATCCTGCTCCTACGGACCTGACAACTTTGGATGGCACAGCAACTTCATTGCCTGTGCCAGGTGAATTGAACATCACCAATACCCTTACTTTGGATGCTTCAAAAGTATATCAGCTCAAGGGCCTTATTGTGGTCAGGAGCGGTGGCAGATTGGTCATCCCTGCGGGTACCATCATTCGTGCTCAGGCGGATTTGAGTACAACACCTAAAAACTACGCAACCATAGTTGTAGAGCGCGGAGGGCAAATTGAGGTCAATGGCACATCAGAAAAACCCGTTGTAATTACTTCGGCCAAAGCACCCGGTGCACGGGAGCGTGGTGATTGGGGAGGTTTGCTCATAGCAGGCCGTGCGCCACATAACCTTTTGGATGCTACCACCAACAACGTGCAGATGGAAGGTTTCAACAATATTTCTTTTGACCCTACCTTGGCGCGTTTCGGCGGTAATGATCCTTTGGACAACTCTGGAGTGATCCGTTACCTCCGTTTGGAGTTCAGCGGTTTTGCATTTGAAGCCAACCGCGAGATCAATGGCCTGACTATGGGCGGCGTTGGTCGTGGAACAGTGATAGACTATGTACAGGTCTCTTTCTGCGGCGACGATGCATTCGAATGGTTTGGCGGTACAGTGAACACGCGCCACCTTATTTCTTATAAAAATACCGATGATGATTTTGATACGGACAATGGTTACAGTGGTTTGAACCAGTTCGGCATTGCTCTTCGTGATTCAACCTATTTTGACCTTACCTGGAATGCTCCATCCGGCTCATCCACTTCTGAAGGTTTTGAAAGCGACAACGAAGCCACCGGTACAGCCAATGTAAAACCCGGCACCAACGCAGTGTTCGCCAACTACACCATGCTTGGCCCAATCCCGGTAGGTACAACTTACGCTCAAGCAAGTTCATTAACCCGTAGCGCATTCCGCCGTGGCGCACGTATCCGCCGCAATTCCAGCCTCCGCATTTGCAACAGTATCTTTATGGGCTACCGCAACTTTGTGATGATGGACGGCGACAGCAGCATCCGCAACACCAACTGGCCTGCTGCTCTTAACACCGTAAAACCCAGCACGGAGGTTGATCAAAAAAGCAAACAGACCTTTTTCTCCAACAACCTGATCGTGAGCACGGCATCCGCATATACCAGCACAACGGATACCACTGCCAACGGCCTTGCAGAAGTAGCCCGTACGGCAGGTTCCAAAAATCGCTTGAATGCCATTGATGCCTGGTTGCGCCAAACAGGGCCTTTGGCCAACAAAATCAACCCTGTAGCTTTCACTACAGGCACTGTTTTGGTAAATCCATTGGCTTCTTCTACAACCCCTGACTTCAAGCCAGTTGGCGGCTCTCCAGCCCTTTCCGGTGCAGAATGGAACCAAAATCCTATCCTGAAGGATTTGATTTCTTCTTCAAAAGAAATAGAATTGGCTGAAAAATTTGCCCCAATCTACCCGAACCCAATGTCTCGCGGCGGCCAATTGAATTTTGGTCGTGTCGTTGATGCATTTGGCATTTTCGATATCAAAGGTGGCTTGGTACAATGGGGTGTAAGCACGGATCATGTTGTGCTTGAAAACCTTGCACCTGGTATGTACTTCATCAAAATGGATGGTCAAATGCAAAAATTGATTGTCCAGTAATTTGAAATTTTGATATAAGATAATGCCTGGCATCCAAGTAAAGCGGATGTCAGGCATTTTTTTTACCCTTCCAGGCACATTTGCCGCCTACACGTCACAATACTTCCCTCTATTGCGGTATTTTAACTGCCAATATTTGGCCCATCAAAGTATTATATTATTTTTGAGGCCGTGAATCAGGATTCCGCATTCCCAAATCCGAAATCCAAGGCACATCACATCTTCATTATTCAACCGATTTAATCTTATGCTACGTATTTTACCCGTCCTCATTTTGTTTATTCCGTTTTGGGCATTTGCCAATTTTTCCAACCCATCTCTACTCATGGATACCATCAAGCCGGTCATCACATGCCCGAACAACATGACCGTGACGCTTGGCACCGGGAAGTGTGACACCGTGCTGACGTACACGGTGACCGCCTCTGACAATGAACCCGGCTTTACTGTTATCCAGGTAGTAGGCATCCCCCCTGGCGATAAGTATGACATTGGTACCGTTACCAACCGTTTCAGGGTTACTGATGCCGCTGGGCTTACGGCTACCTGTGCTTTTAATGTCACCGTGTCTCAGGCCAGTAGCACCCTCATTTGTAGAGACAATACAACCCTTTCCTTAGATAGCCTTTGCGAAGCAAGGCCGCAAGCCATTCACTTTCTGGAGGGTATATATGGGTGCATCAATAATATGAAATTGGAAATTGACAAAGTGCCGCCTTTGGGCAACGGGCCTTGGGTGGCAGCCCTTTTTGATGTCAATGACTTAGGGAAAACCTATCAGGCACGGGTGACCGATCAGGCCAACATTAACAACCGCTGCTGGGGCAGCCTGAAATTGGAAGATCGGGCATCACCAAAGATCAAATGTACGACACTCAATATCCCCTGTGTCATTGATGCTTCGCCAGCCTTTTTGGCCGATTCCTTGAAAATACCCAATGCGCGGCCTGCCTATTCTGATGGATGTTCCAATAACCTGACCCTCAATTTTATAGACAGCAAGGTCACAGGAGGCTGTGACTCGGCATTCATCGAGCGCATCAATCGCCGTTGGATCGTCACGGATGCTTCAGGCAATACAGCCTCCTGTTTTCAGCTGATCAATCGCAACAGGATACCGGAATCGGCCATTGTCATGCCCGCCGATGTGACACTCAGCTGCCCTAACCCTAACATCAGCCCAACCAAGACAGGGTTTCCTACTTTTACTTTTGCTGGCCGAACGTACACCGATTTTTGTACTATAAACAGCACATTCAAAGATATATTAGCACCAAGTTGCGAAGGAAATATGACTTGGCTCCGCCAATGGGAATTCATCAACTGGTGCACAGGCAAAATATATAAAGACACCCAGTTTTTATATGTTCAGGACAAAAAAGGACCCATTGTAGCCTGTCCGACAAATCCTGTTGTAAAGGCCAAAGGCAACAACTGCCTCGGCGTGGTGGACCTGCCGGATGCAACGGTCTATGATGTCTGCTCCAAGCCTGCCAGCCTTAAGGCTTTTTGGAAGATAAACGGGCAAAATGACTCGCTAACTGCTCAATTCACTTCGTTTTCGGGCAACAACCCGGCTATACATGACAGCTTGGGGGTTTTTGGGGTGGACTCCTTGTTCCCGCTTGGGCTTACGCAGGTTATGCTCGTGGCTGCGGACTTATGTGGAAATACCAGTACCTGCACCTACACCCTACAGGTTTGGGATAGCGTGCCGCCCGTGGCCTCTTGTGTACCGCTGCGCATCGTTGACCTGGATCAAGCAGGCCAGGGCAGCCTTTCCGCCACCCAACTGAACGACAAATCGGCTGACCCTTGTGGAGCCATCAGCTTTCTGGCCCGGCGTTCCAAGCCCGGCATTTGTCAGCCAACAAGTGGATTTTACCCTTTTTTACAATTTTGTTGTGCTGATGTCAATGATACCATTGATGTTGACCTTAGGGTATATGATGTAGTGGTGCCGCCGGATTCGGCTGCGGCTACATACGCCCAAGGGCAGTTTTCTTCCTGTAAGTCAAAGGTGTGGGTGCGAAATTTTATCACGCCCAGATGCACTGCGCCAAAAGATACCGTGGTTGAATGTGCCAAATTTAACCCTGACTTAAGTGCTTACGGCAATGCTTCGGAGTTCTCCTGCACTGTGGACAGCGTGTTTTTGGAGGTCAATCTGAGCCAGTTTGATACCCTGTGCGCGCGCGGCACCATCAGCAGGGTTTGGCATTTGTTTGACCAGGCCAAAAAAGATGTGGCATCCTGCTCGCAGCAAATAAGTGTGGTGTACAAACAGGACTTTTTTGTCCGTATGCCCGATGACCGGATTATTACGAGCTGCAACAACACCAATATTTATGGCGAGCCTGTTTTTTTGGGCCAAGACTGTGAAGACCTTACGGCCACCTATACGGATGAAATTTTTACCGTGGTGCCGGATGCCTGTTTTAAAATTGAACGCAGGTGGAAAATATTTAACTGGTGCACACACAAACCCAACTTGCCTTTGACCAAGGTGCCAAACCCCAATCCCAACATTACAGTCAATGCGCCGGCAAACCATCCCGGCCCCATTATTTCTGCCGGCAATACCGCTTCTCCATGGAACCCAACTATTGTAAAAGTTGCCCCGAGTGATCCTGTAACTACCAATTATAGCATTTACTATACTGGAGGCAATGGTTATGGTGGCGTAACAGTTCCAGCCATTTCATCAGCAGACTTTAATGGCTTTGAATACATACAAATCATCAAAATATTGGACTCAGAAGATCCAATAATTGACTATTGCCCACGAGATCTTGCCGTGACCATTGGCGACAAAAGTAGCAATGACCCCAATTTCTGGAACGAATCCTATTGGTTGGAACCTGCCACCGGGCTGAATGATATGCGCGAGGCAGAGGTCAACTTAAGTATTACCTCTTCTGATCTTTGTTCCCCTACCAATGTAAGTTACCTGCTTTCGTTGGACCTAAATCAGGATGGAGTTATGGAGACCACGGTACATTCAAATGATTTGGGGTTGAATGGGTTGGGCTGGAACAATTTAAGGTACAACAACTTGGTAGCATCTCCTGGTATTAATCGCGCATTTGATCAGAGACCTGTACCCGCCAATCAAAAATATGGATGGGCCATCAAAAATACTATAAATGGCGACACCCGAACATCATCCGTGGTTTGGAACACCCAACAGGTACAAAACCAATATGTATTGCCCAGACTGCCCCATGGGATACATCGCATCAAATGGTTTGCAGAAGACGGTTGTGGCAACGAATCTACCTGTGAGTATCGTTTTGAAATCGGAGACAAATACCGCTTGCCTCTACTAAAATGCGACACTCTGATCGTTAAAAACATTGATCCACTTACGGTGTCAGCCACCGTCCAACTATCTGATATCCAGAATTTTGCCCTTTCCAATCAAGCATTGCCCAACAAAGTGGAACTGGCCATGCGCCGCGCCGGAACCGGTATATGGTTCCCGACTTCAAAATCCGTAACTTATAAATGTAATGAATTGGGCGATCACAGTATAGAACTCTGGGCGCGCGACAGCTCCGGGCGTTTAAACTCCTGCGCCTTCCGGGTAAGTGTACGGGATTTGGACAAAAACTGCGAGCAACCCGGGCCATTTACCGTTGCTGGAAGCATTCGTACCATGGATAACAAAGGCGTGAACGAAGTAACAGTAAGCCTTAGCGGGCCGGGCATTTTCCCCAACAAAGTGGCCCTGAGTACTACAGATGGTAGATATGAGATACCCGGAAAAATAGCCAAAGGCACCCAGTACACCCTTACTCCGCAAAAAATAAATGGCCCACTCAATGGCGTCAGCACTTATGACCTGGTACTGATATCCAAACATATCCTGGGCTTGGAGCCCCTGGATTCCCCTTATAAAATGATCGCAGCCGATGCCAATAAATCCAATAGCATCACCACGCTGGATATTGTGACCCTGCGCCGCCTCATCTTAGGTATTGATACATTGATTTCAGGCAGTGATTCATGGCGTTTTGTGCCCATATCCCACACCTTTAACGATCCGAGCAATCCGTTCATCAGTGCATTCCCTGACAAATTTTCCAATTCAGGCATACAGACCAATGAGTTAATCAGTGATTTTGTGGCCATAAAAATTGGCGACCTCAACCTCAATAGCGATCCTAATGGTTTGTTGCAGGCGGAAGACCGCAATGCGCCTGTTTTATGGTTAGAAGCAGCGGAAAAAATCTATCAGGCGGGTGATGTTCTTCATGTTGCCTTGTCCTCGGAGCAGCCCCTGCAGGGCTACCAATTTACGTTTGAACACCCTGATTTTGAATTGCTTGATGTTTCTGGAGATCGGATGGGTGCCGCGCACTTTGCCCAACATCCGGCTGCCTTGAGTGTCAGTATGGAACAAAGTGGCCTACTCAAACTCCACATACAGTTTAGGGCAAATAAAGCAGGCAAACTAAGTGAAAACTTACGGTTCTCTGACCGTTTTACGCGCAGCGAAGCCTATCTGCAGTCATCCGAGGCCCGTCCATCGAATCTTCAATTGCGCTTCAGGGATGCACAGGGAGAAGTCATGGCAACAAAGGGCAGGTTTAGCTTATATGCTAATGCTCCCAATCCGTTTGCCGAGCAGACCCATATCGGTTTTTATCTTCCGTATGATGGTTTGGCCCGTTTGGAGATCACCGATATGCAAGGGCGGATGGTTTGGGCTAGGGCAGCCAACTATAGCCGTGGTGAGCATCAGGTATCCATTAGCAGGGAGCAGCTGCCTGCGGCAGGCTTGTACTGTTATCGTTTGATGGCCAATGGTGAAAGTGTGGCGCGGAAAATGGTGGTGGAGTAGGTAGGGGAATGCAACATGGTGTTATTTGGCTGCCATCGCTTGGGTAGGTATTAAGCAATGACAGGTGCCGATATACAAACTAAGATCGAGCTGTCCAAGCATCAGCAAAACCGGCCATCCCGGCTGATGACGCATTCTGGCCAAAAAAAACATGACGATTAAGGTCTGCCAACTTTCCAGTATGTTTCTTTGCGGCTCGGTCTTGTTTGCCCTCAACGATACCGATAAACCGCTCCAACCGATTTTTGAATGTATCACCGTCCCCTATGGTGCAGTATTTACTGCTTTTTGTTGGTTTTTAAAGGCTTGACCCAAAATGCCTCCTGTGATTGTGCCGAGGAGCAGCGTTTGCGACCAGCCATCATACGTCATTTCAATACTGGGAACATTGACTCTGCTCTTGTGCTTTTTGAACAAGTCAGACGAACGGGTCTGCCTGCTTGCCGCATATCTTATTGCAATTCGATGGCGCAATACTACACCAACAAGAACCAGTTTTCATCCGTATCTGCCCTTTTGAATGAGGAACGACGGCTTTTAGATTCCCTTCAATGCGACAACAGGGCCTATGCCCGGCACTTCAATACTTTAGGCGGCTTCCAACTCAACAGTGTTCAAACAGAGGCTGCCGCAAGCAGTTTTTTGGAAGCCCTGAAATTTACCGAAGCCGCGCAAGATTTGGTTGGTCAGCAACGAGCCTTGCTCAGCCTGGGCGCTATTTTCTCACAATTGGGCCAAGCAGACAAAAGTTTTGGCTACTACAAACGGGCAGAGGCCATCGTGCGCCAAATGAACAAGCCTGCTCTTTTGGCTGATGTACAGGCGCGTCTTTCAGGGGCGTACAACAAATTTTTTCAGAAAACCCAAAAACCTTCCCTGTTAGATACGGCATTGATGGTGGGTCGTGAAGCATTGGCGAATGCTCGCCTATCGGGCAACCATATATCGCTTTGTGATGCATTTGTCAATATCACCAATTCGCTACAGTTGCAGCGCAAGTTTTCGGCAGCCTTACCCTACACGGACAGTATATTGGCTTATATGCCAGAGTCCAACCAGGCCAAATTCCGATTTCAGGTGTTTGGCATGAAGAGTGCTTTGTACGAGGAATTGCGACAATTGCCCATTGCTGCGGCTTACGCAGACTCCACCATAGCCGCTGCGCGGGCATTTAATGCTCAATCCTTAATTACGGCTTATGAGCAAATGTTTGGGGTACAAAAATTAATGGGCAATACGGAGCGTGCCCTGAATGCCTACATGAGCATGACACACTTAAAAGACAGCCTGTCCAATATTGACAAATTCAATAAAATCAATGAGTTAGAAGAAAAATACAATAAGGTTCAGAATGAAAAAAGCATCCGGGAACTAACCCAAGAGCGCGAGATCATTCTCTTGCGAAACCGCCTTTTGCTGCTCGGCGTATTGCTGGCTATTTTGGCTATTACCGGCTTGGTATTCTGGCAGCGACAACGCAACCTAAAAGCCCGCCAAACGGCTTTGGAAACGGAACAGCGCCTCAACCGTGCCCGAATGAACCCACATTTTTTCTTCAATGCGCTTGGTGCATTACAGGGCCTAATCCTCCGCTCCAAGGATGTAAGGCCAGTGCTGAGTTATTTGTCCAAATTTTCCTCCATCATGCGCCAGACCTTAGAAAGCAGCTATACTGAAAATGTTACCGTGGCCCAGGAGCGAGAATATTTGGCGCAATATCTTGATCTGCAACAACTTAGGTTTCCTGAAAAATTCGAGTACCACATAGAGGTAGATGAGAATATTGATGAGGAAAACATCTTGTTGCCGCCCATGCTGGTGCAACCTTTTGCGGAAAATGCGATAGAGCACGGATTTGGCGACACCAATGCCGTCAATAGATTGGAGATCAGGATCATCAAACAGGGTGAAAACCGGCTTGTCATTGAAATAGAGGACAACGGGCGTGGCTTGGGCTCAGGGGCAAACAGCCCCAAAGAACATACTTCACGGGCCACACAAATCGTGCGCGACCGCCTCTTGCTCATTCGGCAGAAACACCGCGGCGATGCCAGTTTGGAAGTCAAAAACCTAAAAGAAGGCGGTGTTTTGGCCCGAATTTCGCTTCCTTTGTTGCCATGAAAGTTCTCATTGTTGACAACGAAAGCCCCATGATTGCAGCCCTAAAAGGCCTGCTGGAATTGTTTTGCCCGGAAGTAAGCGCCATTGAGTCGGCACAGGACATTCCCACCGGGCTTGCGCTAATCCGCTATTTTCAGCCCGACCTGCTTTTTTTGGACGTGGAACTGGATCATGGTGCCACGGGTTTTGACCTTTTGCGTCAGGTTGGCAACCCTGCTTTTCAATTGGTATTTGTCACAGCCTGGGACAAGTACGCCATTGAGGCATTTCGTTTTAGTGCGGTGGACTTTTTGCTCAAACCTGTTGATCCTGACGCCTTGCAAACCTGTGTCCAAAAAGCATCTAAGGCGCTTAAAAACCAGCATCTTACGGAGCAAATTGAGTTTTTGTTGGCCCGCCTCAACGCTCCTCAGGATAGTACCACAAAGCGCATTGCGCTCAAGGATGCGGAGCATATTTATTATGTACGCACTTCCGATATCTGCTTTTGTGAGGCAGATGGGGTTTACACCAAATTTTTCTTGGAAAACCAGCAGGTCATCATTGTGTCTAAAAACCTGAAGGAATACGCCCAAATATTGGAGCCGCTGGGATTTTTACGAAGCCACAATTCTTTTTTGGTCAATCCGGCCAAGATAATGCGCTATGACAAGGCTTCCGAGCAGCTCATCTTGGAGGGAGGGTTCATGGTACCGCTCTCGCACCGGAAAAAGGATTGGGTGCTGCGGGAATTAGGTGGGTAAGGAAAGAAAGAGTCAAGATGCCGTCTCTACCAATGCCCTGACTTTTTTTACAAGGGATACAGGCACATCAAAAAGTTCAGCGATAGGTTCGTCGCCCATTTTTGGGTTCTTTTTAATGAAAGAAATGAGTACCTTCTCTATGCCCTTTTCTATGCCTTTCTCCATGCCCTTCTCCATTCCTTTTTCCATGCCCATTTTCATTCCTTTTTCCATGCCCATTTCGATAAACTGTTCGTAGGCGCTTTTGACACGCTGGCCATATTGTGAAGGTAATGCTTCTGCTAATTCCATAATATCTGTTTTGTTAAACGGTAGGATGAGGTGGGTGGCTACCCCCTTAAAAGGTGCCACTATTGCACTGGAAAAGGATTGGGTGGAAGTATTAAACGGATAAGAAGGGTCAAGATGCCGCCTCTACCAATGCCCTGACTTTTTTGACAAGGGGTACCGGCACGTCAAAAAGTTCAGCGATGGGCTCATCGCTCATTTTTGGGTTCTTTTTTATGAAAGAAATGAGTACCTTCTCCATGCCCTTCTCCATGCCCTTCTCCATGCCCTTTTCCATGCCTTTTTCCATGCCCTTCTCCATTCCTTTCTCCATGCCCTTCTCCATGCCCATTTTCATGCCTTTTTCCATGCCCATCTCGATAAACTGTTCATAGGCGCTTTTGACGCGCTGGCCATATTGTGGAGGTAATGCTTCTGCTAATTCCATAATATCTGTTTTGTTTATGGGTGATGCGACTTGAACATAGAACAACGTGACATCGAACAGGTAATCCAGAAGTTCTTTGTCTATGTTTTGGTCTGCAAAAATAACGATTTCTTTGAAATTTAGTTTAATAAAATTTCCCGCCTTGATGTGCTTGAACACCAACAAAACGTTGCGCAGCAGCATGGCATCCTCCATGCTTCGGATGGCATCATCGCTGATATTACGCAAATTTATGTATAAAATGTCAAAATGCGGGATATATACCGAAAGTGATTTTGGCACTCCACCATATTGTTCGCGCAGGGGCGGCACATTCCACTTTTCCTCACCGTGATAAAACAGCACCGGAATGGTCAGCGTAAACTGGTCCCGCTTTTGGCGAATATCCTCGGCCTGTATGTCAAACAAGTATGCGCCTATTTGGCCATATACGGAACGCCCCTCATGGCTGCTTTTATGCTCAAACAACAGGCAGATTCTTGTATTTTGGTCGTTTTTGTTGACGCAGGTGTACACCAAGTCGGTAAAATGCTCGCGCATTACCTTTGACACAAAACTGTCCGAGGATATTTGCAGGGTCTCCAAGTCAAGATCGGCCAATTGATCCGGTGGCAAAAAGGCGCGAAGCAACTGCCTGGCTACGGGCAGTACCTTGAACACCTGTTCAAAATAGGCATCATGAGGACGGGAGGGCGGAATGTAGATCATCAAATAAAAAGATAGAAAGTGCGCAGCAAATATACAACAATCCACCTTTTCCTTACACTTATTTATTCAACGCCCCCAAATATTTATCGGCCTCGATTCTTTTCATCGTGCCCTTCCATATTTGCACCATTGATTTAATCCTAATCCCTCCTTTTTTTTCATCCTAAATAATTCTGATTATGTTCAAACCCATTCAAATTGCTTTGTGGTGCATAGCAATGTTGTATCATCCTTTTTTGACCACCGCACAAGATTGCGGCACGGAGCCCAGGCCGGAACAGATCGAACACCTAAGCCGGAATATAGAAGCACGCCTGCGCTTTTCCGGTGTCCAGGATCGTTCAAGCAGTATTCATTGGGTGCCAATCCAGTTTCACGAGTGCATACCAACGCCCGGCAGTGTTCCACAGATTTATCCCAACGGCCACATTGACGTGATGATGAACAAGCTAAATACCTTGTTTCTGTCCTATAATATTCAGTTTTTTGAATGCGGGCCTATCAACGTTTTTGCCAACAATACACTGCACAGTTTTGACATCTCAGAAGAGTCGCAACTACCGCAATATGAAACGCCCAATGTGCTCAACATCTATTTTTTCGAGGCTGTCACTACGGGCGGAACGCCTGTTTGCGGTTACAGTTACCTGCCACCCAGTGCGGACAGGGTAATCATCCGCAAATCATGCCTTTACGAAGAAGTATTTCTGCATGAGGTAGGCCATTATTTCAGCCTTTACCATACGCACGGAAAATCCAACAGCGTACGCACGGATGAATTGGTCAATGGCTCCAATTGCCAACATGCAGGCGACGATGTGTGCGATACCCCGGCAGACCCTAATGTATTCCGTTCTTATGGCTTTATGAATGGATGTACTTATATCGGCCAAATGAATGATGCCAATGGTGATCCATATACCCCGGATCCAACCAATTATATGGGTTATGCTAACATTGGTTGTAAGACGCATTTTACAACACAACAACTAAACCGCATGGCTTATTCTGCTTTGAACGACCGTGCTTATCTTACAGGTTGCCAGCACCCAAACGCCTGTAGCAACCCGATTACAACCTTACCCTACCATGCTGATTTTGAGCAAGGTATGGATAACTGGAGCAATACTTACCTAAACCCGGGCACTCAGGTCAACTTCCAGATTGGAAGTGGTGCCACCCCTACGCCAGGCACCGGACCTGATGCCGCTTTTTCAGGTTCAAATTACCTTTTTGTAGAATCCAACAACCTGCATGAAACCAACCGCATCGCCTTGGTCCGTAGTCCCTGTTTTGACCTGCGCGGATATAACAATCCCAAAATATCTTTCAGATACCACAGTTTCGGCAGCAGTATTGATGGTTATGGTTTGGCCGTAAGCACAGATGGCGGATTTGACTGGTACGGAACAACGGGCCAACAATTGCTTCATTATGCTACGGACAACAACAGCAACCAATGGAACCGGGCGGTATGTGATCTCGCCCCATTCAAAACCGCGCGTTACCTTCAGATCGGATTTTTCTCCGGGTTATTGGTGGACTCCTTAGGCGATTTTGCCATTGACTCCATTCGCATTTATGATGATACGCCAAGTGCATGTGTGCTGAACGTCTATGGAAATGTGAACAATATTACCTGTGATGGCCTGAGCAATGGCAGCATTTCGCTTTCCGTAACCAGCAACAACGTCGGCAATGAAACCTATACTTGGTCCAATGGCAGTACACTGGGAACTATTAGTGGCTTGGCAGTTGGTGCATACACCGTGACGGTATCTATTGGGCAATCCTGTTCTAATGTGCAGACTTTCAATGTCTTATCGCCTCAATTGTTGGCGCTTTCCGGTACAACGGCATACTCCGGCGGTACCAACGGCGGCAGCATTAGCACCAACGTGAGCGGCGGAACAGGACCATATACCTATCTTTGGTCCAATACCGGCACGACGGCCAACCTTTCGGGCCTCACAGCTGGCAGCTACACCGTGACAGTTACGGATTCAAAGGATTGTTCCACTGTGCGTACCTTTATAATTGTACAGCCCATCACCTGTAGCAGCTACTTCAATACCTTCCCCTGGACAAGCAGTTTAGAAGCCAATTTTGGCATTTTCGAGCGCGTGAACGGCTATCAAACCAACTGGACTCGCCGCTCAGGAGCCACCGCCAATGCTAACACAGGCCCGGACCAGGCCTACCATGGCAGCCAATACATGTTTATCAATTCCGGCAATGCACCCCGTACGGCAGTGCTGCGTACCAAGGATTGCCTCAACCTTCTGTCCGTACAGAATCCCGTCTTGGAGTTTTATTACCACATGTTTGGCGTACAAATGGGCACTTTGTTTGTGGAAGTAAGCGTAAACGACGGTGCTACCTGGACTACAGCCTGGTCGCTCACTGGCAATCAGGGCAATCAGTGGTTCAAGGCCAGCATTAGCCTTCAGCCCTATAACACGGGTGCTACCCGCATCCGTTTCCGTGGCGTCACCAACGCCAATACCAGTGACATGGCCATTGATGCCCTTTATATAGGCCCTGCGGGCAACAACCAGTTTTTGCCTTTTGAATCCACTATCGAGGCCCCTGCCATTTCGATTTTCCCTAACCCGTCCAATGGTATTTTTACCGTTGATATGGCGGAAAACGCTGGATACCAAAGCCTTGAAGTCATAAACGCATCAGGGCAAATCATTATAAATCAACGTATTACATCTTTTAATACACTGATTGATCTTAGTGGCCAACCCACTGGTATTTACTACTTGCGCGCCTTCAACGAAGAAACCGCAACTATAAAAAAGATTGTATTCACAAGATAATCTATTCTAAAAACCACCCTGGATCCCGAGTGCAACACTAATATTCAGGGTGGTCTATTTACTCCCTTTTTTTCATCTCATTTACCCTTTTTATTATGTTTCGTTCAATTGCCCTCATCGTATTGTTCCTGCTACTGTGTTGCAAGATTCAGGCGCAGGCCCGCTTTTTGGATACCCTTTTTGCCTCCAATGGCCAAGCGCGTTTTGGCATCAGCAAAAACACAATAAACGCAAAAGATATATTTGTGCAGCCTGATGGTTTTATCGTCTCTTCCTTTATCAGAAGTGATACCACATCCAAACTATCCTATATCGGCATGGTGCGCCACAATCCTTCAGGCACTGTTGATCCCGTTTTTGGCAATTCATCAGCCGGGGTTTATGACCTTAAGGAGAGTGCTTCAAAGGACAATATACTTGGCACAAAGCAAATTATCCGCTTGCGCAATGGAAAATACATCGTCGTAAACCAACGCAGTGCGGATAGTACTTATCTGCACAGTGTAAGCGCAGAAGGCAAAGCAGACCCTACTTTTGGCAACAACGGTGTGACCAAATACCCCGTTTATTTTTTTAATGAAATCATAGAAACCACACAAAGCAATATCAGGGCCTTGTGTGGCCGTCAAATACAGGGTAGCGGAATCCAGTACGGGTTTGTAGAAGTTCTACCTGATGGTGCGCCTAATCCTCAGTTCAACAATGGAAAAGTGGTTTGGCTACCCGAGGAAGAGCGTTTTACAGATTATGAGGCGGCACAGGCCCTTCCGAATGACGGATTTGTGGCCGCAGGCCGAATAGAGGCTAATCAACCCAATAACAACTTTGATTTACATATCGCCAAATATGATCGTTTCGGGCAGGCCGAGTTCAACTTTGGCAAAGATGGTGCGGTCACACTCAATTTATCCCCACAAGAACAGTATTATGACCTTGAAGTAATGTCTGATGGAAAAATTTTGGCTGCAGGCACTTTGACCAATACCCTTCTGATAACGCAACACCGCCCCAATGGCCAGCTGGACTCCGCAGCCTTTGGCACCCAAGGTGTGGTTCTTATGTCGAAAGCAAATGGCTTCAAATTGGTGGAAGCCAATGACCTGCTTGTAGCGGACGGCGGAGGGTTCTATGCAATGGGCTATGCCGTCAATGACAATATAGAACCCTACGGATTTGTGGCAAAATTCAAGGCCAATGGCCTGCCCGACTCCACTTGGGGCGACAACGGCTTTGTGTTTCTTGGTGAAAATGATTTGGGCTTTCCCCCAAATTTTAAAAGGATTGCCCTGCAAAACGATGGTAAAATTCTGGTATTATCATCCATGTTGGCCCCAAATAACAACCGAATAGCCATCCTGAAAATTGCAGGCAGCACATTCCCCCAGATATGGTATGAAGATGCTGACGATGATGGCTTTGGGAATCCGGGCAAAAGCATTTCGGCTATCAGCAAACCAGCTGGTTATGTGCTCAATGGCAGGGACTGCCTGGATACCGATCCCAAAGTGAATCCCAATGCCCTTGAAGTATGTGGAAACCAGTTGGACGACAACTGCAATGGCGCTACGGACGAAGACCTCAATGCGCCAATAGCCCGCTGCAAAAGCAATGTTACGGCCATATTGAACGATGTGGGAGAAGCTGTGGTCACCGCAAAAGACCTGGATCTGGGCAGTACGGATGATTGCGGCCCCGTTATTCTCTTGGCCAGTACCCTCAACCTCAGCTGCAAAGATGTGGGCCTGACCATTCAACTTTCCCTATTAGTGGCAGATTTGAGTAACAATGTGTCTTCCTGCAAAAGTCAAGTCACGGTACAAGACCTTGAAAAGCCCATTGCGCAGTGCAAGGAAGGAAGCCCTATTTATTTGAACTCTTTTGGCACTGCCACGATAGAGCCGGAATATGTGGACGGAGGAAGCTCGGATAATTGTGGCATAGCCAAACTCTCCCTGAACAAAAGTAGTTTTACCTGTGATGACATAGCCACGCAGTTATTGACCCTCACAGTCTTTGACCAGGGAGGAAATAGCAGCAGTTGTCAGGCTATTGTGTCCGTCAAAGATACCATATCGCCTATCGCAATATGCATTGACACAATTACCATCACGCTAAAAAAACCAAAGGACACGATTATCATAGCCGCTAATTTTATAGACCTAAACAGTTACGACAATTGTTTGGTAACTGATTTACAACTACTTAAAAATAGTTTTACCATTGCAGATGTAGGCTTAAACCCTGTTACACTTGTCGTAACGGATTGGCAAAAAAACAAAAACAGCTGTACCTCCATAGCCATTGTGGAAACTAAAGGCTTTTCAGGTACAAACCAGGTCTTTCCATGGCCCATCCGAATAAGTCCCAATCCTTCCACCGGCTTTTTTGAAATAAACTGGCCCGAGAACGCACCTGCGCCCGACAAGATTACGGTGTGCGATTTGCTGGGGCGGACGATATGGGAAGCCAATACACCAACGACGAGCATTGATATTAGCAACCAGGCAGCTGGCAGTTACCTGATTCAATTGCGCTCCGGTCGTTTGGTTCATACAGAAATGTTAGTAGTTGTGAAATAACCCCTCATAACGGATTAATGACACTTGAACTTCGGGACGCGCTGGTGGGAAATATAGGGGGCTACTTTTCTCGCTGGCGTGTCTCCGAGGTTTCAAGCGGCACAAAACCACGCCCTCCGATTCTGGATAGATGCGCGACACTTCCATAACCCAACCAACCTTTTCCTGCCTCTGCTGTTCAGGTTGGCATGTCAAATTTTTCCACCCAAATCACCACCGTCTCTATCTTTAATTTTGAGGGCTTGCCCGCTAAATTGTGGGCATTTGCCCAAATGGGGCTTGCACCCCGTAAGGTCGGCGTGGTGCCGGGCCTTCAGTTCATCAAGTTTCTGGGCAGTGGCGCAGCCAACGGATTCAGCATAAAACCCAATTTTTCCACCTATGGCATCTTGGCGATATGGGAAAAAGAAGCGGATGCGCAGCATTTTTTTGCTACGCACCCGCTTTTTGCAGATTACACCAAGAACAGTGTAAATCATACCACCCATTTCCTCAAAAACAATATGGCACACGGGGCCTGGGATGGCCAAAACCCCTTTGAGGCTGCGGCAGCCTTTAATCCGAATGCACCCGTGGCGGTGCTTACAAGGGCCACCATTCGGCGGCGGCACCTGTGGCGCTTTTGGCGCCAGGTACCCGGGGTCAGCCGGGCCTTAGAGGGTAAGCCGGGCCTCCGTTTTGCCATCGGCATCGGCGAATTGCCCTTCGTACAGCAGGCCACTTTCAGCCTTTGGGACTCCGGCAAAAAAATGATGGATTTTGCCTATCATGGTCAGAAACACGCGCAGGTGATCCGACAAACGCGTGAATTGGGGTGGTATAAGGAGGAGCTGTTTGCTCGGTTTGAGCCCTATATGACAGAGGAAATGAGGGAAGGCTGGCAGAACAATTTATCTTTTTAAAAATATTTTGCCCATTTGAACACAATTAGCACATTATTTGCATCTACGGCACATAGACCATTTATTTCCTTGAGTTATCCCCGCTTTCAGCCACTTTTGAAGACCGGATACTGCACTTCTTGGGTTCAATATTGGTCTATTTGATCATCTAACAAACTTTGATGCATGAGAATCTCTTTTATCCTTTGCTTTTTTGTCCTTTCCGCCATCAGTCAACTTGCCTGGTCACAATGCCCGCCGGCAGGCTTCCCTGAATCCGGCAATACCTGTCCAACAGCCCCTATCATTTGTGGCAATATTGATGGATACTGCGCTACCATAAACAACTCAAATACTCCCCAATCCTTTCCGGGATGTCCGGGTTGGCAGTTAAACAATGATGAATGGATTGCTTTTGTGGCGGGTTCCAATCAAATTTCCATACAGGTCATCCCGTCCAACTGCATGAATGGCGGCAACAATACGGGCCTTCAAGGAGCAATTTATGGCCGTTGTATCAGCCAACCCATTGATTTACAGTGCAGTTGCACCGTCAATCCTTTTGTTTTGGAGAGCAGCAATTTTGAAGTAGGAAAGACTTATTATTTGGTTCTTGACGGTTGTGGAGGCAACGTTTGCGATTATGCGATATCCCTACTTTCGGGGAGTACCATAGCGCCCAAACTCACTGACCCCGGTGATATTTCTGGCCCAACCCTCGTATGCACAGGCAGTCAAACGATACACTCCATTCCCACAGTAGCTGGCGCAGGTACTTATACCTGGACGATGAGTTCGCCTTTGGGTGATTTCGGCAAGGAAACCAACAATACCAAAAGTATTAAATGGACAAACACTGGTTTTACGACTTTGTGCGTAAAGACCTCAAATGCCTGTGAAAGCAACCCCAAGGAAAGCTGCAAGGCTCTCGCCGTTTCTTTGGGACTAAATGCCCTTATATCAGGCAAAGACACGCTCTGTAATGGACAAACAGCGGACTTGAGCATTTCATTTGCCGGCCAACAAGGGCCTTGGTCTTTTGTGTACAGTATAGATAGTATCGCCTTACCCATGATAACAACCAACCAAAATCCGCATATCATTAGCGTAAACCAGCCCGGCGTGTACCGGTTGGTCAGTGTCGTTGCGGATACCAACAGCCTCTGCAAGGGCTTAGTTTCGGGTGAGGCCATCATTTCAAATGTCATTATTGATATTGCGGCAACCATAAAAAACGCTACCCAAGGCGTATCCAATGGAGATATTCGCCTGACAGTTTCTAACGGAATTCCACCCTATACTTATAAATGGTCCAATGGGTCAACCCTACAAAACATTTCCGGCCTTTGGACAGGCACCTATACCGTGACGGTCACCGATGCAACGGACTGTTCGTATGCCAAAACATATTTTGTGGATGCTGTATCCGACGCAGTTGAAGCGCAAATGAACACCTTTCGCGTGTCCCCCAATCCGACATCCGGCTCATTGCAGGTGTCCTTCCATGATCCAGTGCCCGCCAATGGGTGGCTGCGGCTTTTTGACGCACAGGGCCGGTTGGCAGGCCAATGGTTGGTGCCACAAGGCACGGACCTTTGGAGCATAGATATGGGCGGTTTGGCAAGCGGCGTGTATGCGCTGGTGTGGGGGGAGAAAGGTATAAGGATTATTCGACGGTAGATAGGGGGTAGTTAAAGTTGATTCCTTACAATCGTTCAAAACATACTTGTACATTTACGAAACTTTCAAACTTTCATTAACGCCCAAGTCTTTCGGATGAGCCGTGCTTTCTCGCTTGGCCGCATTCTTTTTTTTGTTTTTTTTTCCTGCAATCCTTTCCATCCCCTATTTTTTAAAAACCTTTGCGTTTTTAAAAGGAGATCCGACAAACCTTCACCAGAGAATGTTAAAAGAAACACATTTCAATTTTAGGGACCAAACAGCATTTTACAAGGGAAAAGTGCGCGATGTGTACACTTTGGGCGATCGGCTGCTCATGGTAGCCACCGATCGCATATCGGCGTTTGACCATATTTTACCTCGTCCGATACCGTTCAAGGGTGCAGTGCTCAATCAGATCGCTGCCCATTTCCTCCATGCTACGCGAGATATATGCCCCAATTGGCTTATCAGCACACCCGATCCCAATGTGGCCATTGGCTATTGTTGTGAGCCGGTTAAGGTGGAAATGGTGATCCGTGGCTATTTAGCCGGGCATGCAGCCCGCACTTATGCGGAGGGCAAACGCAGCTTGTGCGGCGTGACCCTGCCCGAGGGCCTGCGCGAGAATGACCAGCTCCCACAGCCCATAATTACGCCCACAACCAAAGCGGACGAAGGCCATGATGAAGATATTTCCAAGGCGGAAATTTTGGCTAAGGGCTTGGTAAGTGCGGACGCTTATGCCCAAATGGAGGCCTATACCCATGCCTTGTTCCAGCGCGGTACGGACATGGCTGCCGAGCGAGGGCTGATTTTGGTGGATACCAAGTATGAATTTGGCTTCCTTGACGGGCGCATCATACTGATGGATGAGATCCACACGCCCGATAGCTCACGCTACTTTTACGCCGACGGATATGTTGAGCGACAGGCAAAAGGAGAGAAGCAGCGTCAGCTGAGCAAGGAGTTTGTGCGAGAATGGCTGATCGCCCACGGGTTTCAAGGCAAAGAAGGCCAGCAAATGCCCGAAATGCCAGATGCTTTTGTCCAGGAAATTTCGGACCGCTATATAGAGCTGTACGAAAAAGTCACGGGCAAAATTTTTGCCAAGCCAGATCAAACGGATATTGAAAATAGGATATTGAAAAATGTTGATTTGATTTTATGTTGATTTGAGGTGCGTAGAGTACACAAGGTGTCAAATCAACGAATCAACAAAAAGTCAAATCAACATCAAAATATGCGCAAAAGCAACGAATATACACTGGCGGACGCCCTAAAAGACATGATCAAAGAGTTTCGGCTGGGGGCCCAGCTCAATGAAACAAGGGTCAGGGAAATTTGGGTCAATCGGATGGGTAAGGCAATAAACACCTACACCTCAGATGTGGCTTTGCGCAAAAATGTATTGTATATCAGCCTGTTATCGGCCTCATTAAAGCAAGAACTAAGTTATGAACGGGAAAAGATTCGCAAGATGATAAATGAAGAACTGGGGGAAGAGTATATTAAGGAAGTGGTTATCCGATGAACAGATCATATTTTGATCTTGTTCTGTTTGCCTTCAGGGCCATAAAGTTCTTTGGACATCTTGTTGTATGCCAGTGCCGCTTCCTCTGCGGTGTCAAACATCCCGATGTGCACGGATTTGCCTTTGATGGAAATGACTGCCCGGTATCGGTTGTGTTCTTTATAAACGCCTGTGAAACCCGTATCACTGGTGGTGCGGCGCTGGCGACTTGCCGTTGCACGTGAGCGATAGATGAGGTTCTCCAATCGGCAATCCAGTTTGTCGCCGTTTTTGGCACCAACCAATTTTTTGTCCTCTGTTTTTTTGTCGGCCAAATACTTTTCTGCGATGATGACATGTGGATAAATGGTTTCAACCTTGTAACTGCCATCTGCTTTGCGCCATGATTTTTGAAATACTGCGCAGCCGCTGGAATGCCGGCGCAGGTTATTGATCAAATCAATTTTTGCGTAGTAAGGATCAGTGGTAAACCATTCGTACACCTGATCATCAAGCAAAAGAAATTCATCCGTATTTTTGATCTTTATTTTGTAAATCATGCCAAGGACTGAAATTCATTATTGAAAATTATTATGACATCATGCTTTTAAGTTAGCGTGGCAGGTTTGAGTGGAACTTCAATTGATGTTTTCATGCTGCAAAGTTCTTGTAATTACATTTAATTTGCAAACGCTTAAACGCATTGGTTGTCAATTTGTTAAAAATGACAAAAAAATGTTTATAAAATAAGTCATAACAGTTCTATTACATGGTTTCATCTAAGACATCATTCGCGAATCAAATGCCGGAAGAGCTGCTCCGTCAGCCAATCACCGATATTTTGCGCCTGTTGGAATTACAATTGGGTAGCCGGTTGTATGAAGTGTTTGACCCCAATGTACGGATTGAAGGCCCTTTTGCCGGGCACACAGACAGCTCCTGGATGAAAAAAGCCAACACGGTAGGGATCAATGTGCGTACCATTGGCCATTTCTGGAATATTGTCCCTTATACTTTGACGCTGCCTTCGGCCCAAAATGCCATCCATATTCTGCCTTTCTGGGAGCCTGGCGTGGTGTCAAGCCTGTACGGGCCATCCAGCTGGAACATTAATCCTGAGTTTTTTGCACCCGAATTGGCGGCCATTTTTCCTCAATTGGATACGGTGGAAAAGCAGCTGCGCTGTGTGGTTAATGTACTTCACCTTTTGGGCAAGGCGGTGGGGATGGATGTTGTGCCGCACACGGATCGTTTTTCCGAAATGGCATTGGCCAATCCGCAGCATTTTGAATGGTTAAAACGCCGTGATGATGTGCTGTTGAGCCATGATGCCGACCTGTTTCAGCAGGTACAGGCTTTGGTGTTTGATTTTTTGAAGCAACAAGGATCAGCTGATGCCAGTTTGCCACCTCCCAATGATGCCGCATTGTTTTTTGAAAAATGGGAGGAAAATGACCGTTTTCGGGCACTTTTTGGCGAAAAATATGACTACAAGGGAAGGCTGCTGCGGCGGAAAAAATTGGTCAACATCCTGTATGCAGCAGGGTATGAAACAGCGCCAGCCACCATGGCACCGCCCTATAGAGGCTTGGAAATTGACCCGGATTCTTCTTCAACAGACGAGGAAGGTCGCGTGTGGTTTGATTACCGCATTACCAGGCCCGAAGCCATGTCCAGGGTGTTTGGCCCCTTGGCCCGCTACAAATTATACGAGAGCAAGGACAATAACCGCAATTGGGAGCTGGATTTTGACAAGCCTTGTGTAGCCACTTGGGATTATGTGCAGCAGCATTATGGCAAAATACAGGCGGAATTCGGGATTGATTTTATGCGGGGTGACATGTCGCACGTGCAAATGCGGCCCGATGGCGTGCCCGATCAAACGGATGCTTATTATGACCTGTTAGCGGGCGTTAAGGCGAGTATTCAAAGAAGTGTGCCGTCCTTTGCCTATTTTGCAGAGAGCTTTCTGGCTGCGCCCGGGGTCATGGCTTATGGGGATGAGTGCGATCATTTGGAGGCCGCCCTTGCAGATTCAACATTAGGCGACCTGCAATCGGAACCAGTGGGTACCCAAAAATTCGTACGTGATTTTGCACAATATGACAAATGGCTCAGAACGCGGAAATTTGCACCCAATTTTACCTTGATTACCGGCGATAAAGATGATCCGCGCTTTGATCAGTTTTACCTGAGGGGCAACGAAATTCGCTATTTTATTGGCCTTTTTTTGACAGATATGCCTTCTTACATGGGCTTGGGCTTTGAGTGCCGTGATCCGCATCCGGTTCCGGCCCCCAATGAGCACTACACCAAGTTATATGTTTTCCATTTGCCCGATGGCCCCAAAGGGACCAAAGGGCCATACCAATGGGGCAAAAACCGTCATTTGTATGGTCAACTGCTGAGGCAAAAAGAATTGGCCGAACGTATTTTTTCGGATATTGAAGGGGCTGATTGTCAATGGCTTATACCACCAGATCCAAAAGGTGATGGCAAACTCATCGCTTGGACTCAGGCTGGAAAGCCCCGGTATGTATTTTTAGCCAATCTGGATACTGACAACCCTTCGAATCCGATTGAAATAAGTCTGGAAGGTGCATGGCAGACTATTTTTTCCACCACGCACTATGCACCCATAAAAAACAACGCTCCTTCGGGCCAGCTGCGTATTGGCACATTGGAGCCGGGTGAAGGCCTTGTACTGTCACCGGATTTATAAGTGAATTGGTAACGCGAAAGAAATAAGTTCGCTTTTTCTTTCTTCGGGATCATGGCACATTGTCACATTAGCACATCAACACAATGCCCCAGAAAGACGCATACGCTGCATTACGCATCCCTGATTACCGCTACTTTTTGGGAATGCGTCTGATGTCCACCTTGGCCACCCAGATCATGTCGGTGGCCGTTATGTGGTATATGAAAGACCTGACGGTAGGCTCCGAGCACCCCAATGGCGACCCTCTTATGGTTGGGCTTATTGGGCTGTCGGAGGCCATTCCGGCCATTGGGGTAAGCCTTTGGGCTGGACATTTGGCAGATAAATACAACCGCAGGACCATCCTGATCTTTTGCGCCCTGACCTTGCTGGCTTGTGCATTGGCCTTGTTGGGTTTGGCCCATAAAAGCCATGATTTGGCGAATAATACCTTGATTTCGAGCATTTTTGGGGTAATTTTCGTGACTGGTATAGCAAGGGGATTTTTTAGCCCTACGAATTTTGCCTTTTTGCCTCAGTTGGTTGGCCGTGAAAATTTGTCCAATGCCATCACCTGGAGCAGTAGCACTTGGGAGGTAGCCAGTATTGGGGGCTTAGGTTTGGGGGGCATCTTGTATGGTATTTATGGGGTAAAAGTTACATTTTCGGTGATGGCCGTGTTTTACATTATTTCCCTTTTATTGCTTTTACAGATCAAGCCACGCCCTGTGCCTGCGGGTGATCATACCGAACCTGCCCTCGTTCGGATACGGGAGGGCTTGCGCTTTGTATTTAGCCATCCATTGATTATCAATGCTATTGCCTTGGATTTGTTTGCCGTATTGTTTGGTGGAGCCGTGGCCCTTATTCCTTTTTTTAATGATAATATCCTGAAGGCAGGGCCTGAATGGGGCGGTTTTTTGCGTGCGGCCATGTCACTTGGGGCTATTACCATGGCTTTTGTGCTGGCTCGTTTGTCCTTAGGCAGGAGCGCTGGCCGAGTCCTTTTGTTCTGTGTGGCTGGGTTTGGCTTGTGCATTATTGGTTTTGGTTTGAGCCGTTGGTACTGGCTCTCATTTGCATTCCTTTTCTTTGCGGGCGTTTTTGATGAAGTCAGCGTTTTCATTCGTGCATCGTTAATACAGCATTTGACTCCGGAGCACATGAAGGGGCGGGTTTCATCGGTTAATTCTATTTTTATCACCTCCTCCAACGAAATCGGCGCGTTTGAGAGTGGCCTGGCTGCCCGATACATGGGCACGGTGGCATCTGTCATTTTTGGAGGCTTTATGACCCTTGTCATTGTAGGTATCATAGCCCTGAAAGCCCCTCGTTTGCGAAATTTGGATTTGGAAACACTAAAGGATAGCGAAGCCTGATGGGCCATAATACACAAGAGATGACACAGATTTTTCAATTTTACCGGCAGCGTACTGGCTGCTCCTGTTATTGGTGCCCCATCGCACAGGCCATATCCGTTCTGTCAGGGGTGTTTATATTGCTTTTTATGTCCTGCGCCCGCCCGGGCGCACCTACAGGAGGCCTTAAGGACAGTACTCCGCCCAAAATTGATTCTGTGGCCAGCACCCCCAATATGCTTACCCGTTTTGACCGCAAAACCATAGTCCTAAAATTTAACGAGTGGGTTACCTTGAGTGATCAGAACACACAAATCATCGTGTCACCGCCATTCAAGACCAAGCGGGTGCCAGAAGTGGTATTAAAAGGGAAAACAGTAACCGTAAAAATCCCGGAAGAGGAGCAATTAAAGCCCAACACGACCTACACCATCAACTTTGGCAATGCAGTAAAAGACCTGCATGAAAGCAACCCCGCCAAAGACTTGCGCTTTGTGTTTTCCACAGGGGACTATATTGACAGTTTTACTGTGTTGGGCAAAGTGGTTAAGGCGTTTGGGGCGGAACCTGTTGAAAATGCGGCAATTATGCTTTATGAGAACCTTTCGGATAGTATAATTGTCAAAGAAAAACCATACTATTACACCCGAAGTGACAAAGAGGGGGCGTTTCAAATTTCCAACGTGCGCAGTGGCTCTTTTAAAATTGTTGCCATTGAGGACAAAGACCAAAACCTGCTGTGGAATGGAAATGACGAACTGATCGGTTTCGTGGATGCCCCGCTGTTGCGCAATGACACTGCATTGGGGCGGCCTTTGAACCTTCGGATGCACAAAAACCAGCCCTCACGCGTGCGCCTGAGCGAAAAAACAAGCCTTCAGTACGGCCTCGTCCGTTTGCAATACAATGCTCCGCCCGACTCTGTTGTTTTTAGCTGCTTACCAGCAGACAAGGCCAGCTTGCTAATTGAAAAAAACATAGATTCCGTATTGGTTTGGTATGATCTGCGTGATTCTACGCCCATCAAACTGTTGGCCGGGCGCGATACGGTAGCGGTGCGCAACTTTTCCAAGCCTGATTTCATACGGACACATCAGCTAACCTGGGCCGGTGAGCTTGCGATAAACAAATTCGGTAGGGGTAAAACACCCGCTTCTAACACACCTACCCCTGTGCTTACCATCATCCAAAACCCTGCGAGGAATGCCAATTTGGCTTTTTCCTTCCCTATTATGGGATATGACACGGCCCGTTGGGTACTGAAGGTTGACAGCCAAACAATTCATAAGCTCCGCGTGAGCAAAGATACCCTGAGGCCGCGCAGCCTCGCATTCAGTGCCAATTGGCTACCCGAAAAAACACATGAGCTGCTTTTATTGCCCGGGGCCGTCACCGATTTCTGGGGAAAAACAAATACTGATACCCTGCGCCGTAAATTTACGGCTATCGGGGACAAGCAATTGGGCGACCTCACCCTTACAGTGGATGGTTTGATCCCCGGCACGCACTATTTATTGGAGCTGTTGAGCGGGAATAAAGTAGAGGAAAGCAGGGCTTTTAAGGCGGATTCTGAATCTAAAAAACTCATTTTCAATAAATTAATCTCCGCTACTTACAGCGCGGAACTCACGGAAGACCTAAACGCCAACGCAAGGCGCGATGCTGGCGACTATTTCAAAAACCGCCTTCCTGAGCGTGTTTTCAAAAAAGAACTGACCGCATTGCGCCCGGGTTGGGAGGTAGAGGCCAGCGTAAGGGCCTCTGACAAACAAGAGGAAAAGAAATTGAACAAGCGTTAACGCTCTTGCCTATTCCTTCACAAAATTCAAGGACGCGGAGTTGATGCAATAGCGCAAACCCGTTGGGCGGGGGCCATCATCAAAAACATGGCCTTGGTGTCCGCCACAGCGCGCACATTCCACCTCTATGCGCACCATGCCATATTTGGTGTCGCGCACTTCCGTAATCCGGTCAGCGGCAATAGGCTGGTAAAAAGAGGGCCAACCTGTACCGCTGTCAAATTTGGTAGCGGAGCTGAACAGGGGGAGGCCACAGCCGGCACAGGTAAATGTTCCTTTGTCGTGATTGTCCCAGAGGTCGCCGCTAAAGGCGCGTTCAGTACCTTCTTCACGAAGGATATAGTATTCATTTTCTGTGAGTTGTGTTTTCCATTCGGCTTCTGTTTTACTGATTTTTACCAACTTCCCGCTGTCGTACTGTGGTTCGGAAATCAGGCTGGCACTATTGGGGGCAGGGGAGGGTTCGCTTTTGCTTTGGCCCGCTGTAGTATTGCCACTGGTACTTTGGCGGGTATTGCAGGCACATAAGAAAAGCCCAAGGGCTACAATGCTGATGATGGATTTAAACATGTTGTAAAAAAGATAAAAATTATTGTTTGTGACGCTGTAATTTGAAGTCATGGCATACAACAACCAAAATACCATTATAGCATTTCAGCGGGTACAAAAGTATTGAAATTGTCTTTTGGCAAACAGTTCCTAAATCTATGGGCAAAATAAAGCAGGATTGAAAACACAATGATACCTTTGCCCAAACATGATTTATCGTCAACACAAAGTGACTTTGAACGATTCACGACTGTAAGAGCATGTCTGGGATTTTCCCGCTTGGCCCAAAACGGCTCTTTTTTCAGCATTTTCACCCTTTTTTCAGTCGTGTAGCCCCGCTACACTCCTTCAAAAACGATAAAAATGCTGAAAAAATCTCTCGTTTTTGACTCAAGCAGAAAATCCCAGACATACTCTAAATCATTGACAATCAATTAAATTCTGGCATAGATCACAATTTTTTACCTTTTAGATATATATGTTATCCGATTCCACGCTTTTGCGCCAGCAAGCCTTTATTCAGGGCGAATGGGTGTCCGCAGCCAACCACCAAACATTTACGGTACGCAATCCGGCTAACGGTGAACCAATAGCCCTGGTGTCAGATTGTGGCGCCACGGAAACGCAGGCTGCTATTTTGGCTGCCGAAAAAGCCCTTCCTGAGTGGAGTGCGAAACTTCCGGCCCATCGGGCTATTATTTTGAAAAAATGGCATGACCTGATCCTGGCCAACGCTGAGGACCTGGCATTGCTGATGACCCTGGAACAAGGCAAGCCCCTCGCCGAATCACGTGGCGAAGTGCGCTATGGCTGTACCTTTATTGAGTGGTTTGCAGAAGAGGGCAAGCGCGCATACGGCGATATCATACCTCCCCACATGCCGGGCATGAAACTGTTGGTCGTGAAACAGCCCGTTGGCGTGGTAGCGGCCATCACGCCCTGGAATTTTCCCAATGCCATGATTACCCGAAAAGTGGCCCCAGCCCTGGCGGCAGGCTGTACCGTGGTGCTCAAGCCCTCAGAAGAAACGCCGCTCTCAGCCTTGGCCTTGGCCGAATTGGCCCAGCGAGCAGGTATGCCTCCGGGTGTGTTAAACATCGTGACCGGAGTGGATGCCGCTGCCATAGGCCAAGTGCTGACGGATAGCCCCGTGGTGCGAAAGCTTTCCTTTACCGGCAGCACGGCAGTGGGCAAACAACTCATGCGCCAATGCGCAGCTACTGTGAAAAAAGTATCCCTCGAACTGGGGGGCAATGCGCCCTTCATCGTTTTTGATGACGCAGACCTGGATGCCGCCGTGGAAGGGGCCATCATATCAAAATACCGCAACTCTGGCCAAACCTGTGTTTGCGCCAATCGAATTTTTGTTCAAAATGCTGTATATGAGTTATTTGTGTCAAAGTTTGCGGAGGCGGTAAGCAAAATAAAAGTAGGCCCGGGCACGGAACAAGGCGTAAGTGTAGGGCCATTGATCAATGAAAAAGCATTGGCAAAGGTGCAGCGCCTGGTGGCAGATGCCTCTGCCCGGGGAGCGAGGATACTTACGGGCGGAAAGGCATTGGAAGGCACTTTTTATGCCCCGACGGTGATGGCTGACGTGCAAGCCGGTATGGCCGTGATGCAGGAAGAAATATTTGGCCCTGTAGCACCCGTTCTCCGCTTTGATACAGAAGAAGAGGTAATTGAAAAAGCCAACAATACACCCTACGGATTGGCCGCTTATTTTTATGGCCGTGATGTGGGCCGCGTCTTTAGGGTAGCGGAAGCCCTGGAATATGGTATGGTAGGGGTGAATACCGGGCTTATCGCCACAACGGTCGCGCCATTTGGAGGAGTCAAAGAAAGCGGAATAGGCCGTGAAGGTTCCTATTATGGCCTTGATGAATTCCTTGAGGTAAAATACATTTGCATCAGCGCCTGATTCCCCAAAACAACCCATCACCAACAACCACACCATCATGCACAAATTACTTTTTTTCCTGCTTTTGTTATGTTTGTCCTGTGCCAATTCGTCCAATGCACAACAAAAAATCAATGCTGACGAGCTGACACAAATCATTCAGAAAGAACCGAGTACTCAATTGGTGGACCTGCGGACGCCGGGCGAATTGGCTCAGACGGGCAAAATAGCAGGGGCCAAAGTAATCAACTTCAGCAGTCCTGATTTTCAAAGTCAAATTGAAAAATTGGACAAAAACAAGCCAGTGATTGTGTACTGCGCCGCCGGAGGCCGTAGCCCCCGTGCTGCCGCACAAATGACCCACTTGGGCTTTAAAAAAATATATGATTACACGGGAGGCATGAACGATTGGAAAGCAAAAGGAAAGCCAACGGTTGCAAATTAAAGCCACATAGCCATTATACCGGGATTTGAGTGATTTTGAAGATTTACAGGATTGATTTACCTGATTTTTAAAGATTTACAGACGCGAGCGATTCAAAGCCGCTTTGCGTTGACCATAATATAAAAAGATAGTCATGCGATATTTTTACTCATTGGTCTTGTTTATTGCCCTTTCTTCTTGTGATAGCCTGTTTCAAGATATTGATAGTCAAACAGATGTGAAGAATTGGCCATACACCGTCTCGCCTTTTGGCTGTGACACCTGTCGTTATCCGGTGGTTATGGTTCATGGTTTTCTTGCATCCGGTGATACCTATGCGCCATTTGTCCAATTGTTTCACTCCAACGGCTATAAACTCAATTATTTGTATGCGTTTGATTGGAACTCGCTGAACCAAGGGGCCAACAATTCGGCTGCTTTGGATGCCTTTATTGACACGGTACGCGCGCGAACCAAACAACCCAAAGTAGCCTTGATGGGCCATTCGGCAGGCGGCGGCGTTTGTTATACCTACCTGAGTGATGCTACAAGGGCAGCCAAGGTGGCCCATTATGTGCATTTGGCCTCTAATCCGCAAAATGGCCCCGCCGGCCCTGCCGGCTCACCACTGCCCACTTTGAACATCTGGTCACCCGATGATGCCGTTGTACAGGGCAACAACATTGCAGGAGCTGCCAATGTGGAACTGAAAGGCAAAGATCATTATCAGGTGGCCACGAGTGCGGAAAGTTTTGCGGCGGTGTACAAATTTTTCCATGACACTGAACCTAAATACCTTGCCCCTACGCCCGAGGCTGTGGTTTGTATTGGTGGAAAAGCGCTAAATTTTGGGGAAAACACACCTTTGGACAATGCAAAAATAGAGATTTATGAGTTGGATGCTGCCACAGGCGAGCGCCTGAGTAATACACCCTTTGAAACCTGGTACAGCAAAAAAGATGGGCAATGGGGGCCAACCAATGTCAAGCCTAATGTTAAGTATGAATTTGCCGTAAGCCCTCCCACAGGCCGGAAAATTTATTATTTCCGCGAAGGCTTCACACACCTTAATACGCTCGTTTACCTGCGCACTATACCGCCGCCGGGTTCTTTGGCGGGCTTGCTTCTGGCGGGTTTGCCCAACAACAACAACCAGTCAGTGCTCAATGTGTTTGCGGCGAGCCAGGCCGTTATTAATCCCCGTGATACCCTGAAAATCAATGATGTACAGGTATCTACTGCGGCTTATGCCACGCCAGCCAAGACGGCTATCGCATGGTTTTTTTATGATGACGGCGACAGCAATACGGAGCTTACCCCCGTCGGGCTATTTGGCAATTTCCCTTTTTTGAATGGTATTGATTACCATTTTCAAACGACTACACCCGCCACCATTAATGTGAAAATGAACAAACGCCAGATCAATTTGCCCAACCGAAAATCATCGGAAGGCATTCTTGTGGCGGTGTTTGATTAAAAAAGTCATGCCGCCTGCGGGCCAGTCAATATTGATCCATGTTCTATCGCTCTTTTTTCTTTGCCCTGTTTGGTAGAATAGCCTTGCTTGCTGTTTTTCTGGCAGGGGCCATGTATTATTTTCTGAAAGGTCAAATGGCTGGTGGCCTTGCTTTGGGGCTTCTATCCCTGGGTAGCATGTTCAATCTCTATTATTGTGTAAATGACACCAACAGGCGTTTGGCCCGTTTTTTTGAAAGCGTTCGGTATTCTGATTTTGCCATACGTTTTTCCTCTGGCCGTGAAAAAGGACAATCGTTTGAGCAAGTGAACCGACAATTCAATGAAGTATTGGAAGCCTTTCGGCAAACACGTGCTGAAAAAGAGACTAATTTGTTGTTTTTGAATGCTTTAGTGCAACACTTGACCACAGGAGTATTAGCCTTTGATGCGCAAAGCAATGTACTTATTTCCAATAATTCTGCTTTTCAATTATTGGGTGTTTACCGCTTGCACCACCTGAACGACCTGCCTGCCAAGCACAGGGAACTGAGCCTGTTTATCCGTGATTTGGCCACTAAAGGTAAAATGCTCTATCAGCCTGAAACGGGCCAGCAACTCTCCGTACAAGGCGTTTTTTTGAATTTGCAGGGCCGCGCTGTGCGCCTTCTTACCATGCAGAACATACATACCGAACTGCAACGCAAGGAAGTGGATGCCTGGCGCGATCTGACCAGGGTGCTGCGCCATGAAATGATGAACTCTTTTACCCCCATTGTGTCCTTGGTGGAAACCATGCAGGAAATCGTAAAGCATGATTTGCCCCAGAACGATACGGCTAATGACCTTCAGGAAGCGCTTGAGATCGTTGGGGACCGCAGCAGGAGTCTGATGAATTTTGTGGATGCCTATCGCAATTTCACTGCTCTCCCGCTACCGAAGATCGAAAACATAGCAGCGCAAAAATTATTGGATCGGGTGGCCCAATTGGCCGTAAATGACCTTAAAGCCGCTGGAATTTCCTTAGAAGTTCAAGTAGCTTCTGATGATCTTGTCCTTCAGGCCGATGCCGGGCAGTTGGAAATGATTTTGCTAAACCTGGTAAAAAATGCACGTGAAGCCATTGTTCAACATAAAAAAGAGGGTAAGTCAGTGATCAAGCTGTGTGCGTACAACAGTCCCAAGGGCAAGCCGGTCATTGAGGTGGTGGACAATGGGCCGGGCATAGCAGCGGAATTGCTGGAGGAAATTTTTATCCCGTTTTTTACCACAAAAGAAACCGGTACCGGCGTTGGCCTGAGTATATCCAAACAAATTATGCAGTTGCACGGCGGCGATGTACGCGTGGAGTCAAAACCCGGAGTCGGAACCACGTTTTTACTGGAATTTTAGCCCCCATTATCACATTTCCTACATTATCACATTATCACATTATCACATTATCACATTATCACATTACCTCTTTAT
>CAZIKN010000007.1:0-98052 GCA_964539805.1 uncultured Saprospiraceae bacterium | reverse complement strand
AAAATGACGCGCGAGCAAGTCCTCGAAAAGGCTCGCGCCGCCCGTGCAGCCAAAAGCCCCGCTAAGGCAGAAAAGCCTAAAAACGACGGCCCTAAAATGACGCGCGAGCAAGTCCTCGAAAAGGCTCGCGCCGCCCGCGCAGCCAAAAGCCCCGCTAAGGCAGAAAAGCCTAAAAACGACGGCCCCAAAATGACGCGCGAGCAAGTCCTCGAAAAGGCTCGCGCCGCCCGTGCAGCCAAAAGCCCCGCTAAGGCAGAAAAGCCTAAAAACGACGGCCCTAAAATGACGCGCGAGCAAGTCCTCGAAAAGGCACGTGCCGCCCGCGCAGCAAAAAAAGTGGAGAATAGCGCCCCTGCAAAACCAGCAAAAAAAGCAGTGGCTAAGAAAAAGTAAATCGGATATACACCCATAGATTTACGAGCATGTCTGGGATTTGTCTATAAAAATAGTAGCGCGATAGAAAAATAATTTAGACCTTTGATGGCTGATTTGAAAGGCTATAATCAATGTAGCAGTATGATTTGTTGCGACATTGTACAAACCTTTCTTATCAGCCATTTTTATGGATAGAATTATTGGAACCTATACCCAGAATAAAAAAGGGCCGCTGTTGTTGGTTTTTGGCGGCGTACACGGCAATGAACCTGCCGGAATAGAAGCACTTCGCATATTGTTCCAGATGTTGGAAAAAGAGCCTGAGGTAAACCCAGGATTTGAATTCAAGGGAAAAATTATTGGCCTCATTGGCAATAGCAGGGCTTTTGCAGCAGGCTTTAGGTATTTGACAATGGACCTCAACCGAGCCTGGAAAGACAAAGAGGTCACGCAAATTTTGTCGTCCGACCCTGCTCAACTTAGCGCCGAATCATCTGAAATATATGAACTTTATCACCTGATAATCAATTTTTTACAAGAGAACGACCCAGAAACGCTCTTGTTATTGGACCTGCATACCACATCAGCCGGAGGGGGTATTTTCTGTATCCCCGGAGATGAAGCAGACAGTTTGCATTTAGCATCATTACTAAGAGTTCCTGTCATATTGGGACTAATGGCTGGCATAGATGGCACCATGCTCAAATATATCATGAATGAGCTTTGTGTCAAGAATAATTATCACCCAAGAACCATGGGTGTTGCATTTGAAGCAGGGCAACACAATGACCCGGACGCTATAAGTAGGAGTATAGCAGCTATAATTAATTGTATGAGGGCTGGCAAGTTGATTGATGAAAAAGATGTAGATAGCCGGCACCACGAGATATTGGAAGCATATAGCAAGAATCTGCCCAAAGTCACTTTGTTGCGGCATGTACACCATACCACTCCGGAAGACTGTTTCAAAATGAGGCCAGGTTACGTTAATTTTCAACCTATAGTGGCTGGAGAACACTTGGCCGATAACATTAGAGGAAAAATTTTAAGCCCTATAGATGGTATGATCCTTATGCCCTTGTATCAGCCTAAAGGAGCAGATGGTTTTTTTATTGTGGAGTCCGTGTAAACCATGATTTGAGTGATTTTGAAGATTTACAGGATTGATTTACCTGATTTTTAAAGATTTACAGATGCGAGTGATTCAAAACCACTTTGCGTTGACTATAGTATCAAAAACCAAACATAGTCATAAACTTGCCGCTAAACCAACGGACAAAAATGATATGATTACCTTTGTGCGTCCTAATCGCTTGTCTGGAATTACAGACAGGTACTAACCAAAACAAAAGATGATAAAAATTGGAATTATTCGAGAAGGCAAAGTGCCTCCTGATGCCCGCGTACCTCTTACACCGGAACAATGTGCCGAGGCGCAGGTGGAATTTCCGGTAAAATTTATGGTAGAACCTTCTCCTGTCCGTTGTTTCAAAGATGAAGAATACCACAAACATGGCGTACTCACTAACCATGATCTAAGCCAATGCGATGTTATTCTTGGGGTAAAAGAGGTGCCCTTAGACAAATTAATGGCCGATAAAACCTATATGTTTTTTTCACACACCATAAAAAAACAACCCTATAATCGCGAATTATTGCGCGCTGTATTGGCCAAAAACATCCGCCTAATTGATTACGAAGTACTAACTGACGAACAGGGCAACCGCCTAATTGCTTTTGGATTTTATGCGGGAGTTGTTGGAGCGCACAATGGCTTATGGACCTACGGCAATAGAACGGGGCTTTTCCATTTACCCAGACTTTGTGAGAGCCATGATTATGCCGCAGTGCAGGACATATATGCCCAAACAAAACTCCCACCCGTTCGTATTGTCTTGAGCGGAACAGGGCGTGTAGCACAGGGGGCATTAAAAAACCTGCGAGATATGGGCATTGTACAAGTAAGCCCTCAGGATTACTTGAATAGCGTTTTTGACCATGCCGTATTTACCCAGATTGAGGCAAAGGATTATGTAAAGCACCGCGATGGCAAAGCTTTTGACAAAGCAGACTTTTACGCCAACGGGCAAGACTATATCAGTACTTTTGATCGCTTTAGTGCATGCACGGATTTGTTTATTAATGGTATTTTTTATGATAAAAAAGCGCCTAAATTTTTTGAATTGAAGGAGATGCAATCACCTGATTTTCAGATCAAGGTAATTGCTGATATCACTTGTGACATCATGCCGGGTTCTTCCGTGCCCTGCACCATAAGGGCTTCAAAAATAGCCGATCCGGTTTATGGATTTGACCCTGTAAGCAATAAAGAAGTGGCAGCATTTTCGGCCCATGCGGTTGATGTTATGGCCATTGATAATTTGCCATCAGAACTGCCTCGTGATGCTTCGGCTTTCTTTGGTCGCCAGTTATTAGGAGCCATATTTTCAGAGCTGCTTCGCGGGCGCGAGAGTGCTGTTATCCGCAGAGGAATGATTGCAGAGAACGGGCAACTAACGGAGCGATACAGCTATTTAAGTGACTATGTGGGTGGTTCCTAAAACCACCCCGTTTTTCTACGGCTCTTGGAGCTTCCCCCCAATCCCAGCACACCCAGCAGGCCACGCGTGAGCTCCCTCGCCACTGCGCGCCCAACCTGGCGTGCCATGGGGTTGTCCAGTACTTTTTCTACCACTGTTTTTTCCTCACGGCCACGTGGGGCAGGTTTTTGCGCTTCCTGTTCAGCCTGCATCTCCTGGGCTTCGGCTATTTTGCCATTCAAAATTTCATATGCGCTTTCGCGGTCCACTACCTGATTGTACTTTCGGGCGATGTTGGAGCGGCTGATGATACCATCAATTTCGGTGGGCGTAAGAATATCCATGCGGCTTTCGGGTGCGCGCATGAGGGTATGTGCAAGCGGCGTTGGTATGCCTTTTTCGTTCAGCACACTGACCAATGCCTCACCGATACCCAGAGCAGTCAGCAGGTCTTCAGTTTCATAAAATTCAGTGATTGGGTAGTTTTCGGCCGCCATTTTAATGGCTTTTCGGTCTTTAGCCGTAAAGGCACGAAGGGAGTGTTGCACTTTCATACCCAATTGGGCCAGTATGCTTTCAGGTATGTCGGCTGGATTTTGGGTAATGAAATAAATACCCACCCCTTTTGAGCGCACCAATTTTATGATGGCTTCCAACTGTTGCATCAAGGCATCAGTGGCTTCTTGGAACACCAAGTGGGCTTCATCAATAAAGATACACAATTTAGGCTGCTCCACATCACCTTCTTCGGGGAAAGAGGCATAAATTTCAGCAAGCATTTGGAGCATAAAGGTACTGAACAGCTTGGGGCGATCCTGGATATCCGTTAAGCGCACCACATTGATCACGCCGCGGCCATTTTCATCCATACGGGCAAGGTCATGCACATCAAAGGAGATTTCGCCAAAAAAAGTATCGGCACCTTGTTGCTCCAGTTCTACTACCTTGCGCAGGATGGTGCCCGCAGTAGCTGCGCTGAATTGTCCGTATTCAGCTTCTATTTCTTCTTTCCCTTCATTGCCAAGGTATTGCAGTACTTTTTTAAAATCTTTAAGGTCCAAAAGAGGCAGATTGCGATCTTCACAGTATTTGAATACCACTGCGATAACGCCCCCTTGGGTATCATTCAAGCCCAAAATACGGCTGAAAAGCACGGGGCCAAACTCCAGAACAGTAGCGCGAAGGCGGGCACCTTTTTCACCCGAAAGGGTCAAAAACTCCACTGAATTGCCCGTTGGATGCCATGAAACGCCAATTTTCCCGGCACGCTCCGTTATTTTTGGATTGTCCGTTCCCGGCATGGCGATTCCACTCAAGTCCCCTTTGATATCCATCAGAAGGCTGGGTACACCATTGGCGGCCAACTGCTCCGCGATCAGTTGAAGGCTTTTAGTTTTGCCTGTGCCTGTGGCACCTGCGATAAGGCCGTGACGATTCATGGTGCGCAAGGGTATTTTCACCTGAAGGCCGGGCATAGATACACCATCGAGCATGGCGCCTCCCAGTACAATGGATGAGCCGGAAAAAGTATATCCTTTTTGGATTTGGGCTATAAATTCTTCTTGTTTGGACATTCTAATTATAATGTGATGTTCTTATAGGAGAAACAATTGATCAAGGGCCGTTACATCAGCCTTATTATTTGCCGGGCAAAAATAGATTAAGATTTTATCCTTGCCGCTATTTCCTGCAAATATTGCACCTGGATTTCCTGAATTTCAAGGAGGCGCTGATTTTGGTGCACCAATAAATGGTCAACTTTGTCATGCAACAAGCGCAATTCTAATTCTGCTTTTAAATTGACTTTGAAGTCGTTTTCTGCACGCCGGCGGTCTTTTTCTTCCTGTCTGTTTTGGCTCATCATAATGATGGGAGCCTGTATGGCAGCAAGACAGGAGAGCACCAAATTGAGCAGAATAAAGGGGAAAGGGTCAAAGGCTTTTGTAGCCAAAATTACATTGGTTGTGATCCAAGCCATTAGAATAGCAAAAAAACTGAGGATAAAAGTCCAACTTCCGCCAAAAAGTGCGATTTTATCTGCAATACGCTGACCAAAAGTGGTTTGCTCATTGTTATCCAACACCAATTTGTCGCTCAGAATGGTATTGTCCTGTATGGTTTCGATGACCTGTTGTTCCAGTTTGGTCAACTCACTTCGCTCGTCCAGCAATATTTTTTCCAAATATTGGTGCCTTAAATTGTTCAGTTCTTCAAAACTAATATAACTGTCGGGTGTAAACTGTGGGTGGTTTTCACACACAAAATCAAAAAAGGGTGTCTTGAGAGAAGAACCTTTTATAATCTGATCGGCAGAATGGCTCTTCCTGGATATTTCGCTGATGTGTTTATGCTGCATTGCAGGAGATTGAAGGAAAAAGGGTTAGGAATAGATGGAAAAACATAAGCAAAGTAAACACATTTTGACTATTGCATGTATTTTTTGGGCGTCATACGGGTTGTTGCAAGTGTGCAACAACCCGTTTTCGACGGCTCACCACTTATGCCATCTCTAATTTTTTTCTTCTTCCTGCAAGATGGTGTTTGGAAACAGGCTTATGCCCATCCAATCCGACAATGACTACCCTGCCGCCATTTGCTTCATAGTCATGTTGGAAATGGTGCAGGTTCTCCATTACGGAGTGATCAACAACCAAGGTGTTTTCCAGATCAATTTCCACATCAAAACCGGGTGGGATAGCCTCTAATTTGCGTTTGATGCCCAAGAAATTGGTAAAAACAGCTGCTTTGCTGATTTTTATGAGGTATTTATCCTCGGTAAAGGAAACCTCGGTCGGGGCCTTGAAAATGACACTGAGCGGTTTACCGTGCAACACATTGATGATGATCTCTGTCAGAATACCCGCAGCGATACCCACCAGAAGGTCAGTAGCAAGCGTAAAGATTACCGTAACCACAAAAATAATCAATTGCTCTCGCCCGATACTGAGGGCATGGATAAATTCTTTGGGGTGGGCCAGGCGGATGCCTACCGTGATCAGCATGGCAGCAAGGGCCGCATTGGGGATCAGTTCAATCAGGTGTGCCGCGCCCAAAACAAAAAGCAGGATGAAAAAGCCGTGAAAAAAATTCGCCCAGCGGGTTTTGGCGCCATTGGCTACATTGGCTGAACTGCGTGCCACTTCTGATATCATGGGCAAGCCTCCCAATATAGCGGCAAAGGCATTACCTATCCCAACAGCAATGAGGTCTTTGTTGGCATTTGACTTGCGTTTGTATGGATCCAGCATATCAATAGCCTTGAGCGTGAGCAAAGATTCCAGAGTACCTACCAAGGCAAACATAACTACATATTTTACGAACACACCAGTTTGGGCAAATCCATCAAAACTGATATTGGTTTTGATATTTTCCAACAAATTACCGATATGAACAAGGGCATACGGCGGCTCGGTATGCTGAAAATCCAGCATTAATTCAGCAGGTACTGCAAAAAGCAATACTGCCAATGGGGCTGGAATTTTTTTGATCGGGTGATTAATAAAGGGCCACACTAACATTATGCTGAGCGAAACCAGCCCTACAAGCGTAGCTTTGGGATCCATGGTCATAATATAATGTGGTATCTCGGCCAGCAGGTGCAAAGGTTCTTTGCCTTTTGTCTCTACCGGATTGATATCCAACAATACGGGCAACTGTTTGGCAATAATAATGATACCTATGGCTGCCAACATGCCGTGCACGGCTGAGAGTGGGAAAAAATCAACTAATTTGCCCAACTTCAGCACCCCAAACAGGATTTGCAGTAAGGCCGCCACCAACATGGCACCAAGGGCCAAATGCCAGCCTTGATCCCCTCCGCCAAACTCTGCCACAGCACCCACCACAATTACGATCAAACCTGCGGCAGGCCCCTTGATGGTTAGGCGCGAACCTGCAAAAAAACTGACCACTAAACCCCCGATAATAGCCGTGACAAGGCCCATCAGAGGGGGAAAATCAGAGGCCTTGGCTATTCCCAAGCTCAAAGGCAAAGCCAATAAAAAAACAATGAAGCCCGAGGTAGCATCTGCTGCGAGATTCTCCTTCAGGCCAGCAAGGCCATCTTTGGGCAGGGCAGTATTATCCATTTTCTTTTCCATATTATCATAGTGTTACGGAATGATTTTCCGATGTTTAAGAAATTGAAATTTTTAAATATGAAATGATGAATTGTTTATTTTAGCTTGAGCGGTAAGCCACTTCGCTATATCCTTGTTCATGTGGACCCAGAAATAGGCGTGCATAAATCCTGAAGACGATAATGCCATCCAACAGCAGACCTAATGCCGTCAGCATGGTTAACAACACCTGGTTTTCATGGATATGTCCCAGTAAAAGGTCCTCTCCGATAAATGTTGGCGTAATAGGGAAACCCGCAAGCCCTAAACAAGCGATCAAGAATAGGATGGTCAATCGAGGGCGTTCTAGTGAATGCCCATGAAATCGGTCCAAGGTGATGGACTCCTTTTCACGGAGCAGACGCCACAAGCAAGCATATCCCAAAGCTGCGGACACAAAAATTCCGCTTAAAAACAGGTGTACCTGCCCGAAGTCAAATTGGTCGTTAAACGCGACAGACAAAGAGGTAAAGAGCTGATTGAGGATTACCAACAGCCAAGCCCTGCGGGCATCCCCTCTTGCAGCAAATGCCCTCAAGGCCAGCAGATTGCCCATGATGGCAAAAAGCACGGGTAAAAAATGCCGAAGAGACGCTGATATCAGGGATTGATGGTAAACCAAATACAACCCAAGAGCAAAGACCGGGGCAGCGGCCCATACAAAGCCTGATGTACCTATAAAGCCCAGTGCTCTTCCTGCGCTTTTGAGCGGCTGCCAAAGCGTGCGGTACATCACGCTGTCCAAATTCCATTCTTTCAATGCCAATACGTATATGCTGAGCTTTATTTTTCCCAAAAAGGTGTTGGGATCATCATGCTGAGGTGGTATGAAATTAAAAAATTGGTCGTGTATAAGGTAGTTCATCACAGACGGAGACACCAGTAGCTGATAAGTACGCAAAAAGGCGTTGCCCGCAAAATGGAACAATGCGAGCCAATGCAAGCCCAAAGCCGTTTCAACAAAGATGAGCCCTATCTGGGCTATTGATGAGTAGGCTATCTGTGTTTTCACGGATGCCTGTACCCTTGATATACTGGTAGCAACAAGGCTGCTGGCCAAGCCAAGGATTACAACCAAGGATTTGAACATCAAATTATTGTCCCAAAACTCCCATGTTCTCAACAACAAAAAGGCACCCATGTGAACAGAAAGTGAGCCATAAAATATCGCGCTTGAGGTTGTGGGGCCTTCCATAGCACGTGGCAGCCAGGAAGAAAAAGGCAACTGTGCCGACTTCACCATGGCCACAATCAAAAACAAGGCAGGTATAAGCAACTGAAAACCAGGCCTTTCAATGATCGTGCTGTGATGGCTTGCCAAGTCATGCATATCATAGAAACTGATGCTGTGGCTGAATACATGGTGACAAGCCCAAATGGCCAAAAGCAGAAAAACATCGGCAATACGATATAAGGATATGACTTTGAGGGCATTTTTAACAGGCAAATAGCGGTCACGGTAAAAAGCGATCAGGAAAAAAGAGACAATACCAATAATCTCCCACCCGATGAACAGCGTTTCAAAATTGCCCGCCATCATAATGACGTTTAACCCAAAATAGAAAAACAATAGATTATTAAAAAAACGCTTGAAACCTTTCTCTCGGTGCATGTAATAACGGCTAAAATTGGCCACCAAAAATGTAATGGCTGCGCACACAGTGCCATAGACTACCGTGACATGATCAAAATAAAAATCAATAGAAAATTCCGTGTCTCCGGTAGCATACAGTACAGGTCCTCGGACAAAAACAGGGTGCGCACCCTGCATAAACCACCAAACAGCAAAAAACAAGGCCAGTAACAAATGGGAAATAACCGTGGTTATAGCGATTCCAAAAAGCCAATTTTCCTGTTTGTTGGCCGGGAAAGCACTCAAAAGCAAGCCCACAAGGGGAATGATGATGAGAAATTGCAATAGTAATTCCATAATATTGATAGAGCATGGCGTGTGACAACGGCGTTAAGGCCTGTCATCAGTTATCCAGAGAGGTTTTAATAAATGTGAACATCTAAGTTTTCTGCGGTGGCGTGTACCGTCCGATTGGTTTCCATTTCCTTCGCCGACTCAATCAGGGCCAACAGGTTATCGGCCACCTTCACTGCTTCCTTCAAGGGTGAGTATGGGTGGAACGCGCCGTCCTTAAAATAATGAAAACTTTGATCGGGGTGTATAGCCACCAAGTGTACCCATTCGTTCGTAAACCATTCATACAAAGAGGTTTCTGACTGGATCGTTTTTAGCACTACTTCAGGGTAATGCTCCACAATAATCATCAAACGGACGGGGTCGTGTACCTCGATCATTTGCCAGGGAAGGCCAGGCCTAAGATCGCCGTCGCTGCTATTTGTAACCCCTATCAGGCCAATAACGTGATGGGGCAATTTGGTACCTGCTCCCATTTTCTGGTTGTCCACCCTTGAAAAATAATATTCCAGATTAATACCTCCGCACACTGGCGGAAGAGGCCTGATAACGCCCAGTAACAATTTGCCATCCGGATCAGTGCGGTAGTCATAAGAATTCATAAAGGCCCGCCGATCCAGAAACAAACCCTTGATACGGCTTCGGGTGCCAACAAAACACAGAGCATTGGTGCCATGCCCCAATTCAGGCCGAGGCTCAAACATAGAAACCGAGCGTTTGCGGATGGCCTCCCGGATTTTTTTGATATCAGCCTTTGTATTGATGGAGGCAAAACGACGAGAGCGCTCCTTTGCATTCAAGTCTAATGCCTGCTCAAGGATCATCTTGTGCCGGTGGTGCCTTTCGGCATTCTCTGTGGTCAAAACATCTTCATCATAATAGGCTATGACATCAGCAGCAGTATCATGCATAGCACCTACAAACTGGGTTTCAGGTGATATAACTAAACCATTTTGGGCTAAAATCTCCCTAACTTTCGGATGATTAGCCATAAAGGCAAATACCCTTGCATTGGTGGCACCGGGCCGACCACTGCAAGCACCGCAATCATGTGCACCGTGGTGAGGGTTGTTTGCACTGCTTGAGCCGTGGGCCATTACATAAACTATATGAGCAAAATCTTTTACCAGGCCGATACCGCGCAACAAGCCTTCTACCCTGGCAGCCATTTCGGGCACGGTAAACCCAACCTGTAAACCATTTTCAATCTCATTGGGGTCACGATTTTCGATTAGCAATTTGCCATCAATGCTCATGTGCGCAAAGGCATCCGAAATGGCAGGGCTCATTTTGGGCCGAAACATCTGAAACAGCATTTTGAAGGCCGCCACCAAACCCAAAGAAAGGGCATAAAAAAAGCCCTCCAGCGCTGTATGGGTTCTTTTAGTGTACAACAGTTCATGGCCATGGCCGCTTTTCGCGTCATACTCCTTAATTAAGTATTTGGGCGTAACTGGGGCTGGACATAATTTTTCATAAAATTTTCCGCCTTCTGGCTGGAAGAAAAACTCTACGCCAAAAAAACCGGGACAGCCAAGTGTTTCACAATGCGGCTCAACGGCTTCAACATGCCTACGCAGTGAACATTCTCTTTCATCAATACAAAAAATACCTTGAAATACCGCCAGCTTGTGGCCGTTGTCCTGGCCTTCATCATTTATTTGTGCCCCATTGGCCGTGTTGCTTGATTGCTGCGTTTTTTGGCGCTTGTTTAAATCCCTCACCCCTGCCAGCACCTCATCATAATAGCTCCATTCAAAAGCATCCTGCCATATTTTGAGCACTTCCTGAAATTCACTGCTGGGTTCATCAGCAAAAAGGTCAAAATTCTGTGGATTGGCCTTTTGGCATAATGGGAGCCAATTTTCACCAAATACAGCATCCAGTGCATCCAGTTCCAGCAGGAGCTCCAGCATAATTACATCGTGAAGGCTTATTTTTTTGGGATACAAAAGGCTATCCTTATGGTCTTCCAAGGTAGCAGCCATGCCTGACCAACCCTTGTGCGAAAACTGCTGGTCAAACAGGTAGCGCTCATAAAATGCCGGGTTTCCAACAATCATGTCCAAGAGCTGCACCATTGTACAATTAGGGTCAAAAAGTAATTTTTTGGCTCGTTTTGTTTTAAAAAACGTGCTAAAGCTTTTGCTTTCCAAAGCCCTCACAGCATTAAGCAGCCCCTGATCCTCAAAGGGGAAATGCTTGATGGCAATACCCTGATCCAGATAACTACCAAGTATCCTAAATAACAAAGGTTGCACCATGTTATCAAGGTCAACTCGATAGGCTGCTTTCCAAAAAGCACGCAATTGTCCTACCCGTGGGATAGCGGGCGCATCATAGCGTCCTTGCAAGGTTTTTTGTCGCCATTGATCAAGGAAGGCCTTCCCTTTTCTGTCTGCAATCACTTTATCAAGTATGTCCGCCCTTATCCTCCCATTGGCATACATCTGGCGAAATTCATTAAGGCTGAGCGTGGGCCGAAAACCAAAAATCGCAGATGCCTTGAATATGCCCTCATAGAATTTCATGTGCTGAAAGGCATGCAGCGAATTGTGGTGAATAAAATCTTTTAATGGCGTTTGTGATGGGAGAAAGTGCTTTAGTTCATGGAGCACATGGCCTTCATCAAATGCCATTGTTGGGTGATGTTTTTCCATATTGTTGTTATAGTCAAAGTGAAGCACCTTGGAGTGCTACTATTTTAGGTCAAAATTAGAAATGAGGCTAAGCATCAAAGTGTGGTTGTCTTCCACTTTGATGCCATCGGGCTTGAATATCTTTTGGAACATATAGCCTGCCTCCAAACGGCCTATCCTTGGGAAGCGGTAGCCCAAAGCCAGGTAAGCCCTGTTTTGATCAAACACATTGGCTGCCACTTTTTTCCCAAAATTGACGAACAATTCATCGTATGCACTGACATATACCGTATGCTCTGCTATCGTTTTATGGTTCAATGGTACAGAAAGGCGATTGAGCAATCGCATTCGGTTGGTGTACACAGATGGGCCGGGTTTGTAGTCGTCACCTTGAAGCATGGGCGATTGCACCCAGCGTTGCTCCAAGCGCAAGCGGTTGACCCACTCTAAGCGGTTGGTCATCTGTTTGAATTGCATTTGTTCCCAAAGCCTATGTTCGGGGAAACTGCTTTTTGAGGCAAACTCTCCATAGGGATAAGTCTCAACAAAACCATAACCTAAGGAGGCAAAAGCAGCAGGGGCAAAGTGATAATTGATCCCCGGTCGAAGCAACAATTGTTGCCCTTTGGAAATACCGTCACTGCGGCGAAGCTGGGCTTCCAAGTGTAGCCCCCATTTTTTTGAAAATTTATGGTCACCAAAGTACATAAACCAAGCATTGTGGTTGGTTGTGTGCTGGTGTTGTGCAAACGATGCGTAACTCCCACATAATGTGAGCATTAGCGCAAAAAATATTTTTTTCACGCTCAAATATTTTTATGGTAAAAGGAAAAGAGGAGAAAGGACGGAGTCGTCCAGAAGAACCCATTTTGCCAATGGCCTGTCAATCAGAGGCAATGGGCTGTGTAGTTGCTAAACCAGATCGTTTTTCCAGCAACAATAAAGGGTGTACTTGGGGGTTGCGGTTAAGGCTAAGGCATACCGAAGGGAAAGATTGTATTTGGCTAAAGTATGGCTTGAATTCAAATGCCTGCTGGCAAGATGGCTACAATCGTGAATTTCGTATTCGCGAAGATCATCCTCATGGTTATCGTCATCATCACTGGGGACATCATCCGAGAGATTGATTTCAACAATCTCAAAGAAAAAGTCCAAAAATGACGAAGCATGAGTTTGGGTATAAATCAGGCTTTTTTCAAAGGAATGATGGTCAAAATTGTTACTTTTATCAAGTACGGCAGCAGATAGGCCGCTGAAGAGAAACATCAGCAGCGCAATTAAATAACCGTATTGACGAAAGTTTTTCCCGACCATTGCTCAGAATTGGATGCAAACGTAAGGGCTAAGTGTAAACAATACACTACTATTGGAATTTCTTTAACATTTTTACAACTATAAATGCTTGGCCACATGCACAGCCAGGGCTTGTACCGATAGCATTGGGTTGGTTCCGCTGGCGGAGGGAAAAAGGCTGGCATCGGCCACAAAGAGGTTTTTCACCTCGCGCGTTTCACCGTTGGGTTTCACCGGATAATCTTTGTTGCCGCCCATTCTGCAGGTGCCCATTTGGTGAGCAGAAAACAGGCTAAAATGATTGGCGCCCCAATTTTGCTTGCCTACTTTTTGCAAAAAATCTTCCAAAGATTGTTCTTTTTGGTAGCGGAGCGACTTATTGTGCGGCACCAGAATGCGTTCCGCACCAGCCGCATGCTGAAGTTTAACACAGGCTTGCAGGCCACGCAAAAGGTGAGCCTTATCATAAGGATGGAGCTGGTAATGCACCATCGGTTCACCTGATTTTTTCCCGACACTTACTTTCCCGGGATAACGATCACGGGTAAGGCTGAAAAATACCGCCAACTTTCGGATATCCAATAAATCTTGCTTGAATTGGTGGGCATCCTCCCAGCCCAGTGCAAAGGCGGCCAAACCGGGGTGCACTGGTGGACATTCAAGACGCGTGCCCCAATTGCCATCCAAACGGGCCAATTCCTGCACTACCACGGTCATCATAGGCCCATACCAGGGCTTAATGTCCTCCGCATAATATCCCGCCACGGTCGCTACGGGGTGCAGGAAAAGGTTTTGCCCGATTTGAGGATGAGTCAAGCCACTTTTGAGCAGCAAGACGGGCGTATGCAGGGCACCTGCGCTAACTACTACTTTTTTTGCCTTAATGGAGATGGTTTGGCGCTCACGGGTTTGAGGATCCGTTATCGTAATATCGGCACCGCCTGCACGGCCATTTTGTATGTGAATCTTTTCAGCACGTGCATTGGGCAATATTTTGGCCCAATGATAGGCTGCATCGCGCAGAAAGGTTTGAACGGGTCCTTGTTTAATGTTGTAGGCATCACCATAACAAGAAAAGCCGGCGGCTTTCCAAGCTTCATCCGCTGGCATATCAGTGGGCATTTTCATGTTGATGGGGATTGTTTCCGTGTAATAGCCCAAGGCCTGCGCCCCACGTATAAGTGCTTGATTTTGAGGATTGTGCTTTATATCAGTATGTACAGCGTTGCGCTTTTCCACGTGCCCGAATCCTTCCAAAAATTCTTGTTCCAGAAAATGGGGGTTTCCATGCGCAGCCCATTCCTCCAAAACATAATCCGGGGTGCGCAGGCTGCCTGCCCAATTTATGGTGCCACCTCCACCCAACGTGCTGCCTGCTAATACCGTAATAGAACCATCCTGCGAGGCAAGCAAACCGCCCGCTTCAAAGTGTTTGTTCAACATGGGGGCTTCTTGTTGCGTAAATTCGTGTGAAAGGGCATAGCTGCCTTTTTCCACCACGATGACCTCCTGACCAGCGGCAGCCATTTGTGCGGCTACAATGCTGCCTCCACAACCACTGCCAATGACTAAAACATCACATTGCAGTGTTTTTGAGGCATCTAATTTATGCAGCGGCAGCGGTGATTGGTCTGTTTTAACAAATTGTCTAATAGGCTGATAACCAAGAGCATTCCATGAAGGATTATCCATTTCTCCTTCTGGAATATCGCCATAGTACAAAAGGGCACACAGCTTGCGCAGTACATTGAACCCATTGCGGATTTCACTGATAGGACTGTTTGCCCATCTGTGCAGCAACTTATCGCGTTGTGCCGGGCTGAGCTTGTGTGCGGGTTTGAGCGGGCCCAGCCAGCTCACGCCCAACATAGGGCTTGAGATAAGCTGAAGCAATTGTTTAAACTGTTCCTTATCTTCTGTTTTGGCCTGCTGGATGAGGCTCATGATGCGTTCAGCCACCTTCATGTCCTGGGCTGAGCGCGCCCAATACCCATAAGGGTCATCATGGGTATTGAATGCCGCGATAAAACTGTTGCATATAGCCTGCAAAGCGGCCAACTTCGGATCAGACATTGTTTGAATGATGAATGATGAATGATAAGGGATGAGTTGGGCAAATGTACGAGTTGGTGTTGTTATGATGGAAAAAGGTTAGCTTTGCATCAAGTTTTATTTTATCATTACTAAGTGCTCTTAACATCCCATTTATTTTATGCGATTACTTTGGTTTGTTCTATTTGTTTGGTTTTCAAGGTTGTGTATGGCACAAACCGAATTCACCATGCCCCAGGGCAGTGCCGACCTTTGCGAAGGCATTTTATATGATTCCGGTGGCCCTAATGGTCAATATAACGCAAACGAAGATTTTACCTTTGTCATTTGCCCTAAAACGCCTGCGGCATGCATTGAATTTTCTCTTGAATATTATCACATTGAGGATGGTAGTTCGGCATTTTCTGGTGATTTTTTGTCCTTTTATGATGGTCCAACTGTGTTTAGTCCCAAGATTGGGCCATCTTTGGGCGGCTCGCGATATGGCGGCGGCGGCGTTTGTTACCGCGTACAGGCCAAAAGCGGTTGCCTTACGGTGTTGTTTCAGAGCAATGCAACGGATCAAAAGGATGGCTTTAAGGCCAAGTGGCAATGTACCGCCCAGCCCTGTGATCCCCCCAAATCCCTGAAAATCAATTCCAATCCGCCATTGGATACGCTATTGGCTGCGGTACAAACCCCGTTTACGCAAGTTAAAATAGCCAACATCAGCTGTCCTCAAGGCGGCGTAGGAAGCTTCCGTTTGGCCGCTGCCAACCCTGAACTTGGTTTGGGAAAAGGCCTTATCCTGAGCACAGGCTTGGCCAGCAGTGCAATTGGCCCTAACAAAAAAGAAGATACCGGGACAGATATGGTCGGGCCGGGTGATGCTGACCTGGATCAGATTTCGATAAAACAGGGCCTCAATCAAGCCTCCAAAGATGCCTGCATAGTGGAATTTGATGTGTTTGCCACCTCAGAGGAACTGCGTTTTGAGTATATTTTTGCCTCAGAAGAATATCCCGAATGGGTAAATACCTCTTACAATGATATTTTCGCCTTCCTTATCAGTGGGCCGGGTATTGTTGGCGACCCCATGCTTGGCGGGGCTTTAAACATAGCCACATTACCCAATACAAGCCAGATCATTCAGGTCAACAGCGTTAGCCCAAACACAAACTGGCCTTATTACCGACCCAACCCGGTTGGCTCACAACTGTTTGAATACGATGGACTTAGCAGTGATTCTTTGGGGAAAAAGAAAACACTCACGGCCCGTGCAAAGGTTATTCCCTGCAATACCTATCGCCTTAAATTAGCCATAGCCGATCGTACGGATGGCAAATACGATTCCGCTGTTTTTATTGCAGACATCAACGGCGGCACACCGGTAATCAACACGGATTTTACGGGTGGTATCAACTTTCTCCGTGAAGGCTGTTCCGCTGCCGAGCAAAAAATCGTTTTTACCCAACCGGATGCCCTGACCAAAGAAACAAAATTTTACGTCAAAACAGCAGGCACGGCAACCAGAAACAGTGATTACACCACAACCCTACCCGATAGCATCGTTTTTGCCCCCGGAGAAACCACCAAAACCTATACCTTTAGCCAACTTATTGACAACATAAAAGAAAACACGGAAACCATTGTGGTTTATTTGTCCAACAATTTTGGATGCGGCACCGTAATTCTTGATTCCTTAGTTATCGAGCTCCGGGACTTAGTGGTGGTTGACATTGAAGGGAAAGATAGCATAAATGTATGCCAAGACATTGATTATCAATTAAAGGCCATAGGCGCGGACAGCTACAGCTGGTCTCCTGCAAATGGGCTTAACAACCCGAACATTGCCAGTCCTATCCTGAAAGCACAACAAACGGGCTGGCTCAAAGTGGTCGGAACAACGGATGGCTGTACGGCTATTGATTCTATATATGTTACCGTCCACAAGCCTGATATTTCACTAACCATTGTAGGCAAGGATAAAATTTGCCTTGGTGAATCAGCCCAGTTAAAACTTGAGTACTCGCCCTCCAATTGGCCGGTGCTATGGTCGCCCACCAACGGCTTGAGCAATACCAACACCAATATGCCAGTGGCCATGCCTGCTGTGAGTACCACTTACGAAGCCAGTTTGTCCTTTGACAATTGCGAAGTAAGTGATTCTGTTCGGGTTACGGTAAACCCCACGGTGCTGGTAGAGCCCATCAAAGCAAGCCCTGCTGATGGCTCGGAACTTTGTGAGGGGATGTCCATACTTCTCAGCACCAAAACCAACCCACCCGGCGCTCCCCTGAACTGGTACCTCAATGGCATACAGATTGCCGGGCAAAACCTTGATTCCCTGAAACTTAAAGCGACAGGCGACAGCGTATTGCTCCACTATTCTGTAAAGGCCACCAACAATTTTGGCTGCGCTATCAATCCTGATTCCATTTCTTATTTAGTCAAACGCTGTTTTATCCTGCCCAATGCTTTTACGCCCAATGGTGATGGGGTGAACGATAGCTTTGGCTTAGTAGATTTTGGTGGCGATTTTGAAGTTGAGCTCTTTAAGGTGTATGATCGCTGGGGCCAATTGGCCTTCTTTGGACTTCCGGGCGAAAAACGCTGGGATGGTCAAACGAATGGAAGCCCCTCACCGCCAGATGTGTACACTTATGTAATCCAAGTGATTTATGCTGATGGTGAGGAGCGTATGGTGACGGGTACGGTGATGTTGTTGCGATAGTTTATTTGACCACCACAAGCGGCTTCACTGTATTTTTGCCATTGGCGCAAAGCAGGTGGAGCTGATAGGTTCCCGCAGGCAGATGAGCAACCGAAAAACGAAGATTCTGCTCGTTGGCATCGGGCAAGGTCCACGTTTGTATCGTACGGCCCAAGGCATCCGAAAGGCGCAAGTACGCCGTGGATGTCTCGGTAAGAGCCAAAGCCATTGTTGCCTTGTCCTTTGCCGGATTGGGGTACAATTCAAGGTAAATACCAGAGTCCGGTGTATGGGTACTAACCGTTTCTGTCAGCTTAAATGTAAAGGAGGCGGTACAGCCATTGGCATCAGTCAGGTCGAGCCGGTATTCACCTGCCGGGGCATTGGCCAGATCTTCCGTGTTTTGGGCAAACAATTGTCCGTTGCGGAACCAGTTGCTGGTATACGGAGCCTTTCCGCCATTCAATTCAAGGTCAATTTTTCCATTGTTTTGCCCTATCCAAGGTTGTTTGATCTCCAAAGGTGTGGCTACCAGTGCTGTTGGGTTCAAAAGGGTATCCGTCACAACATGCTCACAGTCATCCGCGTCCGTAATGGTTACGGTGTAAATGCCGCTGCCAATTCCGTTTATGGATTGTGTTGTGCCGCCATTGGACCATTTGTAGGTCAACGGTTGTTTTCCACCACTCGGATTGGCCGTAAGCATACCATTTTTTTGGTCTTTGCAAAGCGGGTCAACGGCAAGGGCAACACCCGCCAGCGTACATTCATTGGCCTCACATGGTTTTGCGATGGCTAAGTGGGATTGTTGGCATCCTTTGGCATCGGTAACCACCACCAAATAGGGACTGCCGCTGCTTACCACATCACCACTCTGAGTACCCTGAACCGTTAAGGGTGCCAGCCCGCCAGTGGCTTTAATTTTGATTTCTGCGCTGTTTTTGCCCGTACATTTTTCATTAACCTGCAACACAAGTGGCTCAAAGTCAGCCATGGTATTGCCATCCGTTATTTTAAGGCAAACATCGCCCGCGCCCGGGTTGTTGCCCTGACTCCAAGTGGCTATTTGCACATAGTAAATTTTACCTGCTTCCAAGCCGCCAATATGCAAAAAGCCCTGACAGCGAAGCGGATTTTTGGAACAATAAAAGGGCTGTAAATCACTACAATCACCTTGCCATATTGCCATAATGTGTTCAAAATCAGCACCTGTATTCAGCTTGATAGCACCTGATGCGGGAGCGGTAAACTTAAACCATACATCGCGGTCGCAGGCAGCCACACAAGAGGGTATTTTGCCAGAAAAACTGGCATCCAAGCTGTTGGTGGCGGTACATTGTGCCCCCAAGGGAACATTAAGGGCCGCAGCGCAATTATTGTTGGTGGGGATATTTTTGGATTTTTTGGTAATGCGGACACATAAACGGCCTTCGATGGTGGCAAAATTACCAGCAATTTGTATCCAATAGGTCTGCCCGGCACTCAGGCCATTTAATTCCAATGTTGATCCTTTGTGGTTGCCAGCTATTTCTTCCAAAGCCCCGCAACTGCCTTTATATGCCGTGATAACATCGGAAAAAGAAGCTCCGCTCTCAATGAGCAGTTTTTCATTGGCGGCCATGGGTGGAGCCACAAATTTGTACCATACATCGGCTCGGGCCAATTTGTTGAGCGAGGGCAATACATTGGAGGTAGTGGCATTGCGGTTTCCACCGCTGGTGCAGGCGGCATCTACATTGAGCGTGACAGCGGTGGCACAATCCTCATTCTGTGGAAAAACTGGCAGGCTGGAAGCTTCGATTTTTGCACAAACATCCCCTCTTGAAACACCAAAATTCCCTTCTTTGCCGCTGACGCGAATAAGGTATTCAGTGCCAGCCTGTGCCTGGAACCAGGTGTACTCCCCCACAAAGCCATGCTCATCCCTATCATTGCACTGCAAGGCGCTTAGGGATGGGCAAGTCCCGGTGTACACATTGACCAAATCATTGAATTTTGCCCCTGAGCTAAATCGGGCAACACCCGTAAAGTCCGCTTTCCACTTATACCACAAGCTGCCCACATTGCGCTCAGCGCAGGAAGCCGCCGGGCCATCAAAAATGGCATTGAGGTTGTTGTTGGCTAAACAAGGCGCACCGGAGCTCAGGTTTTGAGCTTTGTTGCAAAGGTCAATGCTTTCTCCGATGGCCGTTATTTTCACATTGTCCACACCGGCCCACCAGCCCCAGGCACCGCCGTCGTTATATTCCAGGATAATGCGCATTTGTTTGTCGCGAAAAGGGCTGAGATCAAGCGTGGGCGTAAGGAATTTTGGAAATCCGGGGCCACCCAAATCTCCATCGCTGGCACCTGCGAGATACTCGGAGCCATCCGATTTTTGTACGATAAGGGCTAATTTTTCTTTTTCAAAACGCAGGATGACATCAAGGGTCAGGAAATAATTGGAAAAGGCAGAGCCATCAAACCAGGGCGAAAACAATCTGATCGTGGACGGTGCAGCTTTTTCTCCTGCGAGATCATCATCAAAAAAGGCAAAACAGGAGCCGTTCATGGAATTACCGGTGACATAAGCTTCTGACAGGGTGTCCAATTCCCCAAATTTCCAATCTTCACTGCCTTGAATGATCTTGGTTTCCCAGCCATTGGGCAGTTTGCATTGGTCAAAGGTTTCGGTCAGAATATTGGTGCCGCCACCTGATCCGGTCACCACCACATTATCAATGCCTGCCCACCAGCCAAAGCCGTTGCCATCATCATAACGAAAAACAATGCGCACCTGATCGGATTTGGTGACCAACGATAAGTCGTACACATAGTCAAAATGATCAGCAAACAGCTCGCCATTGGTCAGGCCGGGGCCAAAGGTGGACAACAACTTTTCGCCGCTATCATCGCGAACCAGCACCTGAAAGGACTCATTGGCATCCTTCCAATCGCGGAAATGAATATCCGCACTCAGGCGAATGGTGCTGAATTTGGACGCATCAAAGGGTTTGGAGATCAGATCCCATACGTATGCGGGGGTATTTTCACCCGTAGAATCATCATCTATCAATACGAAACAAGTGCCGTCAATACTTTTGTCCTTGGCATCGTTGTTTATGGCATAGCCTACGCGCCAAACGGCATCGGGATTACCCTTGATGTTCACGGACCAGCCATCAGGCATTTTGCAATCGTTGAAGTTTTCGGACAACAGGACTTGCTGTGCCTGGGCCGCAAAGGCTGCCATAAAAAGAAAGGAAAAGAGTACATACCGCATAGTGCAAACGTTTTAGGCCTGAAAGGTATAAACGTTGTGGAAAAATGTACAAATTAGGAGTGTTAAATTTGGTTTTTGGGGTAAAAAAGTAGATACGCGATGCATCGCGTATCTACTTTTTTACCCCATATATAATTACATGATCCTTGTTCCTTCCGGTATGGTTGCACCTTTTTTGACCACCACGATGCCATCGCGGATGCAATAACCCGGGCCATCGGAGTCCGGCATGTGATCGCCGCCTTTGATCACCACGTTGTTGCCAATGCGGCAGTCTTTGTCCAAAATGGCCCTTTCGATGTGGCAATAGTGGCCCACGCCCATAGGTACCAGATCGGGATTGGAGGCTATTTCTTGGAGCGTTTGGTAGCGGTCATTGCCCATGACAATCGCATTTTTGATGACGGTATTCTCGCCTATGCGTGCGCGTATGCCCACGATGGAGCCTTCAATGACACGGGCATGTATGATGGAGCCTTCAGCGATCAATGCGCGATTGAGCTGGGTACCGCCGTAAAACTTGGCGGGCGGCAGCATACGGCCACGGGTGAAAATGCGGTTTTGGCTGTCAAACAGGTTGAAAGAGGGAATATGATCCGTCAATTCAATGTTGGCCTCAAAAAAGGAACGGATGGTACCGATATCCGTCCAGTAGCCGTCGTATTGGTAAGCGGCCACCTTGCGCCCGGCAGCTATGGCAGCCGGTATGATTTCCTTGCCAAAATCTGTTGCGTTCGGATGCTCGTCAAAGAGGTCACTCATGGCATCTCGATTGAAGATATAGATGCCCATGGAGGCCATATATTGCCGGCCTTGTTTCTTGTGCGCAGGGCTGACATCGCTGACCCAGTCTGTCAATTGTTCTGTTGAGGGTTTTTCTATAAACCGAGGAATCAGCCCGTTATCGTCCACTTTCATAATGCCAAACCCTGTAGCGTCGCGGGCATCCACGGGCAAGCATGCGATGGTTATGTCCGCCCCGGAGTCCCGGTGTTTTTTGGCCATTTCCTCAAAATCCATTTGATAGAGCTGGTCGCCGCTGAGGATGAGGATATAGTCAAAATCCAGGCGTTCATAGTGCTTGCGGCTCTGGCGTACGGCATCTGCAGTGCCCTGAAACCAGTCTTTGTTGCCGGGTGTTTGTTCGGCAGCCAAAATATCCACAAAACCATTGGTAAAATGGTCAAAATTGTAGGCATTTTTGATGTGCGCATTGAGTGATGCGGAGTTGTACTGGGTCAGTACGAACATGCGCTTTACATTGCAGTTGATACAATTGGATATAGGAATATCTATGAGGCGATATTTGCCACCAATAGGCACAGCGGGCTTTGAACGCGATTCGGTTAATGGAAAAAGGCGGGAGCCAGCTCCTCCGCCGAGAATGAGACTTATCATTTTTATCATGGCAATATCAATTTATGTTTTTGTTAGTTTTGTCTTTTTGCTTTTTTTCGTTTTTGGGAAAGGTGGCTCTTCTATTACAGGTTCTATTACAGGTTCTATTGTAGGTTCTATTGGGGCAACTATAATAGAATTCGGCAGATCAGGCTTTATGTTCGCCCCTATTTTTCTGTACATATTAAAATATTTTTCCACCGTATTTTCCCATGAAAAATCAATAGCCATGATGCGCTCCCTCAATCGGGAAGTGGTCACTGGATCCAGGTGCCACATAGCTGTTGCGCGATAAATGGCATGACCAATATCACCCAGGCTAAAATCATTGAAGCGTATGCCCCTGCCACTTCCATCCGGTTCGCCAATGTCCGGCACCGTATCCTTCAGCCCTCCAATACTGCGCACGATGGGTATGGTGCCGTAGCGCATGGAGTACATCTGGTTAAGGCCGCAGGGTTCTACCCGTGAAGGCATGATGAGGAAATCGGAGCCCGCATAGATCTGGTGGGAAAGGGCCTCGTTGTAGTCAATGACGGCATTTACCCTTCCCGGGTATTGATGTGCCAAGCTGCGGAACTGGTTTTGCGTCCAGGATTCACCCGTACCCAGCACAAGGAAAGAAGCCCTTCCACCTGCATGGATAAAATTACGGTAAGCATCCGGCAAAAGGTCACTGCCTTTTTCTCCCACCATACGACCAATAAAGCTGATGAGGGGAAGTTCCATGGGCAAACCAAACCAATCACAAAGCGCCTGTTTGTTTTTGTGCTTAAACCCTTGAATATCATCTCCTTCCAGACGATGTTGCAGCATGGGATCCGTTCGTGGATCCCATACCTGGGCATCTATACCATTGATAATACCCCATTCTTTGGCCCATTCCTGACGAAACAGGCTTTCCAAACCGAGGCTATTTTGGTGCAATTCATACAAGTAGGACTCGGAAACCGTGCTTACCGCCCATGCCTCTCGAATCGCGGAGGCCATCGGATTTGCCGCACCGTTCCAATCCACCAATCCGCGCGCGTTGGCATCATAGGGCGGCAGGTAATGGCCATTTTTCCAGCTAAATGCGCCCTGATACTGGCCATTATGGATGGTAAACACCGTAGGAATTGGGGCAAGTTGCTGGTATTGAGGACAATGTTTAACCATCCAGGGTATGAGGCCGCTGTGGTGGTCATGGCAATGTAGCACTCGTGGGCGATCATGCCAGGGAAAGGACATCAGCCACTCCAGAACACACTGCTGAAATCCGATATAGCGCTGTACCTCGTCACTATATGGTGCGCCATCCGGCGTGTTGTAAATACCGGGGCGATCAAACAGACCGGGAATATCCACTACAAACAAGGGATAACCCAAGGTATTGCCCGTCAATTGCTGCACTGAAAAACGCCGCTCCTGCCAATCCATCCAAAATGAACCCCAATACACGGTTGTCCAGTTCTGGTTGTTGATCCATTTGAGGGAATACTTTGGAATAATGGCTGCGCTCAGCACGCCAGCCTGGCCCATATACTTCGGCAAAGACCCTACCACATCGCCCAAGCCGCCCGTTTTGGCAGCTGGATAACATTCAGCGGAAACATGTAAAACCTGTATCATGTGCGGTATTTATTGGTGTTCGTTAATTATCGGCCCAAAATACTCACAAAGTATTCGTTGTTTCCAAACCTATTGAAAGAAAAATTTATTAATTCTCTTTTTCGCATAATTTTTACGGGTCATTTCTGATTACCAAAAGGGATTGTCCTGATGTTATCGTGGCCAGCATTTACTCCGTTTTAAATACCTGTAGCCCTACCCTACCCTTTGTGGTGCTCAATTGCAACATATATGTTCCGGCAGAAAGCCCTGAAGGGAAAGCCAATCTTTCAGTATGTTGGCCGCTTTCGCGTTTTTCAGCAGAACAAAACACGTGCACAAGGCGACCGTTCAGATCGTATAATTGAATAGTAACTTCCTGATTTTCAATTAAATCATACTTAACATTCAATATATCGGCAATAGGATTAGGGAAAACCTGTATCTGAGTCGCATGGTTATTTGCCGCACCATCCAATACCCCCAAATAAGTTCCGCGCAGCAATCGAACGGCCAACACATCACTTCTTTCACCATTATTGATGCTGCCCGCTGCATACCAGTTGCCGGCAGCATCTTGGGTCAGTGCATTCGCCGTCTCGCCCCTAAGGGCAATGCGGCCATCCTGCCCCCAACTGCCATCCGGCGATCCGTCGGGATTAAGGCGATATACCAAAAAGCCTTCTTGGAGTGCCAGGCCGGGCTGAGTGGTGTGGCCTGTTACCACAATGCGCTGATCGGGCTGAATGCCAATATCGGTCAGGGCTTCAATGGGTGATTTCCCGAATATTCGCGCACCCTTGGGGCCAAAACTGACATCAGCGCTACCGTTTTCCAGCAGTTTGACCACCAAATTTTTGTCCAAAGAAGCCCCCGCGACCAAGATACTGCCATTTTTTCCCAACGCAAGGCTGCGGCCTGTTTGTGCGGCCTCGGAGGCGTAAACGCCATTGGTGGCAAAAGAAACATCAATTTCACCGTTATTTTTCAGGCGATATACATAAAATGCAGCAGCAGCGGTATTGGGGCCAGGCCGATTGACAAGGGCCAGCAGTTCGTTGTTGGACAAAGGCTGAAGTTTCACCACCTCACTGCCCACAGCCAAGGCAAGCTTACCTGCGCTGCCGAATGTAGAATCAATTTTTCCATTGGGCAAAAAACGCATGATGATGCCGCTCTGGCCAACAAAGCCACCTTCATAACCAGCTACCACACATTTGCCGTCATTCTGCAAGTATATGTCCCGATAATGGGAAGGCGGCGGCAAATTGGGCAAAACTCGCCCATTGGTACCAAAGGAGGGGTCAGGTATGCCATCGGTGCCAAAACGGAAAACAGTTGCCCGATCTCCTGTAATACCCGCAGCCATTATTTTGCCATCCCCTTGCCGGACAATTTTGTGCAACACATCACGGCCCGTACTGAACTGATATACTTTTACGCCCTCGGTAGCATAGTTTTTGTCCAAATTGCCATCTTGTTTCATTTTCAACAAAAGAGCATCCTCACGGCCTTCTTCATTGGTGGCAGAACCTGCCAGCATCAGGCTGTTGTCCGGCTGTACCAAAATGCTGTGTGCAAGTTCAAGTGAGGTACTGACATCTGTGTGCAAAGAACCATTTTGGCCAAAGTTAGTATCATCCGTACCATCAGGATTGAACTGAAAAAGGGCCATATTACCCGTGAAGGCATCACCTGCACGAGTGTCTCCTGCAATCAGGATTTTGCCATCGGGCCTGACCGATATGGCATAAGCGTTATCATCTTTGGGTGTAAGGGAGCGCAGTACCTTGCCATTTTGGCCAAAAGTGTTGTCAACAATTCCATTTTCGGACAATCTCATTACGAACACATCGCGAAAATCCACATTTTCTGCCATGCCGGTCAAGAGTATTTTGCCATCAGTGGCAAAGTCGAGGTCTTGGCAAAAATTGCCATAAGTGGTTACATCCAAAGATGATATTCCGCCTCCAGTTCCAAAAAAATTGTCCAATGCGCCATTAGAACGCAAGCGGATCAGAACCACCTTGATGCGCGGAGATTCCGTTGCAAAACCGGCAACCAACATTCTGCCGGATGGGTAAATTTTGATGGCGCGCGGCACGTCATTATCACCCAGAACATCAATGCGCTGGATACCTTTTGTGCCAAAATTTTGATCTAAGGAGCCGTCCGTGTTGTAACGAACCATCACAAAATCAGCCGGGAAATTAAACGACATCGGATCGGCGGAAGAGCCACACACCACGATCTTTCCATCACTTTGCAGGGCTAAATCCCAGATGATGTCGGACAAGGTGTCAATAGGTGTTACGACCTTTCCACCAACGCCAAATGCAGGATCAAGCGTGCCATTGGGAAGGTAACGGGCCAGTGCGTATTCAGCTTTTCGGCCTGCACCGGTAAAACCTGCGGCTATAATGCGGCCATCGGGCTGAATGACCACGGCGTTGGCCTGCTCTTTGGCTGCGCCAAAGTCTGTAAACAGTCGCCCGGCAGTACCAAAGCTGAGGTCCGGGTTGCCATCTGGCAGCAAACGGGCCAAGGCGAAGCGTTCATCGCCAGTTTGGGTGGCATATCCTGCCATCACAATATTGCCGGCGGCATCCAGCACTACCGCTTGGGCCACTGCGGGGCCATTGCCCATTTCGAGCAGGGTTTTGCTATTCCATTGAAAGCTGAGGTCTGGTGAGCCATCGGCCCAAAAGCGGAGCGCCACAAACTGGGCCACGGAATCAACGCCTGCCCGGCCCACCACCACTGCCTTGCCATCGGATTGCAGCACAAGGTCAGTACCGGAATCATCGGAGGGGAAAATGGATGCCGTTGCGTAGCCTGATTTGCCAAAAGTGGGGTCAAGGCCTATTTGACACCACGCAATGCTCTGTAGAAGGATGAGCACGGCAAGAGAAAGTATCGGTTTCTTCATGCGAAAGTATGTTGTGAAATATAATAAATAAGCGGTAAAGTTAGGTGGACTTATCTATCCCATTGGGCTTTTGACATCAAAAAAAGCGTTTATGCCGGAATATGTCAGTTTGTTGAACATAATGGCGATAATCACGATTATATATATATCATTTCCATACCTTAATTCATAAAATATGAAAAAAACGAATTTACTACTCTACTTGTTCCTTTTCATTTCAGGAACTATTTTCGCACAAACACCTGCCATTGAATGGACCAAAAGCATTGTATCTCCAGATGCCCCCGGCGAATTTGCCGGAGAATTCATGGACCTCTGGGTGGATAACAGTGGCAACTCCTATCTTATGATTTACAGCGAGTTAAGCCTAAATTTGGAAACCGGAGAAAAAATCACAGTGCCCGACGGCCAGAGTGGTTATGTCCTGATCAAGTACCGACCCAATGGCACTGTCGCCTGGACACGCTCCATATTCACCGAACAACTCAACTATGATGGCAAATTGTGTGGTGATTCCCAAGGCAATGTATATGTTGGTGGCAGTTTTTTAGATTCCGTGAACATAGACACCGGTACAAAATTAAAGGTAAGCTGTACAATTGGTTGTTCTGAAATATTTGTGGCCAAGTTTGACTCCAATGGCAAATCATTGTGGATCAAGGGAGTACAATCCAATGACACACAACAGAAAAAATTAGGCGGCCTGGCCTGTGACAGCCAAAACAATCTTTATATTTCTGGAGAATACGACGGCAGCACTTTAGTCTTTGAGGGTGGCTTCAAATATGAAAACCTGCCGGAAACGCGCTATTTCTTAGCCAAATTGACCCCTGACTGGAAACCGGTTTGGGTGCAGACCCTGAACAACCAAGGTGGAGAGGCCAATAACAGCCTTTTGTGCATTTCGTCCAATGACGCCATCTATACAGCCGGATCCTATTCCAGCGGTACAATCCAATTTAACGCCAGTACAAGCCTGTCCCTTTTTGGTACAGATAATTTTTATATAGCCAACTATGACACCAATGGCAACCTTAAATGGGCCAGGAACATTAATTCCAAGGATTATTTAGATATTTTGGACCTGGATGCGGATGCCAAGGGCAATGTTTATCTGTGCGGTGATTTTTCTAATACAGTCAATACAAACAATACAGAAATATTGAAGGGCAAGACGGATTATTCCTCAACGGTTCTGCGCATAAACGCAAGCGAGGCCAATTCAATTACGAGCATTGACTACACCAATGAGGATGGTTACCCTATCACAACCTGTAGCGTACAACCACAGGGCGACTATTTCGCTGGCGGATTTTTTGCTGATAACTCAATCGTGGTGAACGGTAAAAATGTTAATAACAGCGGCTGTGCCGATCTAGTCCTGATTCAGGGCAATGCCAATAGTTTCAAAAATGCTATCGGCGTTGGAGGAACAGGTTGCGAGGGCATTGCCAATTTTAATGACGGTTCCGCCATGGATTTTGACCCCGGTGGAAACCTCTATGTTGCCGTCAATTATTTACAAGGTGCCAAAATTGGTGCGTTTTCTTATCAGCAATCGGGACTGCTTATGGTAAAAGCATCAACAGGTCTTGTTTCAACAGACGCGCCCGAGTCAGCCATGGATCTTTCCATACAGCCCAACCCAAGCGATGGCTTTTTTCAGGTACGCTTCCCCAGCCCCAACCCCGAGGGTTGGCTGATCGTTTACGACAATCAGGGCAGCGAAGTGTATCGCGAAAGGGTCGTTTCCGAAATCCAAAGCGTAGAATTGAAGCTCTCCAATGGTATATACTGGCTGCAATGGCTGGATGGCAGCCGAGCAGGCCATCAAAAATTGGTGATCCAACGATAGCTTGGCCCTCCTCCCAAAATCTGTCTGCTTTCACTTTGTCATGACTATCCGGGCAGGCCTTACTCCACGAAAGTACCGGCAAACTTATCGTGCAAGCCCTGTCTGCCCGAAGATAGCAAAAGCCACAAAGCGCCGAAAAGCATAAATAAAGGGAAAATACGGAAGGAATTGCGGATGGCTGAGCGAAAGAGCGATATTTTATTGCCATTTTCGGTCATAACCCTCATCCGCAATATCCTTTTCCCAATGGTGCCTTGCCAGGAAGAAGCATCAAGCAAGGTACCATATATCATCCACGCTATATTCATTATGTCATTTGATCCAAAAGGTCTCTGCCCAAAAACGAGTGAAAAGATCAGCCCCAAAGCCAGTACAAAAGCCGCATCTATCATCCAGGCAAAATAGCGGCGCAATAACATGATCAGCATAACCTGCATAGCAACATTTTTGTGCAAAATTATTATTTGAGCACAACAAGGACTTACCTTTGCCCCAGAATTTTAACATTATGCCGCATACCAAAGCACTGACACTCGGACTCCTTTTATCCATGTTCTTTTTCCCTTTTTGCAAGTCAACAAAATATACCGACGCGCCCAAGCCGCCCGAACAATATAACTCAACATTTGAGGCGCCCTCGGTGTCCACTCTGACCATTCCGGTTAGCATATACACCGCTGACCTCATACGCTCTATCAATGCCCAAATGACCGGCAAGGCCCTCTATGAAGACTATTCCTTTACGGACAATAACAACGACGGACTGATGTTCAACGCCTGGAAAAGTCAGGATATCAGCCTCTTTTTTAATGGAAATGCTATAAAATACCGCGTCCCGCTAAAACTTTGGATGAAAAAAGACCTTGTGCTTGGTGCGGCCGCAGAAGCCGAGGCTGAATTGGCGCTCAACTTCAAAACCACTTTTTCCATCAATCCCGATTGGTCCATCAAGACCCAAACCGATGTGGAATACCATGAATGGCTGAGCAAGCCCGTGTTGAAAACTGGCTTGGGCAATATTAGTGTGGAGACTTTGGCCAACCTTGCCCTAAACCGAAGCAAAAAAACACTGAGCCAAACCTTAGACAACTTCGTCAGCCAACGTATCAGCCTACGACCCAGTGTACAAAGCGTGTGGTCCTCCATCCAGGAGCCTATACTATTAGATTCCACCTACCAGATGTGGGTAAAAACCACCCCAACGGGCATTTCTATGACCCCAATCACCACCAGCAACGATGCCATACGCACTAAAATCGCTATTGAATGCCTCAACGATGTCAGCTTTGGCGAAAAACCCAGCTTCCGCGAGAACTCCCAACTGCCTGAGCTGCGCCTCGCCCAGGAAGTACCCGATGATTTTCAGGTACGCGTGGCCACGGATGTGCCCTTCCCTGAAGCAGAGCGCCTGGCACGCAACATGATGGTCGGACAAGTTTTTGAATCAGGTGGCAAAAAGGTAAAGGTAGAGGACATCAAACTATGGGGCAACAACGACAAAATAGTGGTTAACTCCCGCCTGAGCGGCTCCTTCAACGGCAATATCTACTTTATCGGACGCCCCGAATACAATGCCCAAAAGACCCAGATAGAGGTAAAAGACCTTGATTTCCATATAGATACCAAGAATTTTCTGCACCGCTCAGCCGCCTGGATTTTTCAAGGCAGCATCAAAAAACAAATGGCAGCATCCATGACCTTCCCCTTAGAAGAGAACATTAATACCCTGAAAGCCTCCCTGCAACAAAGCCTGACCAATTATGTCATACAGCCCGGCACAGTGCTCAATGGTACAGTGGAACAACTTAATGTGGAGAGCACCTACATCACCCCAAACAGCATACGCGTAAACCTTTTCTCCAAAGGAAAGGTAAATGTGGAGGTAAAAGGGCTTTGAGGCCCCTGTAATTACAGCCGTTGATAATGGTTTATGAGCGTTTATATACCCTTGCCTACCTATTGCTCTTTGGCCTATTGGGCTGCCTAAACCGCTATGACATCTGGCTAAGCTTGCCGCCTGCCTCCATTCACCAATGGCGACAGGCGGACGGCGCAGCCATAGCGTGGCATTATACCCAGCACCCCGACTTTTGGAAGGCTTCCATCTGTAATTTGTCTTACACAGGGGATGCTCACACAGTAGGCGAGCTGCCTTTGTTGTACTGGCTGGCCGGGCTTATAGCACATACCGGTTTTTCTCCTGCTTTTCCCCTGCGCTGGATAGGGCTTTTTTTGCTGTTGCTGGGCTGCTGGGCTTTTGGTTGGGTAGTGCTTAAACTCAGCAAAAGCCCTTTGATAGCGTTGCTGACGTCCGGGCTACTATTGACCACCCCAGTGCTTGCCTACTATGGGCCTAATTTTTTACCCGATGCGCCAGCCTTTTGTTTTGTTTTGTTGATGGTGGCTTGTTTGTACCAGGCTCATGAAAAGCAAAGCAGAGGGTGGCTCATTTCTGCTGCCCTGGCTGCTGCCCTGGCCATTCTGCTCAAACTGAGTATGGCCATTCTCCCCTTAGCCTTGATATCTACCTGGTTTGAAACCAAACGAAGGCATTATTGGGCACAAGGCTCTATGTGGCAAGGAAAGTGGCCTGTGATCGGGACAATTGTGGCTTTGGGGGTGGTTTTGGGCTTCCGTTGGTGGATACTGGCCTACAATGCCGCCCATCACGCCAATTATTTTCTCGCCAGCACCCGCCCGATATGGCATTATGACCAGGCATTTATCTTAGAAACGCTGGCCATGATGACAAGATTTGGGCTTCCCGCTTTTGCTTCATTAGGGCTGTATCTCTTGTTTTTTGCCCTGCTTTATTTGAGCATAAAAAACTGGAAATCAATACCTTTTGCAATCAAATACCTCTGGATCGTTACAGCTTTAGGCTGTACCGCGTATTCACTGCTATGGTTCAGGATGCTCCGCGAACATGACTATTATTACATTTGCCTGCTTGTAATGCCTATGGTTATGCTGCTTAATGGGCTCAGCCTGTGGTTGCACCGTTACAAGCGGCTTGCTTTGGGGCTGGCCGCTTGCCTATTGTTGAGCATAGGCCACAACGGGTATATCATGAACAAACGGCTACGTTTGGCATTCCACCCTGAAAACAGCCAACAACTGCCACCTGATGCGTTTTTTTCGGACAATGAAGTTCTAACTATCCCTTTATCGGCTAAGGTGTTTTGCCCACAGGATCCTTCCCCCAATATTGCCCTGTTTGCCTTAAAACGGCAAGGCTGGACAGCCTATAATTTTGGCGACCGCATCACTGCGGACAGCTTGCAGAAATACCAGGCTTTGTTTGGGCTGACACAGCTCGCTTTGCGGGATACGGCATACTATTCGGTGTTATATCAAGGTTTTTTCCCAAACAAAGCAGGCCGGGCAAGAGGCTGGTATTTTTATGCCAAGTAGTGCCTTCCTTTGGTGGGCATCAGCACTGCGCCAAAAGCCACTCTCTTTCTGCCACGGCTGCCGAGGCGATAATATCCTGTTTGAGGGCATCCAGGGCTGTTTTATCTTTTCTATCTATTTCTATTAGTTTTTTGGTAAAGTGTATCAGGTTTTCATTATTCTCTCGGTGATAGCCAAGGTTTTTCTGGCGCTTCAGGTAGGTAGCGAAACTGTGCAGATGAGCCAACAAGGCTTCTGTTTCGCCCAATTCGTAATAGCTGCGCAGGAGCATACGCCGGGCATCGAGGTTGTTGAGAGGGTCTTCAAAATCTACCTGCTGGAGCAGAGGCATAGCTAAGCTGTAGTCCTGTTGTCGGAAGCGCAAAAAAGCCAGGTTATATCGGTAGAGGTTGTCTCGCTCGCGCGGGTGCAACTTGATCTTGTTTTGCTCCAGAAACGTTTCCGTCCAGTCCATTTCATTCAGGGCTGCCCCTATCCTGATCACGTTTTTATAGGTAAAACCGGACAAAAAACCGTTTTCAGTCAGAAAATCATGCTCAAGTGCTGTTTTATACAATTGAAATGCTTCCTGTATATAGGGCCGTTTGCCCGCATTCATACGCCGGATACAACCATTGATGGCCATGAGGTAAAGCCCTCTCATTTCTTCTGGCGTGAAACAAGTGACATATTCTACCAACGCGGATTTCAACTGCTCAAACGAATGGGCATCATCTAAGGATTGCAGCATTTTGTAGCCGTAATAATAAACCGCAACAGCGGGAGCCTGCAACATTTCCTCCTGACCAGCGGCCTCGAGGATAAGCTCCAACAGATCAATGTGGTATTTTTGGCCGCCCACTTCCTGATGCACCCGTGCCGTACAGGCATGGCGCAACATCTCGGAAATATAGAAGGTCGTTAGTTGATCGGGCAAAGGCTGTAGGTTTAACTTGGTTGTGCGTTGACTTTTGGATACGTGCTCTGCTTGTTCAAGATTGATTTGATATTGCTGGAAATAATAGCGGGCATCGCGCAGCCCATCTGTTGTGAGCGCCTGCTGCGCAGAAGCCTGTTCTTTTTCAAACAAATGCTCCATACCCCGCCGCCGAAGGGCGCGCAAAAGGGATTGGCGGTAATCGGCCTCATTGGATGACCACTCATGCCAAGCCAAATATTGCCGGATATTATCCAACAAAAAGGACATGGTGTAGCGCAGGGCATTGTTGTTGTAGGCAGTATCGGGAAATGAGGCGGCGTACAGGTTTTCAGCGCTCAGGGCTTTTTGTGATACCTTGTGCAGGTGATTACACAGGTGCTCACAGAGCCGTGTCACTTCAGGCCGGCGGTTGAAGCAGGCACAACGCACCCATTCGCGCAGGGCGCGGAGTTCTTTGGGTGACAATTGGCGCAGGGTACGGATCAGGAGGGTGTGGGTCATAGGAGCCAATCCATTTAATAATGAGCATGTTATGCACAAATTTTCTGACAAAATTATAGCAATTATTTTGGCAAAAGTAAAAATATATTATTGGTTATCAATATCTTAATATTAATATTTTTTGACGAATGCCTTTTTTTGTTTTTGCCAATCGCCATCGAAGCCTTCACCTTTGGGTCATCAATTTTACATCAATTAAAACGAATGCACTTATGACTAAGATTGTCCTTGTCTGTATTGGCCTGCTTGCTTTCACCTTTGGCCTGAATGCACAAAGCACGAACTCTTATTGGGAGGAGGTGACGAACCCTGATGGTGGAAGGCTTAATCTTTTTACAGTTACCAATGATGCGGTTTGCTATAATTATTACACTTGGGGCGGGCCTATATACCGTTCCGCTGACCAAGGTAAAAATTGGGATAAAATTGTTTTGGATAATTGGGTCAAAGATGCCCGCTTGGTGATTGGCCTCAAAGGTGATTTTTATCGTGTCTCTCCCGGGGCAACTCTTCAATCCAAATTCGTTTTGAGCCATTCTGATGATGAAGGAGAAAACTGGAACATTGTTACAGCGGATTTCCCGGGGCTTTTTTTGTACCAAATGAGGTCAGGTGTTTTGTTGACCATTGATATATTCAATAAAAATGTCTATCGTTCAAATGATGGTGGGAGCAACTGGTCATTGGTTGTTTCGGGCGGAGCGCCTTATAATTTTCAGCGTATTGATGATTTAGGCCATGGTCTATGGATATTACGCGCTCAGGATGGTGCAGCCCTTCATTATTCTGTTGACAATGGTCTTACCTGGCCGCTGATGAACAATAGTTTGATCAACAACATTGTGCTTGCCCAAAGTTTGGATACCCTTTATGCCATTCAGGGCACCAAACTGTATCGTTCGTTTGACCGTGGCGACAATTGGGTTCAATTACTATCACACAATGTTGCCATTAACAGTATCTATGCCGCTACAAATGGCAAGGTCTATTTTATAGACAACGCTTCAAAGAGGTTTGTATCGGAAGATAATGGTACAAATTGGTCTCCAATCAGCTACAGTTCCATTGCGCGTCCCAATACTATTGCCTGGGTATTTGATGATCAGTCATTGTTGGGCTTCAGTAGTAATTGGGGCAACTATATCCGTTCTGAAGACGGTGGCAATACCTGGGCTTTGGCCACCAAAGGGCTTGCACAGGCGAGTATTAAGCATATTGCTTTTGCTTCGGAGTCAACCCTGTTTGCAATAATCAACGGAGGCGTTGCCATATCCGGCAACAAGAGTGAAAGTTGGGATTATATTGGTGCAGTACGGTTTCTCAGTACTGAAAAAGACTATTTTTCAGCATTAAACGCGGATACACTGGCCATCATAAAGAGTCTGGATACGGTTGTTGTTTCTTTGGATGGTGGCCAAAGTTATACCCCGCGGTATCTGGGTGATTTCTATCCCAGAGAATTGATATTTCACCCTTCAAGCAAAAAATTGATCTGCCAAGGTACCACGAAACAAGGACAAAGTGGCTTTTACTGGTCGGATGACCTTGGGGCGAGCTGGAATTTTGTTCAGCCTTCTTATGGCGGCATAAATTACATGCAAATACACCCTTCAGGCTACTTATTTGGCTTTAGTTCTGCCTCAGGGGATTTGATGCGTGTGGATCCAGTTGATTTCTCCGGTACTGTAGTATCCCCACAAGGATTTAAGCATGAACTATTTTACAATAAATTTCACATCGGAGCCGGCGGCCAAATCTCCGTGATTTACCCCTCCGGCAATCAGTCATACCTTATTTCAAGCAGTCAAGATGAGGGTACAAGTTGGACAAGCTTTGAACTGCCACCACAGTACACGTTGCCCGTTGACTACAGTGTAGTAATCAATACATTGGGCCATATATTTTTAACGCTGGAAAACAAAAGCAACTCAAATATTGAGATCATGACAACAACAGATCAGGGCGAATCATGGTTCGGCAAATCATTGCCCTCAAAGGCAACTGATCGCTACATCACGCGCTTGTTTGTTTCACCTGACGGTTATGTTTATGCCAGTGTTGAGGGCACGGGGCTTTACCGAACTACCCAATCCACCCATGTTGGCGGCTACATAAGGGGCCATATCCAAAAAGATGCCGATGCAGAATGCAGCACCCCCGATGCACAAGACCCGCTTAAATGGCCTGTTACCATTGAGGGAGAACAGATGTTTTATGTCACACCAAATGCCCAAACGGGCAAATATGAAGCCTTTTTGCCCGATACAGGCATATATGAAGTGTCTGTAAGGCCCTCCAATGATGTTTGGTGGGATGTATGTGATGACCTGAAAACGGTTTATTTGGAGAGCCATTTGTCAGCAGACACGGCAGATTTTACAGCATTGGCCGTAATGGAATGCGCCCTGATGCAAGTGGATGTATCTGCACCCAGGTTGAGAAGATGCTTTGACAATACGGTATACGTAAACTATTGCAACGTGGGAGGCGAGGTTGCGGACAGCGCTTACATTGATCTTGAACTTGATCCATATTTGAGCATGGTTTCTGCTTCGCAGGCATATACCCATATTGGCCCCAATACCTATCGTTTTCAATTGGGCCGGGTTTTATTGGAGGAATGTGGCGATTTCAGTTTTGTGGCGCATGTGGATTGTGATTCAACCGTTCTGGGCCAAACCCATTGCATTGAAGCCCATGCATGGCCTGATACCCTGTGCAACCCATTGCCCTCATGGTCAGGGGCCGATATAGAGGCTTCTGCTACCTGCCTTGGAGATTCCATCCGCTTGTCCTTGAAAAACAACAGCCCTTTTACATCGCAATCCTTGGAATATGTTATTGTTGAGGATGATGTGGTGTTGCGCGGCGGCCCCAAACAGTACGGGCCTTTTGAAGAAATGAATGTTGTACTGCCTGCACAGGGTCGTACCATGCGCATAGAATCTGAACAAGAGCCGAATCATCCATTTTCCACGTTGGCATTGGCTTTTAAGGAAGGATGTAATGGCTTTAACAGCCAGGGGTTTGTCAATCAGTTTGCCGTAAACGGCTCACGGCCCGCGCACGACGTATTCTGCGCTCAAAATGTGGGCGCGTATGATCCGAACGACAAGACGGGCTTCCCCTTGGGTTATGGCCCTCAAAATCGGATTCGCCCGGGTCAGGACTTGGAGTACATGATCCGTTTTCAAAACACAGGCACCGATACGGCATTCACGGTGGTCATTCGCGATACATTGTCTGCCTGGCTTGATCCAGCTTCCGTAGTGCCTGGCGCTTCATCGCACCCATACAGCTGGTCATTGAGTGGTAATGGCACGCTGAGCTTCCGCTTTGACCAGATTATGCTACCGGACAGCCATAAAAATGTGGCGGCTTCGCAGGGTTTTGTGTCATTTAGATTAGCACAGTCGGCAAATGTGCCTTTGGGCAGCAAAATCTTCAACAAGGCGGAAATATATTTTGACTTCAACAGCCCCATTGTGACCAATACCACCTTGCATACGGTTCAAATTCAGCAAGTTACGAATACCACGGAAGCGGCTGTTTCTAAAAACAACACGACTGCGGTATCACCTAATCCGATGCGGGAAAGCGCGATTATTCGATTAAACAATGGTGTTTTTTATGATCATCAAATCACCTTGACCGATATGTTGGGCAGGATAGTGCAGCAACAACGCGTGTCGGGTAGCCAATACACCATAGAACGAGCCCATATGACATCCGGCATTTACGCCTACAAAGTAGAAGACAAACAAGGCAATTTGGTAGGCATGGGCAAACTGATCGTCCATTAAGTTGCACTTAAGGATCATATTGCAAATTGACGCACATCATTGGCAAAAAGGAGACGACGAGGGAATTTTGTCCCATGAACTTAAAATGGCACCATTTCCGGTTTTTGTTTACTGAGTTGCAGCGGCCACTTGATCTGGATATTACACATGATGAGTTGTCGGACTTTGACCATCGCTTTCGCCTGATCCTGCGCAAGCATTTAGTGATATTGGGTTGGTGGAGCCTGCTCAATATCGCGGGCGGGGCGATGGCCATTATATTCCTGACGGGTGCTGCTTATTATTTCTGGATGATGGGCGTAATTTGGGGCCTGATCAATTTCGTCATCGTTATGGCCATTTTGGCCCATACCTTTTACCGAAAATTTAGGCGCGGCGCTTTTGAACGCTTCGAATCACAGCGACACGTGGAAAAACTGATGTTCCTGAATATCGGCATTGACAGTGCCTACGTGTTCGTCGGGCTTTTTTTGCGCGAGCACAGTTTTGCCTGCGAGGTGGCACACCGCGACCTGTGGTTGGGCTTTGGTTGGTCGGTGATCGTGCAGGGTGTGTTTTTATTGGTGCAGGACATCATGGTGTACCGTTTACACCGGAAAAATTTTAAAAAGGCCCAGCCGTTTTTGGAAAGATTGTTGGGGACAAGAGGGCATAGCCTTTGACATGGAATTATAGTTAAAGATCATTCTCTCTATTGACTGTCGTCATTTACTTCCCTTGACCATCAGCGATACTTTTGCCGTATGAAAATACAACCTCGTTTTATACTACTTTTATTGTTGGTATGGAGTCCATTCATTGTAGGGTTTATGAATTCCTTATCCGCTCAAATTGATTTTAGCGTGCCTGATACCAGTACATCAAGTACGGGCAGTGCTTATGTTGGATTTGGCATTAGCCTTCCTTTAAGTGCTCAATTATTGGTTGGAGGCTTGAATGACAAGGGCTGGGGCCAGACGTTGAGTTTAAATTGGCGGGGGCGATCAGCCAAAAACCAACCTCGTGATTTTGATGGCGGGCGAGGGCTTTTGGGGGAAGGCAGTGACCAGGTTAAGGATGATCAATTGATATTTTTTTCGCTTCGGGCATTAAAGGAGTTTAAAATGGGTACTGAAAGATCTTTTTTGAGTATAGAAGCAGGGCCATCTGTAGTATTCTCCGCGGTTGCCGATAATTTTACGCCCGTGCTTAACCCATGCACAAGAGATACCTTTTTTGGGTACACCTCCTGTAGCAGAAATTATAATTACAAAAGAGACAAAAAAAACGCACTTGGTTTGTCGCTAAGGAGCTCGGTCGGAATGGGATTTGAAGGTAGCGATTTTGCTGGCTTTGAAATTGGTTTGCAAGCCAATTGGAATCGCAATTGGCCATATTATGGCATTGACGCAATGCTGATTTTTGGAAATAGGTTTGATAGGAAAAAACCGGATTGATCCATAAGTAAGAAAGCCCTGATGAGGAAATCGGAAATTAATACCCGCCCTTAAGCCCGCAGTATGTTAGGATTTCCCGCAGAAAAGGGCAGGTTTACCCGCAGTGTGCGAAGAATCTTCCGCCCATCATCACATCATCACATTCCCCCGTCAATTAACCCTCCTCACCATCGTCAAAATCGTCGCTATGGCCACGGATTCGCCCGTTTCGTCATATACATCCACTAACCACTTGACAATTCCGCGTGGGATGGCAGCAATACCTTCCTTGCTGGGGTCGGTTTCCTGAGCTGTTTTTTCCTTTACGGTTAGTTTTACACCGATGGTCATGCCCGGGTAAACGGGTTTGATAAAACGGCATTCATCCAAGCCATAATTCAGCAATACCGGGCCTTTTTTGGCATCAACAAACAGGCCGGCGGCTTTGGACAGCACAAAATAGCCATGCGCCACGCGCCCGGCAAACGGGGTGCCCTCAAGGGCCGTGGCATCCATGTGGGCATAAAAATTATCACCGCTCACATTGGCAAAGTTGTGGATATCGGCTTCCGAAACGGTGTGCTTGGCTGTGATGAGCGTTTCGCCCACAAATAACTCGTCAAAATGTTTTTTGAAAGGGTGGACGGGCGTTTCGGTTTGGGTAGCACCTGATTGGTATTGTTGGGTAATGGCGGTAATATCACTGGGATGGCCTTGTATGGCGGTTCGCTGCATGTAGTGCAGGATTCCACGCATGCCCCCCATTTCCTCCCCGCCGCCAGCACGGCCAGGACCGCCGTGCACTAAATTGGGCAGGGGTGAGCCGTGTCCAGTGCTTTCCTTGGCACTGTGCCGGTTGAGGAACAATATACGCCCGTGAAAAGCAGCGGCCTCCAGCATGTATTCGCGCATCACGCCCTGATCTGCGGTACAGATGGTGCTGACCAAGGAACCTTTGCCCATATTGGCCAATTCAATGGCTTTTTCTATGTTTTTATAAGGCATAAGTGTGGAAACAGGGCCAAAGCACTCTGTTTCATGGGTCATTTTTTTGACAAATGGCTTATCATTTAGCAGCAGCACGGGAGGGTGAAATGCACCTTTTGACCTATCTGCTCCTACTACCTCAAATTCTTCCAGATTGCCATAAATAGCGGGTGTTTTTTCAAGAAGTACACTCAATTTTTCCTGGACACGTGACAATTGTCGGCGATTGATCAGTGCACCCATGCGTACGCCTTCCACGGAAGGGTCGCCAACCGTAGTTTTGGCCAATTCTTTCACCAATGCCTTTTGTACATCCTCCAAATACTTCTCCGGAACCATGATTCGCCGAATGGCTGTACATTTTTGGCCCGCTTTGGTCACTATTTCGCGCCGACATTCTTTGATAAAAAGGTCAAATTCCGGGGTGCCAGGCATGGCATCTTCACCCAAAATGGCGGCATTGAGCGAATCCGCCTCCATGGTAAAGGGCACGGAATGGCGCAACAGAGCGGGATGGGCCTTGAGTTTTTTTCCTGTTTCTGCCGAACCAGTAAAAGTGACCACATCCTGGCTTTGAACGGGATCCAAAATGCCGCGCCCGCTGCCAACGACCAATTGCAAGGCCCCTTCCGGCAAAATTCCACTGGAAATAATGTCGCGCACCATAGCCTCGGTCAGAAAGGAGGTCTGCTCACTGGCTTTGACCACAGCAGGCATACCGGCCATAAAATTGACCGCCACTTTTTCCAACATGCCCCATATAGGGAAATTAAAAGCATTGATGTGCACGGCCACACCCTTTTTGGGCACCAGTACGTGATGGCCCATAAAGCCGCCTTCTTTGCTCAGCCGCACGGCATCACCCTCTACATAATAAGGCTGATCAGGGAATCGGCGGCGCAAACTGCTGTTGGCGAACAGGTTGCCTATGCCTCCTTCAATGTCCACCCAACTATCGGCGCGTGTAGCTCCGGTCATGTGGCTGACCTGATAGTATTTGTCCTTGCGGTCCATCAGGTAAAGGGCCAATGCTTTGAGCATGCGCCCCCGCTCGTGGAAGCTCATGTGGCGCAGGGTCGAGCCGCCCCTTTCACGGCCATAGGCTAATATTTTTGCAAAGTCGAGGCCTTCGCTGCTGGCCGTGCATATAATTTCGCCACTTAGGGCGTGATATTGTGCAATGCCGTCGCCGTCACCGGGTAGCCATTGGCCCATTACATAATTATGGAGAGCATTCATGCCTTAAAGTTGGTTAGGTTCAATATGTGCACAATGTGAAGTTCAGTCCATTATGCTTGTTCAAAGAAATTTAAATATTCAAATTAAATCCACGATAGTTACCCCGTCACCGCCGTCGTTTTGTTCAGGGTGATAGACACGGCCAATATTGCCACCGTACTCGCGCAGTTTTTGCCGTACCACATTGCGCAGGATTCCGTCGCCTTTTCCATGCAAAATACGAAGGGCTGCAGCATTGGTAAGCAAGGCATTGTCCACGAATTTTTCCAAAACGCGCATAGCCTCGTCCTTGCTCATGCCGCGAAGGTCAATTTTGGAATCGAAGGAAGCCACCTGTTGGATATCCGTAGCAGAGCTGCTGGTATTTTGTTTGAGCGGTTCCACTGCAGGCAACAGATCGCGCAGGGGAGCAGTGACCGTCATGGAGCCCAATTGTATGTCTGCCTTATTACCTTTGATGCGCTCCACGCGCCCAATGGCCCCGCCCGCGCGCAGGCGTACGTAGTCGCCTTCAGCCAATGGTCGGCCAGAAGCAGAAGGCTGGTTTTGCTCCTCCAATTTGATCACCTCCGCATTGATTTCATCCACCTGACTGGCTTTTTCGGCGCGCTCTTTTTTAAACTGTTCGCTCACAGCCTTGGCCTTTTCGAGGTTTTTTTCATCTTTCAGTTGACGAATGATTTTATCCACCTCCTGATTCGCCTTGGCGGTTTGGCGCAGTTCAAACTCTTTTTGCTCTAATTTCAGGCGTTTTCTGCGTACTTCCAATTCGCTATGCATGGAATCATAGGTCTTGATAAGCCGCTCGAGGGATTGCTCTTTTTCCCGGACGGTACGCAGTTTTTCCTCCAATTCCTGTTTTTCGCGCTGTAGTTCAATGAGAACGTCATCTACGGCTGTCTCGGAGCCGGCCCTACTGCGTGCATAATTGATCAAGTCCTTTTGTAATCCACTTTTAGCCGCTATTTCAAAAGCATAACTACTCCCGGGGCGCCCCACCTTAAGTTCATACGTTGGGGACAGGGTGTCTTTGTCAAAATGCATATTGCCATTTAGGATACCCGGATTTCGGAAGGCAAACACCTTTAAATTGGAATAGTGGGTGGTGATTACGGCAAACACTCCTTTGCGGTGCAGTTGCCGCAAAATGGCCTCTGCAATGGCCCCGCCAGGCTTGGGATCAGTGCCACTTCCCATCTCATCTATCAACACCAAGGTGTCCGGCGTGGCTTTTTCAAGAAAAACCTTTGAGTTTTGCAATCGGGAAGAATAGGTACTCAGGTCATCTTCAAGGCTTTGTTGGTCGCCTATATCGGCAAAAACCTGTTTAAAAAGACCAATTTCGCTCAACTCATGTACCGGTACCAGAAGGCCACTTTGAACCATAAGGATCATAAGACCAACGGATTTCATACTGACTGATTTGCCGCCGGCATTGGGGCCTGAAAGCACTAAAATGTGATTATGGGCATCTAATTTAAGGTCAAAAGGGATGGTTTTTCTGCCCAATCCTTTGTTTTTTAGGTACAACAAGGGATGATAGCCCTTGCGTACGGCAAAATGCGGCTTTTCTTTAAGGATGGGCATATTGGCTTTCATGGCTAATGCCACCCGGCCTTTGGCATGTATAATGTCAAATCGGACCAAAACCTCCAAGTACTTCCGAAGCATGGGGCCATAAGGCCGTATGGTATCGCTCAATTGTTTGAGGATACGGAATATTTCGCGTTTTTCCTCTTGTTCCAGGTCAAAGATGTCGTTGTTGATCTCAATAATGGCCTCTGGCTCAATAAAACAGGTGCGTCCGGTATCCGATTCATCATGGATGATACCCCTGATTTTACGCTTGTTTTCAGCAGGCACACTCAGTACGCGACGGCCATTTCTAAAACTCTCTGGTGAATCGCTCAACAAGCCTTTGCCGCGCAGGTCTTGAACAATTTGGCGAAAACGCACGTCCATTTCCCGTTGTTTCTGGCTCATTTCACGGCGGATACGCAACAGGTCAGGAGAGGCATCCGGGCGTATTTCACCTTTTTCATCAAAAACTTGTGAGATAGCCTTGGCTAAACCTTCATCTAAAGAAAGGTGGCGCGTGATGTCGTACAGTTTGGGATAAATTTCTTTTTTCGCACCTCCGGCAAAAAATCGGAACAGGTCGCGCATCAGAATAAGAATGCGCAATATGCCTTGAAATGATTCTGATTGCAGGGTATAACCTTCAATTTCGAGCATTTTTAGGTCCGGGCGAATATCTGGAAACGACTCTGAAGGAATCCGGTCGTTTTTTTCAAGGGCTAATTTCATCTCGCGCACTTCCCTCAATTGGAGGTCAATGCTTTTAAAATCTGTATTGGGCTGAATTGCGGCCAACCACTCCGCCGCCATGGGCGTATGGGCTTCCTTGACCAAAAGGTCAAGAACGCGATCAAATTCTAATTTTCGAAAAACGTCTTTGGGTTCGTATTGCATGCTTGTGTTATGGGGCGCAAAGTTAGGTTGACAGAAACAAAAAACAGCTGTGGAAGTTCCCTTTTGAGCGATATTATTGGTGCGAAACAGGAATTAAGCCACCTCGTCCAATAAGTGGAGCATACTCTTATAATTTTGGCCCACCGCCTCTGAAAAATTCATGGCACAGGTTTGGGCTGAAGTGTAGTAACCATCAAAGGATTGCTGCTTTACTTCCAGCGCTTCCATGCGTGTAGCAGCTTTGGTCAGCTCGGGATAATAAAAGCCTCGGTCACCTGCCATACCACAACAGCCCGCCAGCGCAGGGATGTGTACCTCCTCCGCACAGGCCCTCCCGATAGCCTCAATTTTGCCCATCAAACCCATTTTATACACGGAGCACACGGGATGAAAGGTGATTTTGGACTTTTTTTGCTTTATCTGAATACGCGGCAGCACCAGATCATGGATAAATTCAATGCTGTCCAAAAAGCGCAGGCGATCAAAGCGATGTTGATTTTCAGGATCAAGATAGGGCCTACAATTTTGCAGGTATTGGCTACAACTGGTCAAGTCCATGACTAAAGGCCATTGGCCGCCTTCCGACCATTTCCATGCCTTTTCAATAGCCTCGTTTGCCTTAAATGTATAGGCGGGTGAGAAACCTTTTGAGGCGAAAATTTGTCCACAACAACTACCCACAATATCGGTTGGGATCAGGGGCGATATGTTTGATTTTAGGCATATTTTCTTGAAAATCAATGCAATATCATCACCCATGGCTCGTGAAATACAAGAGGGAAAATAAACTACTTTTTCTGTGCCCGGCATATCTGGAATAGGATTCCAATCTCCCGCTCTTGGCACTTGGGGCATATTTCCCCACAGAGGAAAACCGCTATTGATTTTTCGAAAGGATTGAGTGAGTCTTTGCATGGCATTTTGCCCAAAAACGCGATTGATTATGTGGCCCGTTCTGAGCAGCAGTACCGTTATTTTTTCCCAAAAAGCAAAGTTTCGGGCAGCAAATAAGGCAAGGCGGTTTGCCCGTTCGGAGTGGTTTTCGCGGCGCAAGCGTTTGATAAGCTCGCCCGTATTGATGTCAACCGGGCAATCCGTGGCACACATACCATCAACGGCACAGGTATCCATGCCCGCATGTTGAAAATCTTTTAAAATATCTTGATAATCAGCCTTTTGCCCGTTTTTTTCCAAACGGCGAAGTGCCCGGCGAATGCCAATGCGCTGACGCGGGGTGAGGGTGTAATCGCGACTTGGGCAACGCCTTTCGCAAAAACCACATTCCACACATTTATCTACCTCTGTTTCCACCACGGGCATAATCTTTAGGTGCCTGAGATGAGTATTAGGGTCCTGTGTGATAATGACATCAGGATTCAATATGCCCTGTGGATCAAGGAGTTGTTTAAGGTCTCGCATGATTTCCCAGGCCTCTCTCCCCCACTCCGCTTCCACATAAGGCGCTACGGCACGGCCAGTGCCGTGTTCTGCCTTGAGCGCACCTCCATACCGGTTCAGCACCAATTCAAAGAGATCTTCGTTAAACTCGGCAAAACGATTTATTTCCTCCTGACTATCAAAACGTTGAGAGATACAAAAATGCAGGTTGCCATCCTTGGCGTGGCCAAATATGATGCCGTTATCATAACAGTATTGCTCAAATAACAGCTGCACGTCCCGAATGGCCGGGCCCAATTTTTCAATGGGGAAAGTAAGGTCTTCCAGCATAGTGGCCGTACCTTTGGCACGCACACTGGCTACCGAAGGGTACATGCCCTTGCGGATTTTCCAGTATATGGCCTGCTCTTGCGCATCCTGCGTAAATACCTGAGGGTGAATTAATTGCAATTTCTGAAGTATGGGAAGAGCACGCTGGTATTTCTGTTGAAGCACGGTGTCATTTTCGGCCTGATATTCGCACAGGATGGCTGCGGCACGTGCTGGCAAATCTTTCAGAAGCACTGGTACGCCTTTCATATTCTCCACGGAGCGCAAAGCGGCTCGATCCATAAATTCAAGGGCTTCAGCACCGGTATTTTTTAAATCAAAAATGGCGTTACAAGCCGCTTCCGGGGAATCAAAGTACAGCATACCGGTCATTTTGCAGGGATAATCCGGCACGGTGTGCAGCACGGCACCCGCGATGAAAGCAAGTGTGCCCTCCGCCCCTATGAGTAGGTGCGCCAATATATCCAAAGGGTGCTCAAAATCTAAAAATGCATTAAGACTGTAGCCCGTAGTGTTTTTTTGTCGGTATTTGCTGCGGATACGCTCACAGAGGGCGGCGTCACTTTCTATCCGTTTTTTCAAATCCAAAATACCTGTGCAAATGCTTGGTGATTCACGCTCAAAACGTTGATAATCGGATGATTGGGCCGTATTATATTCACTGCTATCCGGCAGCACAAAATGTAGGGAACTCAGGGTGTGGTAGGCATTTTGGGCCACGCCGCAGCACATACCGCTACTGTTATTGGACAAAATGCCGCCCATCATGGCCGCGTTGATGGAAGCTGGATCAGGGCCTATCTTGCGGCCATATTTTTTGAGGGCAATGTTGGCATTAGCACCGATAACTCCGGGCTCAAGCATAATTTTAGCCCCGTTTTCTTGTATTTGGTACTCGCGCCAATGACGCGAGAGGTCCACCAAGATACCATCGGTAACTGATTGGCCTGACAAACTGGTCCCGCCTGCGCGGAATACCAAAGGTGTGTCATTTTTTTGCGCAAATACAAACAAGTCTTTGATTTGTTGCACCTTATATGGCTGTACCACAAGCGCTGGCACCAGGTAAAAGTGACTGGCATCACTGGCAAAAGCATAGCGATCTAATAAGCGTGACTTGATGGCTTCAGGCGGTAAAATACCGGACTGCGATAATTTTTGGTGAATAGGTAACTCCATGAAACAAGGATGGGCAATTTTGCCGCTACAAAGTTACATCTCCATACGGATGATTGTCCCTGTATATAAGGTATAATTGAAAAGCCGTAAACTGCAACACAGTTTACGGCCCATACCTGTTATCATGGTACAATACGATTTTACAAACGATAGTTCGCGCCCATGGAAATAAAATACGGCGAACCGGCATTGAGCTCAAAGCCCAATCCGAAATGTTCTGTAATATAGCCCCTTAAGCCAAAAAGCGTAACGGCAAACTGAGGCAAAACAGCGGCACTGCTCAAACGACCAATCTTGATGTCTTCTATTTGGTTGTTAATATCATTGCCTTGCAAATTACCTATGGCTCGTACACCCCAAATGGAAAATCCCACCCTGAAACCGGAATACATGTCCAAACGACCGGAGTTGCCGTAGTGAAACAAAGGGCGGAAATTGATGGACGTGCGGCCAAGGCTAAACCCGCCGTTTCCTGAAACGCGCTCTCCTTCCGGATTTTTAAAATCCAGGTTGGTAAAGTCCATTTTGAAGCGGTTATGACCAATGGAAGCACCCACGCTGAACCACTTGTTTATCGCATAATCATAAGTTAAGTTGAGTGTAGGGATACTACTGACATTAACTTTTGTAAAGTTAAGGGCTGCACCTTCCTCGACTTCAATATCGCTTGGGCTGAGGTCGTCGGCGGCAGCGCTGATCAAATTTAGTACATTAAAGCCCGTATGCGCGGTAAACGTATGGCGATAATCCATGTTTTGAGCAAAAACAGGAGCGTAAAAGATTGTGCAGAGCACAAGAGACAGGAAATACTTCATGTTAGTATTCATTGAAAAAGTGAAAATTAGGATAAATGACGTCATTTCCCCATTCGGAAAAAGAACAAAGTAAAAGTGGTGCTGAAAGGCACAAATATCAATTCGACCCTGATGGTTTAAAAGTTTTTTAACGTTTACCTACCCATAAATCGTCCGGCAATACCCAAAGGCCTGAAACAACAGATCGGGTAAATTCTGCTTTTAATACGGCTTTTTTGGATGATATGCGCAATATCGGTATCAACAAAAAGCAACATTTCCCAAAACCATTTGTCGTTTCGGGAGTATTCATGGTAATCTTTCTTTTTTGACCAAAGGTGCAGCGTTTTCGGTATAAGCGGCACCTTGGTGAGTACATGAATATTATTTTTGCAAGGACAAAATTTTTAACGTAATTATCCGTTAAGCAACTTAATAATAAGTTATTTTTATTTTGTATAACATTTGACCTATTGTTATGGAAGGCAAAGTGACAAAAGTGCCATTTTGGGTTTCCCTTGCAACAGAATCCTTCATTTCAACACCTATTCAACCTGATCAAATCCATGCTAAAGCACTTTTGCTGTATTCTCTTTCTTTTTTGCGCGCAAACCGTTTTTGCTCAAAATTTAAATAAAGTCACGATAAAAGGGCAGGCCAAGGATACTTTGGGGGAAGCGGCCCTTTTTTCAACGGTCATGCTGCTCAACCCCAAGGATTCGGCCCTGATCAATTTTACACGCAGTGATGACCAAGGCTATTTTGCCTTTAAAAACGTAAAAAACGTGCCTTATTTGCTCAAAATTTCCTATGTTGGGCATATTCCCCTTCAAAAGTATGTTACGCCATCAACTACAGAGGTAAATGACCTGGGCATCCTGACACTTAAGCCCATCACCAAAGAATTGTTGGAAGTGGTCATTAAAGCAGCAAAATCCACCCTAAGCATCAAGGGGGATACCATCGAATATGATGCCTCATCCTTTAAGGTTCCTCCGGGCTCCACCGTTGAGGACTTGTTGCGAAGGCTTCCCGGTATTGAAGTGGATGCCGATGGCAACATAAAAGCCCAAGGGCGCGACGTAAAGCGGGTGTACGTGGACGGGAAAACGTTTTTCGGCGATGATCCCAAAGCTGCAACCAAAAACCTCGGTGCAGAAACATTGAGCAAAGTACAGGTGTACAATGAAAAATCGGAACAGGCACAATTGACCGGCGTGGATGATGGCAAAAAAGTAAAGGCCATGAACCTGGAACTAAAGGACGAATATAAAAAGGGGCAGTTTGGCAAGATTACCGGGGCCGTCGGCTCTGATGAGCGTTGGGCTGCGCGCGGCAATTACAATCGCTTCAATAAAAAGGAACAATTTTCCATCATTGGATATGGCAACAACATTAATCAAACCGGCCTTAACTGGGATGATTATGGTGAGTTCAAGGGCCAAAATACCTTTTCAGAGTTTGACAATGCTGATTTTGGATTTTCAAACGGATCGGGTGGTCGTGTTTTTTACTTCGGTGGCGATGATGGCCCATTAAACTATTTTGACGGGCGTGGTTTTACCAAAAATTTTGGCGGTGGTACCAACTATAATTTTGATACCAAAAAGAACAAATTTAATGTCAACTATTTCTACAACGAGACCCGCCTTAACCTTGACCAGATTTCACTGCGACAAACTTTTTTACAAGATACCTTTTTCTTCAATTCGGATACCACAGCAAAAGAAGATTTTCGCGGCAATCACAGTCTTAGCACCCGCTTTGTCAGTGAAATTGACTCTAACAACACTGTGGTCATCAAGGCCAAAGGGCGCTTCAACCTCAATAATACTTTGAACAGGCAGTCGCAGCTCTTTAGCAGCCAGCTGGAAACTCCCGTAAATAACCTCGTTGCACAAAATAACAAAGAGATGGATAGTTGGACCTTTAGTGGGACTGCTGTCTATAGACACAAGTTTAAGAAAAAAGGCCGATCCTTTGCCGTCAGCAGTGCTTATAACGGCAACAGTTCAGATGCCTTGGAAGACATACAGAACAGCAACCGGTTCTTAAGTTCTTCTACGCTCCCTGAGCTCATCCGTCAACAAAACCAAAATCAAAATGCTTCCAACCAGTTAAAATCCAGTGCATTGTTTACCGAGTCTATCCACAAAAGATGGTTTTTGGAAACATTTTACAATTTCAGCAATACCGACAATGACGTTAATCGCCAGGTGCAAAATCCGGCTCAAGGACAACGTATTGACAGCCTGAGTGTGTTTTATATCAATGACATACGCTACAACCGTCTTGGAAGCAGTATTCGATACTCTTATGAGGGCGCCAACCTCAGTTTTGGCATGGCGGCACAACAAATTCAGTTGCGCGGTGAATACAGTTTGGATGAAGGCTTGCCCCGGCTCGCAGACCCTATAAACCGAAAATTCAACAATTTAACGCCCAATGTTGATTTGAACTATGAATTCAAAAACAACGTCAGCCTTGGGGCTACCTACGGCCTGGGCATCAATGAACCACAATTGAGCCAGTTGCAGCCCGTGCCAAATGTCAATAACCCGGCCTTTAAAATATTGGGCAACCCCAATCTTTCACCCGAGCGCAGCCAGGATTTTGGCCTCAACCTCAATTACTGGAATCAAGCCAATATGAGTAGTGTCGGATTCTATGTGGAGTATAGTCTTTTAGATAATCAAATAGTTGAAAACCAGACAATTGAAGAGGTTACAGGCATTGGAACGCGCATTACCTCACGACCTGAAAATGTAGATGGTGGAAGGCGCCTGAACAGTAATTTATGGTCAAATTTCCCTATTGTCAAGACTAAATTGACCATGAGTCCTGGTTTCAATTTGAATTTCAACAACTCCCCCGTATTTGTCAACGGTGTGGAAAACGAAACCCAGAGCAGGGGCTACACCTTTAGATTGAGGTTTAATTATACCCCTAATGCCAAATTAATTATCGGGGCGAGCGGTAGCGTTGGTTTCCGCGATGTGGAATATTCCATTCAGCAAAACCAAAACCAGAAAATACAAAACCACAACACGGATGCTTCCATAAAATGGCAGTTCGCATCAAAATTCTTCTTGGAAAGCAATTTCAACTATCAACTTAGTCGAAATGACCGCTTTAATTTCCGGCAGGATATCCCCATCCTGAACGCTTCCGTGCGCAGGCTTTTGGGACGCGAAAACCGGGTGGAAATGCGTTTGGCGGCCTTTGACCTTTTCAATAGAAGGGTTTCCGTTTCACAATCAGGAAGCCAAAATTTTGTAACGAGAAGTGTAGCCAATACCTTGGCGCGATATTTCATGCTCAGCGTAAGCTATAATGTTCGCGGCTATGAAAACAAATTAAAGAAAAACGACTGGTGGTAATGTCAAAGAATAATGTTCTCCTGCTTCATGGTGCCTTGGGCTCATCAGCTCAAATGACGGAGCTCGCACAGTTACTGAGCGATGACTTCAATATATACTCCTTTGATTTTCAAGGACATGGAGGCCAACCATTACCCCCAAATGGTTTGTCCATTCATGCCTTAACGGATCAGTTGGCTGATTTTATTAAAACACACCATCTCAACGGGGCAAGTATTTTTGGCTATAGTATGGGCGGTTATGTGGCTTTAAATTTAGCAATGCGCCATAATCCTCTGGCAAGTCCCGGGACCATCATCACCCTGGGCACCAAATTTGATTGGTCGCCGGATTCCGCTTCTCGTGAAGCCGCTCACATGAACCCTGATAAATGGGAGGCCAAGATTCCCCACTTTGCTGAAATGCTCCGCCATCGCCATGCTCCTCAGGATTGGAAACATTTGGTACAAGCAACAGCCGAAATGATGCTCGCACTCGGCAACGGCGATGCATTCGACTATGCTGATTTGGCACAAGTGCAGCAAGCCGTATGTATCATGGTAGGTGAATTAGACCAAATGGTAAGCCAGGAAGAAGGCCGATTGGCAGCCCAACATCTTGCCAATGGCCGTTTTGCCAGCCTGCCCCAGGTAAAGCACCCATTTGAACAATTGGACCCAGCGGGCTTGGCCCATCACATCAAACAAGCCCTGATTGTTGCCCCGCCTATGGATGGCAGGATTATGGGATCACTTTTCTTAAATTTAATTCTATGAAAATATTATCATTTTTTCTATTTTTTCTATCTGCCGGCCTCCTGCAAGGCCAAAATATTGAGGGTACTATCAGGTATGTGCGTACCAGCAACTGGGCCAAACAAATGGCCGCAACCAGTTATATTACCAAACAACAAAAGGAAAAAATTGCGTACATGTGGGGCAATCGCTCTGAATGGAAAATGTACACCTATTTATATGTTAAAGGGGCAGAAACCAAATACAATGACCCCTATGAAAGTGTGGAACGAGATGATGACGGATACTCCTGGAGGAAAGAAAAGTATATGATATTCAGAAATTATGAGCAAAACACCATCCGGGATATCATTGACCAATCAGGGAAAACCTACCTGGTAGAGGACAGCATAAGCATGCCCAATTGGAAAGTACTTAATGAGATGAAAGAAGTGGCAGGCCACCTGTGTATGAATGCCATGATAGAAGACAGTCTTAGAGAACAAAAAATAGTAGCTTGGTTTGCCCTGGATATGCCTTTGAGTGCCGGCCCTGAACGCTTTTGCGGCCTTCCGGGCATCATCCTTGAATTGGATGTTAACAACGGTGCCTTACTTATTTCAGCTGATCAAATTGATCTCAAGCCCCTGACTACTGAATTGGAATATCCTAAAAAAATCAAGGGCAAAAAAGTAAGCGATGCGGAATTCAAGGCTATGAACAATAAAAAAATAGCTGAAAAAAGAAAAGAAGAACAACCCTGGTGGTGGGAAGTAAGGTATTGATATTGTTGTTTACTTTTGCGCCCATTATGGAAATCAGCGCTAACCTAAGCTTCGAGCAAATACAAACCCTTCTTCAAACACCACAGACACTAAGCCTCTCGGCAGAGAGTAGGGAGAAAATAACCCGCTGTAGGGCATATTTGGAATCAAAAGTTGCCTCCGATGACCAGTTGTTTTATGGCATCAATACAGGCTTTGGCTCCTTGTGCAATGTGCGCATTTCGCGGGAAAACATTGAAAACCTGCAACTTAACCTTGTGCGCAGTCATGCCGCAGGAGTTGGCGACCTCGTTCCGCCCGAGATAGTGCGCATCATGTTGCTGCTGAAAATACAAAGCCTTTCCTATGGGCACTCCGGCGTACGTTTGGCTATAGTACAGCGCTTGATAGATTTTTTCAATCATGGTATTTGTCCCGTGGTTTTTGAACTGGGCTCACTGGGAGCATCGGGTGATCTGGCGCCATTGGCCCATCTTAGCCTGCCACTGATCGGAGAAGGAGAAGTGTGGTATGAGGGTCGTCGTCAGAGGGCTGATGTGGTGTTAAAAACCTTGGGCTGGGCCCCTTTGGATTTTCAGGAAAAAGAAGCCCTTGCCCTGTTAAACGGCACCCAGTTCTCGGCAGCCTATGCCGTATGGTGTATCCTTGAGAGCCAACGCATGATGGACCAAGCCGACCTGAATGCTGCCATAGGCTATGATGCCTTTCATTGCCACCTTACACCCCTTCACGAGCGCATACACGCAGTGCGCGCGCACGAGGGTCAGGTTTTGACGGCACAAAATATACGCAACTTACTGAAAAACAGTGAAATAGCAGCAAAACCCAAGACAGGGGTACAAGATCCCTATGCTTACCGCTGTGTACCACAGGTGCATGGTGCCAGTCGTGAAGCCCTGTCACACATCCAAAACATGGTTTTAAGGGAGATCAATTCAGTTACGGATAACCCCAATATTTTCCCCGAAGAAGACCTGATTGTTTCAGGCGGCAATTTTCATGCACAACCCTTGGCTTTGCCCTTGGATTATATGGCCATTGCATTATCAGAATTGGGGAGTATTTCTGAACGCAGGGTGTACCAATTGATCGGCGGACAAAGAGGATTGCCCGCTTTTCTGACGGATGATCCGGGGCTGCATTCCGGGATGATGATTGCCCAATATACGGCCGCAGCCATTGTAAACCAAAACAAAACGTTATCCACACCAGCCTCTGTTGACAGTATCATCAGTTGCAATGGCCAAGAGGATCATGTGAGCATGGCCGCCAATGCAGCCACGAAGGCGAGAAAAATTATACTAAACCTGGAAAGGCTGTTGGCCATTGAGTTTATGGTAGTAATGCAAGCCTTGGAATACAGAAGACCAGCAAAATCCTCCGAAAGCATTGAATCGCATTATCAGCGTTATCGGGCAATAGTGCCGCGCCTGTATGCAGATCGTATGCTTTCGGAGGATATTGAAAAAACAATAAGCTATTGCAGGTCAAATTTTTAACCTTTTTGTTCCCTTCGTTTCAGTTCATCGCGGATTTTAGCAGCGGTTTCATAATTTTCACCTTCCAGCACTTCCTGCAAACGACGTTGAAGCATGTCAACGGTGTACGTTTCCAACGCATTATTGTCCATATTGGCTGTTGAGGGGGCCGGGCGCTGCTCTGCTCCTTCTGTATCTTCCAGCACTACTCCTGCCGCCTCCAAAATGAAATCGTATGTGTAGATAGGACAGTCAAACCGAACGGCCATAGCAATGGCATCAGAGGTTCGGGAGTCAATTTCATGCATTTCGCCGTTTCGGAGACAAACCAATCTGGCATAAAAAATCCCGTCGAGCAAATTGTTGATAATCACCTCCTTAAGTTCAATACCATAAGTATCCATGGCACTTTTAAACAAGTCATGGGTAAGTGGCCGATTGGGTACCATGCGCTCCATGGCCACTGCGATGGCCTGAGCTTCAAAACTGCCGATCACGATGGGTAAGCGGCGTTGCCCTTTGCGTTCACCGAGCACAACTGCATAATTGTGTGATTGGGTCATGCTGTGAGAGAGGGCGACAATATCTAATTCGATGCGTCTCATTTAATGTTTGATAATTCAGTAGCGTAAAATGCGGCTGCAAAATTAACGCTAAAGTGATCAATAAAAACAATACTTTACCTTACATGTTTTTTACAAGGTCAATCATGGTGCTCAATTCTTCTACCAATTTTTCAGAACTGCCTGAATATCCGACACTTTTGAAGCGAATGGTGCCGGATTTATCCAAAATAAATTTTGTTGGAATACCACTCACATTGTACGAGGCAACCACCCTGTCATCCAAATCAAGGAGTACATTGAAGGGGTATTTTTTGCTGTTGATAAAATCACCGGCGGTTTGAGCCTTCTGATCAGCGGGCACACGCTCCCAGGTATCAATGAACACAAATGCTACTTTGTCATCCGACTGGTATTTTTCCTGAGCCATTTGCATGCCCGGAAATGATGACTTGCAAGGCCCGCACCAGGTAGCCCAGAAATCAATGATAACTACTTTGCCCTTGAGGGATTCCAAACTGACGGTCTCTCCTTTCAGGTTGACAAGCGAAAATTTTGGGGCCGTTGTTTCCAACATTTGCTCGGTAAGTTCCTTGCGCTTGTTGACTTCCGCCTTTGCCTCCAATTCGGCCATTACTTTTGTAAACTCTTTTTCGGAAGGGTTGGCCGTGAGTACCACCTTTTTATACTGCTCCTTCATCACTTGCGTAGCATGGCCAGCCGCTATGAATCCTTCTAATTTTTCACGCAAAAGGGATGATTTCGCCCGCTCTAAGTACTTACAGTAGCGTTCATTCATTTCATCTTCTTTACCACGCATCATATCCACCGCTTTGCCCTGCAAAGTGGCGGCGAGGCCTGGCTCACTGGTTTGATCCATAGTGTAGGCCTGGGTATCCGCGTACATGGAGAAGAGTTCACGGCGTTGTTTGTCCCATTGGCGTTGGGTCATAGTGGCCGGTTTGGGCTGTGTGGGGCTTAGCATTTCTTTTTCCGCCCAGTCACAGGCATCTTTGGAAAGCAGGCGCGCCCAGCCAAGGTCTTCGCCACTTTCAGCCAATTCCCATGCAATATTGTTATATAGGCTTGCTTTTGCTGCAGGGGGGAGTTTAGCGGCTATTTCGCGGAATTTTTCCAGATTCTTGGATTCCACCATTTTCATGGCAAGGGTTGACCAAAGGCGATCAATCTGTTCCTGTTCGGCTTCTGTTTGAGCTGGGTATTCTTTGACAAAATCCGCAATCATTTTTTCCCGTGTAGCCAGATCCGATTGATTGGAGGCATTGGCTCGTTTTTCTTGTTGTACGAAGGTACCTTTGGGAAATTTTGCCCTGATTTTGTCTTTTAACGCTGCGGATTTATCCATAGCGCGCAAAAATTCATATTGCCGTACAGCACCCATTAGGTCTTTTTCACTTGCGCCTGCTGCATTTTCCAATTCGTCCAAAAGCACTAACGCCTCGGGTTTTCCTGCATCACCTCGTTTGATTCGTACTAAATTTGACACATAGTTAATCAGGTATTTGCTGCGCAAATCGGGGGCCTCTTTGAAAGCCTCATCCAACCACTGATTGGCTTGGTTATGATTGGCTGCCAACTCAAAAATGCCCGCATGTGTAATGGCTAAAACAGCCTGAGCCGCCTTGTTTTCTGGCATGGCACTACCGTTTGCAGCCTTCAGCGCAACAAAATATCCATTGCCTTCATTGTTGTCCCAGCGTTCGCCGGAGTGAAACCCGATAGCAAGAGCCTGTGCTTTTGAAGGGACCGTATAAACTGCGCTAAGCTTATTTTTGTCTTTGTTCAGCACAATGCCGTTTACCTCAGGGTTTTTATCCTGTAAAACGGCCACAACCAGTTCAATATCACTTGAATTTTTTAAAGGGCCCTGCTGGAAAAGATATTCAATTGTGATTTTTTCGCCTGCTTTGGGATGCGCGGGTGTAATTTTCACGTTTTTAAAGGCTGTTTGAGCCAACAGTAAAATCGGTGTAAAAGCAGCAAAAAGCCACAATAGGATTAATTTTCTCATCAATGTATCGTATTTTTTTTAAGGAAGGCGAAGATAGGCAAGATTGTTTGAAAAGGGGGGCTTTGAACTGAAATATTCTGTGGAACTCACTTCGTGTCAGCATCTTCGTTGGCATCTCCTATTTTTACTGCGGTAAAATTCAGGTTAGGGGTATCTATGGCCAGATTGTTGAGTACATGCTGCTCAATCAGTATGGTACCTTGCTCAAAAGGATTTTGAAGTGATGGTATGATAGAGCCTTCACCATAGAACTTCCAGGATGGCATGCTGGGCAAGTAGGTATAAATCCCCAATATCAGTTTGCGCAATTCTACGATATCAAGGGTAGTAATGGAATTACTTTTGTTGGCATCAGCAGCCAGCATTTTCCATGGCGAGCCAAGGGCTTCCAAACCCAGAATGTGTTTTGATATAAGTACCAAATCATAGGTGCTCACGCCGTTAAGGGGCATTGAGTCACTCACCGGTGTGACCGTGTAATTACCTCCTGAGCTGAGGTTTGAAAACTCATAATAGCCATTGGCATCCGTACTTACCTGTGCCGTGGATGTGCCGCTTAGGCGCAATCTAACTTTTTCAACTGGCTGATTATCAGAGGTTTTAACATAACCACTAATCTTAACTGGATTCAATGGCTGATCATATCCATTTTGTGTGATGCTGTTCCGATTCGTAGGGTCCAACCAATCTCGTAGACGGCCACCAGAGCCAGTTCCTGCATCCCATGACAGATCAAAACGCCCAAAGAGGGCCCCATCTATTTTGCACTTGTCTATCTGGTTGATAAATCCGCCATGCAACTGGCCAATGACACGCTTGGCCGGGTCAAACAAAGGACAACCGGAGGAGCCTGGCTCAAAAATTCCCACATCTGGTATATTGTTCCAATGGGTATTGGGCGAACTGGTGCCAAAGCCCAAGCCCCAGTCAACTTGCTGGTTGTAGGCGGTTAGCGTTTGGTTATCCGTGGATATTTTTTTGATGTCCCCCATCGGATGGTGTATAAATGTAGATGTGGACACCAAAGCTGCCGACTCGCGGCTCCAACCGTTGAAATACAGATTGTAGGAAGCCGGAATTGGGTTCAACTTAAGCAGTAAAAAATCTGTATCACCCCAGAATGCCATGCGCGTGCAACCCAAAACGGATTTGCGCTGCGGTTCCGAAGCAGGGTTGGCACAAGAAGCGGATTCATATTCAAAATCAAAACGCCATTGATCAAATTTGGGGTTTGGCAGCAAAATCTGGCAGTGGTGTGCCGTCAAAAAGTAGGGAACCCCCGTTCCATCGGTATTGGCCATAAGGCTGCCCGTACACCAGGCTGAACCACCGCTAAATACCATAAGGATACGTGCCACACCGCGTTTTTGCGTTTGCCAATTAGTACCCGCCGGGCAGTTTACATTTACGTTGCATGTTCGGGATGAACCAAAATTTTCTTTTTCCGTTGAGGCATAAATAGCCGATTCCCGATACGCATAATCCACCCGATCCAGGTGAATTTCACTACTATATTTTGTATTTGCCGGAAGAAAATATTCCATTACGACATTTTCTCCCGGCAAAACACCAATCATAAATGTGCCAGAGGGGATACAACTTTTTGCTCCATAAGCGCCTAAAAGCGTTTTTTTATCCTTGCTGTAAGCATGAAAAAAAGCACCTTCCGGCAATTGAAAGCGATCAAAAAAAAGCAAAAGTCCAACTGCATCAGGTGCCTCAAGGGCACAACGCCAAACCTGACCGCCGGGTAACGATACCCATTCGCCTGCCGTTTCCGGGGAAATATCTACTGCCAAGGGCACTGCAAAGCGGCTGCTTTCTCGCATGGATCCATCTTCGAGCAAGGCTGCACCCACATCAGGCGAGCCCAATGTCAGGGTTGGCAATTGCTGAAAAAAAGATGCGTGCTCGGGCTGAAAACTGCGGGGTAACACATTAAAAGTTTCCTGCGCCAAACCTAATGTTGCAGTAAAAAAAACGGGGATTAAGGCGAAAAGTCGGTACATGATTATTTAAACGGGCTTTGTATGTCCGGATTATTGACAAAAACCGTATCTGTCAAGGTATGCAAAAACTTGACCAAAGAGCGCTTGTGCGAAGCATTCATTTTGGTATATTGTAATGGCTGGGTATTGGGGATCAAGGTGCCAATCTGGGTCATTAGACCATCTTGATAGGGAAATTTACTTTTCCCATGGCTTGCGTAGTGATCCACCACCTCTTCCAAGGTCTTGAATCGGCCATCATGCATGTACGGCGACGTAAGGGCGATGTTACGCAATGTTGGTGCTCTGAATCGGCCATAACGGGTGGAGTCGCCCAGAACAGCACCCTGGCCTTTATCCACAAATTCCTTAAAACTTTTGACCGGATCAAGGCCGTTGCTGAAATACTGATTGCCCGTCAGGGTCACACCTCCATGACAGTGAAAGCATTGTGCATCAGGCAATACAAATGGTTGCTCATCAAAATACATCAGTTTCCCTTCCAATTCACGGTCATCAAACAAAGTAGTTTCACCCTGGACAAAGCGATCAAACTTGGATTGCCCGCTGCTGATCAATATCCGCTCAAACTGTGCCAGGGCCTTAGCCGCCAATTCTTTGCTTATTTCAGAACGATCTTTGATACCAAATGCCTCGCGAAACATTTTGGGATAGCTTTTATGTTTTTTCAGGTCTTCTATGACATTGGGCCAGGTATGGTGCAATTCAATGGGATCCTCCACAGGGAGCAATGCCTGACCTTCCAAGGTTTTTACCCTACCGTCCCAAAAAAGGCCATTGGTGGCATAGGCAATATTCATCAAGGACATACTGCTACGATGCCCTGCTACACCATCAATACCGGTAGAAACTGCAAGCGCATCCGTAAAACTATGCTGGGGCAAATGGCAGGAGGAGCAGGACATGGTACTATCCGCAGACAAAATCGGATCATAAAAAAGCATACGACCCAGTTGTACCCCAGCCTGCGTCATTGGGTTATCCTTGGGCACCTCTATCTCGGGAAAATAATCGGGCTTGACAATTTTGTATGGCTTGGGGTCATATACAATATCCTCCAAGTCGCCTTTTTGGTCCACCACAGGACTGGGTGGATTACAGGCCAAGACAGAAATCATCCAGACCGAAATGATAAAAAATATTTTTAAAAAATGGACACAACGCATTGTTTATCAATGTTTCAAGATATTATTTAATAGAAGTTGCCGTACCAAAACGACTCATGATGGCATCTGCCACCACTACATCGTTCTTATCATTGGAAGTAGCAGGGTTGGCAACCATATTGTACAAAGAGCCATCCGCTTGTGTAAAGAGTTTTTTCAGGTCAAACTCGATTTGGAGCAACTGCTTTGTGGGGTCAGAAGCAGAAACACTAAAATTCTTGTTTGTCGTGAATGTCTTGTACACCGGATCACTACCACAGTGGTACACTAAAAAGTGATCGGCACTGCCATTTTTATCGGCATCACCAGCACCTTCTATCTTACAAAAGATATAGCTGTCCCAGCCTTTCCAAAAATCCAGTTCATAGGACAAAGGGGAGCCTGCGGGGAAATCTTTGGGCGACTTTTTATTTAAGTCTTTGCGTACACCATATCCCAATTTAATGCCCGTGTAATCGCCTTCTGGTACATTTTTAAAGGTAATTTTAGGTTGTGTGGACAATGTACCTGAGGCGTTGCTTGGAAAAAAATCAAGGTATTCCACATCAGAAATTTTTACCTCTTTGCTTCCTTGCAACAAAGTAATGTCACTAAGATAAAGGGTAAACACCGTGAATTCCAAAGGATAACCGTTATACGTATATTTTTTGACACGCTCCAATCGGCTGCCCTCGTACGTGCTGGTAAACTGAAAAGAAAAATCTGCACCAGAGACAATATCTTCTTTTACGTCCTGACAAGCAGAAAAAGAGAAAAGTACAAAAACAGAAAAAATGAAATGACGCATATTCTTGAGTGATGAGTGATGAATGATGAGTTATGAGCGTTAGTCCTGACGAACGATCAGGACGGTCAGGAATGAATGGGGGCAAAGTTATTGGGAAACACTGAAAGCTCCCGGTAAGTTGGCAATAATGTCTTTTTTCCATTGCGTTTTGTCAGGAATTGACCAATTGGTTTTCCCCAGGAGCTTTTTCAGGTCAATATTCATTTTCAAACGAAAATCATAACCCAGTTCACTGGTGAAACTACCTGTTTGCCTAAAAAACAGATCACCCAGATCAGCTCGGGTAAGCAACACGGAATCTCGTGGCGAATTGCGGGTGGTATCAGGGCTAAGCAGCACCTTAATCAAGGCATAACCCTGTGTGGGACTCAACCAAAGGCTGTCCGCTCCCTGTCGCAGCGGATGCCCAAGCCGCACCTTTCTGGCAATGACCCGGTTGGCATCATTGGATAGGCCAAAGCGAAACTGCAGGGCATCAAACTGACCGGCAGTTCTGAACACACCCGTATTGGCCGTGCTGTTATCAAGGCTGATGAGCTCAAAATCATTAAGAAACACCTCTTTCAAGGTATCTTTTCCTGTTTTGGGATAAACTTCTAATTGAATGGTATCCGAATTTTTAAACACGCTACCATTTTTTTCCATCTGAAAATCAGAGAGATACAACAGCACGTCATGTAAACGGATCAATTTTCCATTGTCCAAGGCAAAAACACTATCACGCCGGAAAGGCAGAGTATCCCATTTTTGATCCACACTAAAGATCAATCCAGGATAAGAACAACAACAATCCTCATCCGCTGAGGCATCAAAATTGGTTGCCGCAATATCCAAACATCCTTCCTTGGGATCAAAACAGCTTGCACACAACATCACTGAAAGCAACAAAAAAAGGGGTCTATTCATATTCATTATTATAGCAGCATATTATGGTTTGGGTTCTTTGCGCTTTATGATAAAGATATACACCGGAAGGTGATCGGAATACCCATTCATAAACACACCAAAATCAAAAGTCCTGAACGGATAGCCCCGATATTTACCTTCTGTTTGCAAGAGCCAGGGTTGGCGGAAAACAATAGATTTATGCAGTTGCCACCCGCCGTATTTTTTATTCACAAAGCCCTGAGAAACAATAAGTTGATCAAACAAACTCCAGGCATCTCGATAAGCCATGGTACCATCACCATTTTTAAAATGACTATACATGGTATTGTACAGTTCTCCCTCTTTCAGGTCCTCTGATTTGCCCTTGGCGCGCAGCACCTCTGTCAGGCTTTTGTTGTTGGGGTCATCATTCAGGTCACCCATAACAATAATCTTGGTTGCAGGATCAATGGCCAAAAGGCTGTCCGCAATATGCCTGCATACAGCAGCTGCGGCTTTGCGCATCCAGGCTGAGCCTGACTCCCCCGCGCGGCGGGAAGGCCAGTGCCCGACCATGAGGTGCAGGGGTTCGCCATCAAAGATGCCAGAGACATACAGGATGTCGCGTGTCCTGTCTTTTTCGCCCGTTTTGGGGTCTTCAAGAATGACCGGATACGGCACGGAGCCTGTGACCTTAAAATATTTTTCCTGATACAAAAAAGCGCAGTCAATACCGCGTTCGTCGGGCGACTCGTGGTGCACAATCTGATAATTTCGGCTTTTAAGGGCAGGTTCGGCCACCAGGTCTTCCAACACCTTTCGGTTTTCTATCTCTGCCACGCCCAAAATTGCTACCCCGTCGGGGCTTGTTTCGGTGGCCAAGAGGCTGATTACCTTGGCCATGTTGGCTTGTTTGGACACATACTTTTCGGTATTCCAAAGGTTGCCGCCGTTGGGCAAAAACTCTGCATCGTTGGTGTTGGGGGAATCCAGCGTATCAAACAGATTTTCAAGGTTGTAGAAGCCTATAGCGGCTATCTTGTATGCTGATTTTTTATCCTTTGTGAGCTCTGTCTGAGCGACTAATTGAGAAGAGACAAGGAGCAGGAGTAAACTAAGGGCAATTTTTTGCATTGTTGCTTTATGCTATTTTTTTGATTTACACGCAAAAGTAGTCAACCGCCATGATTTAGTGGCGTACATTTACCCATGCACTTGTTAAAAATAGAAAAGCAGACCGCGCTGGGTGGGCATTGCCTTTTTTTGGCGCTATTGGCCATGAGCATTGGGTTTTGGCAGGAGCGTACCATTATCCTGGATGCGGCCTTTCAAAGTTACCAGTTGATCTGTGATGGCAAGCCTGCCATTATGGTGCAGCGCTTCGGTGTACTGCCCATTCAATTGTTGCCGCTGATAGGGGTTTGGTTCGGGTTTTCGCTTTCTAAAGTGCTGGTGTTGTTTTCCTTGTCCTATGTGTTATTCCAATGGTTATTGTTCAGCTTGTGTCTTCATGGGCTGCGCAACAGCAGGGCAGCCACCGCTATCGCCCTGTTCAACATCCTACTCACCGGGGATTGTTTTTATTGGATACAAAATGAATTGTTGCCCGCTATTTCTCTTCTTTTTGTGCTGCTCGCGCTCGCGGAAAAACAAACACAAGAGAGGTATAGCCTCTTGCTCCATATTGTATTGGCCTTCCTTGCCATCACCATTTTTTTCCTGCACCCTCTGATCATTTTCCCCTTGGGTTTTGTGTTAGTTTTCTTTTGGTTTGATCCTGCCTCTGTTCTTTCAAAGAAAATCCTGATCCATATTTTTGCTTTTTTAGGACTGGCATTTGTGTTGAAATATGTAGTTCAGGCGCCCAATTTTTATGATCGGGGCATGACGGGGCAGTTCGTGCGCGAGTTTGAGCCTGCCATGTTGTTTGACCTTCCAAAATCCAACGGCTTTGGACTGTTTTGGGCGCATTTGGATGACAGCATGTTGCTTTTTTTACCGATTTGTTTATTATTAAACATCGTTTTTATATTTCAACAAAAGCTATTTAAAGCATTGATATTCAATGTTTTTATCATCATTTACAGCACTGTATTATTTGTCCGTTTTCGAGAAGATACGCGCTGGTACATCATAGAAAGTCATTTGCAGGCCCTCAGTGTGTTTATGCTGTTGCCGCTGTTGTGGGATCTTGTTCCGGGCATCAGATTTCGATATTTGGGATGGTTATTGGCTTTGATTGTGGGTTTAAGGTTATGGGGCATCTTCCAAAATCATATTCCTTATTCCGCACGGTTGGCCTACATCAAAGACCTGGTACAGCAGGCAAAAGGCCCGAAAACAATGCTTCGGCCCGATCAGGTGGATATCCGCTTGTTGATGATGACCTGGGGGCTGCCCTTTGAAACCCTGCATGCCTCGGCACTGCTGTCACCTGATGCAGCCAAAGTAATGCTCGTGGTGCCCACTCCGGGACAGGAAACAAGCCCGCCTCCGGCGGATTCCATGCCCACATTTTTGCAGTTGCCGCGCAAAGCGTTCAAGGATTTACCCAAGAACTATTTTAAGATAGAAGAGGGAGAGGGATATCAATAGTTTTTAGCCTTAACAGCTCACCAATGCTTCAGCAGCTGCCACAGCATCTGTACAAAAACAATTTTGCCGATCAACAACAAAGGATAGACCAAGGCATAACCATAGGTGGGTATTTTGTTGCCCGACTGATTATTGGCAAAATCAAGGTTGGCCGGATGATGGCTGATCATGCCGATGAGCAGGGAATAGGGTATTTTAAGCCATTTATATCCAGCGATAAGGATCAAAATACTGCCCGCAATACTTGCCAAGACAGCGGCAGCAAACATTAATGGCCCTGCGGGACTCAGCATGGTATTCAAAAACGCAGCCCCTGAGTTGATGCCAATGGCGGCAAGCATCAAAATAAGACCAATCTGGCGCAAGGTAAGGTTGGCGGAGTACGGAAGAGTCCACAAAACCGGCCCTGAGCGGCGAATATAGGACAACAGGAGGCCTGCAACCAAGGGGCCGCCAGCAAAACCAAGGCTAAACAGTATGCCACCGGGCAAAGTCATCTCAATGGATCCGATAAGAATACCCAGGCCCATGCCCAAGCCAAAGGACAATAGATCAATATGGCTCAATTGCTCATAGGAATCACCAAAAAGTTTTTCTAAGGCTTTCATGTCCTTTTCTTTGGCAAGCACCCGAATTCGATCCCCCAGTTCGAGTACGGTATCAGCATGCACCAAAGCATCCAGGTCGCCGTGTCGGATACGGGTAAGCACCACTTGATATTGCTCCTGCAGGTTAAGCGCCGCTACAGTTTTACCTGCTGTTTGAGGATTAGAGACGAACATACGGCGTGTAGCAAAAACGGAATGATCACCCGCCAACTGCTCCGAATCCGCTTCGCCAAAAAAAGCAATGACCTGTTCTACCGCTTCATTTTCTCCGGTCACCCCAAGCTGATCTCCCAACTCTACTATGGTATCCCAATGGCAAAGCCAATCTTCCGTTCCTCGCCGTTGCCGGCCAAAAACCACTGGCCAATGGAAACGATTGTTAAGTTCACGGAGGGTTTTGCCTGCTACTTCAGGGTTGCTTACCACAAGGGTGCGGTTTACGATAGGGCGTCCCGAAGGGAATTCACTGTTAAGGGTTTGAGCTTCAGCGCCAAAATCAATGCGAAACCAGCGGCGCATCAAGGCCACCGAGATCATTAAGCCCAAAACACCCATTGGGTAAGAAATGGAGTATCCTACCACGGCATTATTGGACATGGATTCCGTATCGGCATTAGCTTGTGCATGTATGGCATCCAGCAGGCCTGCAAGGGCTGGCGTATTGGTGGTAATTCCAGAAAGCATGCCAGCAGTAGCAGAAGCATCAAAGCCCAGCATCACGGAGCTCAGCCCAAGCAATAAGGATAATATGCACAAGGCTGCAACAGCAAGGGTTAAGTTGGCTGCGCCGCGTTTTTTAAACGAGCTGAAAAATGATGGCCCCGAACTCAGGCCTATGCTGTAAACGAACATAGCCAAGCCCAACAATTTAATTACCTCAGGTATTCGTACCTCCGGCTTAAATGCCCCAACGGCCAAACCTACAAACAGAATGGCGGCCACCCCCAATTTATGTCCGCGCCAGGAGATATTGCCAGCTAAGGATCCCAAGGCTGCCGCCAAAAACAAGAATAAAAGTGCCTCTTCAGTATTGCTGTGTTCCATAATAAAATTTCAAAAGCCTGTTTTATCTACTTACATAACAATATTTTCTATCATATTTACCAAAACTTCAATAGAATTTTTATCTTTTCTATTTGACATGACCGCTATTACAATACCCTTATCACGATAAATACGGAATTCAGATTTATTTCCCCGACTATTACCTCCATGTTTTGCAATTCTGTTACCACTGTTATTATTCAATTCCCAAGCTATTCCATTGTTGCTATTTTCTGCATTTGGATTAACCCTTTCCCACATCAGGCTATCTCTAACTCTTGGATTGACGATATCTCCATTCAGAACTTTCCACCCAAACATGGCAAGGTCAACAGCTGAAATCTCTAATCCGCCACCTAATGTTTTCCAACTGTTGTTTTCATAAAAGGTATGTTTATTGTTTTTATCGTATGGCTCTGCCCTGTCATATAAAGGTGCAAGTATATCTGCTGTGAATTGGGCTCTGAGGGTTTGAAGGCCATACGGCGCTGCGATTTCACTCTCTATCAACTCGGCAGAACTTCTGCTTGTCACTTGTTCCAATATAGCCGCCAGATATGTGAATGCATTTGTAGAATATGATTTCCTTGTATTTACTGCACAATTTGGCAAAAAAGTAGCATCATTATCCCATATCTGTACAAGCGCATCAATAGCTCTATCATACTGTCTTATTTGGGGTTTAACATCAGAATTATTATCATAACGTTCCAAACAAACAAGGTGAGCACATAATTGCGCAACGGTATATTGGTGCAAATCAGGGACTGTGTCAAAGGTTCCATCTGCTAATCTAACATTAGTTAAATATAACCTCACATTTTCGTTAATATCGAAATCTACAGGTGTCCCATTTCTCAACTTTTTCTCTGAATGTAGTTTTACAGCAAGCGTACCTCCAATTACCTTGGCAATAGAACCTGCCAAATATATCGTTTCTCCATGCGCCGCTTTTTTTTTCTCTTTATCTGCATAGCCAAATCCACTACGATAAATCATCTTCCCGTTTTCGACAATAGCTACAGATATGCCTGGAATATTTGCGCTATCTATTCGATATTTTTCTATCAAACTATCTAATGTTTTTTTATTTTTATAATGGTATCGCTCGTTACATTCTATCCAATTACCAGAATATTTAAGATCTCCATTAACTTCATAACAATCAAAATCAATCAGGCGATAACCCTTATCTTTATATTGATTCCAATAATTTGAAAATTCTTGAGCAGTAATATTACTTTTTACTGCAAAAGCAAATCCAGATTTACGTTCAGCAACAATGGAGTAACTCCTCCGACCCTTATCATCTAATTGTGTTTCGTAATCAGTCAATAAATAGCCCTGCTTTGTCAATATATCGAGGCGTTTTTGATATTGCGTTCGAGTTAATCCTAATTCCTGAATAAAGGTATGTGCGTCAGGATACTTCACCCAGACTGACCCATAACGAGCCCCTTGATTCGTCTTGTATACTTCAAAATCAGTAATGGTATATCCATTATTTCTTAAAGAATCCCTAGAATATAGGTATTGTGCAAATGTTTGTCCTCTGCGTGATTCCCATACATAATTTTCTATATTTTTGATAAAAACAGCGGCATATTTAAGCCTGCTACCCTGCTGCTCACACATCATGTCAGTGAGCCTAAAATTATTTAATTTTAAGAACTTCACAAGTCCATCATATTCATTAGTTGATATTTGCTTATAAGCCATCCAATCTCTTTTGTCTATATTTTCTTTCATTATCATTGAAAATCGTCTTTCTGACGATTTACTGTAAACCTCAATATTTGTCATTATGAACCCGGCCTTCTTATAGCGCTCTAACTTTTCATCAAATATTTGTTCAGTAAGATCTCTATTGGAGACCCATGAAATATTTTTTTCAAAGCTGATTTCAGAAGCTGAAACAATATTTGACAAAATTGCACTTGTATAAGCGGCAAAAAAATACTTTTTTAGCATGATTGTAATTTTTAATATTTTGAAGAATTTTTTATTTTAGCAAGTGGCAATGATTGTTACTTGCACTCACATCCTACAAATATAGGAGCTTACTACGTATCCCAGACAAATAATATTTATTTAAATCATTAGATACTTTTCATTATGTCAACCACACACTCATGCCCAAGTTAGAACAAAAGCCAGCCTTTTTCGTTAAATCCAACTTAAACGTCGAATAAATCTGCCACATACTCAGGGCAAAAACTCACTTTCGCCAAAAATTTGACTATTTAATGACTTTACGCTCTTTTTACACCTTTGTGTGTTCCCTCATGGCCTTACAAGTTCAGGCCCAACTCAGTGGAAAGATATTGGATGAAAACAATCAGGCCTTGCCTTTTGCCTCGGTATATGTCCGCAATAGCACCAATGGCACGGTAGCCAACGCCGAGGGCGAATATCGCCTCGCATTAAAGCCGGGTTCCTATGAAGTGGTGTACCAATACCTCGGATATCACCTTGAAATAGAAAAAATTACTATTCAGGATAAAGCAATTATCAAAAATGTGCGCATGAAGCCCAATGATCTGGTATTGGGAGAGGTCACCATAACGGATCGCGATCCCGCCGAGCAGATTATGCGCGAGGTAATTGCCAAACGCAAATATTTTCGCGACAAAATGCCTCAGTTCACCTGTGATGCTTACATCAAAGGACTTTACAAGTTTGATGATGTGCCCCAAAAGTTCATGGGTAAAAAATTGGGTGACCTGGGTGGCGTGTTGGACTCCAATCGCCAGGGAATTATATATTTTTCGGAATCTGTGTCGCAACTATATGTACGCGATCAGCCCAGAAAGGTGAAAGAGATCATGATTTCAAGCAAGGTTAGCGGCTCCGAAAATGGTTTTAGCATGAACCGTTCCACCATGACAGATTTGAATCTGTATGACGAATACATAAATATTGAACGCGATTTATTATCTCCTTTGGCAAGCAATGCCTTTAGTTACTATAATTTTAAGTTATTGGGGCGGTTTAAGGATGAAAATGGTTATGACATTGCCAAAATAAAAGTAATCCCCAAGCGCCCTGCCGATCCTGTGTTTGCAGGTGTGTTGTATGTGGTAGATTCCTATTGGAACCTGTCCGGCGCTGATCTTTTCCTCACGGGTAGCGCCATCAAGCAGCCCGTTTTGGATACACTTTATATCAAACAGGAATTTGTCCCCTTGGAAAAGCCGGATACCTGGGCCATGTTTGCCCAAAACATGCATTTCAAGTTCGGCATTTTAGGGTTTAAGATAAAAGGGTATTATGCCTGTATTTTTTCCAACTACAACACGAATCCAAATTTTGATTCCAATTTTTTTAACAAGGAGACATTCAAAATAGAAAAAATAGCCAAAGAGCGCGATTCCTTGTATTGGGTCAATACGCGGCCCGTACCACTAACGATAGAAGAAAATAGAGATTACATTAAAAAGGATAGTCTCAGCAAAATTTGGAACTCCGATGCTTTTATTGATAGTATGGATAGAGAGGAAAACAAATTCGGCTTGAGTAACTTGTTGTTCGGTTATGAGTGGCAAAACTCCCACAAAAGGGTATCTGTATCCTATCCGGCTGCCATGAACTGGATCCAGTTCAATTCTGTACAAGGCTGGTTATTAAATATTGAGCCTGAATGGGAAAAAAAGAGTAAGGATAAAGACAAATATTGGCAATTGGGTGGAAATATCAACTATGGCTTTGCTGAAACCAAATTACGAGGTGGCCTGAGCCTAAAGCGGCGTTTCGAAAGCATTTATTACAATACATTGGAGCTGCAAGCCGGGTCTCGTGTTGCACAAGTCAATTCCAACGAACCCATTAGTGTAGTATTGAACGGCTTATATTCTTTGTATGGCAAACGCAATTATATGGTATTGTATGACCAACAATTCGCAAGAGCATCATGGAGCAGGGTAATCAAACCCGGATGGGTCATACAGGCAATATCCCAATGGTCGGACCGCCGCCCCCTTGTGAATCACACGGATTTTTCCTTTAGAAAAAAAGATTGGAATTACCTGGCCAATAGCCCCTTGCGTAACGGGGCCGAACCCTTTTTCACACGCCATCAGGCGTTTACCGTTGAGGCGATCCTGACCATTCGCCCGGGTGAAACCTACAGCTCCTACCCGAGTTATCGCGAGTATCAATCTTCAGATTGGCCAGAGATAAGCTTGTTGTACCGCAAGGCCGTACCAGGCATAGCCGGAAGTGATGTGGATTATGATTACATACAGGCACGCATTAGCAAAAACGACCTTAATTTTGGCCTTGCCGGCTATACGGAATTCAACATCATTGGAGGGCTTTTCCTAAGGGACAACAAAATGGAATTTATTGATTATCATCATGTTAACGGAAATCAAACCTTTTTTGGAAAATCAGGTGGCTATCTCCGCTCATTTAATTTGTTGCCCTATTATGATTTTTCTACCCGTAGGCCATTCATTCAGGCACATGCCCAGCATCATCTCAAAGGTTGGTTGTTGGATAAAATTCCCGGCTTGCGCAAATTAAACTGGAACGAGGTGTTTGGTGTTTCGGTGTATTACACAGATCGCACGGTAACGGAATCCTCCGAGCGAAGTGTAAAGCCTTACACAGAGCTCAATTTTGGATTTGAAAACATTGGCATAAAAGCGATCCGACCACTAAGGATTGATCTTTTCAGTGGCTTTTATGGCCAGAAATTTGCCCGTACAGGTATTATTTTGGGTATTTCCATGTAAACCCATTATCACATTCCCCAAATTATCACATTATCACATTAATTAAGTGCAACACATCATAGATAGCGAAAATGACAGTTTAGAACTAACGCGTCGGCATTTTGCAGACAGCGTCCGTTTGCCCATCATTTTTGTGGCATTCTTATGGCTGGTCCATATCTACCAATACCTGGCAGGCTTTGACCCGGGCGAATATGGCATCATGCCGCGCCGGATGTGGAGCCTGCCCGGCATTATTACGGGGCCGATGGTACACGGCAGTTGGGGACACCTGATATCCAATTCCTTCCCCTTATTTGTATTGTTCGGCATCATTCTTTATTTTTTTAGGAAAGTAGCCCTGCGGGCATTTTGGGAGATCTATTTTCTCACAACCATCTCTGTATGGCTTCTTGCCAGAGGAGATGTATCCCATATCGGGATTAGTGGAGTTGTTTATGGTTTGGTTTCTTTTGTATTTTGGAACGGCATCTTCAGGCGCAGCTTGCGCTCTATCATTTTAGCCGCTATTGTTATGCTCTTATACAGCGGCATGTTTGCAGGCGTGTTGCCTGATCAGGTCGGCATTTCGTGGGAAAGCCACCTTTTAGGAAGTATTGTGGGTATTTTGGTTTCCTTTTTACATAAGGAGGAATTAGAAGATGATGAAGAAGACATCGCCCAAAAAGATCCTTTTGCCGATGAGCGCGGTCAACCCAAAAGGCCTTTCCTCTCTGCCGACATATTTGACAAAACCAAAGCGCAGCGCATAGAAGAGGCATTGGAGGAAGAAAGGCGGCGACAGCAGGCGATAGAAGAATGGCTTAGAAAGCAACAGGAAGATACTACTCCTCCTTATTGGAATCAAAACAGCACCTTGTAAATATTTGCATTACATTTGCCCCGTACGAAAGATTACCTGTTATGTCCTTACATATTGACTCTTATCACTTAACCGTAAATGGTCAGCACAATTTCGACATCCAATTGGGCGAAGCCCAAGCACTCGATGCTGTAATGCAGCCGGATGGCTCTTTTCATGTGCTCAAAGATGGGAAAGCCTACACCGCAATATTAGAGTCGGTAGATGCTGCGTCCAGGTTGTATGTATTTCGCATAGGTGGGGAAAAATTTGAGGTTGCCATAGCAGACAGTTATGAACGCTTAATCAAACAAATGGGCTTACAGGTAGGCGGTACGCAGAAAACAAACCAAGTGAAGGCTCCCATGCCCGGCCTGGTACTGAGTATCATGGTCGAGGTTGGCCAAACGGTACAAAAAGGGGATACTTTGCTTATATTAGAAGCCATGAAAATGGAAAACGTAATCAAGGCCACAGGAGATGCCACCATCAAATCCATTGAGGTGCAAAAAGGCGCTGCCGTTGATAAAGGGCAATTACTGATTGCCTTTGAATAATGATCTGCTAATTTTGGCATTTCAATCTATGGCGCAGCCAAGTGCCCAATTTTGCGGAGTTGGTCGAATTTTAGCAAGGCTTTTTTGCAGGCCGATCCATTTTGCATGCATGTTGACCTTTACACAGCAAAAACCGGACTTCGCCCTTGCCAATTATATTCAGGGATATTGGCTTATCAGCTCAGGCCCCATGAAAGAGCAGCTTGAGCTTGTTCCTGATGGTTACCCCGAACTTTTTTTTCCACTTTCCGGCCGGCTTACCATGCCTCTTTTTTCCGGCACCAAACAATGGAGCAACACCTTGAATCCTGGTCTGATCGGTCAAGCCAGTCAGAAATTCCCCTTCGAAATAGAGGCAAACAGCAAAATTCTTTATGTGAAACTGTATCCATGGACGCCTCATTGCCTGTTTAGGGTGCCCGCTATTGATTTGAATGATACGGCTTTGGAGGCCAATACCTTTCTGCCAGCCTTTGAACTTCAGCAACTTTCCAACAGTATTGCAGAAGCACCTGATTTTCAATCTATTGCAAAACTGCTTAATACTTTCTTCCTTCATAAAATCATAAATATTGGCAACGAAAACATCTTTTTGCAACAGGCGGTAAAACAAGTATTTCAAAGCAATGGCACGGTAAGCGTGGATAGACTTAATAATGGCATCAATGCCAGCAGGCGCTACCTTGAAAAGATTTTCAATGCACAGGTGGGCTTCTCTCCGAAACAGTATGCCCGCATCATTAGAATAAAAAAAGCATCCATGATGCTACTTGATCCCAAATATTCAGGTCAGATCAATACCATAGCGGCATCATTGGACTATTATGACCAAAGCCACTTTCTAAAGGACTTCAAATCAGTGGTGCACCAATCCCCTACCCTTTTCATGCGGCAACAACTTAATTTTTCCGATTCTGGCCTTGAAGCCTATCTTTCACAATGGGATTATTCTTAAGTGCTACAAATAGCATTTGGCTGTTCGTTTTTTTACCACTTCTCGCTGAAAAATCCGGGGTTATTTGCACAGTTCTTTATTTTTATACTATAACTAAACAACAGCTATGTATTTTTTCAGATTACTCTTACCTGCATGTATTGCGTTTTTGAGCACCACCAATACTGCCGCGCAAACGGTGCCACCAAAATTGGATGCTATGCTTACCCGCGCATTAGATAGCGTACGCAAGGTATTGACCGTCAAATCATTATCAGGCTCCGTCCAATTGCCCAACGGTGCGGTCTGGGCCAGTGCCTCAGGCATTTCCTCCAACAACCCTTTTGAACCTATTACGCCAGCGCATGCTTATTGTATAGGTAGCGTAACCAAAACCATCACAGGTGCCTGTATCCTCCAATTGGTAGATGAAGGAAAGCTTAAATTAGAGGACAAAGTGCAAAGTTGGCTGGGAGCGCTGCCTTTTGTGGATTCCAGCATCACCATACGCCAGTTGCTCAACCATCAGAGTGGATTATATGATGTGATCACGGACAAAGATTATCAAAAAGTATCACAAAGTAAACCTGACTCCAGCTGGAGCCTGTCAAACCTGATCCGAGATTATATGAAAGCCCCCTTATTTGCCCCAGGAACAGGATGGTCATACTGCAATACAAATTATGCTCTGCTCGGCTTAATCATTGAAAAGGCTACTGGAAAAACCTATTATGAGGAATTCAGACGGCGTTTTTTCACTCCCCTCAATCTAAATTCTCTTTCCCTCCCGCCTTATGACTCCAAACCCTCCAAACTTGCGCACCCTTGGATTGACCTGAATGGTGATGGCTTTACGGATGACTTTCACAATACCTTTAGCAAATGGCGCTCCTTTCACACCTCTACAGGGCCAATTGGAGGCTACTTTTCGAATGCCGCAGATATTAGCGTCTGGATAAAAGCCTTTATGAGCGGAAAACTGCATACCCCCGCTACCATGTTAGAGGCCCGAAAAACCGTTAATACAACTTTTGGTAATGGCACACGCTGCGGACTGGGCCTCAATGAGCGGAAACTACAAGGGTTGACGGCCATTGGCCACGGAGGCGACATTGTGTATTCAGCAGCTTCCTACTATTTTCCGGCAAAGGATATCAGCATCACCGTGCTGAACAATGATGCCCTAAAGAACTCCTGGCAATTGGACGGCGCTATTTTATCCCTGTTGAAAGCATATACTGATTATGAAAAAGGGGTGTCCGCCATCCATGATCTTCAGGGCAATATCCTGGCGGCTACATGCTTCCCCAATCCATTTACAGATGAATTGAACGTCACCATCACTTTGCCGCCCAATGTGGGCACGGCTCAACTACAGCTGATCAATATCATGGGACAAGCCTGTTGGACAAAAACCATTGACCGACCGTTGGAGGGCGAGCAGACCTTTATCCTGTCGGAAATGGCTACACAACCATCTGGTACCTATTTGGCCTATATGCTGCTGGACGGACAGCGGGTATGGAGCGGAAAAGTGGTTAAATAATGGACTACTGATCTATCTCCACAAACGTCCGATAATGATCGCCTGTGTACCAAGCCCGTTCATCGGAGCCCGTGACCAAGCGTTCGGCACCTCGGTTGCGGCCTTGAACTTTGGGAAACACATCCCACTCCTGATAGCGGATTTTTCGGCCCTCGCGATCTTTTTCGGGCAAACGTTTTTCACGGTTTTGAAAAGTTCTGCCCCCGACATAGCCATCCGGTGCTGTTCCATGTTGTTTGACGTGCGCCAATACGTCCAAAACATATTCCGGCACATTGGATTTTCGGGTTTCAGGCTGGCCTTGATGGGTTTTCTCCGGAGCTTTTGTGGGCTTTTGCGGCCTGGAAGAAGGCTCATGAGTGCAGCCAATGGCCCACAGGATTGCCAAAAGCAATACAACGAATTGGAATGGTCGAATACGCATAGAGAACAGGAATAAAGTGCAAATTGAGATAAATTGAACCACAAAAGTCACAAAAGGACACAAAAAAATGTAACATGTCCTTTTATGACTTTTGTGGTTCAATTATATGCTTAATGATAAACAGATACTCTTTTTTACAAAAAAAAAAGCCGCTCGGAAAGAATCCGAGCGGTTTTTTTTTAATTCAGATCGTGACAAATCAACCAAGCCATATTAGTTGAAAATATAGCGCAGACCCAATTGCATCTGCCATACATTGTCCAGGTTGATACTTTTGATAAAAGCATCACGGAGCAATTCAGTTGAGCCATCAATTACTTGAGTAGCCAAACGATAAGATATGGTACCATCGGCATTGACCGTTGTGGCCAATGGGGTGTTGGTTGTTGTCTGATTGCCCACGCCCCACTTGTTATTCAGCAAATTACCAAAATTAAGGATGTCTGCACGAACCTGAATGGTGTTTTTCTTGCTGTTTTTGCCCACTTTGATGTAGAATTCCTGCATTACAGTAAGATCAAAACGGGTCAACCAGGGAAACTGGGCAGCATTGCGCTCGGCATATTGGCCGCGGCGAGTGCTCAGGTATGGGTGATTGCTGATGTACTTTTCAAAAGCTTCTTGTTGTTGTGCAGGCGTAAATGTTTTACCGCCAGAAGTCAACGAGGTAAAAGTCAAGTCACTACCCTTGTTAGGCACATAAATGAGGTCATTGTTGTTTTGGCCATCACCATTGAGGTCATTGCTGTACGTATAGGAAATTTTGCCACCACTGTTGGACACGCAGCCCAAAGTAAATTCCGTTCCGCCGCCCAATTTGCCGCCATAGTTCAAGCGATAGTTGACATAGCCTACAAAACGGTGGCGCAAGTCATTATCAGAGAAAGAAGTACCTAAGTAATTTTGGCCACGGGTAGTTGGAATGTTTGCCAAAACGGTACTGGCTACAGACTGAAGGTCGTTTGCGCGGGCATAGGTGTAACCTACCATTCCGCCAAAGCCCTTAGTGGTTGGGCGTTCCAGTTTTGCGGTCAGGGAGTAAGAATCACCCTCGTCAGAATTGGTCAATACAAATGCATTGCTGACAGCAGAATTGATAAAGCGTGATGATGGGAAACGCTCACGGGTATCCGCACCCACAAACTTGCGATCCGGCGCTTTCAGGTTGGCGTCAATGTAGCGCAATGCATTGATGTTGCGGTTGTAAATCCCCTCAATTGTACCAATCAGGCCAAACGGAAGTTTTTGGTCAATCGCAAGGGAGTTTTTCCAAATCATCGGGTACTTCAAGTCTTCAACCGAGGCATTGATGACATAAGGTGGCAATTTCGTGATGTCCGTGCTCTGTGGATAAAAACGGCTTGGGTCCGTAGTGAATGGAAAGGCCGTGGTATTGTTAGCACTGATCAAAGCAGTATTTACGCCATTATTACCCAACTGGTTGGATACCAATACCTGTGGAATACGAGATACAAAGATGCCCACACCGCCACGCAATTGTGTCTTTTTATTGCCAAATACATCCCAGTTTACGCCAATACGTGGAGATACCAACAGGCGTGGTTTTGGGAAAGTGCTGGTGCTGAGCTTAAGGTCCTGGCCATTTTCATCCTTAAAGGTCAAGCCTGCAACAACAGGGTTGTAAAAATCTTCCGCTGTAGAATTGTCATAAACAAAAATATCGCCGCGCAAGCCGGTGGTAACCTTCAGGCGCTTGTTCACCTGGAACTCATCCTGGATGTAGGCACTGTAGGTAGATGACTTAAGCACCTGCAAGGGATCAATGCCTCCGGGCAACAAGGAATAACGCAGGTTGTAACGCGCTACAGAGACCGGAGAAACCGGGTTGTTTGGATCATTTTTGAATTGTAGTGCCGCCTTTTTAAAGTCATCAATTGAATTATAAACATAAACACCATTGGAAGAAGGGAAGAACACGTTGTTGGATTCAAAGTATTCATAGCCTGCTCCAAAGGTCAAGAAATGTTTATTCAAAAAAACATTGAAATTGTTGGTAATATTCAATGTGCTATAATTCAATTTATTGCCTGGCGTAAACGGATCAAAGCCAATAGATGTATAGGTTGAGCCATCCCTCAAGATATCAATAGTGGGGAATTCCTGAGTCAAGTACTGACGGTCTTCCAACTGTTTGTTATAGGTAGCGATAAAATTGTTGGAGAATTTGCTTCCGAAAACAGAGTTTAATTCAAAAGCGATAGAACGTGTATTGTCTTCGATGATATAACCCGTGTTTTGAGGAGAAATAGCCAGAGCGCGGTTGGTACGGTTACCATTACCGGCAGTATTGCTACTATTGCTATCGCTGATACGCTGGCCAGATTCAGAATTGTGGTGTGAATAACGCAAAGAAGCCTTGTGGTTCTGATTGATGTTGTAATCCAAACGGATAATACCCTTTGTACTCAATACATCATTGTTGTAGTTGTCAATAGCGCCAAGATCAAAATTGAAATTACGCTGCATAAAGTCCCGAAGATCTTCAAGTTCTGCTGCAGAAGTACGGGAAACGTTACCTGTTGCACCCGGGCGATTGGCCACCCATTCCATTGCGGGTGTTGAGCTGGTGAAATGTTCCCCATTTATAAAGAAGAACAATTTGTTTTTGATCAAGGGGCCACCGACGCGAAAACCGTATGTTTTTTCATCAATGTTCACTGGAGGCAGGTCTTTGCCATCTGCTTTAGTCCCGGCAAAATCACTGGTTCTGAGCAAAGTATAAGCAGAGCCGGATATTTCATTGGTACCTGAACGAGTTACCGCATTGATACCCGCACCTGCAAAACCAGATTGACGAACATCATAAGGTGCAATATTCAACTGAACTTCTTCCAATGCATCAAGGGAAATGGCTGTTGTGCCGGTACGGCCACCCGCCTGAGCAGATGAACCAAGGCCAAATCCGTTGTTAAACACGGAACCGTCAATCGTAAAGTTGTTCAAACGGCTGTCCTGGCCTGCAAAAGAGCGACCATTGCTATAGGCATTATACTTGGTGATGTCATTCACGGTACGGCCAATGGTAGGCAGCGCATTGATGGTCTGAGTGCTATATGACACTGCAGCACCCGTCCGATCATCACTAAAAATGCCACCGCGAGTGGCTGTAACCGTCAATTCATCCAAAGTTACACCTGCTTCTGCAAGGGTAAAATCTACCACTTCGGTATTGCCCAAAGTGGCATTAATACCATCCTGTGTGGTGGATTCAAAACCTGTATAAGAAACCTGGATAGAATAATTGTTACCTACACGTACCGCAGGCAATACATAACGGCCAGACGCATTTGTGGAGGTGCCGTAGCGGGTTCCTGTCGGAACATGTGTGGCTACCACCGTTGCGCCGATCAAGGCCTCACCGTTTTTGTCCGTTACTGTACCGCTGATGGCGGATGTGGTTACCTGAGCAAAAGCAATCAGGCCGGAACACAAAAATGAAAGGGTAAGCGCGATTTTTCCAATTCTTTTGTGTAATGTGTTGAAATTCATACAAATGGGAATGTTAATGAAAAAATTAGAACATTTTGGCCGCGAAGGTACTCGCCGCCAGGTTAAGCGATCTTTAATTTTCCGTCGAATTTGGGAAAGGATTAAACGATAAAATTATGTGCCTACTGGAGCCAGGCGGAGTTCAAGCCCATCCAGCATATCATCGTTAAGTTTGATTTGACAGCCCAAGCGGCTGTTCGGTTTTACAAAGAATGCCTGATCCAACATGTTCAACTCATCATCAGAAGCTTCAGGTAAAGAATGATCGCTCAACACATAAACATGGCACGATGCGCACAAAGCCATTCCACCACAAGTGCCATCCACAGGAAGTTCGTAAGATTTGCATAATTCCATGATATTCAGCCCCATATCAGTGGGTGTTTCCAACTCATGCAAAACATCTTCGCGGTCAACTACGTTTATTTTTATCATAGTACATTCAAGGTTTATCTCAGTTCTTCAAAACTGCCCGTCTGTTTGTTTTTTCGCACATTGTCCCAGTCAAAGTATCGCCCATTCATCACAATATAAATGCCATGCGGCAGAACCTGGGCAAAAGCCAATGCACTGCCCAAATTAAAAAAACCATCGGATGATGTGCCAAAGGCGTACGGTATCATGGCACCGGTAAGCACAATTGTTTTGCCTTCGATGCCGGACTCAGCCAGCATGCGGGCAGTTTCTACCATGCGATCAGTCCCATGGGTAATCAAAATACGTTCTGCAGGGGTTTTGGAACAATTGTAGGCAATGATGGCCAAGTCTTCGTCTCGCATTTCCAAAGAGTCCATCATCATTAAGGTCTTGATATCTACATCCACTTCGCTACGGCCACGCTCAAACATTTCTTTCAGATGCGTGTCCTTAAAATACAACTCACCTGTGAGATAATTGTATTCTTTGTCAAATGTGCCGCCTGTGACAAAAACCTGAATCATAATCGGCGCAAAGGAACAAATAAATTTTCCTATTCCCAAATTGCATTTTTACCACGGCGAATATAACGGCGAATATTTACCCAAAAAGCAACGACCAAATAAACTATGAGCGGGGAGCCCATACCGATAAAAGAAGTGTATATAAAATACTTGCGTACCTCGGAAGGTGCAATATGCATTTTTTCACTTAAATATTGACATACTCCAAATGCTTGGCGTTCAACCAGATCCTTGAACCAATTTTGTAACATGGGGGTACGGATATAGAAGTTTTAAGGTAATGGATAAAGGATTGTTATAATAACAGTTTGCTAAAACACAAATCCTTGCACAAAGTTATGAAATTCTCTAAAATCTGCGCTAAAAGTTTGTTGGCCCCTTCAAATTTTAACCACATGTAAACCCAAGCAGGGATAAGCTGTTCTACCTTTGCTTTTTTTTAAACTCCGTTTCGGGTTATTATTGCCTGAAACCAAAACGAAGAATATTATGCGCAGTTTGCTGATTATTGGCACCTTTCTTTGCTTTTTAGCCCCATTACTCTTCTTTTCCGGTTGTATAGAGGCCAACCAAAGCTATTCCCGCGTTGCCCCGGGAATGTGGAGGGGTGTGCTTGTTTTGGAAAAATATCAGATACCCGTAAGGGACAAGGATACGGTTATTTTGCTCACGGATCAATTCAAGCCTGGTGAACTCCCATTCAATTTCGAAGTAAAATATACTGAACAGGACAAATTTTACATCGAAATCATCAATGGTACCGAACGCATCCGTTGTGACAGCATTCAATATGGCCGTGACAGGTCTCAGGCACGTGACACCATGAACATCTACTTTACCGAGTATGCATCTTACCTGCACGCAGAGATTCGCGGCGGTGTCATACAAGGTGAATGGATCATTACCACCAAAGAAAATTACCGTATCCCCTTTTATGCGCATGCAGGGCGCGGCCATCGCTTCACTACGCTCAATGAAACGCCAACCGCTGATTTGAGTGGCGAATGGGCTGCATCTTTTGACGTTGAAAGTGAAAAACCTTACAAAGCTATTGGCGAATTCAAACAAAATGGCAACCACCTGAGCGGCACCTTTAGAACGGAAACGGGCGACTACCGTTTTTTGGAAGGTACCGTTCAAGGACGAAAGTTCTGGCTTTCCTGCTTTGATGGTTCCCATGCTTTCCTGTTTTCAGGCAGCATAAAGGGGGATACGCTCCAAGGTGAATTTCGGTCCGGCAAAAGCAAAGGTGAACTTTGGCAGGCGTGGAAAGACCCAAATTTCAAACTCGGTGACGCCAACACCTTAACTTCCCTTAAAGCGAAAGCAGCACCCATCACTTTTGCTGTAACAAATCCGGAGGGACGCAAATTGGTTTTCCCGGGTCCAGACTTTGGCAATAAGGTCAAAATTTTTACCATCATGGGCACCTGGTGCCCTAATTGCCGCGACGAACAGATGTTCTTGAAAGAATACCTTGAAAAACATCCTGAACAGGCACCAAATCTGGCCATTGTCGGATTTGCTTTTGAGCGCCACAAGGATAGTGTGCAGGCAAATAGGCACTTATTGGCATACAAGCAGAAAATGGGCATCCCTTTTGACATCGTACATGCTGGTAAAAACAATAAAGATGAAGCCGCTCATTTCTTTCCCGCATTAGAAAAAGTGATGGCCTTCCCCACCATGATTATTTTGGACCAACAAAACAAGGTTCAATACATTCATACTGGTTTTGATGGGCCTGCTACCTCCAAATACAATGCTTTTTCGTTGCAGTTTGAAAAAATGCTTCAGGAATTGCTCCAAAAAGGGGGCTAAATGACGACGATTGTTCACTCTCTGAACAAACGTAATTTAGCAGTGGGTTTGCTGAAGACCTGAGCAGGTATCTTCTCTCCTATCTTGGCGTTCTCCCAAAGGGCTGTATCTTTGCCTAGTTTGAAAAACAGGTTGTCGCCAAACTCTATCTTGGCTTCATAGCCCTTAGGTTTAATACAGGCACCTTTCAGGTATTTGGTCTCCACCAGTACATCCGTTACTTGCCCCTTACCTGCATACACAGTATATGCAACACCCTGATAATCCGTTTTTTCATAAAAATAAACGCCATTATTTAAGGCATCCAAAAGAAAATCGGCCAACTGGCGGGGCGTTTTGATCTCTTTGGTCAGGGCCTCCGGAGCGGCAAGGCGAAAGGCCCTCTTGGTCATTTCTACTACTTTTTTGGCCTCTGGTGTTTTGCCAATTTTACCAAATTCATTAGTCCATGGTAATCCGGCCCCATCAAACCATTTTTGATCTTTAAAAATCAGCACTATGCGCTTTTCAATGGCAGCCAAAGTGGTTTTGGGTGGCTCCGTATTGGGCGCAATGGGATTTGAATGTACAACGCTATTGGCCCAGGGCAGGCAAGTAGCGGGCAACGAATTGCATAAAAGGGCGGAAATAGAGAGAATTTTAAATAAATTTGGCATTTAAACGGGTTTTGTTTGCGGGCGTTTAGCCCCTTTTGATGTAATGGGCGTGCTTGCAAAAACACATTTTCCTGTGTTCCTTTTGAGCCACGTTTTAGCGTATAAAGGTATGATTTTATTTTATTGCCCAAAAAATTTCACCTAAAACCAAGAATCGTTGTTGCTTTGCAGGTGCTAAAATCAGTTTTGCACGCACAAGCCATCACTAACCACCTCAACTGACGTCCAACCTATGTTCACACACGTCGAACCCGCTTTGGAAAGCGAAATAAAAGGCATCCGCGAAGCGGGGCTATATAAAGAAGAACGTATCATCACTACTCCTCAAGGCCCGGTCATCAGTACAACGGCACAAAAGGAAGTATTAAATTTTTGTGCCAATAACTATCTCGGCCTGAGCAGCCACCCTGCAGTTATTGAGGCGGCTATTGAGGCTATACGCACACATGGCTATGGCCTCTCATCCGTTCGGTTTATCTGTGGTACCCAAGACATACACAAGGAACTGGAAGCCAAAATCGCTCAATTTTTAGGTACAGAGGACACCATATTATATGCAGCAGCCTTTGATGCCAACGGAGGGCTTTTTGAGCCTTTGTTAGGCGAGGAAGATGCCATTATCAGTGATGAACTCAACCACGCATCCATTATTGATGGTATTCGCTTGTGTAAAGCCAAACGTTTCAGATACAAACACAATGACATGAACGCGCTGGAAGACTGCATCAAGGAAGCAGCATCCGCACGGCGCAAACTGATCTTTACGGATGGTGCCTTTTCAATGGACGGTACCATAGCGCAATTGGATAAAATATGTGACCTCGCCGACCGCTATGATGCCATGGTGGGGATTGATGAGTGCCACGCCTCGGGCTTTTTGGGTAAAACCGGCAGGGGAACACATGAATATCGGCAGGTCATGGGTCGTATTGACATCATCACAGGCACCTTGGGCAAAGCATTGGGCGGCGCTTCCGGCGGCTTCACCTCCGGCCGCAAGGAAATTGTTGAAATGTTGCGGCAGCGCTCCAGGCCCTATCTTTTTTCCAACACTCTCGCCCCTTCTATCACGGGAGCCTCCATCAAGGTAATGGACTTGCTGAGTGCAAGTACAGCCCTGCGCGACAAATTGGAACACAACACCCAATGGTTCAGGAAATCCATGACGGCGGCTGGCTTTGACATTATCCCGGGCGACCACCCGATTGTGCCCATTATGCTGTATGATGCTCCTTTGGCACAACAATTTGCCCGCGAACTCCTCGATGAGGGTATCTACGTCATTGGCTTCTTTTATCCTGTTGTACCACAAGGCAAAGCACGCATCAGAGTGCAACTTTCAGCCGCTCACGAACAGGAGCATCTGGAAAAAGCAGTAGCGGCATTTACCAAAGTTGGAAAAAAATTAAACGTTATCTAAACCCCTTTAGCGACACATATATCATGGCAGTAGCGACACAGGAAATTCTATCCCGGCGGGTAATGGGACTCGCAGAATCCGAAACCCTAAAAATGGCCCGTATGGCTCGCGAACTCCGCGCCCTTGGGCATGATGTCATCAGTTTAAGCCTCGGCGAGCCCGACTTTGACACACCTGACCACATCAAAGAAGCCGCTTTTCAGGCCCTTAAGGATGGTTATACCAAATATACACCCGTTTCAGGCTTGCCGGAATTAGTCAAAGCCATCTGCGAAAAATTCAAACGCGATAATGGCCTTGATTTCAAACCTGAAAACATTGTGGTCAGTAATGGTGCCAAACAAACCGTGTACAACATTTGCCAGGCCTTGCTTGATCCAGGTGATGAAGTGGTAATTTTTGCACCCTATTGGGTTTCTTATTGGGAAATTGTCAAGCTCTCCGGTGGCGTACCCGTTCCAGTTTATGCCGATGTTAGCCAGGATTTTAAGCCCTCACCGGAACAATTAGCGGCGGCCATAACCGATAAAACAAAGTTCGTTTTGTTTTCGTCGCCATGTAACCCCACCGGAACAGTTTTTGACCGGGAAGAATTAAGGGCCTATGCCGATGTGCTGGCCCCACATGAGCATGTGTATATTGTGAGTGACGAAATTTATGAATACATCAATTTCACCCATGAACACGTCAGCATTGGCTCCTTCCCACAAGTAAAAGACCGTACCATTACCATAAATGGCTTTGCCAAAGGCTTTTCCATGACTGGCTGGCGATTGGGCTACATGGGTGCGCCAAAATTCATTGCTGATGCCTGCTCTAAAATACAGGGCCAAGTGACCAGTGGCGCGGCTTCTTTTAGCCAGAAAGCAGGCGCCGTTGCCCTTTTGAGTGATATGGGCCCCACTACAGCCATGAGGGAAGCATTTCGGGAGCGCAGGGATATTGTATTGAGCATGTTGGAGGAAATTCCGGGTATGCACGCCAACCACCCGGACGGCGCGTTCTATGTTTTCCCGGACATCACTGCATTTTTTGGCAAATCAGATGGCCAATTCACGATCAACAATGCCGATGATTTCTGTGATTACATCATGTCAAGCGTTTATGTTGGGCTGGTTTCCGGCTCCGCCTTTGGTGACCCCAATTGTTTCCGCCTGAGTTATGCGGCATCCGAAGAACAGCTGCGCGAGGCCATTCGACGAATCAAAGAGGCGACGGATCGTTTAAAATAAACTCGTGCCATAAAGCTATTTGGCACGAAGGCTACGACAAAATCTGAAGCCTGAATTTGCAACTTTAGACTTATTGCGGTGGGAGCGGCCGAGCCATGAAAACATCAATTTCCAGCCGGATGGTCTCCCACAGCAACAAATTTTTTACTTCAGCACCGTTCGAAAGCAATAACGGGCTGCCGATAATCACCGGCAGCCCGTTGTTATTGGTCAGGGCCATTCTAAGCTATTTTTACGGTATCACAGGTACAATCAAACTGCTGTTTTGCCAGACTGATCGGCATCCTCTGCAGGTGTTTTGGGTTCAGTACCTTCTTGTTCGCTCTCTTCGGTGGAAGCAGTCTCTTCGGTTTCCACTGCTGACTCTTCTTCTTTTTTGCGCCCCGTAATAAAACGCCAGATCACTCCACTGAATGCTACGAGCGCAAAAAGGATGGGCTTGATAAATTTGAGGATAATGGCAAAAAAGCCAGCCTTTGCCAACACTTTACCCGCCACTAAACCACCAATGGTCCAGGCCGCCACATCATCTACTTTCGAATCAAAATCAGCATAACGGTGCCCTTCGTTAAAGCCCACACTGCTGACAACCCCGGGAATCATACCCTTTACCTGATCAACGGATGCCATATCACCAATCGCATTCATGGACAAAACCCCTTTGCGCCCCAAAACCCGCACATCATAGTTGAGGGTATTGCCCATTTCGCCAGATCCAAATTTGATCTCTTTGGCCCAGTGCAGCACCTTGCTGTTTTTGTCATAGAACGGCTTGGAGGCCCATCCCACAATTTCAATCGCCTCATAGCCCATCTCGACACGCTGTTTGCTGCCCTCTTGGGCATCTTTTTGCAATTCCTTTAGCAGGTCATCGTAATTAATTTTGTCAGCATCGTCATCCTTTACATAGCCCATTTCATCCCAGCTCAGGTTAAATGCCACAACATCAGGGCTTACCGGGCTTTTATCCACCGGGAAAAGCATACCAAGCGAGTTGTCGCTTGGAGGATTGCCCCAAAGATCGGTCAGGACACGATTGCTTTGTTCGGCATCTAAGTATCGCATACCCGAGGGCACATTGATAGTGGCCATTCCATTGTTTAGGTTGATGGCGCCAGTTTGCCATTTGAAGGTCTGCGCTATAGAATCGAGCATTTTGACCATCATCAGTGAGTCAGCGGTTTCAGATTCTTGTGCAAGTATTGAGGAAACTGAGATCCCTGAGAAGAGCAGCAAAATGGGTAATAAATGTTTCATGTGAATGATAAATAAAGTTTTAGGTGAATGATTGTAATGTTTACTTTACAAGGAAAGTTCCCTAAAAAAGGAGGGACAAATGTAGGGCACATAAAACGAGGACTATAAAAAAGACACCCAATAATTTGCAAAATCCCTGTGATTCGCCCTATATTTGCAGCGTCCCTGTTCAAAAGATAGTCCCATCACTATACTAAGTCTGGTAAAAATGCAGTTAATGCTGCCATTTTGCCAAAGCCTTAGTGTTTTGGCTTGCTTTTTCGCAAGTAAAGTTTTATTTCACCAAAAATAAAAACCACGCTGTCTATGAACACGCATATCACCCGTGCAGCCGGCTGTATCCTGATGGTTCTTTTTGTCCACCTGATACCCGCACTGCTTAATGCTCAAACCTCCGCAGCGGAAGACCTCCAGCGCGCTGACAAGCATTACGACCTTTCCCTCTATAATTTGGCCCGATACACTTATGAACAGGTGTTGAAGAATGACCCGAGAAACACTTATGCCATGTTTCGAGTGGGTGAGTGCCATTATCAGATGAACCAATTGGAAAATGCCCTGACCTGGTATGAAAAAGCCTTGCAACGCCCGGATGCATCGCCGGACATGCAGCTTCAATACGCCAAAACCCTTATGATGACTGGCGATTATGCCGGTGCCAAAAAGTGGTTTAAACTTTATGCCGAAGGAGGTGACATGAATGTTGCGGACCATTTCTCAGCCATGTGTGACTACGCAGCAGTGGCGTCAAAGAAAGACCCCTTGTACACGGCCAAAAATGAGCCCATGAACAGCGATGCCGCAGACTATGGTGCTGCTTTTGCAGGTAACCGCATCATTTTCAGTTCGGCACGAAGCAATACCAAAACAACAGCCAAGCCTAAAAAGCCTGAAACCAAGGATAACACTACCGATGGCGAAATCAACCTGCTCTACATCACGCAGCGCAGCCCTGAAAGCGGCCTGTTGCAGAAACCAGTTAGTTTGCGCGGCGACCTGACCAATCGCAATGAAGGCCCTGTTAGTTTTTCTGCTGATGGTGCAAAAGTTGCCTTTTCTCGCAATAAGTTTATCAATGGAGTTCGACAGGTCACAAGCAATACCTTTGGACTCACCTTGTTCACTGCCGATGTTGAAAACGGCAATTGGGTAAATGTGCGCCAATTCCCATACAGCGATCACCCAAGTGGTTTCCCAAGCCTGTCACCTGATGGCAAAACCTTGGTTTTTGCTTCCATTCGCCCGGGCGGATTTGGCGGCTGGGATGTGTACAGTTCCAGCTGGAATGGCTACGAATGGAGCGAACCACGCAATTTAGGCAGCCCCCTTAATACAAAAGGCAATGAAGTTTCACCGTTTTACGACGGTTCAAATCTTTATTTTTCATCAGATTGGCACCGCGGATTGGGCGGATTGGATATTTTTCGCGCTGAAATAGGTGAAGATGCAGTAAAGAACATTTACCATCTTGGCCCCGGCATCAACTCATCCTATGACGACTACAACTTTATTTACAATGCTACCCAAAATATTGGATATATTACAACCAATCGCCCGGGAGGCAATGGAAATGAAGATATATGGCAGATTACGCGCAAAAACCAGCCGATCAATGCAACTGCTGCCAATACTCCATTAAATAACAACAATCAGAAACCTGCCGAATACTCCACTAAAGTAGCCAAAACAGGATCTGCCAACCTTGAGTACTACAGCATTTTGGTCAACGACAAGTTCCAACAGGCTGTGGCCGATGCAGAAATTGATTTGTCTGCCTGTGAACAGAAACAAACGATAAAAACGGACAAGGATGGTTTTGCGCGTTTCACACTACCCGCAGGATATGATTGTGCCATAACAGTAAGGAAAGAAAATTTTATGCCCGAAACGGTTGAGATTGCTTCCAATTCATCTCATTTACTGCAGGCAACATTGGAAAACGACCCTCGCGGCAGCTATCGCGGCACCGTGTACAATGCCCTGACCTCTATCCCATTAGAAGACGCCATTGTATATGCCCAAAGCTATAACAGTGATGACTGGTCCAAAACCACAACCGATCAAAATGGCCGATATACCTTGAAACTAAACGCAGGGGAAACTTACTCCATCAAATACGCACATGACGGATTTTCTGATGAATCAACTTCATGGCGCGCCGTTGCTACGGCGAGAGACAAAGCAGTAGAACTGCCTGAGATCGCCCTTAAATTTGGCTCTTCCGAATTGGCAGGGCAAGTAAAAGACAGGGAAAATACCCAACCAGAAAAGCAGGCCAAAAGACCCGGTGCCACTACTGGTGCTATCAACGGCTATGGCATTCAGGTAGCCAGCGGCCCAAGTGCCTACACACAAGCGGGAACACAATATGCCGATTTGACGGACTATGGCAATTTATACACCAAACAAGAGGATGGGCGTTATAAATTGCGATTGGGCGTTTATGCAACCCGTGCCGAAGCCGAGGCCGTTGTAGCCAAAATAAACCCAACGTATCCAGGAGCCTTTACGGTACCCGAACCCAATTTTGATCCATCCCTTTTGGTTAAAAGCGATGTAGAAGAGGTCGCTCCGGTTGCCTACAGCGAGGGCGCTACCAAAATAGCCTCCAAAAAATCAGCCCCAAAAACAGAGGCCGCTCCTGCTCCAAGTGAGTATAGTACAAGCAGTAAAACGACCGGGCCTAAGCCTACGCCCATCAAAAAGGAAAGCACTACTCAACTCAACCCAGAAACAGAAAAACCTTCTACGGAAACACTCACAGGCTATGCAGTTCAAGTATCCACCATACCCAATACGCTTACAGAAAAGGATATGGCCAATCTTGAACCGCTTTCCAAACATGGAAACCTGTACAGCCGGGAGGAAGATGGCCTAACCAAGGTACGATTGGGCATCTACCCCACCCGATTGAAAGCCCAGGAGGTGATGAAAGAGGTTTCACAAGACAAAAAATTTAAAAATGCCTTTGTTGTAGAAGAGCGTGGTGCAGATGAATCGCTTGTCATTGGAGAAAAGCCTCTCAATACCAGCCCTCGACCAAGCGAATACAGTACCAGTGCCAAAGGCGCAAAACCAGAAAAAAGTCCTGCTGGCAATACAACACTGCCTGCCATTATTTACGCCGTACAATTGGGTTCCTTTGCCGCTGAACGCCCTATCCCTATGGGTGAATTTGCGAAACTCAGCGAATTTGGAAACTTGTATTCCAAACAGGAAAACGGGTACAACAAAGTGCGCCTTGGCGTTTGGGCCGACCATGCAAGTGCTGAGAGCGCCAAGAATGATGTTGTAGTGCGTGGATTCCCTGATGCCACCATCGTGACGGAAAAAGGCACAGATCCTGCCTTGCAATCCTATTTTATTGCCAGTGCGGATCCTACACCTTCAAGCGTGGAGCCGACACCCAAAAGCAGCAAACCTGCAAATGTAAAAGCGCCAGAAGTCAGCCTGAAACCGACGGAGTACAGTACCCAAACCACAGCCAAGCCACAAACGGCTACCCCAGAAACAACCAAACCATTCTACATCCGTGTAGCGGCCCTCAGCAATCCAGAAAAATTTGACGGCCGTCAATTCCGCGACCTTGGCCCGGTGGAGCGCCGCCCTCAAGCCAATGGAACCGTTTTGGTACTTTTGGGAGGCTACGCCTCAGCTGATGAAGCCAATGCCGTACAAGATCTCTTGGTTGACAGAGGCTACACAGACACATACGTTGTCAAAGAAGAAAAGGGCAAACTGAATAAGGTCAAGCAATAATCATAAACAAGCACCCTATGGACTTATGGAGAGCCATCCCGTGATATTCCGGGATGGCTCTCTGCTTATTCACAGAATTTAATTACTTTTGCCGCCTTTTACGCAGGATATATCCAATCCTTTCAATGTCTTAATTCCATTTTATTTTTTTACCGAGCATCTTATGCAACAAGAGGAGAACCGACCCAGCATTTACACCCCGGATGAAATCATACCAGCACTTCATGAATTGTTTGGTTATGACAGCCTGCTTGCGGGCATGCAAGCCTTTTTGCCGCCCGAGCTCTGTACCTTTATTTTACAAGAGAAAAACAAAGTAAAGTCTGTAGATGATTTTCAGCGCCATATTATACTTCCCATTCTGCGTGCTATTGAAAAAGGAAGCACTCGACTGTTGGATTGTTCCGGGCTGGAAAACCTAAATCCTGATGAAAGGTATTTGTTTATTTCCAACCATCGTGACATTGTGCTGGATTCTGCCTTTATGAATCGCCTCTTGATGGAAAACGGTTTTGACACGGCTATTATGGCTGTTGGCGACAACCTGATGCGGCACCGTATTTCGGAGTTGATTTTCCGTTTGAACAAAAGTTTCGTGGTCAAAAGAAGCGGCACCCCAATGGAGTTATATCAATATTCCATTGCGCTGTCCGCTTTTATCCGGGATCAGGTAACGCAACGCCACTCATCTGTTTGGATTGCCCAGCGCGAAGGCCGCGCCAAAGACGGAAATGACCGCACACAGGTAGGCCTCTTAAAAATGCTCAGTTTGTCTGCCACAGATCCATTACCTGATTTTTTTAACACCTTAAATATCGTCCCTGTTTCCATTTCTTATGAAATAGATCCCTGCGCCGTACTAAAAACCCGTGAACACCTTCAAAAGCGCTCTGACCCAAACTATAAAAAGTCATTTAAAGAAGATGTGGATTACATGCTGCTTGGCTTACAAGGCTACAAGGGGCATATTCATATCCAATTCGGCTCACCGCTAAAAGCGGAACAGTTGGACAAAATGTATGAAGCAACAAATGCCAAAAAGCAATTAGAGGCTTTGGCCATGTACCTTGATCAATCCATTCATCAGCACTACCTGCTCCATCCGGTGCATTTCGTTGCATACGATCTTCTTAACCAGACCCACGAAATGTCCACTTACTATACGTCAGCAGAAAAAGAACAATACCTCTCCTTTTTTGAAGAACAAATCGCGCAAATTGGTGACGACCCTGATGGCAGCGGCAGGCAATATCTATTGGGCATTTATGCCAATCCCGTTGTAAATCAAAAGATGGTGTGATACAAAGAGATAAAAACGGCATCTATTGCCCTTTATCTTCTACGTAGTTATTATAGGATTTTATGATTCCCTGATACAACAATTTTCCTTGTACGGCATAACCGGCCTTACTGTAATGTACCGAGTCCTGTGACATAAGGCCCCGTGATTTCCAGTCCTGAGCAGAATTTGCCTTGAAAACGAACTGTCAGGAGTGCTTTATCATACCATTGGTGTAAATGGAGGGAAATTTAAAGATTATGTCAGGGCCGATTATTTTGCCACGCAGGTAAGAATCAGCAGGCGTGGTCAACATGATCTGGGCAGCAGGGGAATGGGCCAATAATTTATCGGTCAGATCGCGCATGTTGCGATAAAAAACAGCCTCATCAATTTTGGCCTGTGCTTCATTGGTTCCCATGCTCAATATGATCAGGTCAGGATTTAATTCGGCTACTTGCTTGGCAAAATAATCGGCCCTGACATAATCTTTAAATTTCCCTCCATTTACACCAATGGTATGATAAAGCACTCCTGACAGTTCGTTTTCAAGGCAAATTCCATCCAAACTTATTGCTTTTTGTTGCTTGTTGCCTTTTTTGGCGGCAATGGTTAGCTGTCCCACCGGTCGGTCAAAGTAATAGGAGCGCGCATAATCACCTTGTATGATCAGGTTAGCCTTCTGGTTGGAGTTATCGTCACGTATTTCAAGATCGTATTCACCCACGGTCATGTATTGCAAAACGGTTACCTTGGTAAACAGCCGACTTTCCGAGGTTGCTGTATCTTGCAGTCGAATTGTCAACTCAGCATTGGAATTTTGTGTTTCCAATGAAAATCCTGTAACACCGAAAGGAGTGACTTCATCCAGATCACGCTGGCAGTTGGCACCATTCCAACGGACATTAGTAGAGACCAAATAATCTTTAGGGCCATTGGATCCTGCCAACTTATAGGGGAAAATCAGGCCGCGCCCGGCATCCCCAAAAGCCTTTTGGAGCCGATCCCTGACCTCGCGCGTGAGGAGATCTGCAAGAATATGTGAGTCTCCGATATGTACAATATTGATTTTTTGGCCACCGTGCACCCTTTGTTCGTACATTTTTTTGAAAAAAGGTGCCAGTGCAGCGGCATTTTCAATCACATTGTTGTCCTGGCGAATGAAGTTTTGCACCACCGTATCCGAGGGCAAAATTTCTACCTCCGGGGCACGAAACTGTGACTGGCATTGTCCCAAAAAAAGGAGGGAAAAAACAAAAAAGCAAATGGTGCGGAGTATAATCGGCATTTGCATCATAATGTAATACGTTTTGAATTGATGTCACGGGCGAAAGTACAACGATACACGCACACAAAAAAACCTCAGGCACTGCGTGAGTACCTGAGGTCTTTGATTTTTCGCGGTGTTGGCGCGGGTTTTATTTTACGTCAGCAAAAAAGTCCTTCACTTTATCTTTGTGAACGATCATTTGCTTGTAAGTGTATTTGCCAGTAACGGGATCTTTCACAGCTTTAACCACTTTAACGTGGTCTTTACCAGAACCTGCGTTAGCAGCACGCTGGGCCACACGGGCGTTTTTAGATACTTTCTTTGCCATGATGATTACTTAATTTCGCGGTGAATAGTATATTTACGCATGATCGGGTTGTATTTTTTCAACTCGATACGTTCCGGCGTATTTTTGCGGTTTTTCTCAGTTATATAACGAGAAGTGCCGGGCAGACCGCTGTTTTTGTGCTCCGTACATTCCATGATTACCTGGATTCGGTTGCCTTTGCCTTTTTTTGCCATGACTTTTTTTGTATTTTAAATCCTTAAGTGAGGACAGAAAATGAAAAATGATTTTGGAAAGAATTGGTGGGTTAAGGGGCTTAACAGCCGTATTCTTGTGTGCCGTGATAAACAATCTCGCCTTTTTTCTCCAACTTTTTGATGTATTGGTACAAGCCGAGTTTGCTGATGGTACGGATGGCAGAGGTACTAACCTTAAGGGTTACCCATTCGCCCGTTTCAGGCATGAAGAATTTTTTGGTTTGGAGGTTGGGGTAAAAACGTCGTTTCGTTTTGCGATTAGAGTGCGAAACGTGATTACCCGTGATGGGCTTTTTGCCCGTGAGGTCACATACTTTTGGCATAATAAAAAGTGAGTGTTCTAGTTGAAAAAATATGGTTTTCAAAAAATGAGTGCGTGAGAAAGAATCCCACACACTCAAACACTTCTAACAGTGGTGACTCCGAGAGGACTCGAACCTCTAACCTTCTGATCCGTAGTCAGATGCTCTATCCATTAAGCTACGGAGCCATACCTGTTTGATTTCGGGCGGCAAAGGTAAACACTCCTTTATCTAATTACCAAACACTTTTTTAAAATTTTGCAAATTTTCTTGAAACAATATTACTCCCGGCATTAATGGAGAACACATAAATGCCCGCAGGGAGGATATTGGCGTCAAATTCAATAATATTGGCCTCAAACTGTTTGGGTGTCGTAGGTTGTTCATACATCAGTTGACCAAACATATTGAACACCCTGAAGCGATAACTGACCAGGGTGCTTGGAGCTTGATAAAAAATCTTGAAGCGACTCATTTGGTCCGTTTCCACTTTAAGCACCTGTAAAGGCCCTATGGCCCCTTGGCACAATCCCCTCACTGCGGCCAAAGTAGTGCCCAAATCAAGGCGGCCGCCTGTGGTGGTAATACCTGCAAGTGTTGGATTGGGTACTACATTATCCATAATCAGGTCACGTACGCGCCTTGCACAGCCTGCTGGATTACTAAGGCGATCTTGTGCTACGGCATTGCAATTAAAGCTGTAAGTAAGGGCAATGGCGCCCGCAACGTGCGGAGTGGCAGCCGAGGTACCTTCAAAGGTGCCGTAGGTTGGGCCGTTTTCAGCAGTTACCGTACCGTCACCTGGTGCGCCAAGGTCAACAAATTTTGCACCATAGCCTGCCTGTGGTGCCTTGTTACCCGATATAGAGGTAACATTGGTCACCACCATAAGGTACTCACTTTCGCAGGTGCTGGGCAGATCGCCCACTGAATCTACGTCGCTGTTTGCATTGGTGGTAGCCCCTGCACTCAGTACGCCCTCATTGCCCAGAGACTCGTAGGCATCACACCAAGCCGGAAAAAAACTGGGAAATCTGTTATCGCGGCCAAAGGATGAATTGGTGCAAACGATAAAAGCGCCTTTTTTACCATCGCTTGTGTTGTACAATCGGCGCATTTTCAGGGCATAGTCATAGCCTGCTACCACTTCGGTAAGGGCATCAACATTGGTGATGGGCATTATTTTTACGTTCCAGTTTACACCTGTTACACCTATACTATTGTTACCCCTTGCGCCTGCTATGGCGGCTACCGAGGTGCCGTGTGTGCCTCCGTTGCCCGGGCCGCTACCCATATTGCGCACATCATAGCCGATGTAGTCATCAACAAAGCCATTGCCATCATCGTCCTTTTGATTGCCTGGCTTTTCGGCCCAGTTGAACCAGAAATTGGGAATCAGGTCAGGATGCGTAAACTGCATGCCTTTTTCCAGAACCGCAATAACAATGGTATCCCCCTGTGGGGTCAGTCCTCCCGTAGAGGCTGCCCACGCCTCAGGGGCATTGATCAGGCGCATATCACTCTGCTGCCCCCAGTTTATGTCGTTGGGTGTCATGTTGCGCTCCTGAACCCTTTCATTCCAGCCTGCAAAACGCACGGCTGGCAAGTTTTTTATAGTCGCCAAAAGGGGTTCCCGATTGAATTCATCCTCGTCAAAACCAAGCAGATGTACATTCCACTCGTCAGACACCTGTTTCATCAACCATACTTTCTCAGGCAAGCGGACACGAGAGGACAGCACCGTGTTGATGTCGGCGCCCGCTTCCATTTGGACAACAATCTGACCCGGAATCCGCCATGATGATTCTTGGCCCTCGAGCAAGAAGGCCCAGGTGACAAGCAGCGAAAGGAGGAAATGTTTTTTCATATACATAATATTTTTATTGAAAAAAATTGTAGAACAATTCAGACGCAAAATTGCGGTATTTAGTTGGACAATGTACTGCCGTTTATTGGCAAATTCCCAATTCTTGGTTCAATTGCCGAAAATAATCGGGTAAGCCAAGCATTTTTGGCCCATACCAGGAGAACATTTCGCCATCGGCAAGTTGCACCTGGGCGCCGGGGCATATCTCGCTTATCTCGCGGATGTGTTTTGTTGAAAAAGGGAACGGCTCAGAGGACAATAGAATCACATCGGGATCAGCCTTCTGCAAATCAATGGCGCTGACTTGCGGATAGCGGCTTAAATGTGAAAAAACATTGTCAAAACCGGCATGATGCAACATATCATGCACAAAGGTAGCAGAGGCAACCGCCATATAAGGCTTCCTCCAAATCAGATAAGCCACCCGCACTCGCTTTGGTGGCTGAACCAGCCCCTCAAAAGCAGCGCTTATAGCGGCTGTCAGTTCATTGGCTATTTGGGCTTTTCCACAAATATGAGCTGCCCGACGCATCATATCCAATGCGTCGGGCAAAGAACTGACATCACTCAGCCAAACCGGGAACAACTCGCTTAGGGCCTCAATTTGAGACCGATCATTCTCTTCCTTGTTGCCTATGATCAAATCGGGTTGCAGGGCCTTAATCTTATCGAAATTAAGGGTTTTGGTACCTCCAATACGTGTTTTTGTAGCAAACCATTGCGCAGGTTTGATACAGAATTTTGTGATACCGACTACTTCGGTATCCAACCCGAGGTAATGCAAAAGATCTGTTTGAGAAGGTACCAGGGAAATGATCCGTCGGGGAGGCCAATGGGCAAGCTGGACAACACGGCCTAGCTGATCCTCAAAGGTCATTGTGGCAAGTTTCAAAATTGAATATCTTCATCTTCTTCGTTGCTTCCTTTCATCCGGTACTTACTTTTTTCGACCGGTTTAAGTTTTGCCTTTTTTTTGTTGTTGTGGTCTTGTTTGAATGTTTCTGCATCGTCGAAACGGCGGCTGTCATTTTTTTTCTTTTCCCAAGGTTTTTGCATGACAAAAGCAAGGTTTAATGCCCGCTTTTCTTAATTATTTTAAAGATTTTAGAGCAGGGCGGGTGAAACAATATCGTAACATCAAAGCCTGAAAATCAGGCTGCTTTGTTGAAAAAAACACAGATCGGGTACAAAAATATTCGTTTTTGTTAAATTGACCATACTGGCAAATGTTAAAATTTGCAGTCTTTGTTTTGAGCACATGTCTTTGTCTATCGTACAATAACCGTACATTTCGCCCAAATTATAAAAAACGCGGTATTCCGCCTAATCATTTTTCACACAACTAAACTGTTTTTCCATGAAACAAGTAGCACAAAAAATTAGCCTGCTTCTAATGTTATTGGGGAGTCTGTCGCTTTCGGCACAGACGATTTACGTCAATTCAAAAGCCACTGGAGCTAATGATGGCAGCTCCTGGGCTAATGCCTACACCAAGTTAGAGCCTGCTTTGGCCGCTGCCGCTAACGGTACCGAAATTTGGGTGGCCGCTGGCGTGTACAAGCCTGACCCCGCATCCTCTACCACCGCTTCTTACAGCATGAAAAAGGCTGCCAAACTTTACGGCGGTTTTAATGGCACCGAAACAGCGCTTTCACAGCGCAACATCGTGGCCAATGCTACCATTTTGGATGGCGACATCAAAGGTGACGACGTGGCTGGCAACCTCAAGACCAACCGTTCGGATAACTCCGTGCACGTGATCCTGGTTGAAATACCATCCGGCTCACCCACAGCTGAGATTGATGGCTTTACCATTCGTAATGGCAACACCAAACTACCTGCCGACCCTACAACCATCAACAAGCGCGGTGGTGGTATTTACGCAGCAGGCAAGGTGAAAATTGCCAACTGCACCTTTACACGCAACTCTGCGCTGGTGGGCGGTGGCGTACACTTCGCAGGTACTGTTGCAAACGACTCTGCCATAGAAGGCTGTGTTTTCAACAACAACGAGATCAACGATACCACCGGCGCTGGCGCTGGCCTTTCGATCATCAGCACTTTGCGCTCAAAGGTTAAACGTTGCACCTTTACCAACAATTTGGCCACCAACGGCGCATTTTTTGCCAATGTGGCCGATGACACCGTGTTGGACAGCTGCCTGTTTGAGGGCAACAGCTCCTTCCCGCGTTCTTTTGGCTCTGCTGCGTCACACTTTAATTCAAGGTTGACCTTCAGCAATACCATTTTCAGAAGCAATAAAATCTCTGGTAACGGTATCATTTACGGTGATGGGCGCAGTGGCACCAAAGTTGCTACTTACAACAACTGTACTTTTGAGTCCAACGAAAATATCGTGACAGGCGGCTTCGGTGGCGGTGTGCTGTACACCTGGCAGCTGAATTCAGTGGTGCGCAACTGTAACTTTGTCAACAACAAAGCAAGAAATGGTGGTGGCTTTTTTGCCAATGGCACCGATGGCACAAGTACCATTCTGTTTGAAAACACGAATTTTAATGGCAATGAAACTGCCTCCAGCGGTGGCGCTATCTACTTCAATGATGCCAAAGCAACCCTAAGAGGATGTACTTTTGAAGGGAACATCTCCAACTTTGCTGGTGGTATAGCCAACTATGGCGCAAAATCTGTTATTAATTACGACAATTGCACCTTTAAGGCCAATACTACCGCTGGCGGTGGTGGCGCGGCCATGCACACGGGCTTCCGCGCACAAGCCATCATCAACAACAGCACTTTTGAGGAAAACGTAGCCGTTTCAATTGGTGGTGCAATTGGCATACAAAACGACTCAAGCAAGATTACCATCAACGGTTCTACCTTTAGGAGCAATCAAGCCAACAGCGCTGGCGGCGCAGTTGGCGCGTTCCTTGCTACTACTGAAATTTCAGTGACCAATTCGGTTTTTGAGGGCAATTCAGGAGGCAGCGCAGGCGCTATCCAGATCTTAGAAAACGATGACGATTTCTCCCTGTTGACGCTTTCAGGTTGCAAATTTATCGCAAATAAGGCCAATACCACTCAAGGTGGCGCCATCAATGGCAGCAATGCCAATATGGATATCGTCAATTGCCTCTTTGTTGACAACAACAATGATGGCTCAGGTGTAGGCGGCGCTATCATCAGCAATGCCGGTGATGGCCAATTGGTACTGGCAAAATTGACCAACTGTACTTTTGCCAACAACATCTCCTCCAACGGCGGTGCCGCTGTGGCACAATGGGAAGACAAGGCTGTTGCTGGTAGCAGTGCGGTAATGGAATTGCAAAACTGCATTTTCAGCGATAACATCCCCGGCGCCTATATTATTGAGGACGGTACTCCGGAGCTTAAATCGCTCGGTGGTAACTTCTGCAATGATGACACCATGATGGATGCCCTAAAAGGCACCAATGATATCAGTGGCTCCGGCCAAGATGCCAAATTCAGGGATAACTCCAACGATTTCCGCCTGCAAGAATCCTCTCCCTGCAAAGACAAAGGTATTGCAAACGGTGCCCCTGCCAAAGATATTGACGGCAACACCCGCGATAGCAAGCCGGACATGGGTGCTTACGAATTTGTGACCGTAGGTACCAACGAACCATTGCCTTTGACCATTCAGCTTACCCCTAACCCAAGCCATGACGTGGTCAGCACTTCATTGGAGGCAGATATCAATGGCCTTGTCCTGATTGAGGTAAGCACCATAAATGGCACTTTGGCCCGCAGCATCCGCATGGAAAACATCAGCGCCAGCCAACTTATCAATGTTCCGGTGTCCGACCTGCCCGCAGGCAGCTATGTATTGCGCATTCGCACATCCGGCCAAGGCTATATCGGCAGATTTGTGAAACAGTAGGTAAAAAAAGAATGATGGATGGTTAACTGACCATAAACAGCATTCATAACTATTGCCTAAAGAGCATGTCTGGGATTTTCTGCTTGAGTCAAAAATGAGAGATTTTTTCAGCATTTTTATCGTTTTTGAAGGAGTGTAGCGGGGCTACAC
>CAZIKN010000006.1:48215-103092 GCA_964539805.1 uncultured Saprospiraceae bacterium | reverse complement strand
CACCATATTTATCAATCCCAATAAAAACCTCTATCGCTTGGATACCCTGCGCTCCATTGCCAACAAATTTGGTGTACCCATCCCCAATATCACAAAGGACCTGGATGGGAAAACACGCGATGCCACCAAGCCCGATGTGGGGTGTTATGAAATTGAGTTTTAGCATCCGTGTGTTTTTGTTGCGCTGTTGGGCATTGGTATCAGGCCATTAAAAAAGTATCTATTTACCACACAGACTAATTAAGCCTATAATTGAACCACAAAAGGCACAAAAGGTACACCTTACGGTTTTTTGTGTCCTTTTGTGCCTTTTGTGGTTCAATTTATATACCATGGTAAGTAGTTACAAAATAATGGAATAATTCTATCCGCAAGGCCATGATAAGTCGCGGAATCTCCGTATTTTTGCCACATTCCGCGACATATTATTTTTAATACTTTGTAAAATGCTGATTGGAAGAGAAAAAGAAAAAGGAATACTCGAAAAGGCTTTGCGCTCCAATGAGGCAGAATTAGTGGCCGTAATAGGTCGCCGGAGGGTGGGCAAAACCTTTTTGATCAAGACGGTGTATGCCGAACACATCCACTTTGAAACCATTGGTGTGCAGCATGCTCCGCGCAAAGAACAGTTAGAGAACTTTCGGGTACAAATGCGCAAGGCATTTGGAGAATTGGCCCCTACAAAGCCCTTGGCCTCGTGGCAGGAGGCTTTTTTTGCCCTGACCGATTGCTTGGAAAAATCGGAGAACAAGGCTCGAAAAGTACTTTTTTTTGATGAACTCCCGTGGCTTGCAGCACGAAAATCCGGTTTTTTGAACGCCTTCAGTTTCTTCTGGAACATCTGGGCTTCGCACCAAAATCTTGTAGTCGTAATCTGTGGATCGGCGGCATCCTGGATGATTCAAAAAGTGGTGAACGATAAGGGAGGTCTACACAACCGTATCACCCGGCGCATCGAACTACAGCCCTTCAATTTACAAGAAACCGAGGCATTTCTAAAAAACAGGCATGTCCGTTTGGATCGGTATCAGATATTACAACTTTATATGGCGATGGGCGGGGTGCCGCAATATCTGAACGAAGTGGAAAGCGGGAAAACAGCCGTACAGAACATCAACGATATATGCTTTCAAAGAGGCGGAGTACTGACACAGGAATTTGGCAAACTCTACCCCGCCCTGTTCGATGACGCTGAAAACCACATCCGTATCATCCGGGCGCTGGCCCAAAAGTGGTCGGGTATGAGCCGGGCTGAACTGTTGGCGGCTACCTCGCTGGCGGACGGGGGCGGTTTTTCCCTCTGTCTGGAGGAGTTGGAAGCCTCGGGGTTTATTTCTGTTTACCCGCCCTTTGGCAAAAAAAAGAAAGAGGCCCGTTATAGGCTCACGGACGAATACTCTCTTTTTTACCTGCAATTTATTGAAAACCAACAACATCAAGGCAAAAACCAATGGCAACACCTGAGTCAGACCCAACAATACAAAAGTTGGAGCGGCTATGCTTTTGAGAGTATATGCCTCAAACACATCGAACAAATCAACCATGCCCTCGGTATTTCTGGCATTTATGCCGAAGCATCGGGGTTTTACCAAAGCGGCAAAGACGGCCATCCGGGCCTTCAAATTGATTTGCTTATTGATCGCAACGACAATGCCATCAATCTTTTTGAAATCAAATTTTATAAAGAACCCCTCTTCATGGACAAAGCATTGGCCGACGAAATGCGCACCAAATCTGCACTGTTCAAACACTATACCCAAACCCGAAAACACGTTTTCCTCAATGTGCTGAGTACTTTCGGCATTGTGGAAAATGAGCACAGCCTGGGGCTAATTGACAAACAGCTGACCATGGATGTCTTGTTTGTAGGGGTCTAATGCCACCCGTGTGGTCATAAATGTCCCTTATGTTGTTACCGGGGGCTCCTTGATCAGTCGCTTGATTTCTGTGTTTTCAAAAAACCAGCACACGAAAGTGGGTATTTATAGCTTTAGGAACTTACCTTGCCCTAAAATCCTACCGGCAGATACGGCTCTAAACAAATAAACCCCTTTAGGCCAGTTATTGCAATTCAAGTGTTGGTCTACTGGATTTAGCAGGTGTTCTTCCCACCAAGTCCCGTCGCCTCGCCAAAATTGTAATCGAATTGGTATCGCCTGCACCTCTAAAGGCAAATTCTGTACACTGAGCCTTATATCACCTGCACCCGGGTTTGGATAAATTTGTACCCTTCCCTGAGATGACGGACTATTGGGTTCTGGTAAGACCGATGTTAAGACCGGTGTTATCCTGTGAAATGTTGTATTGGTCAACACGGCTTCGTTAAAGTCAAAATAAATGCCCGCTCGGTTGTAAATAGTCGTGCTAACCGGTAGGCCAGGCTTTTGAGCAATGCGGAAATTGATAAAGCCATGAGATGCAGGCTCATTTACATTGGAGTCTGGAAGGAGGATGTCATTGAATACAAACTCTAAAACTCCATTTCGAATATTATATTTAAATGGGTGACTGGATGCGCCAACTTTCAAAGTGGAGTGTTGCAAAAAGGGAGAAAGCGTGTCCCTAATGACTACAGTAAAAGCCGTATCGGTACCCGTATTCTGAAATCGGATATGGTATTCTAATTCCGTATTAGGGCGTATTTGATGTTCAGTGCCTATACCTAATGGATAACCGGTTTTATCGTTGGGATCCCAAGAGCCTATTACTTCGTGGCAATCCCGTTCAGACGTGTTTATTGCGTCGTCCGAGGCAAATTGCAGAACTTTGGTATTGGAAGCAATGCCATTGCATGCATCAATAGTTGCACTTGGATGAGAAGGTGTTGGGAAATAAGGTTCCTGGTCAATCTCAGCATGCCAAATCTCCTCATTTGCCTCAAACCGAAACGATCGCGATTCCCCAACGTCAAGGAGGACAGCGGTTTGCCAGTAATTATCGGCATTTCGTGTTACAAAAAGCGTCTTTGGGGCTGCCATACTGCTGGTTCCAGTGTTTTTAATCATAAATTGAACAGAATCCCCGTCACAGCTGCCTGCCAATGTAAGCGCGGCTCCTGACCAAAGCAGATTGGGTGTAATACAAATAGTGTCAGGATAAATTTTTGCAGAAACGCAAAGCACATCGCCGATTTGTACATTATCACAGCCAACCTGAACTGTAAAGAAAAAAGTTCCGCATTGCAGGGGCGCTACATCACCAATTTGAAAACGAAAAGCATTAGCGCCTAATGGCGATGAGGCAATGCTTGAGGAAGTCAGCGTTAATTCCGCAGGCAGAAAAATATCTACATAGGCACCTACTGCTGTCGTGGTCCCATTGTTGCAATAAGCGACGGTGTAATGAGATGGAAAACATCGCCGCAACATGCTTGTACTAATGTCAATGGTCATATCAGGGCAATTCAAAGCATGGGTGAGCGGGTAGTCCAATTGTGCGCTGTCATTGAAATTTTTAAAAACAACAGCGTTGCTTTCACGGCATGGTTCCCAATAGTTTAGGTTGAGGTCCGTGGTAATTTCAAAATGGCCGGTATCAACACTAATTTTATAATTGCCGTCAGCGTCGGTTGGAAGGGTGATCATGTCAGACCCTTTGCTGATAGTGACATAACGATTGGGCATTGGTATATCCGATCCAGCATCAAAATTGCAATTATTGTCGAGGTTTGAAAAAAGTTTCCCTTTCAATAGGTTGTTGTTTAGTTCCCCTTCGGAACCTTCCAGAAAGACCCAACCTTGCGCGCCGCCGCTGTTATATGTCACCAATCCGGCGCCAACAAGTCCGCCATCAGGAAGCAGCGCAAGATCATCTAAGTTTTCCCTGCGAAACAGCTGACCATATTGGTGGTCAGAAAGAAGGTTTCCCTTTGCATCGAATCGTGCAATGAGGCCAGCAGCATTTAGCGATATGAATATCGAACCTGCTACATAGATGTTTCCATTTTGAGCCACTACAACTTGCGAATAATATTCATTCGTATTATCCGGCCCTTCATGGTGTTCCCATAAAAGGGTTCCATTTTTATCCGTAACCATTAAAAAAGGATCAAAATCAGAAGAAGGTTCTTGGATATAATTCCCACAAACTACCCAGGAACTATCCGGCATAGCGGCAATGCCAAAGTTTTGTCCCCTGTAAGGATAAGTGTTCTGCCAAAGCAATACGGCATCCGGCGATAACAATGCAAGATAAGCATAGCCGCCAGAACTCCCCGTGATGGCAATATTGCCATTGGCAGATAGCGCTACGCCGTCTGCTCCATAGGCCGTCGAGTTGTTGATGTATTTTATCCAGTCTTGGGTGCCATTGGGTTTTACCTTCAATAAAAATGGTTTGTTTTGGTCAGTGCCCGAAATAAGTATATCTCCTTCATGGGTCATAGTCATATCCTCGACTGCTTCCAATCGAGAAGCAAGCCCAAAAGTGCGAACCCAGGAAATCTGTCCGGATGCATTGAGCCGCCAAATTCGTACCTGCCGGTCATTTCCGACATTTACTGTGCCTGCCAAATAGATTGTACCATCCAAAGTTGCCTCCAAATCAAACATCCAAGGACCATTGTACCAATTGGCTGAAGGCATTTCATAAAACCTATTCCAATATACCACCCCGTTTATTCCTATTCTGGTCAATTGAATTTGGTTTACCGTTCCGGAGCCGTTAATGTTTGTAAGATAGGCCCCTTTTAATATGCTACCATCAGGCAATACCTTCACCCGATTGGTTGTTGCCGACTTCCCAATTGGCACCTCGATTTCTTTTTCCCAACTTTGGGCAAAAGATAGTTGCCAGGTGCTTATCATGAATAGAAAAAATAACGTAGCGAGTTGTGTTGATTTAAAATTCATAGTGATAGATTTATTGGTTGAAAATGCCGCGCACGACACGCAGCCTTTTGCTTTTTCCGTCGTTCCTTTCCCGCTGCGCCTTCGTGCGAGGTTGCCCAAACCCTGTCCGGCAAGTCTGCGCCGGGGCACAACAGAGGGTTTGCCCTGTTCCACCCAACACACCGGGTGAACTTAGCGCCCGTCCCTTACCCCGCCGGGGAGTTTTCGGCCCGACGCGACATCGGGCAACAATGGTGTGCCATGCCTGACCGACAGCGTGCATCCACAACGTGACGCTTTTGCTGGGATGCAGGGTTGGAAGTATTTATTACGACAATTAACCGCCGCCATAGTTTAATCAACATCTGTTTCCCATTTGGCTTTGTTTTTCTTTTTTATCTCTTTGCCTTTTTCAATTCCTTGCTCTAACTTACTTATGATTTTTTTAACTTCCTCTCTTGATGAATCATTGACTTTTGCATACAGGTTATCGAAATAGTTTTTGTAATTTACGGCTTCGCTGGATGTAAAAAAGAAAGTGAAATCTAAGTGATTGGTGTCTATTACGTCATACATTCTGCTGATATTAGAAAGGCACTTTTTTAAAGAGTTCAAAACGGCATTGTTAAATTCGTTTATATCTTCGTCAAGTTCCTTTATGCGAAGAATGACGTTAATCAAATCAGTTTCTGTTTTAAGCGCACTTCTATAATGGCCTTTTTCCGCGCAATAATTACATTGGAAGTTAATGCTACTGGCAAGCGCCCTGTAAGTATTTGCTTCTGCAACTTTGAAGCTTTTTTCAACTTCTGCAATATGGAACTCTTGTTTCTTTTTTTGTTTCTTATTCTCTTTGGCTACGCTTTCTATATTAGCCGCTACAAAGCCATAACCAACAATCGCAAATACACCAAAAAGAACTGTAACAAATAGGATATACCAGTTTGACTGAATATCCATTTGGGTTAAGTAGTATTGTTGTTTTATATCTCTTATGTCAATCGCCCTGCGAAGGCTGTCAGCCTCATGCATCTTAAAGGGTGGATGATTTATTTCTAAAGGTTTATTCGCCCGATTTTCAATGATAAATTCAAGGTTTCGTATCCTTTTTTCTAAGTTTCCATGATTTACCCATAAGTAGCCAATCCAGATACAACTGCACACAACCAAAAAACTTAGTATTGTAAATAGCCATCTCATTGTTAGAATCTTATTATGGTGAAAAAAGGTCGGTTGCTGGTTTTATTTATTATTATTTTATCATTGCTTCCAACTCTAGCTTCCCGTCAACTCCCCCAATAGCCCCAGTTGACAGCAAAACCATTTTGTCGCCAGGTAAAACCAACGGTGAAATGATTTAATCGTTACCTCAACCAACGGTAAAATGGGATTGCCTCCAACCCCATCTGCCCCAAAAACCACTGGCGCAGCCAACAGCAAGGGGCTGTCGGCTGCGCCAGCGCAAAGGGAATAAGGCTTATGTGGGTTTAAGGTCGGGATCATGTGGATTTGCGTTGATTGCAGCGGCTAATGTATGGCATGATTTTATAATGCCCAAATTAATTTTTCACCATTCAACCCTAAGTTTGACAAACAATACTATATCAACCCCCTCGATTTCAGTTCCAAATGTTTATTGATCGAATTAAGGGTCAGGTCTTGTGGCTTGCTCAAAATGGCCTGAATGCCAAAGGAGCGCAGGGCGTAATGGCTTTCAAAAATGGTGAACGGGAGCATGGCTGTCAGCCGCGACGCTTAGTGATTGGTTGCCGGGGCAGCATTGTTCACTGTATTTTATGATTCGAGTAGAGAGCGCAAATTGAATAGTTCTTCGGTTGTGATGAAATTAGTGTACCCTTTTTTAGCCAAACCTTTCATCAATTCCTTGTCGCCAGTCCATAACTTTACACCTAAAAACTCATTCAAAGCTAAAAATGCTATGTCATCCATATCAACACCTCGTACCAATTCCGCCCCTTTGAACCAGTATTCAAAAGGTATTAGGGCTTCTGCTGTAAAATTCAGGCAGTTTGTGATCTGATAGATAGACTGATCTAACTGTTCATCGCTTAGTTGGGACAATTCCAGCAGTTTATATCGGTGCCTTTTTAATTCTAATCGCAAGGTGTCACACGCATGGAACTCAAATATCCCATGAGAATTCATAATCAGGTCGCCAATCTTACTTTGAGTGTTCAAGATGGCGCTGAATGCAATATTGGTATCAACGACAAATTTCATCCGGGCAGGAAGCGATGTTTATTTTCCTGCCACCATTGTTTGTTGACTTCACGGGCAAGTTTATCAACGTCCTCTTGTTTGGCTTTGCTGTCCTTAGTTGCTTCTTTGTAAAGCAAATAATTAATAAGTCGTTGTACACCTTCCAAGTCAATAGTTGCTGGAAGAGTTATAATAATTTGATTATCAACTGTTTGAATATTCATTATAAAGAATTTTATGCAAATTTAAGCAATATTACCCAACTAACCAAACAATACTATATCAACCCCCTCGATTTCAGTTCCAAATATTTATTGATCGAATTAAGGGTCAGTTCTTGTGGTTTACTCAAAATGGCCTGTATGCCATAAGAGCGCAGTTTGTACACCATCTCTTTTTTATCCAACAAAAACTGGCGGGCAACGGTATGATCATAAATGTCCGTAACGGTATGCACGGGCTGGTTGATCATCCGCTTGATTTCTGTATTTTCAAAAAACACCACTACCAAAAGGTGGGCGCGACTCAATCGGCGCAGGGCAGGCAAGGCCCTTTCCAAGGCATATTGGCTTTCAAAATTGGTAAACAACAACAACAAAGACCGGGCGCCAATTAGCCTGCGGGCGGCCTCGTACAGCAACTCAAAATTGGACTCACCACTGCGTTCTTTTTCCCGGTACAAAGACTCCATGATGCGGTTGAGTTGGCCGGTATCGCGTTCAGCCTTAATGGTGGCACCCATCACATCGGAAAAAGTAAGCAGCCCCGCCTTGTCATTTTTTTTGATGATGATATTGCTAATGGCCAATGTGGTGTTGATGGCGTAATCCATCAGGCTTAATCCTTCAAAGGGCATGAGCATCACACGGCTTTTATCTACGATGCAGTACACTTGCTGGCTTCTTTCATCCTCGTATTGGTTTACCATGAGCGAGCCACGACGGCTGCTGGCCTTCCAGTTGATGCTGCGATAATCATCGCCCGGTACGTAATTCTTGATTTGTTCAAACTCGTAGGAATGGCCTATGCGCCGCATTTTTTTGACCCCGCTTTCCTGTGCGATCTGTTGGATCGGGCGCAGTTCATAGCGTTTCATTTGCAATATGGATGGATAAACGCTGACCTCTTGTTGCTGATGTGCCTTTAAGTTGCGCTCCACCAAACTGAGTCGGGTGCGGGCAAATACATTAATGTCGCCAAAAGCGTAAACCCCTCGTGACAGGGGAAGCAATGTATAATGCATCGTATGCGCCCCCCCTGAAGGCAGGTAATGTTCCATCTCAAAATCGCGCCGCTGAAATTGAACCGGCAATTCATCAATGACCGTCAGGTAAAGGTTTAGGCGACTCTGGTTGTCCAGGTGAATTTTCACCGGATTGGCATCGCTGAGCGAAAAAACGGCATTCATTTCCCGCTGAACCAGCAATTTTGGTTTTTGGTAATACAGGAGCAGAAAATCGGTCAAAACTAAGGCAAGGGCAATTGAAAAAGCGGTAAGTGCCGCAGGGAACAGCCACGGAAATGGGTACGCCAGGGAAAAAAACAAGGCGACAAAGCCAAAAAGCCAGAAAAAACGATTGGTCAGGTGCATGAATTACGGAAAAGCCCTGTGTAAAATCCGGTATCGCCCTACCTTTGGGGTTTATACCGATGCCGAAAGGTACAAAGCATATTCACTATTCGGCAAAGAAAATGACACCTCAAGTACTTTTTAAAGACCTTGGCTTGGTCGGCTATAAGGAAGCCTGGGATGCCCAAACCCTTAAACACCAAGCCATTATAGCCCAAAAACTTGCCCATCGGGGTGAAGCGCCGGGTAGTTTTCCGCAGGAACATGTATTTTGGGTGCTGGAGCATCCACATGTTTATACCTTAGGCAAAAGTGGCTCAATGGACCATTTGCTCCTCTCCGAGACCGAAATGACCGCACGGGGCATCAGTTTTTTTCCCATCAACAGAGGCGGTGATATTACCTATCATGGGCCCGGCCAGATCGTGGGTTATCCTATATTGGACTTAGAGTGCTTTTTCACGGATGTACACCGATACGTACGTGCCGTGGAGGAAGTTATTATCCGCACATTGGCTGACTATGGTGTTGAGGGCTACCGCATCAAGGATTATACGGGGGTTTGGGTGGGTTTTCCGCCAGATAAAGCCGTAGCCGAAGGAACTGATATGGTACATCGCAAAGTGTGCGCCATTGGCGTGCACCTCAGCCGTTGGGTTACACTGCACGGCTTTGCTTTCAACGTCAATACGGATTTACAATACTTTGATTATATTGTTCCTTGTGGCATTGCGGAAACGGACAAAACAGTCAGTTCTTTAGCCGCTGAACTGGGTCGGGAAATCCCTTTGGATGAGGTAAAATCAAAATTAAGACATCATTTTGGCGTTGTCTTTGAAGCTGAAATGATGTGATGTGCAGTGCTTATACCCGGATTTAAGTGATTCTGAAGATTGATTTACCTGCTGACAAGAGTTTTTTTTAGACAGGATTTACAGGATTTACAGGATGAAAACAGGCGGCTCCGCCGCCTAAAAAAATCCTGTTCATCCTGTAAATCCTGTCCAAAAAAATAAAAACCCTGTCAAAGTCAAAACAGGCGACCCCGCCACCCAAAATCCTGTTCATCCTGTAAATCCTGTCCAAAAAAATAAAAACCCTGTCAAAGTCAAAACAGGCGGCCCAGCCGCCCAAAATCCTGTTCATACTGTAAATCCTGTCTAAAAAATAAAAATCTTGTCCAAAAAAACTAATAAATATCCCCAATCCCTTGTTTTATGCAAAAACACTGTTATATCTTATTCATTTTCAGCATCTTACTTTTTGCTTGTAAAACGGAACTCGCGAAATGCAAATACAAGCCCAGCCCAATTTTTGAGGCCAAACTGCCTGGCGTTCAGGCCTATAATTTTGAAGTTCAGGGCAACCAGTCCTTAGAAAGCGTGCTGCTGGAAACAGGCACCCTTCTGGAAATTTATCAGGAAGTATGCAACAGCACCAAACAGGAATACCGCATGAACGTAAGCGGTGATTTCAGCCAATTTGCCGACTCTACCTGGATCAAAGAGGCCTCGCGCCAATTGGTTTACCTGAGCACTTTTTCTCCCGCTCAGGCACCTCTGAAGGCATGGGCCGATATGATAGAGGCCAATAGAAGCAAAATGAAATTGGCAGAAGCATACGAGATGCAGGCTGGCATCACCGTGAAGGTGGATCGCATCCTAAGCCCCGAAAAGGGAACTCTCCTGATTGAGTTTGCCCAGGAATAGACCTGGGATGGTCTCCCACAACAAGTCTAACAATTTACTCCGTTACAACCAAACGTTTTTGAATGCTTCCTTTTTTATTTTGCAGGTTGACAAAATAAAAGCCGGAACTCAAGGTGTTTGTCGGCACTTCCAACTTGTTTTCTCCCGGAGAAATTTCGATCAGTTGATTGTAGCAAACCCTGCCCGTTGCATCAGTAAGGGTCAAACGGGCCTGCATGGATTCTTCCGTGTTCAGGGTAAACCATGAAGGCTGGCCAATAATGGCCGGGTTGGGGGAAAGTTCAAAGTACAGGCTGCGCTCCAGGTCATTGGTAGCAGTCAGGTTCTGGGTCATAAACACGCCAGTCTGAAGGTTTTTGGTGGATTGGCACACATCCCACTCATTGAAGGCCCGCACGCGCCAATAGTGAAGGCGATTGATGAGCATGGGCTTGTTGGTGGTGACGCTTGTTTCCTTATTTACCGTTTTTGACCATAAAATGGCACCAAAACTTGGGAAAATGGAGACTTCCAATACATAATAGCGGGCATTGGGAACGGGGTCCCATTGAAAGCTCAGGTTGTTGAACTGCACCAGTTGGGTATCCACCGGGCTGGCAAGGGTAACAATATTGCTGGATGATTCTCTTGGTGGCTCACTGATTTGGAGGTAGTCGGAGTGTTCAGAAAGCAAGTTGGCACGCATAGCTTCGATTTGTTCACCGGAAAAGCGATTGGAACAATTATCATAAGCATAACTCATAAACAATGATGCATCCGAGCGGAAAGAATTCCCTTGTGGATCCATCATAACGGTATGGCTGCGCCCGTCGGCATTGCAAGGCCAACGATCAGAAATATAGTCCGCAGGCGTATCACAAAAACCATCACCGGCAAAACTGCAATTGTCCCGTTCTACGTTTTCAACAGGGCGGCCATCTATGGTTTGGGGTGCCGGCTTGGTCCAATCTCTTTTTTCGCCCTCCCAGCCCAAAAAGGTATGCGGAAGGGAAAAATGGTGCCCAGCCTCATGTGACCAGGTAGTATTGCCCAGCCCGGAGCATCCGCGAGCCAGTACAATGGCATCCAGCCATGAATATCCGCAAGCGCCCGCCGCACCGGAAACCAAAAAGGCATTCAAGCGGCCGGGAATATTATTCTCGGTGATCAGTTCAGCCCCTTTTTGCCAGTCGTGTTCATTCCATTCCGGATTGAAGTGAAAGCGAAAAGCATCCCCTTCTACAAAATAAAAGCGAATACGGGCAGGCACAAAGTGCTGGTTCATAGTGCAGACTGCATTCAGGCAGGTCAGCATATCATTGGTGCTGTTGTAACTGCTTTGTTGGGCAGATGTGACGATGTGCACCGTAATGGGGACATACAGCCAGTTGGTGTCTGCCCCCCGGTTGGTCGTCAGTTTTTGTTTATTGGCCTGATACCAATCCAACCATGGTGATTTGCCCTTGTAGCCACAGGGTTCGGTTTGTGCATTGACCGTATGCAAGGCACAAAAAAATGAAGCGATAAACAGCAGTTTGCGAATAGACATTTCTCTAAAAAGCAGGTATAGTTTGATGGTTTGGTGCAGCAAATATCGTTTTAACTTTTACAAATTAGGTTATGCCTATTGCAAAAGCGTCAAAAAATGACAAACTTAATACATGATACGCCCTGATTTTATCCCAATTTTACTTTTAACGGTAAAGAAATAGGCCCCTGTGGGCAATCCGGCAGCAGGCATTGGCACTTGCAAGGCCGATTGTGCCAGAAAAATATCCTGTTCAAACATCAGTTTGCCCGTTGCGTCATAAATGCTGAAGAAAGCGCGATTGCCTGTCCAATGCTCCGGCAATTCCACCGTCAGGTTGCGGCCGGCTGCCTGCTGTGTAGGATAATACCTGAAGTCGCTTTCTGCCAGGGTATTGGTATTGGACAGTGGATTGGTTTTGAACTTATACACTGTGGAAAAGGGTACACAGGCATTCCAGGCGTTGAAGGCTTTTACCCGCCAGTTGAAATTGATGTTGGGCGTCAGTTGGGGCGTCACGATAACGCTGGTATCTTTGACCAAAAACTCCCTTTCAACGGTAGAGAAGGTGGCAAACCTGGAAACCTGTACAATATAATGGGTAGCATTGGGCACCTTGTTCCATACCAATTTTATATTGGCAGGATTCACCAATTCTCCGTCAATTGGTGCAACGTTGATGGCCGTGCCAGAGGGTACAGCTGCGGGGGGGGGGCACTGCTCAGCCAATTGCTTTTTTTATTTTGCAGGTGGGCGCGCATAATGTCAATTTGCAGTGGCGTGAACCGATTCTGACAGGCATCGTTAGCGTAGGACATATACAATGAACCATCGGAATAGAACTCAACGCCGTTCGGGTCTTTTTGTTTGGTGGTACTTTTGCCCTGTGCATCACAATTCCAGCGCTGACTGATATAATCCGGCTTGCTGTCACATACCTTGTCGGCAGCCACCGCACAATTGCTGCCATCCACATATTCTACAATAGCCGTATCCAGACGGCCCAAAACGACATCTATCGTATCGTGAAAATAGGTGTAGTCATACGTCAACCTTGTGGGCGTAGGCGTATTGAAATTATAGGTTTTGCCCTCCCAACCAATAAAGGGATGGGGCAATTTTAGGGCATGGCCAACTTCATGTGCCCAGGTATGGTCATTTGCGCCTGCGCAGCCGTGCGAAATGGCAACACCGGCATAGGGAAGGTTATAACCACAGTTACCCGCCGGATTAGACACAAAATAGGCATTTAGCACATCAGGTTTGTTGTTTTTGAGCATCATTTCAATACCTTGTGGTATGGTAGTGTGCGTAAACCACTTGGTGCTGTCTATATTATTCCAATCATTTTTGGCATAAAAACGAATACGTGCCGGTTTGAAGTCCTCATTCAAACGACAAAAAGCATCGAGCACGCGGCTCGCAGCAAAACGGCCTGTACCATTATCCCTCGCCAAAAGGTGTATTTGAGTCCCGACATATAAAGTGTCATTGCTGAAATCCGGGAAATCCGTAGGATTGGCCAAATAAGCGCGCAGCCATTCACTGACCGGCTCCACTGAGCCACAGGGTGAAAGATCCGACTTTGAAGGCTCATCCTGTGCAACAAGCCAGATGGGGGCACTGAACAAAAGGGCAAAGAGTAGAATTTTTACTTGCATAATATACCCGGATTTAAGTGATTTTTAAAGATGTACGGACGCAAGTAGGCGCAAAACCACTTTGCGTTGACGATAAAAACGGACGCAAAGCAAAGCAACTTTCTGTTAAGTAAGGATAAAAATCTACCTTTGTGCCAAAGCATATCAAATACATCCTGATAACATCATGCAAATATTGGACGGACAACTATTGTCCAACAACATAAAGGCTGAATTAGCCGCCGAAGTGGAACAAATGGTGCAACAAGGCCAAAAGCGGCCCCATCTGGCAGCAGTACTGATCGGTGAAAACCCCGCAAGTCAGGTATATGTCAACAGCAAAATACGCTCCTGTGAACAAGTCGGCTTCAAAAGCAGTCTGATCCGTCGCGAGGCCGATATTACGGAAAATGAACTGCTCGAAATTGTGCAACAGCTCAACAATGACCCCGATGTGGATGGCTTTATCGTGCAACTGCCCCTGCCCAAGCATATAAACGAAGAAAAAATAACCCTTGCCGTTGACTACCGCAAGGATGTGGACGGCTTTCACCCCGTTAATTTTGGCCGAATGGCGCAGGGCCTGCCTGCTTTCCTCCCCGCCACGCCTTATGGTATCGTGGAAATGCTGCGCCGTTACAACATAGAAACGGCAGGCAAACACTGTGTGGTAGTTGGCCGTAGCAACATCGTGGGCACACCCATCAGCATACTCCTGTCACGCAAGGGTTATCCGGGCGATTGCACCGTCACCCTCACGCATTCACGCACCGCAGACCTGCCAGCCGAAGTGCGCCGCGCGGACATTATTGTAGCAGCCATTGGCATTCCCAATTTTATCAAAGGCGACTGGGTCAAAGAGGGCGCCGTAGTTATTGACGTGGGCATCAATCGCATAGCAGATGACAGTAAAAAATCAGGGTTCCGCTTGGTTGGAGACGTTGATTTTGAAGCCGTTGCGCCCCATTGCAGCCATATTACGCCCGTGCCGGGAGGCGTTGGCCTCATGACCGTAACCGCCTTGATGATCAATACCCTAAAAGCAGCCAAAGGCTCTTTGTTTTAAATAGCTATGAGCTGTTATAACCTTAAAAACTGCCCCAATAAAGTATCCGCATTATGATCATCAACCAACGCACCCTCGCCCTGCGCGCCAAAGCCGAAGAGGTAGTCAAAGACCTTCAGCACCTAAGCCATGACATAGGGCACAAAGAATTGGCCGTAACCGTCGGCGAATTGCGCAACAGAATGAACGAACCCTTTATGTTCGTGATCGTCGGAGAGGTAAAGGCTGGGAAAAGCAGCTTTGTCAATGCCCTTTTGGATGCAGGCAAAGAAATTTGCAAAGTGGCTCCTCAACCCATGACGGACACCATTCAGCAGATCCTTTACGGGGAAAAAGAGGAAACAGTGGTGGTCAACCCCTACCTCAAAAAAATTATGCTGCCCGTGGATATCCTCCAGGACATAGCCATAGTGGATACGCCCGGAACCAACAGCATCGTGGAGCGCCACCAGGAAATAACCGAAAACTTTATCCCAGCCAGCGACTTAGTCATTTTTGTTTTTGAGGCCAAAAATCCTTACCGCCAATCGTCCTGGGATTTTTTTGATTTTATCCATCAGGATTGGCACAAAAAAATCATTTTTATCCTGCAACAAAAAGACCTGCTGCCACCCGAGGACCTTGAGGTAAACGCCAAGGGCCTTTATGATTTTGCCGTCAAAAAGGGCCTTAGAGAGCCGGTCATTTTTGCCGTGAGTGCTAAAAATGAATTGGAAGGGCGTTATGACCAAAGCGGCTTCTCTCAAGTGCGCGACTATGTGCGCACACATGTGACGGGCGGGCGCGGAGCGGCCCTAAAACTGCAAAACAACATCCAAACCTCACGAAACATCTTAGAGCGCATACAACAGGACTTGGACATCCGCCAGCAGCAATACAAAGCCGATGTTGATTTTATGCTTGACATACGGCAAACCCTTGACAATCAGGAACAAAAATCAAACCACCAGGTTGCGCAACTCATTGAAAACCTGCTCAACGGCTATGACCGTATTACCTTGGGCATAGGCCAGGAACTCTCTGATGGACTGTCCTTCCCATCCATGCTCAAGCGCTCTTTCTTGGGCATTTTCAGCAAACTGGCCTCCATCAAAGACTGGTTGGACGAACTGAGCAAAAAATTGGAACTCAAACTCAATGCCGAACTGCGCACCAAACTCAATGACGGTGTGGTGGATCTTGCCGACAGTGTGCAACAAATGGCCAAGATGATTGACCTGAAGATAAAGGGCAGCAACACCGTGGTAAAAAGCGACAGTTATATCTTTGAACACATCTCGGAAAAACGCGCCGCTGTACTGCGCGAATTGCAAGAGGCTTTTGGCCGTTTTATGTCGCGCTCCGAGAATTTTGAGGATGCACGCCTTTTCCCGGAAAACGCCAATATTTCGCCCAATATCGCTGCCGGAAGTGGTGCCGCCGTGATCGGTATGATCCTGGCTGGTGCTACCAAATTAACGGTTTTGGACATCACAGGCGGGGTGCTCACCGGAGTTGGATTTTTATTTGCCGGTATCAGCGCCGGCGTGCAGCGCCGCAAATTAGTACAGGGCTATCAGCAGGAAATCAGCAGTGGCCGCGACCGCATGAAAGAGGCTTTGGAAAGCAAGCTCAGCGGCTATGTGCGCACCGTAAAAGGCCGTATCGGTGAAAACTTCAACGACTTAGAGGCCCTGCTGTCCAATGAAGAGGGCCAGATCCGCGACTTTTACGCCAGGCACGAAGCCTTGGCCAAACGCTTGGACGAGATTGCGTCCGAAATTACAGTGTAAGGCTGATGGATCGTTTTACAGACAAGCTCTCTAAGGCTTATTGCAATTATTAAGGCCCTTTGATATAGGGCAAATACCTAAACCTAATCAAGGGGCGCAGCCCCTGTTTCCATTTTGAGCGAGTTAAAACAAAAGGCGCTTCGCGGCATACGGTGGACCACCATTTCGGCGGTGTTCTTAACGGCAGGCGGTCTGGTTCAGACGCTATTGTTCCCAAGGCTGCTGTCCATCCAGGATTTCGGCCTTATGGCCATTGTCAATGTAGCGCTTGGCTTGTCTGTTCAGTTGATTGATATGGGCTTCAGCAACGCCATACTCCGGGAAAAACAACTTTCCCAAGAAAAATTGAGCTCGTTTTACTGGATCAACGTGGGCATGGGCCTGTCCTTATCCGCTTTCCTGTGGTTGATCGCTCCTTTAGTGGCACAACAGTTTCCCAATTTGGAATCAAGTACCTTGGTTGGCCTGCTGCGCGGCATCACCCCGGTTTTTCTGTTGAGCGGATTTGCGATTCAGTACCAGTCGCTGCTGCAAAAGCAACTGCGGTTCAGATTGCTGGCCGCTATTGAAATATTGTCTTTTTTCGCAGGTTTTGCCACTTCTTTGATTTTTGCACTGCGCGGACAGGGTGCCTTGTCGCTGGTATATGGGGCGGTAGCCAAATCGCTTTGCAGCACGATGCTGTTGTTGGTTACGGGCATCCGGCAGCATCTTCCGCGCTGGTGTTTTGTCTGGGAGGAAGTGAGGCCCTTTGCATCCTTTGCCTTTTATCAGTCCACAGAAAAAATGATCGCATATTTTGCGGTCAATATTGACACCATTGTCATCACAAAAATTTGGCTGCCAGAGCATTCAGGTGTTTACGAAGTTGTCAAAAGGCTTTTGATCCAGCCCTGGTTTTTTATCAACCCCATTGTGACCAAGGTAATGTACCCGGTGATGGCACAGGTGCAAAATGATTTACCCCGCTTAAAAAACATAGCCTACAGGGGCATACAATTAGTGGCAACCATCAATGCGCCTATTTATATCAGCTGTGCAATTGGGGCAGATCTGATCGTACCCGTGCTTTTTGGCAGCAAATATGTGCCTGATGGTATTTTGCCTTTCCGTATGTTAGCCTTGGCCTTTCTGATCAGGGCTATGATTAACCCATTTGGTCATGTTATTTTGGCCAAAGGGAGGGCAGACAAGGCATTGACCCTTCAAATCCTTGCCCTTGTGGGTGGGTATGTGGCCATCCATATCGGCGCCAGATTTGATATGTTGGGCGCATTAGCCTCCTTGCTTATTTTTAATATTATAATAACTATGGTATCATACCTGTATGCCGTGAAGCCGCTGATTCACACCAAAGCGGTGGAATTGTTGCCTTATTTTGCTCCTGAAATGGCGCTGGGGATGTGCGCATTTGGTATGGCTTACCTGCTTGCCCACCTAATTGCGGTAAACATTTTTGCATTTTTGGTATTTCTCGGCACAGGCTGTGCTGTTTATGCAGCGGCATTGTTGATCATCAGGAAAAATATCATATCAGAGGTCAAAATGATCATAAAATAAGGCATTATCCAAAATATTTCCTAAACCACGTTGCCTGGCGTTTAGCGTAATTCCTCGAGTGTTGTTTTATTTTGTCAATGGCTTCCTCGCGGGAAATACGCCCTTCAAAAAAATCAAAAAACTCCTCGTAACCAACGGTGCGCAGTGCGGGGCGCTGACGCCGGGGCCACAAAGCACGCGCCTCCTCCTCCAGGCCGGCTGTGATCATAGCCTCCACACGGGCATCAATACGGGCATATAGTTCGGGGCGCGGCAGCTCCAGGAGGCGGAAGTCGCAGCGAAATGACCGCTCTTTTTTGCTTTGTTTGAGGAAAGTGGAATATGGCTGGCGACTCTCCACGCACACCTCTAATGCGCGCCGCAGACGTGCGGGGTTTTGCTGGTCAACCGAGTTAAAATAGTCTGGATCCAAACGCGCCAGTTCTGTTTGCAGCCATAGAAGGCCTCCTTCGGCCTCCCCCTCTTGTATCTTTTTTTTACTTTCTTCCTTTACTTCCGGAAATTCATCTAATCCGTTGCATACGGCCCTTAGGTACAAACCGGAGCCGCCAACCAAGATGGCAGTATTTTTTTTTCTAAAAATATCCTCCAACACAAGCAAGGCATCCCGCTCGTAATCGCCCACGCTATAATCGTCCATAACACTCAGACAATCAATGAAATGATGTTTGGCTGCTGCCAATTCGGCAGCATTGGGTTTAGCCGTTCCGATGCTCATCTCGCGGTAAAACTGCCTGCTGTCCGCACTTAATATTTCCGTATCGAGGGATTGTGCCAGTTGAATGGCGTAGGCCGTTTTGCCAGTGGCTGTAGCGCCACCGATGACGATCAATGTTTTTTCTGTGCCTGACATACGCTGCAAAGTTATTTGGGTTTCCGACATTTGCCCGCATGAATTATCGTTACGTTCACCTCAGCCAGGGCATGGTGTACAATACCATGCATACACCGGCCAAATGGGGCCTCAAAGTTTTTTTTCGCAGCCTGCACATCAATGGCTTCAAAAAAGTACCCGTTGCCAAACCTGTACTATTGGCCGTCAACCATCCAACGGCCTTTATTGATCCGCTGCCCATTTGCACTTTTATGGAAGGCCCCATTTATAACATGACGCGCGGCGACATTTTCCGAAAACCCTTTTTCCGAAAATTGTTGGAAAGCACCAATATGTTCCCGGTGTTCCGCATGCGCGATGGCTATACCGGCCGCGACCGCAATGCGGAGGTGTTTGATTGGTGCAAGAATAAACTCAGGGATGGCCGCATCGTCACCATTTATGTGGAAGGCGAGCACCACTGGGAGAAACGGGTGCGGCCCATCAAAAAAGGCTTGGCCAACATTGCTTTTGGAACTTACGAACAGTACCGATTGGAGGACTTGCAGGTATTTCCAGTGGGTTGTGCCTACCGTTATGGCGATCGCGCGCGCGAGGAAGGGCGCTTCACTGTGGGCGACCCCCTGTGGGTAAAAGATTATTGGGCCTTGTATCAAGAAAATGCCAATGCTGCGGTTCAGAAAATGTGCCTGGATATTGAAAACGCCCTGAAAAAAGTGTGCTACCACTTGGATGACGAAGCCGATGAGGAACTTGGCAGCCAATGTTTGGCCATGTATGCCTCCGAAAATCAGGAACCTTGGTTTCCGTCAGTACAGTACAATACCGACCGATTTGCCGCGGAAAAGGCTATCCTGGATCATATCAACAAGCTGGACGGCACAGAAAAAGCAGCCTTGCGCACCCTGCACGAGGTATATTTTGCCCAATTGGCCCAGCATGGCTTGGATGATGATGCATTGTACAATCGCCACCTGCATGGTAGCATCAGACGCCTGTTGTTTTTGGTGCTCGGTTTCTTACCTTTTTTGTATGGCTGGATAACCCAATGGCCCATTCGGCGATTAGGGTATTGGGTAGCCAACAGCAAGGTAAAAAAGAAGGAATTTTTCAGCAGCGTTCTTTTTGGTGTTTGTACCCTTGCGGGCACCCTTTATTATGCCCTATGGCTGATCATCAGTCTTTTTAGCTGGAATATTGTATGGATTATGGCTGCGCTCAGCCTACCTGTATTTGCCTGGTTTTCCATTATTTACCTGGATATTGCGGATCGCTACCTGCTCGCGCGGAAGGCCCTTGGGCAGCCTCAGGCAGCCAATCTTATGGCCATGCGGGATACGGTAAAAGGGGCCATGAGTTATTTTTGAAATTTCAGCATGGCAAGAGATTCAACTGTAAAACGGGTTGTCAAACGGTCTTTTTTATTTCAAATTCCGTATTTGATAGAAGCCAAGGCCCTGTTCAGCCAATAAATCGTATTGCGTTTTCAAAAGTTAATTCCTTGCGCCTTTAAAATTGTTGAATATGCAAAAGCATCTTGTTTTGATGGGGATGAGCCTGTCTGTTTTATGCCTGATAGCAGCTTCCTTCTTATACCCGGGTGGCAGTCCAAAGGACAGTCAGTCCGTAGGGTTTCACTGGACAGAGAACTATATTAGTGACATGCTGGACTACCAAGCGGTAAACGGAGCAGATAATCGGGCTCGGCCACTTGCCGTGGTCGGTGTGATACTGATGGGATTAAGCACAGGCTTGGCTTTTGTCCGATTTGCGCGTAAAGTGGGCAAAAAAGAATATTCACTTGTCATCCAATACGGTGGACTGCTTTTGATCTTGCTGACGGCTCTGGGCGCCATCCCTTCACTACATGATTTATCGGTAATGTGTAGCATTTGCCTTAATTTGCTCGTATTTTTTTATGTGATGATAGTCCTCTTTAAGTCCCCGCTTAGCCTTTTCAAACCCTTGTCTGTGGTGTTTTTGGCTGGTTTTTACGCAGCAACTTACATGTACAGCACCAGAACCGGATTAGCCTATATGCCCTTGGTGCAAAAGATCACCCACATTTTTCAGATGGTATGGATACTGGGCTTGGAATATTTTACCCGGAATGAGGATTTTGCCCGCTTGCGTTAGCACTTGATTGGAATTTTATGGTTTGATGATGCTTGTTATGCTCCATTTCAATCTCAAAAACCGTCTCCCCGTTTGCTTTGGTTTGCAGGGAAAACTCAAATTGATGCTGGCTCAATATTTCTCGAATGAGGGTCAGCCCTACGCCCTGACCGCCATTTTTATTGGTATAAAAGGGTGAAAAAAGCAAGGGAGCCACATCCGATGCAATACCTCGACCATTGTCCACAATTTGCAGGCGCCGGGGTGCGCATTGGGAACAAAAACGGACCACTCCTTCTTTTTCAATGGATTCAATAGCATTTTTAATGATATTGATAAGCACTTGTTCCATCTGTTGCATATCAGCATGGATAAGCAAGGGTGCTGGATCAAGATCAAGTTGAAATTTAACCCCGTTTTGGGCGGCATAGTATTCCATCAGGTTAGCGGTCTTGCGGATCAACTCATTCAGGTCAAATGGTTCGCGACGCGGCTCGGGCAGCCGAATTACATCCGCAAAGCGACGCATAAAAAGACTCAGGCGTTCATTGCGCTCCACAGCCACCTGAAGAGCCTTAGCCATGAGCTGATCCTGTTCATTTTGGCGTACGGTATCCAAAATGGAATTGACCGCCCCTATGGAATTGTTGATCTCATGGGCCATCATACGGATCACTTTTCCATAGGCTTTTTTTTCTGCCTCTAAGATCTCCACGGTTAATTCTTCTATAATTACAAATGCCCGTGCAAAACCCCTATCCATAAAAGTGGCTTTGCTGATCTTGAATTTTTTGGCATTATTGGTTTGAAAAATAGTGGACGAACCGGGCTTCAATAGCTGGATGGGTTGCCAGAAAGGATGATCCATGGGCAGAACAGGCTTTTGCTGGCCATCGCCCATTTTCAGTGCTAACACTTCTGCGGCCTTGGGATTCATGCTTTCCAGCTTGCCGTCAAAATCCAGGATTAAGGTACCCACCGGAGCAGTTTGGAGCAGTTTTTCTAAAAAAAAATGCTTTTCCTGTTGTAATACACGTTCCTTCCGCAACTGTTCTATCATTTGGTTGTACACCTCCACCAGGCGATCTATTTCCTCTGCACCGGTTTGGATCATTTTTACGGAAAAATCGCGGTCGCGAATGGCCTCGGCACCGCCAGAGATCATTTCGATGGGCTGGATCAAACTTTTGTACAAGGACCAGGAAAAAGCCAGCGACACCAGAATCAAGGCTTCCGAGATGAGGAACACAATCTTGTTCTCCTTAAATATAAAATACGACATCAGCAACGCAGCCGTATGGATGACGGCGATAAACATGATGTATCTGCTGCGTATTTTCATCATCATTCTTCGGAATAAGGGATGCCGTACTTTTCTAAACGCCGATAGAGTGAAGAGCGGGTGAGCCCCAATGCACGAGCCGCTCGCGCTGGTTTGCCCTTGTGAAATTCCATGGCGCGTTTGATCATCTGTACTTCCATTTCCTCTAAGGTCATGCTGCCAACTTCGGGTAGCTGCTCTTTGTCTTTTTTTACTCCTGGCTGGTATTGCAATTGAAAATCAAGTAGTTGCAACTCGTCTGAGGGCGAAACCAGCACTGTCCTTTCCACCAGATTTTTTAATTGCCGGATATTGCCAGGCAAGTGCAATTGTTGAATCCACTTCATGGCCTCTGAAGAAACAGAGAGTGGCCGTTGGTACAGCTCGCTCAGGTTTTTTAAAAAATGGCGTATTAAAAGTGGTATATCGCCCGGCCGTTCGCGGAGAGCCGGCAGGCGAAGCGTGATTAGGTTGATGCGATAAAGCAGATCTTCCCGAAACAAAGCACGGGATACCAATTCCTCCAAATTGCGATTTGTGGCACACACCACCCGAACATCGGTGCTTTTGGTGCGGCTGCTGCCCAATACCTCATAGCTACGGTCCTGCAAAACGCGCAAGAGCTTGACCTGATTGGAAAGATCAAGATCACCAATTTCATCCAAAAAGATCGTGCCTTTGTTGGCCATTTCAAAACGACCGGTGCGATCAAAACGGGCATCCGTAAAGGCTCCACGTACATGGCCAAACATTTCGGACTCAAAAAGACTGGAGGAAATGCCTCCAAGATTTACCTTGACAAAATGTTTTTGGGCGCGTGCGCTGTTTTGGTGAATGGCTTCCGCGATCAATTCTTTTCCAGTGCCACTTTCGCCCAAAATAAGAACCGAAGCATCAGTGGGGGCTACTCGGCCTACCGTTTCCAACACGCGCATGACAGCCTGATCTTCGCCTATAATATGCTTAAAATCATATTTTTCGTCCAATTTCTTGCGCCCAAGCGATTCTTTGGACAGCTCACGGAGATTTAGTATTGTACGGATGGATTGTAACAGGTGGCTGTTTTGCCAGGGTTTATGGATGAAATCAGAGGCCCCCATTTTCATACCCTGCACTGCCAAATCAATTGTGCCCCATCCCGTAATCAGGATAACGGGCAGATTGGGATAACGCGTTTTGATGATGCGGAGCAATTGCAGGCCGTCTTCTCCGGTGGTTTCATTGGAGAAGTTCATGTCCATGATGATCAATTCCGGCATTTGCACCCGAATCATATCCAATGCCTCGGAGGGAGCGCTTGCTCCACCGGTAATAAAGCCTTCCTTGCCCAACAAAAGGGACAAAGAAGTGCGCACTGCTATGTCGTCATCTATGAGAAGTATCATTCTGCTCTAAGGGCCTCTGCCGGGAATACCGTTGCGGCTAACTGGCTGGGGTACCAGGCGCAAAGTAAAGTCAAAGCATAAATAGTTAGGGAGGCCAAAATCATTCCACCCATATAAACCGTTGGTTTTACGTCAAAAACTGCCAATAAGGGAAATTGGACGGCAAAAAACAGCCCAAGCAAAACGCCAAAAGTGGTCAGCATGGCCGTTTCACCCAAAAATTGACGCTGTACCTCTTTTCGGGTGGCCCCCATAGCGCGGCGCAAGCCAATTTCCCCGCGCCGCCTGTTGATGTTCTGAAACAAAACGCCAAAGAGGCCCAGGGCAACATTGAGGGCTAAGAAAAAACAAACCGCAAAAGCGATAAGCATAGGGATCCAGGTAAACAGGTTTTGGTTGGCCTTCATCGCCGAAAGATGTTGTATTTCCACGGACCAGCCACTGCCTGTTTGCAGGAGTTCCTTAGTCACTTTGGCCTCAAATTCAGCGTCAACACCGGGCCGCATTTTCAGTAATACGGCATTGCGGCTGCGGTGAGGGGTGAAAGGGTGGAAAAAGGTATTAGTCCTTTCCTGGAAATCATGTTTGTGCTTAAAATGATCCACTATTCCCATGACTTTATAGGTCTGGGATATATTGCCAGCGTCATCTTTTTCGATCCAGCTTTTCCCAACCGCTTCCTCATCGCCAAATAATGCATCTTTCAACGCGCGCGTAATCACAATAGGATGAAATTTATCCCCCACGGTATCCGCTGCTGTAAACCAGCGGCCTTCACTCAGCGGCATACCCATAGTTTCGTAATAATTGGGCTCAACATTCATAATCTCGGACAACACTGTACGATTGTTGTAATGCAATTCGCTGTTGGAACTGCTAAAGCTGAACGGCACATTATTGGCTGAGAAAGAAAACGACTCCACTTCAGGAAAGGTTTTCAGTTTTTGCTTCACCAAATCTATTGTTGCCGTGGTATCTTGATTGAATTCAAGGAAGATGACCCAACGATTGTCCGTTTCCAAACCCGATACATCTTTATAGTTTTGATAAAAATAAGTGGCAAAACTATAGACTGCAAATAGTACCAAAAACGAAAAGAATATTTCGAGCGTCAATAAGAAGTTACTCGTCTTCTTTTTCCAAATAAGTTTAAAAATATGAGAGAACATGTTATTAGTTATTAGTTGTTGGTTATTGGTTGTTGGTTGGGGGGTGTTATATAGCCAAAGCAAAGTGATTTTGAATCTAATGGCGTCTGTAAATCTTTGAAAATCAGGTAAATCAATCCTGTAAATCTTCAAAATAACTCAAATCCTGGTATAAATCATTCACTGCTTTTCAATGCTTCGGCAGGTGCCAATTTAGACATTCGCCAGGCGGGATAAACACCCGAAATCAAGCCAAAGACCAAACTCAGCAAAAAAGCCATGCCTGCTACCAACCAATTGACACGCAGGTCGGCATGGGGATAAATATCACTTGCATTGAACGCTGCTATCAGGGCTACTGCCAAGATTAGCGCCACTAAGCCGCCTATGAGTGAAATAAGTACATTTTCTATCGTAAATTGAACAACTAAATGCTTTGCTGAGGCACCACTTGCCCTACGTACACCTATCTCCGAAGCCCGTTCCATGATTCTGCTGATATTGAGGTTGATTAGGTTAAGCGCTGGAATCAGCATGAACAATAGCGCAAATACGGTTAAGAACAAGAACGTCATGCGCAAACCGCTGTCATCACGGCTTCCGAAAATATTTCTGGTTATAGATTCCACAAAACCATCAGCAATGGAGGTAATTTGGTTCAACTCCGGATCCTGTGGCGGGATTCTGGATACTACATCTGCATATTCAGCCTTTACAGGCGCTATATCTGTTTCTTTTTTTAGCTGTATTAATGCTGAAAAAGTCCCACCATAACCGGGGTCATTCAGATCTGTTTTCATGGCATTATAGGGCATCCACACATCAGATGTTGTATGCAGGCGTATCAGCGGCACACCGCGCACTACCCCGATAATACGATAAGTGACATTTTCAATATCTATTGTTTTGCCTACAGCAGATGCATTTTCGCCGTAATAGTTTTCACGTGTTTGTTCATTAATGACCACTACCATGGCATTTTGATCAATATCCTGCTGTGTATAAGGGCGTCCTTCCAAAAAATCAAACTGTGTCACATCCCAAAACTCGGCATCGGTATAACGGTAGAACAGGCGAAATTTATGCCCACCAGAATAGGCATTGATAGTGGAAGGAATGGAGGATAGGGCCACCTTTTCAGGCGTTTTTAGGGTTTTGACGAAGCGCTTGGCATAAGAATAACTCATAGGGCCAGTATTGGCCCACCCTTTTTCAGAATTTTTTTGCTCCACCATCATAATATAGGCCATCTTATCCCTGTTCCACTCCGGATAATTAGGCCCCAGCATGTGATTAAAAAAAGCAGTAATCAGGATAAGAATCAACAAGGTGAAACTAATCCCAAACATACTGATGAAGGTGAAAAACTTGCGGCGACGCATTACCGCCAAGGTAATTTTGATGTAATTGATGAGCATATTTTTACAGGGGAATGAATATGTTGGATGGGGGATAAAATTATCCGAAAAAATTATATCCCCACCCAACATATTCATTTACAGTTTTTTACGTGAATTTAAAAAGATTGGTATTGTGTTTCAACTCACCTGCTGGCCGTCAAACAACCTGATCAAACGATGGGTACGACGCGCCATGTTCTCATCGTGTGTCACCATCACAATAGTCACTCCTTCCTCACGATTGAGGGTTTCCAGTATCTCCATTACTTCGTTTCCCATAGCCGAATCCAAGTTACCCGTAGGCTCATCAGCCAAAATCAAAGAAGGCTGTCCTACCACGGCCCTTGCAATGGCAACACGTTGCCTTTGTCCACCTGACAACTGTGTTGGATAGTGTTTAAGGCGATTGGACAGGCCCACCTTTGCTAATGCCTCAGTGGCCAATTTGCGGCGCTCGGATGCAGAAACCTTTCTGTAAAGTAGTGGTAATTCCACATTGTCAACCACCGACAAGTCATTGATCAGGTGATAACTTTGAAAAATAAACCCGATCTTTTGGTTGCGCACGCGCGACATTTTTTCATCGCTTAATCCTGCTACCATCTGATTGTCAATTAATATGCTGCCTTTTGAAGGATCATCCAGCAAGCCCATTATGTTTAATAGCGTGCTTTTCCCACAACCGGAGGGCCCCATAATGGAGAGAAACTCGCCTTTGTCAACGGTTAAATTAATATTGTTTAATGCTAATGTTTCTATGGTATCTGTACGATACACTTTTTCTATGTTTTGTAATGATAACATTGTATAAATGATGGTTGGTGGTTAATTAGTGGTTGGTGGTTGGTGGTTGGTGGTTGTTGGTTATTGGTTGTTGGTTAAGGTGCAAACCAATAAGCGGCAACCGGCCAATCATTCCCCAAGTCGTTTTTTCTGTTCAATATCATAAAGGGTCAATCGGCGCAGGCTAAAATAGGCATTCCAGTAATCGCGCAAAGCACCAATATAGTCACGCCTGGCGCGATCTTTTTCGGCAAATGAAAGGCTGAGGTCCATTACGTTCAAATTGCCCAAAACATATCGCTCACGAGCAATATCGTACTGCTCCTGGGCTATTTGATCCGTTTGAGCATTCAGGTCCAACTGGTTTTTGAGCAATTGGTACAATGATACTGCCGTGACGATCTCCTGCCGAAAGGTCTGTTGATCCTGTTGAATGGCATACTCGGTCAATTGGCGATTGGCCTGAGCCGTTTTTATACGTGATTTGGAACGCCCCCAATCTAATACAGGCACATCCAATTGAAGGCTAATCGCTTGATAATCTTGAGGATTACGCAAAACACCTTCCAGCTTAGCACTTGAATTGCTCACCCCTAAATTGGCCGAAAGTGTCAGGTTTACCCCGTTGTCACCCTTGGCTTTGGCTACATTCCGTTCGGCTTCCAATTTCCGCCGGGAAAAGGCGATAGCGTCTGCACGGTTGGCTAATGCCTCTGAAAGCAGAAGTTCTACGTCAGCATCCGGCGGATTCCGGGGTTTGCTTTCTTCCAACAGTAATTTGTCCTCTTCCTGTAATCCACTGTAACTGCGCAGCCTTAATCCGGCTATTTCCACATCGCGCTGGGCCGCTGCCAATGCTTTTTGGGCCTTTAGTTGCTCCAATTGCAATTGCAACAGCTCATTCCGACTTGTTTTGCCCAGCTCATATTTTTCATTTGCGATCTTCAGGATATCTATGGTTGTTTTGAGGTTGGTTTCTGCAATATTGAAATTTACTTGCGCCAGCAATAGGTCAAAATACAGATCACAAGCATTTTGACCTATTCTTTCTATAGATTCTATATACTCACGACGGCTTTCCTGATATTTCAGCGGCTCTATTCTATTGTCCCATTTCATAGCATTGAAGCGAAACAATGGCTGTTCCAATCCTATCGCGGTGAGTGGTGCACCATTGTACAAGATTACGTCGCGATCAAAATCATCAAAACGTTGCAGTTGTGTCGTAGCAAAAATAGCACCTCCCGTACGGGATATGTTTTGTTGAAGAGAAAGGCTCAAAGATGAATTATTGTTGCGGACTGGCTGAAAAAGCACCGTGCCATTAGGCTGCCATACTTCCCTGAAAGCCCGGTTAAACGAAGGCAAACTGCCGTTTAACACCAATTGCGGCTTAAAATCTGATTGAAATGCCTTGAACTGCCAATAGCGGGTTTCACGTGTGGTTTCAGCCTGCCGGGCAGCAATAGATTGAGCCTTGGCCAATTCGACCACCTCCCCTAAGCTTAGTCGGCGCAGATTTTGTGCACGGAGCGCCGTAGCAAACAGGATGATCAAAAATGGTAGGTAACGCATGGGTAGTTATATGTTATGAGCCTTGTAAATTAATCCTGGAAGTCTTCAAAATCACTTAAATCCTGGTATAGATCCGGGTATAATTTTGATTTCATTTGAATTTTTGTATTTACTCATATCCGATATGATGACCTTTTCGCCAATAGAGAGGCCATCCAATATTTCTACATAATCAAAATTGACCAATCCTGTTTTTACCCTTCGTCGTTCGGCTATCCCATCGGGGCGCAACACAAAAAGGTCAAGTTCTGAGCCCCCCTTAAATGCCGGGCCATTGGCAACCCTCAAGGTCTGGGCGCGCCGTTCGGTGACCAGGTACACCTCTACCTTCATTTTGGGGCGCAGATCACGGACGTTTTTTTCCGTTAAGGCCAGCTCAAACGTCATAACATTATTGACAATGGAAGGGTGGATATTGGTTACAATACCTGTAGCATCGGTGTTGTTAATGCGCACCAAGACTGGCATTCCGGTACTGATTTTTCCTGCATAATTATCTGATATAGAAGCCAATATTTTATAATCACTCAAATCAGCCACGCGCGCCAGCGGCTCTCCTTCTGCCACTTGCTGGCCAAGATTTTTATTGATATAGGTCAACACTCCCGGGTGCGAGGCGCGGATGTCCGATTTGTCCAACTTGCGTTGGAATGCGCTCAATTCCTTTTCCTGAATTGCAGCACTGATCTCTGACTCCCTTATACTTGCCTTGGTAATGGCCTGGCGCGTGCGGATATCGTTTTCTAATTGCCTTTTTTCCAAACGTGCAATGTGCAGGTCGTTTTCCAATTTTTCTACGGCTTCACGCGTTCCACCGCCTGCCTTGAACAAGCGCCTGGCGCTTTCTATATCCGCCTTTAGGGCTTCTATCCGAAATGCCTTGATGGAATCACTGATTTGCAGATCATAGAAGCTCTTGTCCAAATCCAATCGAAGCTTTATTATACCATTTCGGCGGAGATCAAGTTGGTCCTTTTGTTTTTCATAGTCCAACTGGGTGCTTGCCCGATCCAGTTCTATCAATTTATCGCCTACTTTTACAGCAGTTCCTTCTTGGCAAAATACACGTTGGATAACTGCTGGTATTGGGCTGGTAATGAGCTGTTCAAATGCAGGAATCAGTTCGCCTACGGCGCTCAGGGTATTTTCCACAGGCCCGCTTTCTACCGCGACGATGCGAAGATCCGATTGTTTGACAGCCGTAAAAAATACCCTGCGAACGCCCCATACGGACAAAGCAATGATGCCTAAAATGATGAGTCCAAGGCGCCATTGTTTGAATTGTTGCTGCTGTACAATGTGTTGCGATAATTCCCGATCCATTCTGGATATATTTTGGTAAATTCTGCTTGGTAACGATGAAACAATAACTTATTTTGTTTCCATTAGTATGCCAAGTAGTAATCAATTAAAAATCAATTACTTATATCATTTTTACCAAAATAAAAGCGTCCGATATCGGTCGCTTTGTGCGAAAAAACAAGCCTACTTCATCAGTATCAACTTCGCATCTGCAATAATTTTTGTACCTGAAATCAATTGGGCAAAGTAAATTCCACTCTGAAGGTTTGCAGCGTTCCAAATGGCCTCTGTTTGCCCATTGTCCAATTGGATACTATTGACGACTTGGCCATAGACATTTAATATTTCTATGCTTGAGGCCGTATTGATTTCATCAAAAAGGAACTTGGTTTCATGCTGAAAAGGATTGGGGTAGTTGTAAAATGATACTTTGGTTGTCTTATTTAAGGTATGAGCGGATGTAGATACATTAGGCAACAGCTTTAAGGCAACAGGCCTGTGATCTGAAATTTGGGTATAATAGGTCTGCCAACCGCCTGTCAGGAAATCATCAATTTTAAGGGTCTTTATTTCAGCTGGTTTATTGTAAAAGGCTGAAAAAAGTTCATTGGAGATCATGATATGATCAAGATGGGAAGGCCAACTTGGATAGGACCATTCATTTATACCCCCCTTTGCAATTTTCATATCAGCAAATAAATAATTGAGGCTATCCGAGATAAAACCATCAAAAACATTATTGGGCTGAGGCTCGGCAATATCATCATTCAGGTCTCCGAGGAGTAGCACATTTTGTTTGGGTAAATTGTTGTCAATATAGTTTTTTAACAGATTGGAAGCATAGTACCTCCTATACTCCTCATCAGTGCTTAAGTTAAGGTTCAGGGTGCCGTCACCGCAACATTTTAAATGATTGTTTATGATATAATACCTTTGGCCTGCATAGTTCAGATCCATCACCAGGGGCGGTCTTGGGAAAGGGCTTCTGTAGGTTGTACTGGAGTATATGTCATATACACCATTTATTTTGACTGTGCTATGCTTGTAAATATAGGCAAGCCCGCCATATCGCGAGGCCACAAAGGAATACTTGAATCCTGATAAATCGCCAAGCATTTTTTTAAACTGTACCGTATCGGCCAGTTCCTGAAAAGCAATCACGTCAATATCCAAACTTTTGATCAGTTGGCTTACATAAGTTGCTGTTGCTTGTCCGTTTTTGGGAAAATTGTTGATGTTCCAAGTTGCGATTTCAAGTGTGGTGTCTGTTCCAAATGTTAATTCACCTATGCTTTGAGATGATACTGAGGAACACAATAGCAGCGCTATTGACGCAATGTAAAAATATTTCATAATCCGTATATTATGCACAAGGATTTACATCCCTTTGGGTGCTTTTCAGGGGCAAAAATAGCAGACTTTTGCGATTGACACGGTAAAGAAGCCTAAAATTTCAATTCCTGCTCACTGTCGCAGTTTAATCTGTTGCCGGGTGAGGTCAATCCTTTTTATCATTTGGTGCATCAGTTGGTTGCGGATCATTTCAGCTTCCCCACTGATGCGAAAACAGTGTTCTTTTATGCGTTCGAACCAGCCATCCATGTACACGGCCATATTCGGTGAAGTACTGACCAAAAAATTGGGATAATCCAACGTTGAAAAAATAGTGGAAAAAGGCTCAGATTTGATCAAAATATGGGCAACATAGGCAGGCATGGGGTCGTAAAATAATGTAATTGGGGCATTAGTCCCTTCGTTTTTCACCTCCGCACCAAGTCTGAATTTTACACCGTGTTTAGCCATGTGAAAAATATGCCGGACATACGCATCCAACTGATCACAAATCAGGAAGGGTGTTCTTTGATCTTCAAAAATGCTTTGCCCGGAATAGTGCAACAATGCCTCTAAATTGGTATTAATAATATTGCCTGATATAAACTCAACACTGGGTATTTTCAGGTACCATTCCAAAAAATCGGTAGAAATCTGTTCAAATTGGGGCTGTTCCGCATAATTTTCAAAATGAAAATCAGAAGTCTCTATATCAGACCATCGAGCCCCCAAACGACTCCAAATAAGGGTCTGGAAAACGGTCAACTCCCGAAAATTCAGGTAATGAAATGGGGCAAGCTCCGTCAATGCCAAATACATAATGGGTTTATCCCCAATTTGGGTGCTGCGTTTCAGGGACAAAAAAGCCCGCTCATAATAATCAAGCGCACTTTTTACAGGATCATACAAAGGCCTGAAACGCATACCGGAACTCTCTGAACCACCCAAAATCATGTTATCAACTGAAATCCTAAAATGGCGCATGAGCACAGAGGTTTCATCAAGGGTGAAAGGTACCTCACCGCTCATTTTACGATACACAGCACTATTGCTCAGGTGCAAAAGGTCCGCCAAAACCTTTGCGAGATCCTTTTGGCGTGGGAGCAATCGCCGTACAGCCTGTACAAGCTGCAAACTAATGTCAAATTTATTGGGTACCTGTTTTAGTTCTGATTGCTTTTCTGCCATAAAAGTATGATTTAAAGCCGCAATATACAATTTTCCCGATAATCGGGAAAAAAATAAATTTATTTTCCGATAATATCCATTAAAAAAAACATATACATTATCAAACTTACCTACCTTTGTAGGGAATTAGACGACCTGTCTTAAATTTCACCCTTTTTCCGATTATTACAAGTTGAGTGTTTGTTTTTTACCATAGAAGGTAAGGCGCAGTAATTGTACCCGGTCCTTCACCCCTCTTGAGTACAATATATTTTGCTCAAGAAAACCAACCGCAATGACAAAAAACATTGCGGTTTTTTGTTTTTAGCCTGGCAATGCAGGATAATTACCAAAAACAGTCAATATTTGCGCCCGAATTAAAAAAGAAGAAACAATGAAATTTGGCGTAATCGTATTTCCCGGCTCCAATTGTGATGATGATATGGTTCATGTTCTTGGTGATGTTATGCGCCAGGATGTTGTAAAAATATGGCATAAGAACACTGAATTGCCCGGGTTTGGCAAAGGTGACTGTATCGTGTTGCCAGGCGGCTTCTCTTACGGCGACTATGTTCGGGCGGGAGCCATTGCCCAGTTTTCACCTATCATGAAGGCGGTTAAAGCCTTTGCGGCCAAAGGTGGTTATGTTTTTGGCGTATGCAACGGATTCCAAATATTGTGCGAGTCAGGCCTTTTGCCCGGCGTTTTGCTGCGCAACGCCAATCAGCAGTTCATTTGTAAAAATGTATTTCTAAGACCCACTACTAAAAAGTCACCCATTACCCGAGGTATTGACCTCAAAAAGCCACTTAAAATCCCGATTGCCCATGCCGAAGGGCGTTATTTTGCTGATGAACAAACCTTGGATGAATTGGAAAAGAACAATCAGGTGCTGTTTAGGTACTGTGGCGCCGACGGAAAAATTACAGATGCGGCAAACCCCAATGGCGCAGCCCGCAATATTGCTGGCGTATGCAACGCCAAGCGCAACGTATTCGGAATGATGCCACACCCTGAACGTGCCAGTGAAATGGTACTGGGTAATACTGATGGCCGCAGTCTTTTTGAAGCTTTGCTCAGTTGAGCGCAGGCAAACAAATGTTTGATTAAACCAATTGGGTTAAACGACGTTCCATAGTTGTATAACATTCATGGATTCATACTTAGCACACGACTCTACCGGTAATCTTACGGCACAGATTACCCGCCTGCTCCGTGATGAAGGGACAGACAATGCAATGCTATTGCTCGAGCTGATCTCTGGAGGTGGGGCCAACCCAAGGTTAAAAGGTTATCTTTTCGGAATAGCCACCAACCATAATGCCCCGGAAGTGAGCAGAAAAGCCATGCAATTGATGGAAAGATTCTGTAGCCAGGAAACCTGCAAACAGGCCGAAAGACTACGCGAGTCCCGGGGATATTATTTTAATGAGGCCGAGTATATCGGAAAATTTGAACCGGGAGAAATAGATATTTTCGACTTTATTTTAGCCTTCCGAATGTGCACCTGGCACAGAAGCACAGAAGTGCGCCCAGCCTACCGACAGAGCCTGTTGCAAGATCTGGACCTTTCACAATATAAAGGTAATCAGCTCACAGCTGCCATAACTACGCTTGATTTCGTCCGTTCTCTGGATCTTCCGGCCCACCGCAACTTTGATGTGGCTTCCAGCATCCCTTTACTCAAACAATTGCCCATTGAAGCCCTGCGCATTGAAGATGTGAAACTGGAACTTTTCCCTGTAGAGGTCTTTGACCTGCCCAATCTGAAAAAATTCAGTATCAAACGGCGCAATATCAGGCCAAGGCACCCTATGCAAATACCCGAAGGAGGCCCCTTCGGAGCCCCATTGCTGGAGTCCCTGACCATTGACAGTTATCCATTTACGGGCAGCCCCAACCTGGGCCCTTTCCCTAATTTGAAAGAAGTAGTACTGAACCGTTGCCTTTTGGATGACGTGGGCTTTTTAGGCGCATCCCAACAACTTTCCTTTATTGATCTTCGTTATAACCAATTGTCGGAAGTGCCTCATTTTATGTCAAAATTAACTGATTTGCAGGAAATTACAATGATAGGCAACCCATTTCGACGCATAGAGTTTTATCCCGAACGTTTACCCAAATTACAGCGCTATCACATAGAAGGACGATGAGCATTTTAGAAGAACTGAGTCAAACTACCATTCAACTTTTGCTCACAGAGCCTTTTTATGCCCATTTGGCGGGAAGCCTCAATAAGCAGATTGTAAACAAGGGGCATGAAGTGGAAACACTTGCCATTGGGGCTAGCCCCAATCAGTCCTTGAGTTTGTATGTCAATGCAGACTTTTGGCAAAATGAACTCCAAAACCCTAAATACCGAATCGGCATATTAAAACACGAAATCCTGCATATCGTCTTCAAGCATATTTTTGTTCGCGAGCCTTTCCTTGACTCCCGTCTGCTCAATATAGCCTTTGATCTCGTTGTAAACCAGTACATTGCAAGAGATCACCTTCCAGAGGACTCCATTTTTCTGGAATCATTTCCCGACCTTCACCTGGAACCCGGACAAAGCTGGTATTACTACTACAAAAAAATAGAAAACCTGCAACTTGGCCCCAAAGGAGCCGAAAACGAACAGGGACAATCCCATGAAAAACTATCCCAAATAGGACAAAACAGCAATGGACTGGAGCGGCATCAACCTTGGCAGGAAATACAGCACAAGTCAGAAATGGAGAATCAGGTGACCGAGAACCACGTGGATAGCCTGATGAGGACTGCCATGCAGCGCACGGCCTCCCATCAATGGGGGCATCTGCCCGGTCAAATCCGTGAATTGTTGGCCCAACTAACACAAAACAACACAGCACAGTTGGATTGGAAGGCAGCACTCCGCCTCTTTGTAGGAAGTTCGGGCAAAACCCGTATGCGAAATACCATACAGCGCCCCAGCAAACGCTATGGCACTACACCAGGCCTGAAAATCAAACGTTTACAACGAATTTATGTGGCCATAGACAGCTCCGGAAGCGTAGGTAAAGAGGATATAGAATCGTTTTTTAGGGAAATTTTTCACATTTGGCGGGCAGGTACGGAGGTGGAAATCCTGGAATGTGATACCCAAATTGCGCAGCGATACGCCTATAAAGGAAAAATGCCTCAGTTTGTTCATGGCAGGGGCGGCACCAACTATGAAGAGCCTATCAAAACAGCCAACAAGGAAAGGCCGGATGGCATGATCTATTTTACGGATGGTTTTGCGGACATTCCACAGACAAGGCCCCTCGTGCCCATACTTTGGGTCATTACCCGGCATGGGCTTAGCAGCAATAACCCTGAATTTCATCGCCTGCCCGGTCGGAAGGTACAGATTGGATGATTTGAATTACTTTTGTGCATTATGAAAAACTTGGCAAATGATCCCGCCAGCGGCGAAGAACAATTGGTTGAAAAAGCACTCCGCCCAAAACTATTGGATGACTTTCGCGGGCAGCGCAAAATCGTAGATAATCTAACGGTTTTTATCCAGGCCGCCAAACAACGCGGAGAAGCCCTGGACCATGTTCTGCTTCATGGCCCTCCTGGACTTGGCAAAACGACCCTGTCACATATTGTAGCCGCTGAACTGGGAGCAAGCATGAAAATGACTTCTGGCCCAGTACTGGAAAAACCGGGCGACCTGGCTGGCCTGCTGACCAATCTGGATCCCGGCGACGTGCTGTTTATTGATGAGATCCATCGCCTGAACACCGTTGTGGAGGAATACCTGTATTCAGCCATGGAGGACTATCGGATTGATATCATGATTGACTCCGGGCCAAATGCGCGCAGTATTCAAATTACCCTCAACCCTTTTACCTTAGTGGGCGCTACTACCCGTATGGGGCTGCTCACATCGCCTTTAAGGGCGCGTTTTGGCATAAATTGCCATCTGGACTATTATGATGTGCACACCTTAGAAACGATTTTAAAAAGATCAGCCGCCATCCTGAATATTCCAATAACGGATGACGGGGCGTATGAAATAGCCCGGCGAAGCCGGGGCACGCCACGTATTGCCAATGCACTGCTCCGCCGTATCCGTGATTTTGCCCAGATTAAAGGTAATGGAGAAGTAAATCAGGAAATTGCCCGCTACGGCCTGAGCGCTTTGGATGTAGATGAATCAGGTCTTGATGAAATGGATATTCGAATCCTGAACACCATTGTGCACAAGTTCAAAGGTGGGCCGGTTGGGCTAACCACCATTGGCACAGCCGTTGGGGAGGAAGCTGGTACCATTGAAGAAGTACATGAGCCTTTTCTGATTATGGAGGGCTACCTGCAACGCACGCCGCGCGGGCGCATTGCCACGGAAAAAGCATATAGGCATATAGGGGTAGTGCCGCCAACACAACAAGGCATGTTGTTTTGAGGTGTCCTCAGTCGGAACAAAGTGAAGACATGTGTACAAGCCGGGTTAATTGTGGCCCCACTGTTGACCCGTCAAAGACAGCCTGACAGGCAATATCTTTTGCGTTTTATGCGGGTATTCTTTGGGCCAGAGCTGGCCAATCAACATTTAAAATCACCTGCTCACCGCAAACTGCCGCGCCACCAACATCTGCCCGCCTTCGCTGTATTGTAGCACATAATTCCCTGACGGATAATGGCTTACATCAAACACTGTACTCATATCATTTACCACGGCGGCCCAGTCCTGAACTGTGCGGCCCTGCATATCCACAATTCGGAAGCGGCCTTTTAAAAACTCATGGCCCGCATGATGCACCACGATGTACTCGGAGGCCGGATTGGGATACACGGTGATATTGTCCTCCAAAGTAGGCGTATCCTCCGTGCCCACCAAGTGACAGCCGGGACTGAGGCAGCCGTAGTCGTCCACGCGGACGAGCCAGCCCTGTTGGAGGGGTTCGTTGGGCAGGCTACGTGTAACCTCACCGCAAAGCCAGTAGCCGCCGCCAGGAGCAGCAGCAAAATCGTGAACCTTATGGTGATATTCACTTGTAGTATCTGTAAAAAAAGACAAATAACGTGCCCATGTTATTTTGCCATCGTTGCCGACTTTACTGATAAGCCCGAAGATTTTGTAAGGATTTACAATTTCCCCTTGGGCATTTAGTTTTTCTACCCTGTCCAATGTACCAGCAACTACATAACCTTTGTCATCATTTGCTTTTACCACCCGGACGTTTTCCCCGGTTTGGGAATATGGCGGGAAATCAATCCGGGTCTCCCATGCCATCGAATAATCCGGATTTAGTTTGAATAAAGTGGGATATTCCCATAACTCTGCATACATCGGATTGCTCCAAGAGATTTCCTCCGTAATGGCCGAGGCTCCTATGATGCTCCCATCCGGTTCTACAAGCATTTCGTAGACTGACCAGCCCCGCCACTTGGGAAAATCCGCTTGAGGCCATTTCCATTGGAATGTTATGTTTTCTCCGAGGCTGTCCAATCGGGTAATGGTTTTTCGAGATACTATATTTTTTTCAATAGACTGCCTAAACTCCCAACCACCCAATAGGATATGATTTTGATTGTCTATGGCAGTAGAAAGAACAGTTTCATAAAATTTTGTTGTGCCCAATGCCTTGGAGAACAACAAGTTGAAGTCATCATCAAATTTTGCATACAAAGTGTTTTCCTGGGTAACATTAGTCAGATTGCCCGACGCTACATAACCGCCGTTCGGCAATGGTAGTACCGAGGAAACTGCAATAAATGGATGAGTCGGGTATAATGGGCTTACAAATTCTTTATATTTCAGCGTTTTTCCCTCAGGTGACAATTCAATGATAAACCCTTTTCGTATCCCATCATCCGCCGTGCCTCCAAAGACAAAATTTCCCTTTTTGTTTTTTTTTATTTTGGGTGTCCAACTGTTATATGCTTTTTTCGTCTCCACGATTTCGGTTAAAGATAGAATACTTCCATCCAAGGAAGTCTTGGCCCAAAAAACACCATCCCTAAATAATGTATCGGTCATCACACCTTTGATATAAACGCAACTATCCGTAGGGTAGATACCCGTAAACACGGTTGCGGGGTAGTTTAAAGACGTTCGAATATTTACATAATTGGATTGGGCAACTGATGATTGGGCGTAAAGCAGTAAAAGCAACAAAAAAAGAAGTAATCTGTGCATCTTGTGTGATTTATAATGTGGATGTGGTACAAAAAGGGTTGTTGGCATTGCCCCTATATACCATCACCGTTCCTCATCTTCAAAATGCAGCAATTTTTTCTAAAATTCGCTGCATTTCTATTTTCCAGGGCGTGCTTCCACCCAAATAATTATTGTGCATAAAACTGAATATCAGCCACTTGCCCTTTTGCGTACGCACATAGCCGCTCAAGCAGTGCACACCGCTCAAGGTGCCGGTTTTGGCAAAAACGTATGGCAGGTTGTTTACACCTTTGTACAGGTTTTTGATGGTGCCACTACGGCCTCCTGCCGGGAATAGCGATAAAATCCGTTCATGTGGATATTCCATCCACATTTTATGTAGCAGCCATACCGTGCTGCGCGGCGTAAACAAATTGTACCTTGACAAGCCCGACCCATCCACCCATTTAAAGGGAAAGGGAGCATCCTTTAAATGGGTACCCTGCATGAATTTGATCACATTTGAACAGCCAATGGTATCAAACTTTTGTCCGCCAATCATCCACAAACAATGCTCCGCCAACATGTTGTCACTTTCCTGAAACATGAGCCGGAGCAGGGTATCCACCGGCGCGGAGCGGATATTCATCCAGATGATATCACTTGTAAGCAACACGGAATCAATGCTTTGTGCAACCCCAAGTGTATCCCTCAAAAGATGGGGCCATAGCTGCGCTACGTTTTGGATAGGGACATAAACGGGCTTATTATCCACGTTGATTTTTTTCAGGTTGCCATACATCGGAAAACTCGCACGCGCGGGGGCGTAGTCCTCCGTGAGATCATCCCAGTTCCAACCATCCCCAAATGTATGATCTTTTTGGTTTCGACTTGACCATTGCAGCTTCTGATGCTTGTTTTCCTGTAAAAACGTGAAGGGTGCTTGCCATGCCTGAAAGCCGGGATGCAAAAAGGTGGGATCAGCCGTTCCGCGTATAACAATATTTCCTTCCGCAGTTCTGTAGTATTGTATGCCGGGCAAAGAATCGGGCAAATATTTCAAACTGGCATAAAGGGTTGGTATCTTGGTGTTGGAAGCAGGCGTGAAGTAGTGGTCTCCCAGCACATCACAAATCAAACGATTGTTTTGTGGGTCGTAAAGGGTGAATCCGGTATGCGACCTGGCAAAAACAGCGGATTTCCTGATGTCGCGCGCAAGTTTTTTCCCCTGTTTGTTGGGATGTGGGTTGTCGAACGCTTGTTGTGCCGATTTTTGGGTATTTACGCAGGACAGTCCCAAAAACAGAAAGGCCAATAAGGTGCAATAAGGTAAAGCAGGAATAAACTTGGGTCTCATGGCGCGAAAACAAATTAAAAAAGAGGCTGTATCACAAGTCAAAAATAGAGATAAGCTAAAGAACAAAACTTTATTTTTAGTCATTTGATGACTTTGGATCATCTGATGACTAAAAACAAAGTTTTGCTCCTCCTTTTCTTTGTCTTTGATGCTTATGATACAGCCTCTGAACTGCTTATTAGTGGGCGGCCTTAAATTTTTTGAAGGCATCCGTTAGGCGGGGCAACACTTCAAACAAATCGCCTACAACGCCATAGTCTGCAGCCTTAAAAAAGGGTGCCTCCGGGTCTTTGTTGATCACAACGATGCATTTGCTGTTGTTCACACCTGCCAAATGTTGAATAGCGCCGCTTATGCCAATGGCAATGTAAAGGTTAGGACGGATGGCAACGCCCGTTTGCCCTACGTGTTCATGGTGAGGACGCCAATGGCTATCCGCTACCGGTCGGGAACAGGCTGTAGTAGCGCCTATGCTTTCGGCCAATTCTTCCACAATACCCCAGTTTGCCGGATCTTTCATGCCTCGTCCGGCAGAAACCACCAATTCGGCTTCCGGTAGCGGCACGCGGCCTTCCTGTGTTTTGACCTCTTTGACACGAATACGGCTGGCAGCAGCGGCAACACCAAGGTTGTCAACGTTGGCATCGGAGCCGGAAATCTCCGGTTTTATGGCATTGCCCATGAGGGACAGCACTTTTATGGGGCTTGAAATTTCATATTCCGCTATTGCTTTGCCCGAAAAAACAGATTTTTTGACCCGCAGATTAGTTCCGTTCAAGGAAGGCAAACTATTCACCCCGGATACCAAGCCTGCACCCAAACGGGTAGCAACGCGACCGGCCAAAGACTTTCCCGTAGCACTGTGGCTAATGATAACAACTGACGCAGATGTTTGCTTCACAGCATCAGCAATGGCGGAGGACCATGTTTGGCTGTCAAAATAATCAAAAGCGGGTCCTGCTATGTTCAGCACACGACTGGCGCCATATTGGCCCAATTGGCCTGCGTTATTAACCTGACCTATTGTGAGGGCTACACATTGAGTGCCCAGCAGATCTGCCGTTTTTTTGCCATAGGTAACGGCCTCGAGGGCTGATTTTTTTACGTTTCCGCGCGGAGATTCCGCAAAAACAAGTACCATATTATTGAGCGATAGAGTTTGATAATGAGTGGATTAGATGATTTTTGCTTCTTCGTGGAGCAGGCGCACCAGTTCTTCCATATCGTCCGGTGCTACTAATTTTACACCTGCTTTGGCTGGTGGCAAAGTAAACTGAACGGCTTTCACGGCATCCTCAAAGGGAACAGGTTCCACTACGTTGAGGGGTTTGGTGCGGGCAGTCATAATACCGCGCATGTTGGGAATACGCTGTTCAGCCATCCCTTTTGCGGCGCTGATTACCAATGGCATATCGGCTTCCAATATTTCGATCCCGCCTTCAATCTCGCGCTCAATGGAGGCTATATTGCCATTGATTTCTAATTTTGAGGCATACGAAATGAAGGGAAGATCAAGGTACTCAGCCAACATAGCGCCCACCTCGGATCCATTGTAATCAATGGTCTCTTTGCCCAATATGATGGCATCGAAATGATATGCGCGGGCATATTCGGCAATCTGTTTGGCAACAAAAGCCGCGCTTTTAGGCTCGGCATTGATCCGAACTGCCTCATCCGCTCCAATGGCCAATGCCTTGCGGATGGTTGTTTCATTGGAAGCCGGGCCTACGTTGACAACGGTGACCTTGCCTCCCATTGCTTCGCTGAGTTCGCAGGCGCGCACGAGCGCGTACCACTCGTCATAAGGGTTCATGATAAACTGTACCCCAGCCTCATTGAATGCTGTACCATCGGCACTAAATGATATTTTAGCGGTGGTGTCTGGCGTTTGGCTGATACAAACCAAAAATTTCATATAAATTGGTCAGGCGTAAATTGTGTGAAGAAATATATGCTTCCCGCACTAATTTTGCGGATCGCAAAGGTATAAAAAAATTTCAGCGAAGATTCGCTAAATTATAACCGATTTTTGTGTTTTTGGTTTTCAAACCTCTTGGTTATCACCCCAAAATTAAAAAAATATGTCCAATCGTTTGCAATATTTGACCCAACTCCTTGAAAATAGCCCACAAGATGCTTTTTTACTGTTTGCCATCGCCAAGGAGCACGAAAAAAACCAGGATTACACCAATGCCTTATCCTGGTATGAAAACTTAAAAAGCCTACACCCTAATTATGTTGGCCTCTATTACCACTTAGGCAAGCTGTACGAACGCCTGGAGAACTATCCCGCAGCCATCGCTATATACAAATCCGGTGCGGATGTGGCCACTGCGTTAAAGGACAATCATGCCTTAGCCGAGCTCAATGGCGCCCGTATGGAAATAGACGAAGATTATTAGGCGATAAATTAATGTCAATTGAGCGTTAAAATCAGTCGTTAACAGATTTTAGTGCAACGATTTATCAACCTTACCTGTCTTTGTCAGTACCCCATTTGAAAAGAAAAAGCTTCACAGAAAGTTTGATTTGGTTATCAGCCCCGGCAAAAGTGTCGGGGCTTTTACTTTTAAGCCTGCTTCGCCTTTTTTCCTTTCTTGCATTAGAGGCATGTCAGGTCCGGCGAGTGGTACCTGTCCAATCCCTTATTTAGGAGCCTTGGGAACACTCATCATCCCCAGGGCCTGCATGGTACGCATCACATCAGCGGAATAAGTGGTGTTGTCAGGCTCCAATTTTGTGGCCCGCTGAAACATCTCGTATGCCTTTTTTAAATCATTCTGAACGGCATAAGAAATGCCCAACAGATGCCAGGCTGCGGCATTGTCCTTGTCCAAAGCTACGGCCCTTTCCAACAGTGCTCTCGCCTTAACGGGATCATTATCCTTTTCGCCCGTTTTTCTGGCCCATTCAATAAGCAAGGATACCAGGTTTCTTTTGGCAAAGGAATAATCGGGCATGACTTCCAGGGCTTTTTCATAATACCTGGCTGCTGCTTCGTATTCTTTTTTATAAAACCGAAGGTTGCCCATGTTTAGTAATGCCGAAAGGCTTTTTGGCTCTAAACTCAGGCTCTTTTCTGAATGCTGATTGGAGCGCTGCCATATCTGCTCTATGTCATTCGGATTGGTCTCCGGGGCGCCCAATGATTTGTACAATTCTTCTGCTGCGCCATCGTTCAGGCGTACGCTTTCCGGAGACTTTGCCACGTCCGTTGTGAAAAGTGTGAGGTTGTTTTTCCAGTCTTTATTTCGGTCCAGGGTTTTCAGCGCAAACAATATGGAAATGAACAACACTATCCCAACAGCTATTTTTTCAGCATTGGACAATGTGAACATTTTTTTGCTTTCCGACTGCAAAATATTGATTTTCAACACCATAAAAATCAAAACAGGCAGCGAAAGGCAAAACCAGAACGAAGGAGTGAACAACAGTCGTTCGCCCATCAGTGTGCCAATGCGCACGGGTATCTGACTGTACAAGGACATTGCGGCAAAATATGCCAATATACAAAAAGAAATAATGTGGCGGCGCGGCCACTGCCAAACAGCTAAACCCAGCAATCCCAAGTGAAACAGCATGGAGAGCAATGCTTTTATGTCTCCCAAGCCAACTACTGGAAAAGAGTTGTAGGTATAATCAGAGTTTAGCGTGACAGGTGCCACTAAAAGTCCCATATACTTGCCCAAAACGGCAAACGCAGTGCCTAAGCGTTGGCCCATGTCCTTTGCTGCCATGATCGGATTATCCATATAGCTCACTGCTGGTGCCGTTAAACCGGAAAGTGCCGACCCCCGGAGTGCAAAAAACACTGCTACGGCAATTAACAAAAACCAACTGCTCCGCAGGGATTGACCCAAGGATTTGCCATAAAAAAAATATGCCAAGAGCGGAAAAACCGGCAGAGCGGTTAAAGCGCTTTCCTTGGAAAGCAATGCACACAAAAAGGCAAATATACTTAATATGGTATAAGGAGTAGTGTATCTCCCCTTGAGGCCCGCAACGGGAAGCGTGCGGGAAAACCAATTGATACTCAACAAAATAAAGAAAAAACACAGGATTTCATCACGGCTTTTCACATTAGCCACTACCTCTGTATGTACAGGATGTACAAGGAAGAGCAGTGCCGCGCACAGGGCAAGCAAGGGCGAATACCCGGGCATCAGTCTTCGCAGCGTGCCAAATAACAACATGCCCGTGGCCGCAAACCATGCAACATTCATAAAATGGTTCAGCGCAGCACTGTTCGGAGCAATTTGCCACTCTATAGCAAACAGCGAAAGGGGTATGGGGCGATAAAGGCAGCCACCAAAACACCCGTCCCTGTAAGGCGCAGTGAAAATTTTGCCGATAGCGTTGATCCCCTCAGGGACATACTTGTGCAAACGCAAGGCAAGATCATCATCCAGAACATAAGCATGACCCAATGTGTTGGCGTAGAGCAGAAAGGCCAAAGCGCCCAAAACTAATGGGATTGCCCAGTTTTGGGCCACATAAGATGAATCTTGCGAAGTTTTCAGCAGCGGAGCATCGGCCTTTGACTCCGCCTGATTGGGTTTGGGGATCGGGTTTTTCTTTTGCTTGCTCATGAAATATTAGAAACCAAAACCGACAGATGCCTGAATAGTATAATTCCGGTCACGGTCATTATTGTAAATATAATTGTTTTGTGCATCCAATTTTTGATTGTTCAAATCAGCCTTGTTGTTGGTCAAATCAGCCAAGCCGTACTGCAAGCGGATATCAAAATAAAGTGCTCGGCTCAGGTAATACTTCACACCACCAATGACACCAAAATCAAAGGTATTGTACAATTTGCCCTTGTCCTCAAGATAATCATAGTAGGCTCCAAGGGTTTTGGGCATTTCAATGATCTGGCCTTCAAAATTAAACTTGACCAAATCATCACCACCACCTTTGATGTCATCTTTACGGTAATTGTAATCCAAATTGAATTCGCCCTTGATGACATCCACACCGCCGCCGCCAACACTGCGCCGGCCCTCATAGACCAAGGAACCTTCGCCAGCTGATTGTACCATGATGGCCGCATATCCGCCACCTGAAATTTCAAAATTACCAAAACGACCATAAGCCATGACCGGAATATCAAAATAGCCATTGTTGAGGTTGATCAGGTAGCGGCTCGTACCTGCCGTTTGGATACGCTGGTTATTCGTTGTGGTAAAAAAACGATAAGACGGGCCTTCAAAGCGGTATTTGCCCCCTTTTTTGGAGTACAGCAACTCGCCACGAAGACCAAAACGGTCTGTAATTGGATAAGAAAAAGTGGCCCCGATATGGAACCCGGTAATGTTGTCCCAGTTTTCTAATTTGTTGCCTGAGGCATCTTTTTCAGAAGGGCCTTTGAGGGTGGCAAAATTCAAGCCGGTTTTAAAACCATAGCTCAATTGTGCATGAAGTGGCAGTGCCAGCGCGAACGAAACGAAAACGAGCAAAATATTTTTGTACATATCGATAAATTTTGATTCGGGCCAAAGACGTTTAGCCAAGGGCCAATGCTGCGCGCAAAAGTACGCTTTTTTGATTTTGGACTGAAACACCTTAATTGTACAGGTACATACTGCGGTTTCGCTCCAGTTCCCTGAAGTATGGATCTTTCAAATCCTTGATAAAATAAATGGCTTCACCAGTACTTTTCATTTCCGGGCCAAGGCGTTTGTCCACTCCCGGGAACTTTTCAAAAGAGAAAACCGGGATTTTGATCGCATAACCCTCCAACTTTTGGGTAATGGTGAAATCCTTTAGCTTGTGTGTGCCCAACATCACCTTGGTTGCGATATTCAGGTAGGGCACATTATAGGCTTTTGCAATAAAGGGTGTGGTGCGCGACGCGCGCGGATTAGCCTCTATCACATAAACCTCATCATTCTTAATGGCAAACTGAATATTAATCAAACCTTTGATATTCAGCGCTTTAGCAATTTTTTCAGCATATTCTACCATGTGCTGGATAACAATAGGCCCAAGGGAATAATGGGGCAACACGGCAGATGAATCACCTGAGTGAATACCAGCAGGCTCAATATGTTCCATAATGCCCATGACATGCAATTCTTCTCCATCAAAAATGGCATCAATTTCGGCTTCTTTGGCGCGCTCAAGGAATTGGTCAATCAACACGCGGTTATCTGGCATGTGCTTGAAAATGGTCAGTACCTGCCGCTCCAGTTCATTGTCATTGATCACGATTTTCATGCGCTGCCCTCCCAACACGTAGGAAGGGCGAACCAACAAGGGATAGGGAATTTTTTTGGCAATATCCAGGGCCTCATCCACATCGCGTGCTGCGCCATATTTCGGGTACGGAATGCCTAATTCCTTCAAGAGATCTGAAAAGCGCCCCCTATCTTCGGCAATATCCATGCTTTCATAACTGGAACCTATGATGTTCCAACCGTTTTTGTGCAAATCTTCGGCGAGTTTGAGGGCCGTTTGTCCGCCGAGCTGTACGATCACACCGTCTGGTTTTTCATGCTCCAATATTTCTTCCAAATGCTCCCAGTACACGGGTTCAAAGTATAGCTTGTCTGCAACATCAAAATCAGTGGATACGGTTTCAGGGTTGCAGTTAACCATAATAGCCTCATAACCCACCTCTTTTGCAGCCAACAGCCCATGCACACAGCAATAGTCAAACTCTATGCCCTGGCCTATGCGGTTTGGGCCGGAACCTAAAACAACAATCTTCTTTTTATTGGTGACAATGCTCTCGTTGCCCGGAATCGTTTTTATGTTCGGGCTTGGCTCGTCGCTTGTGTGTCCTTGCTCATTGCTCCCCTCTGCGGTTTCAAAGGTGGAATAAAAATAGTTGGTTTTGGATTCAAATTCCGCAGCGCAGGTATCCACCATTTTATACACCCGTCGGATCCCTCTTTTCTTGCGCTCGCGTGTAACAGGGGCCTCTTCAATGCGCAGCAACCAGGCGATTTGGGCATCTGAATAGCCATTTTTTTTCAATTCGATCAAGAAATCGGTAGGAATATCTTCTGGTACATTGTAGCGCAGCAATTGCTCTTCCATTTTGACCAACTTCTTGATCTCCTGAATAAACCAATTGTCTATACCTGTAAATTTCTGGACGGTTTTGGAGGGTATGCCGAGGCGCAAGGCATCCTTCACCCTGTATATGCGATCATCACTTACCTTTTCGAGGCGCTCCATGATGTCTTCGGTCTTGAGCCACTCTTTTTTATCGGCACCCAGCCCTGACCGGCTGTTTTCCTGACTTTGACAGGCTTTTTGCAGGGCCTCATTAAAGGATCGTCCGATGGCCATCACCTCGCCCACAGATTTCATTTGCAGGCCAAGGCGATAGTCGGCATTGGGGAATTTTTCAAAATTCCAGCGCGGCATTTTGACAATTACGTAATCTAATGTCGGCTCAAAATAGGCGGAGGTGGTTTTGGTAATTTGGTTTTTCAGTTCGTCAAGGGTATAACCAATGGCCAATTTAGCCGCAATTTTTGCAATGGGATAGCCTGTGGCCTTGCTTGCCAGCGCAGAAGAGCGCGAAACACGTGGGTTGACCTCAATGGCTATAAGCTGTTCTGTTTCAGGATTTTGGGCAAACTGAACATTACAGCCGCCAGCAAAATTGCCCAAGCCACGCATGATTTTGATGGCTTGGTTGCGCATATCCTGATATGCGGTATCCGAAAGGGTCATGGCAGGTGCCACCGTGATACTGTCCCCTGTGTGCACGCCCATGGGATCCAGGTTTTCAACGGTGCAAATGATGACCACGTTGTCATTTTTGTCGCGGAGCAATTCCAACTCGAATTCTTTCCAACCAAAAACGGCTTTTTCCACCAATACTTCATGTGTGGGAGAGGCATTCAGGCCTCGCTTTAGTGCCTCGTCAAAATCTTCCTCTTTCATACAAAAGCCTCCGCCAGTGCCTCCAAGCGTGTAGGAAGGGCGGATTACCAATGGGAAACCGATTTTTTGTGCCGCTTCTTTGCCTTCCAGATAGGAGTTGGCAATATAAGAAGGCGCAACGCTCAACCCGAGCTCAAGCACCAACTTTTTGAATTCCTCGCGGTTTTCTGTTGTTTCAATCGCTTTGGTATCCACGCCGATCATACGAACACCGTACTGCTCCCAAATCCCCATTTTTTCGCATTCAATGGCTAAGTTGAGGGCAGTTTGCCCACCCATGGTAGGCAAAACAGCATCAATGGGCGGCAATTCAGGATTGGTTTGGTGCTCTTGCAGTATCTTTTCAATACTTTCAGGCGTCAGCGGGCGCAGGTAAATGTGATCAGCTGTGACCGGGTCAGTCATAATGGTTGCCGGATTGGAATTGATCAGCGCGACTTTTATGCCCTCTTCGCGCAGGGAACGGCTGGCCTGTGAGCCGGAATAGTCAAATTCGCAGGCTTGTCCGATGATGATAGGGCCTGAGCCGATGATGAGTATGGATTGAATAGAATTATCTCGCATAGTATGATGGAATACCTTAAAAAAATGCCGCAAACCGGTTTTTCAAAAACCAATTTGCGGCATGGCCGAATTGAAAAGCGTATTTGTTCGTTTTTTCATTTCGGGGTGCAAAGGTATTTACTTTTACATTTCTCGCGCACTATTTTTTAAAATTCTACTACAAATCCCAAGGTAGGCAATAAGGAGCCTTCTGTGTTGTCCAATAAGAGGGGAATAGCGTTGCTGCCGTCTGCACGCAAAGCCTGATTGTCCGTGGTCAAAAAGCCTGAACCATCTGCGGTACGCTGGAAGGTGTAATTGGGTGGAGCAGGGTTTACAGTGTTCAATAAGTTCTGTATATCCACGAAAACATCCAGGGTGGCTTTTTTAAAGTTCCACTTTTTGTCCACACGGATATCCATTTGGCTAAAATTACCCAAACGCAGTGTATTCAAACGGCTATTGTCCAAAACACCTGTGCCAAGGGTAGCATAGTTGATGCGGCTCGCGTCCAGATCAAGCGGTGTATAAGGTACGCCGCCCTGCAAACGGTATTTTACGCCTAACTCCCAGTTTTTGCGGAATTTATAACCAGCCAGCAAAGAAAGCAAATGCCTGTTGTCCCATGCTGATGAGATCATTTTTCCATCGGCATTGCTGAATTTTGACCAAAAAAGCGTGTATGAAGCCGTGTAATACAAATTTTTGTTCAGTTTTTGCTGGGCAAACAGCTCCATGCCATACGCCTCTCCTTTGCCTATGGCATTCACGCGCTCATTGCCCAGCACTCCGAATCCGCCCCCTTGGTTGGCCAAGGAAATACCATTGAATACACTGACCGGATAGTCGGCATATCGTTTGTAAAAAGCTTCGGCGGTAAATCGGAGTACACGTGTGGGCAAAAATTCAACTCCGGTAACATAATGATCGTTTCGCATGTAAGGTTGATCCTGGTTGACCAGGCGACCTGATTCATCCCGAAAACCCAATACGGTGTAAAGCGGTGTTTTGTAGTATCGCCCAACAGAAGCATTCCATTTCCACTTCGGAGCGAAGGCATAACTGGCACTCAGTCGTGGACTTAGGGTGCGCAATACATTTTCGCCGTCACTGGTAAACGTATTGCCATCTGCTCGAAGGCCTGCCGAAATACCCAATTGTTCTTTAAAAAAAGTGCGGTTTACCTGAGCAAATGCGCCGAACTTGAAGAAGTCAATTTCCGTATTGAAGCGATTGATTACGGCCTTCTGGACGACATTGCCAGCATTATCCAGCACAGCGGCCCGCAAGCGAGCATAAGAATTGGTATTGTATTTCACGTATTGGGCCATTGCTCCTGCACTCAGTTTCCAATGGCCAGCATAACGGTTTACGTCAAAACGGAGTTTGTTCTCAATTTCCTGACTTTGCAGCCCCAAAATGCGCTTGGATTCGTCGTTTTGTTTTCCATCCGTATTGTCGGCAAACTGATCCAAACGATTGTCAAACATGTTTCTGCTAAAGGTTAGATTCCAAAAACCATTGTTAATCAAACGCTTAAGTGCAAAACCCTGAGTGTAGTTCCACTGGTTGGTACCCGGAACGGAGCTCAATACATAAAGGTTTTCAGGCGTGGCATCCTTGGGTGCCTCAAAGTAGAACTTATCAATAGCGCCCACCCCTATGGCCGTAAAGCTTGTTTTGGGGTTTATTTTATGGGTGACCTTGTATTGGAAATCCCAATAATCAGGACGAATGGGCAAACCAATGGCCTCAAACAACAATTGGAGGTAGGAGCGGCGCGCCGAGGCCAGAAAGGTAGTCTTGCCATTTTTTTTACCCAAAGGCCCTTCCGCAGTAAGTGCCGTTTCAGTACCACTCACCCGCACATTGCCCTGAAAGCGCTCCGGATTGCCATCGCGCTGGCGAAATTGCAGGACGGATGACAGGGCATTGTCATACCGCGCATTAAAGGCACTCGTTGTGAGGGTAGCATCTTCAATAAAAGAAACATTGAGCAGGCCAACTGGCCCACCGGCAGCCCCTTGTGTAGAGAAGTGATTGATTACGGGGATCTCAACGCCATCAAGGTAATATACATTTTCACTGGGGCCTCCGCCACGAATGACCAAATCATTGCGGAAACCACCGCCCGTACCCGCCACCCCGCCTACGCCCGGGAGCGCCTGTACCACCCGACTAATGTCAAAATTGCCTCCGGGATTGCTCTTGATCTCTTCTACAGAGAGGTTTTGAATGGAAAGCGGCGTTTCTACAGAAGCAATTCTAACCGAACGGTTTTCAGAAACAACCACCTCTCCAAGGGTATTGCCATCAGGCTCAAGTTCGAAATTCAACTGATTGGCATTCCCGGTGGTAATCACGATGTTGAACTTGGTTTGCGCCGCGTAGCCCAGATAAGTGGCCACAACATTGTAGGATCTTGGAGGAATACCGGACAAACTGAAATTGCCATTAATATCCGTTGAAGCCCCAAAAGCAGTGCCATCTAATTTGATTGTGGCCCCAATCAACAATTCTTGTGTAAGTTTGTCTTTTACCGTGCCGGTAAGAGAACCCGTATTTTGGGCATCAAGGGAAAATACCCATAAAAAAAGAAGTAAAAAAGCAGATGATAAACGTGTCATGAAAAAAACTTAAAAGATAGTAAGGCACATACAACATTAAGCCAAGAAAATTGTTTGTATGAAATCAAACTTTTTAAAAAAATAATTGGTATTATTTAAAACTAAATGCAAGTTGAATTTATAAAGTCTTTGCTTGATTTGGCAGATGTCTATGAGCAAGAGGGTGGCCAGACGGAATCCTTGGACATGCCGGATTTCGCACATTGGCTGGTACTGCGTTCTGGTCAAATGGCCCCAAAAGAGGCGATACCCCTGACGGCACCAATGATCAATGGCCATATCGCCATGTATCTGGGCTTTATGGCGCGTTATGTGCAGTTTTACAGTAAAAGAGTATTTAAAAACAGTAACATATACTCTGAGGACGACTGGGGGGTTATGGCTACACTATACCCGGACAAACAGATGAAAAAAACAGAAGTAATGCGTTTGTGCATCATGGAGAAATCATCTGGTAACGAGGTACTCAAACGTTTGCTCAAGGATGAGCATTTGGAGGAGAAGCCCAATCCTGTTGATGCCCGCTCCAAGTTAATAGCCTTGAGTCATAAAGGCAAAATGGCGTATGAGGCCGTTTATCCCGGCATGATTAATTTGTCCAATATTGTAGTGGCCGACATGGACGACCAGGAGAAGGAAATGTTTCTCCAAACGCTCCTCAAACTCCATCAATTTCACAAGCCTGTTTTTGAAGATATGTCGGAGGAAAAACTGAAAGCGTTGTTAAACGCATAAAAGTGGCCTACGTTCGGCTACAAAAATTATCATTTGATCGTAAGTTGAGGCTATTTTTTGGCTGGTTTATATTTTTGCCCACGTTTTAACGTTATGCTGCAAAAATGCCACCGTATTGTCAGTTATCATCCTTTGAAACACTAAATATACCATGAGAAATACACTGATTGTCTTGTCAATCTTGCTTACCAATGCGCTAATGGCACAAGCCACGGGCGATTGCGCCACCGCAATGGACATCTGTAAAAAGAAAAACTATTCCATCAAAGAGACCGGAGGTGAAGGAAAAGACCGAAAAGAAGCCGATTTTATAGCCTGTTTTATGAATGGCCTGAATTATGGGCAGGCAGAGGAAAACTCCACCTGGATCAAGTTTGAGGTTGAAAAACCCGGTACCCTTACCTTTGCCATTACGCCACACAAAGAAGATAATGACATTGATTTCGTGGTGTTTAAACTGCCCCCGGACGGCAATTGTGCCTACAAAAAAATAGTGCGCTGTATGGCTTCCGGTGATAGCCAGTTTGGGTTTATTACATCACCCTGCATGGGCCGTACCGGTTTGAAGGGCGGCGAGACCGACAGCAGTGAAGATGCAGGCTGCTCAGATCCCGATGACAATGCATGGTTGGCGCCACTTAAAGTGGAAGCCGGAGAAAAATATGTCATCTTGATCAGCAACGTTACGGAGGCTGGCCCCGGTTTTGATATTTCTTTTGGCGGCACCTGCAAACTTCCTTGTGACGATGAGAAGCCTATTGCCAAAAAAGAAGAACCCAAGAAAAAAACAGAGCCTAAGCCGGAGCCTCCCATTGCAAATGTAAAGCCCCAGACACAAAAGACTCAGCCTGATACCATCGGCGGCAGGGCTGTGGAAGTAAAAGATGAACTCAAGGTAAAAAGCCGCAGGATCAAGATCAAAATTTGGGACAGCCAGGTAGAAGATGGCGATGTGGTATCCATTTTCCTGAACGACAAAAAAATAGTGGATAAACTGTACCTAAAGATCAAGCCTACCGAAATCAGCTTTACCCTGCCAGAGGGTGCAGAGCACTATCTTACGGTTTATGCTGATAGTTTTGGCAAATCAGAACCCAATACCGCCATGGTTATCATCAACGACGGGGTACGCGAGCAGACCATTGATTTGGTGGCCGGGCGAAAAAAACAGGAAAGTATTAAACTGATTGCCGAGTAGTTAAAGCGCCTGCAACTCCACCAGGCGACGGTAGTATTCGCCCTTTTTCATCAGCGCTGCATGGGTTCCACGCTCCACAATGCGCCCCTGATCCATGACAATGATCTCATCGGCATGTTGCACGGTACTCAGGCGGTGTGCAATAACCAATGCCGTTCGGTTTTTTAACAAATGATCAAGTGCCTCTTGCACCAAATGTTCCGATTCGGAATCCAGGGCAGAAGTAGCTTCATCAAGGATCAGAATGGGCGGGTTCTTGAGTATGGCCCTGGCTATCGTTATACGCTGTCGCTGGCCACCACTGAGTTTGCTGCCCCTGTCGCCGATGTTGGTATCGTATCCATCAGGCAAGTTCAGGATAAAATCATGGGCGTTGGCGGCCTTGGCCGCTGCCTCTATCTCCTGTTGTGTAGCTTTTTGGTTTGAAAAAACAATGTTGTTGCGGATACTGTCATTAAAAAGAATGGCCTCTTGACTGACAACCCCCATCAATTCGCGCAAATCATGCAGGCGCAAACCGCGAATGTCATGGCCATCCACCAAAATTTGGCCTTCACTGACATCATAAAACCGGGGAAGCAAATCAGCAATAGTGCTTTTTCCGGCCCCGGAGGCCCCAACAAGGGCAATAATCTGCCCCTTTTTGAGCACAAAATTTATTTCACTTAAGGCAGTCCTGTCAGCATTCTGATAGGCAAAAGAGACATTTTTAAACTGTACTTCTTGCTCAAAACCCTTAATGGTGCTTGCGTCTGCGGCGTCGCTGATGGTTTCAGGCGCTTGCAGCACCTGCTCTACTCGCTCCAGCGCACCCATACCTTTTCGAATGCTAAACATTGCGCCGCTGAGCTGCTTGGCCGGCTCAATGATATTGTAAAAAGCATATAAAAAAGTGATAAAGGTAGCCGCACTGATCTGCCCGGAAAACACCTGCCTTGCCCCGAACCACAGCAGCACTGCAACCGCTGCTATGCCCAAAAACTCTGATAAAGGTGAAGCGAGGTCCTTCCTCCGGTAGAGAGAGGTCATGCCTTTGGCATAACGCAAATTCTCATTTGCAAAGCGTTGGGCTTGCCAATCCTGCGCGTTGAAAGCCCCTATGATTCGAAGCCCTCCTAAGGTTTCTTCTATCAAAGCCCCCAGTGCGCCCAGGCGGCCCTGCGCCTGTGCCGATTGTTTTCTCAGTGACCTTCCCACGCCAGCGATAATGAGGGCGGAAAAAAGCATCAGCCCAAAAACAAATATCAATAACTCGGGCGATACAAATATCATAAAAGCCAAACTGCCCAATATCACAATTGGCTCGCGTGCGATGGACTCTACCACACCAATAATGCTCCATTCCAACTCCTGCACATCGGAGGAGATGCGGCTCATCAGATCGCCCTTGCGTGACTCGGAGAAATAAGACAAGGGCAGGCGGAGCATTTTTTCAAGCAGTTTCTGGCGCAAATCCCGCACCATACCATTGCGCACCGGAGCCAGAAAATAAAGGGAAAAATAACGGAACAGGTTTTTCCCAAAAAAACAAAACACTAAAAGCCCACACACGATTAACAGGGCCTCTTCGCGGCCATGCGTTTGGATCAAATCCGAAAAAAACAGATTGATTTGTTGCTCCACACGTTGAAAACCAGGGCTTTTCAACTCGGTATGCACCGCTTCCTTTGTCTCGGGATTGAACAATATTTGCAGAAATGGCTGCAAAACAGGTATGCTGACCACCATAAAAAGGGACATCAGCAAATTGCAGCAAATTGCCAGAACGATGTAATGCCGATAAGGCCTGAAATAACGGAGCAGTTGAAGCATTGATTCGTTTGAGCCTAATATTGCACTTTTCTTGAAAACTTATATGCGGGAGTACCTACCGTAAATGCCCCCTTTTCGTCCGGATTGTTATTGATCAGGTTGTACAAGGTGAGCGTGTCGTTTTGTTTGCTGTATTTAAAACCAAACAGCTTAAACTCATCCTTATTCTTGGAATTGCTCAAGGACATCACATCCAAAGTGCTGCCCGTAACAAAACAATCTCCCGCCGTGCAGACCTCATAGCGATCAAATTCTTTAAATCCTTGCAAAAACCCGCCAGACTTAAACTGCACCTCGCCGGCCACTTTTACATTTAAAACAGGTATGCTGACCACCATAAAAAGGGACATCAGCAAATTGCAGCAAATTG
>CAZIKN010000006.1:0-48115 GCA_964539805.1 uncultured Saprospiraceae bacterium | reverse complement strand
AAAACAGGTATGCTGACCACCATAAAAAGGGACATCAGCAAATTGCAGCAAATTGCCAGAACGATGTAATGCCGATAAGGCCTGAAATAACGGAGCAGTTGAAGCATTGATTCGTTTGAGCCTAATATTGCACTTTTCTTGAAAACTTATATGCGGGAGTACCTACCGTAAATGCCCCCTTTTCGTCCGGATTGTTATTGATCAGGTTGTACAAGGTGAGCGTGTCGTTTTGTTTGCTGTATTTAAAACCAAACAGCTTAAACTCATCCTTATTCTTGGAATTGCTCAAGGACATCACATCCAAAGTGCTGCCCGTAACAAAACAATCTCCCGCCGTGCAGACCTCATAGCGATCAAATTCTTTAAATCCTTGCAAAAACCCGCCAGACTTAAACTGCACCTCGCCGGCCACTTTTACATTTTTGCCAACCGTTGTCATGGTGCCCCCGAACAACTGATGGTTAAGTGCGGTCATAAAGGCACCGTATGCATCTGGCGTTGATGCTTTGGATTTCTGAAACTTATCCAAATGGGTTGAACCTGTGGTGCCGTCAAACATCGTAATGGAGCGATCGCCCTTAGAATCAAAAACCAAAAAGATGGATTTCCCCGGTCTTGCTTCCTTAAGCTCAACGGTGTCAATGTTGTACCTGGCCTTCAAGGCCCAGCGCTCAAGGCCATTGTATAAAATAATGCTGTCGGGCCTTTCGGGATTCACCTCAAAAGCAAAAGCATAGGGAGAATGAGCATTGTTGATGGCCCCCAACACGGAACCATATTGGCCGGAACGGGAGCAGAAATCCATACAAAACCACTGGCCGCCCAATTGTTTGGGGCTGGCTGTGGGGCTGGTTTCAATTGTTTTTGCATTAGGCGAGCCTAATTGCTGGGAGTCATTTTTACAAGAAACAGCCAAAAAAATACTGGATGCGAAAAGAAACAAAGATAGGCGTGGCATTTGCCAAAAAATTTACGTGTTATGGAGAAAAGTTGACTTTTAAAGCGTATCAACCTTGATTTGCGGGCGCAAAGGTACTTCTACTCACTGTAAATATTTAAGTTTGACAAAAAATCGCTGATCTTTGGCTGCAAGAAACTGAACAGCACTTCGCGAAAGGATAACTTCAATGCCGGGATCAAAACCAGAGGGTATTCGGCCAATCACTTTTGCATATACCGTACGGCTGAACATAGGATTGGTAACCGCTGCTATTGTTCCAATGGATGCCGTGCGATGCAATACATACAACTGGTCCTTGTGGTGGCCTGCTTTATCCCAAAAGGCCGCGCCTTGCGACTCCAGTTCTTTGTGTTTTTTCTTCTCTTCATCATAGCGCACTTTGAGCATATCGGACGGTGTTACTTTTTTAACAGGGCGCATTTCAGGCAGTACCCCCTCTGTATGCATCCAGCCCACAAAAAGCAACTGACCAGGCTTTAAATTATTGTTTTTCAATTTATTGCGCTTTACAATGGTATCAATTGGCACCATAAACACGCGCTTGCCAACATTGTACAACGTTTCGCCTTCTTTCACCACATAATATATAGGACTGTGTTTCCACTTGCTAAATTCCTTGGTTTTGTAGCGCTTGATGGCGCGTTTGGGCACAGGTATCTTGATTCTTTGTCCTACCTGCAATGTTGGATCTTCTTTGAAAACAGGATTGTGCTCATACAATTCCTCCATGCCAAGGCTGTAGTACTGCCCTACGGCAAAAAGGGTTTGTTTGGCCTTGACCGGATGATAAATAAAAAATTGCTCCCCCTCCAAGGTAAGCCATAGGCTATCGCGCATGGTTAGCAGCACAGGGCGTTGCGTTTCGGATGGTTGAGCAAAAATAGTTCCTGCACGAAGCAAAAGGCACAGGAAAATCAGCGTTTGGTAGTTTCTCATAATAATAGCAAAGAATGACAGGCCCTAATTTCTGATATTTTCATAAAAAAGGCCAATCGGGGCAAAGGTAAGCAAAGCCTTTGCAGTATGTTTGGCCCCAGATTATAAACCACCGTTTTTAATCGCCAAAACAACTTAATTTCATGCGAAATATTATTTTCTTGATATCCTGCCTGTTTATCTTTAGCGCCTGTGACAACAGTGATTACGGCCCCAAGCCGCGCACCTACCCGCGCATCGTATATCCAGAGGGAGGCTACACGGCCTTTGATGAAGGATATTGCCCTTTTACGTTCCAAAAACCCGTGTATGCCACAGTTGAACATGACAGTACTTTTTTTGACCGCCGCGCACCAAGCGACTGCTGGTTTAACTTGGCTGTGCCAGCCCTCAATGCCAAAATTTATTTTAGTTATTATCCGATCAAAAGCCGTGCTGACTTTCAGGAAATGGTCAGGGATGCCTTTGAAATGACCAATAAACACAATGTAAAAGCAAGTTTTATTGAAGAAATCAGTATTGACCGGCAAAAAGACAGGGTACATGGCATTGTTTTTAACGTGGACGGCCCCGTGGCCTCCCCTTACCAGTTTTTTTTAACGGACTCCAGCAAGCATTTTTTGCGCGGGGCATTATATTTCAACACACAATCTAAACCTGACTCACTTGCTCCTGTTATTACATTCATGAAACGGGATGTAAATACCTTGGTTGAAACATTGCGATGGACAAAGTAATTCATATTTCTGAGCAAATTGCAGAAGCCCAAACGCTTCCCGGCTGGTTTTATCATGATCACCAGGCGTTTGAGCACTGTAAAGAAGCGGTGTTTGCACAGGGCTGGCAGATGATCGTGGGTGCAGAGGAGGCGCTCCGCCTCCCTTTTGACGCATTCCCGTTCCGATATATGGACGGTTTTTTGCCCGAACCCCTGTTGGCGCTGCTTGACCAACAAAATACCCTGCACTGCTTGTCAAATGTATGCACACACAGGGGAAAAATATTAGTGGAACATTCGGGCAAATTGGAACGCGGTATTGTATGTGGCTATCATGGCCGACGCTTCCAATTGGATGGCCAATTTGTGCACATGCCGCAAACAGAAGGAATGCTGAACTTTCCCTGTCCCGCAGACAACTTGCAGCGCCTGGCAGTACACCGCTGGCATCAGTTTGTTTTTACTTCACTACAGCCAGACATTGCCTTTCAGGAATGGATCAGTGATATGGATCGCAAGACAGGTTTTTTGCCCGTGCATGAATTCCGTTTCAGCGCAGCACGCTCAAGGGATTATTTGGTAAAGGCCAATTGGGCCTTATATTGTGACAATTATTTAGAAGGATTTCATATTCCATTTGTGCACAAAGGTTTAGCCGCTGGGCTTGATTTACATGCTTACAGGACAGAGATATATCCCTGGAGCAATTGCCAGATTGGTGTCAGCAAGGGCGGCGAACATGTTTTTGATCTGCCTGTTGGCCATGAAGACTATGGGCAAGCCATTTCGGCCTACTATTTTTGGCTTTTCCCCAATTATATGTTTAATTTTTACCCTTGGGGACTTTCGCTGAACATTGTAAGGCCATTGGCTCCCGATCTGACAAAAGTGAGTTTCAGGGCCTATATATGGGACGAAAAAAAACTCGGCGAAGGCGCTGGTGCCGACGTGGATTTGGTAGAACGAGAGGATGAGGCCGTGGTGGAACAGGTCCAGATGGGCACCCGCTCCAGATTTTATCAACATGGCCGTTTTTCACCCAAAATGGAAAAGGGCGTGCACCATTTTCACCAACTTTTAGCAGGCCGGCTCGCTAAGGAAGGATAAACATGAGTCCTTCCTAAATAAAAAATCATCAACAAATCGTAGTTTATGGAACACCACAAACGTTTACTTTTAGAAAACAAAGCTTGGGCCAGAGAAAAAAAGATAGAAGATCCTGATTTTTTCTCCCGCCTGGTACACATTCAAAAACCTGAATTTCTCTGGATCGGCTGTTCTGACAGTCGGGTTCCGCCAAATGAGATCACCCAGACGCAGCCCGGCGAAATATTTATCCATCGCAATGTAGCCAACCTGGTGCTTCACGCCGACTTGAATATGCTCAGTGTATTGCAATATGCGGTAGAGGTATTGGAGGTAAAGCACATTATTGTATGTGGGCATTATGGCTGTGGAGGGGTAAAAGCGGCCATGGGCCGAAGCTCGTTGGGTATCATCAACAAATGGTTGCGTCATATCAAAGATGTTTACCGTTATCACCAGGATGAAATTGATGCCATCCAGGACGACGGGGACAGGGTCAACCGCCTGGTTGAACTCAATATAGAAGAGCAGGTATTAAATTTGGCCAAAACATCCATTGTCCAGCAGGCCTGGCACAAATACAACCGACCTTATTTGCACGGCTGGGTATATGACCTCCACGATGGCATTATAAAAGTGATCAAAGAAATGCCCCCCAATACACACTTAGATCATCCCATTTATGAATATGACAACTTAGAGGGCCCCCTGGGGTTCATCTGATCCATGGCCGAAACAATTGAAAAATACGATATAGCCTTTGTGGGTGCAGGTCTTTCAGGCCTTAGCATGGTGCATGAAATGATGCGTCATGACTTTTTTCATGGAAAAAGAATATTGCTCATTGACCGCGATGAAAAAAAGCAAAATGACCGCACCTGGTGTTTTTGGGCAAAACCGGATGAGCCATTGCCTCCAGTTGTGTTCAGAACCTGGGAAAAAAGCCTGTTTTTCGGTGCCCAATACGAGGATGTGCTACAGTTGCAGCCCTATCGCTACCACATGATTCGAGGATCGGACTTTTATGCCTGGGCCAAAGATAAACTTGCACAATACCCACAGGTAAAATGGCTTACAGCAGATATACAAGCGATTGATTTTGAATCAGGCACAATAAAAACCTCACTTAAAACCGTCCAGGCCGACTGGGTCGTCAACAGTGCATTTACGGCTCAAAAGGTATTGCCAACTACTTCTATACCAGATTATAAAGCAGGGCTGAGCGCATGGAATGATCGGCCAGTACCTTCGCTGAACAAATATATATGGCTACTTCAGCATTTTAAAGGCTGGATTATTGAGACCCAAACCGATTGTTTTGATCCCGAGTTGATGACCTTGATGGATTATCGGATTGATCAAAAAGGGGAGACCCGTTTCGTATATGTACTGCCGTTCTCTCCAACCCGCGCATTGGTAGAGTTTACGGTGTTTTCTCCCGCCTTGTGCCCAACACCGGAATATGACCTGGAACTGGCATCATACATAGATAAGTTTCTGAATATCAAGGACTATAGCATTGTGGAAGAGGAATTTGGCATTATCCCTATGACAGATTACCCCTTCTCCCCCACCCTGCAAGGACGCATGCTGAATATTGGCACAGCAGCAGGTTTTGTTAAGGCCAGCAGTGGCTACGCTTTTTTGCGCACCCAGCGAAAAATCAGAAAAATTGTCGAATATTGGGCAAAAACTGGTATTCCTCGACCTGAATTAGCCCACTCGCCACTTCGTTTCAGGTTGTACGATGCAACCTTGCTTAAGGTGTTGAAGGAGGGCTCGGTCAGTGGAAAGCAAGTATTCACTGATTTGTTCCAAAAGCGGGGCGCGGCAGAGGTCTTCAGGTTTTTGGATGAAGACAGCAATTTTTTTGAAGAACTTATGGTGATGAACTCCGTACCTGTCGGCGCATTTAGCAAGGCTGCCATGGAGCGGATGAGGTATATTGGGAGCCTGTGACCAAGGTCTCCCTGTAAATTACAGCATCTTAAAGGTTAAAAAAGGGGTTATCAATTTGCCTACCCAGGGTGTCATTCCGAACGCAGTGAGGAATCTTCGTTGGGCATCTGACAATCTACCCCTTGGCCAGATTCCTCACTGCGTTCGGAATAGCCTGTCCCGTACTTTAGTAGGGAACACGCCGCTTGAGCATTTGTGATTGGCTTAGCCTGAGTCCCCTATGAAACCCTAATTTGATGATAATCGAAAGGAAAGAGGAAGGACACCTAAGCCATCCCATCAAATCAACAAATCAACATCCCTCAAATCAACATTTAAACACTAAACAAAGCCGCTATGGACTTATGCTCTACGGTGTTCCTAATGGCTCTGGAGAACAATGATGCGGTGCTCAATACCTTTATTTTAGGCGATTGTTGTGTGAGCGGAATAGTATCACAAACGATGAGCTCGCTCAGTTTTGAGTGCTCTATGTTGTCATAAGCCTTCCCGGAAAGCACCGGATGGGTGCAAATGGCACGAACAGACTTAGCCCCCTTCTCGATCAAGGCATCAGCTGCCTTGCACAAGGTGCCGGCAGTATCTACAAGGTCATCAACCAAAATGACATCCGCTCCATTCACATCTCCGATGACCGTCATGGCCGCCACTTCATTGGCCTTCGTGCGATATTTATCGCAAATAACAAATTCACGGCTGAATTTTTTGGAATAGGAACGAGCGCGCTTTACCCCGCCCACATCGGGGCTGGCAAACAGGACATTGGACATGTCCTGTTTGGCGAGATACTCAAAATAAATAGCCTCTGAACGCAAGTGATCCACCGGAATGTCAAAAAATCCCTGCACCTGATCAGCGTGCAAGTCCATGGTCATAATACGGTTGGCCCCGGCGGCGGTGAGCATATTAGCCATCAATTTGGCACTAATGGGCACCCTGGGTTTGTCTTTTCTATCCTGGCGCGCATAACCAAAATAAGGCATGACAGCCGTAATATAGCCTGCGGAGGCGCGTTTTGCGGTATCTATCCAAAGTAACAGCTCCATAAAATTGTCATGTGGCTGATGGGAACTTTGAATAAAAAAGGTGTAAAAACCGCGAACGCTCTCATTGATGATCGTCTGCATTTCACCATCAGCAAATCGAGCCAAAGTGGTATCCCCCAATTTAATATCGTAGTGTCGGGCTATTTGTTCGGCGAGTACCATAGAGCCGGTACCCGCAAAAAGTTTTACTTCGGGCATTTCTATTATGTCAAAATTTTCCGTCAATGTAATAGTATGATATACCAGGATTTAAGTGATTTCGAAGATTACCTGGATTGATTTACTTGATTTTTAAAGATTTACAGACGCGAGTAGCTTCTAAGTACTTTGCGTTGTCCATGATGATGATAATTGCGATAATCAATTGTCAATCAATCCCCTGCCTTCTTTGACGATCAGGTCCTCCTTGATCAGTTTTTTCATCAGGCGATCCAAAATACCATTGATAAAGTCCTTACTTTTATCTGAGGAATACACCTTTGATATTTCTACAAATTCGTTCAGGGTGACCTTTACCGGGATAGTCGGGAAATGCATCAGCTCACAAAGCGCCATTTTGATCATAATCATATCCAAAATGGCTACGCGTTCGGAATCCCAGTTTTTCAACATGGGGTCAATCATATCAAAAAGCGCTTTGTCCTCCTGGCAGGTGCGCTTGAGCAATTCTTCGCCAAACTGCCGCACGGTTTCATCCGAGGGTGCATGTTCCAGATAAAATTCCCCTTTGAAAGGCATAGCTTTCAGCGTCTTTTTCATGGCGCCTACAACCAATGATTCGTCATCGTCCCAATTATTGAAACGCTCTTCCGTCAGTTCAATAAAGAGGTCATGATTAACCAAAAAGCGGTAGAGTTCAAGGATGATTTTGTTATGATCCTCCTGCCCGGGAGCTTCTAAGGCGAGGTATTTTTTGCTTTCCTCCGTATTGCCAAAAGCGAGGTATAAGGAACGAATATGGTCTTCGTCAATGTCAACATTGATTTTGTACTTGGCCACAAGATTGAGGAAACCTACATGGTTGGCCAAACTCTGAATGCTGTCATTTTTATACAGGCGTGGCGAGAATGATTTGTCCTCTTCATCTGGCAAGAGTTTAGCCGCTCTGATCGTGGCATCTTTTTCAGCATACTGTGTTACTTTAAGGATAACCCAGAGGTGAAAAATATACAGTTCATACGTTCTCCAAATGCCATCATTATATTCTTTAACTAATTCAGGAACAGTAAGTTGCTCATCCCGATTGAGCATGTACAACAACTGCATAACTTTAATGCGAACACTGCGGCGACTAAGCATAATATTTCAAAGTACTTGTGCGAAAATATGTATTTATGGATTTCGGGGGCAAAGGAAGTCAATTTATGCCAAATGCTAAAAGCTTTTTATCATTTGTGTTGTACAAAGATAATTTTCAGTGCAAATGGACGGCCATTTCATCAACGTCCCGGATTTGGCAGTCAATATCCTCCAGCAAGGTAGTGGCTAATGACATGCCCACATAATCCGCTTTTACGGGAAAAAGCTTGTGCTTGCGATCAACCAGCACCGCCACCTCTACTTTTTTGGGCAATACGGGCAAGAGCGGCTGTACGGCATAAAAAATGGTCCGGCCTGTATTGGCCACATCATCCACAATAATAACCGGCCTGCCTTTCAGGGCATCCTGCCCCAGCTCAATCTCTGGAGAATAGGCTAAAGGATTGGCGGGATTCAATCTTATCTTGGTGAGTATGATTGTCGTTTTATCGGATTTAATCTCTTGTAAATCAGCCAAAAGCAATTTAGCGAAACCAAGCCCGTTGTTATTAAGCCCGGCCAAAACGATTTCTGGCTCGCCATGATTGCGCTCCAGAATTTCAATGGCAATGCGCCTGATTTTTTGCCTGATCTGGCGGTCATTAAGTATTTGCATGGTCCTGATGTTGTACGTTGTTCAATATATTCTTTGGGAAATCCTTAAAGAGGATGCAAAAGTCAAAAACCCTCGTCGTATTTTTCGGGCTGCAAAAAAAAATCTGCAAAAAATGTTTCAATCCATTGCTTTTTTGGCCATTTCAGCCATTTCTATCTTCGTTGCGTACAAGGGTTTCAACAGGGTATGGCAAAACATTCAATTAGGAAAGCCCGAAACGATTACGGATCATGCAGGCCAGCGTTGGCGCAATGTCCTGTTGGTGGCTTTGGGGCAACAAAAAATGTTTGCCAATTGGATACCTGCGGTGTTCCACCTATTTATATATGTGGCCTTCCTGATCACCCAGATTGAACTGATCGAAATTTTTGTGGATGGCATTTTCGGCACCCACCGTTTTTTTGCACCCTATCTCGGCGGGTTTTACACTTTTGTGATCAGTACCATTGAGGTCTTGTCCGTGTTGGCCTTCTTAGCCACCATTATTTTCCTGCTCCGCAGGAATGTGCTACAAGTGCCCCGCTTTCAGAAACCGGAACTCAAAGGCTTCCCCATGCGGGATGCCAACACCATTCTCTTTTTGGAAATCATCCTTATTATAGGTGTGTTTTGTATGAATGGTGGCGACAAGGTGCTTCAGGGCAGGAATGTGGAGCACTATCATCTTACCGGCAATTTTGCCATCAGCAGCTGGCTGGGGCCAGCGCTATTTGGTGGATTGGACACCGCGAGCGCTATCCTTGTGGAACGCTTCGGCTGGTGGCTCCACATACTCACCGTTTTTGGCTTTTTAGTCTATTTGCCCTATTCCAAGCACCTGCACATACTGCTGGCATTCCCAAACACCTGGTATGCCAAACTGTCGCCCAAAGGTGAAATCGCCAATATGCCCGAAGTACAAAAGGAAGTTCGCATCATGATGGGATTGGATCAGCCTGACCCCAATGCCTCAAACGAACTGCCCGAATTTGGGGCAAACGATGTTTTTTCTTTGGGCTGGACTAATATCATGCAGGCCTATACCTGCACCGAGTGTGGCCGTTGCACCTCGGCCTGCCCCGCCAATACAACCGGAAAAAAACTCTCTCCACGAAAAATTATGATGGATGTGCGCGACCGTGCAGATGAGGTCGGAGCAAACATAACAGCGGGCAAATTCACCAAAGAAAACTACAACGACGGCAAAAGCCTCTTTGACCGCATAACACCCGAAGAACTCCATGCCTGCACTACTTGTAATGCCTGCGTGGAAGCCTGTCCCGTGCTCATCAATCCTTTGGACATCATTGTACAAATGCGCCGCCACGAGATACTCACCCAAAGTGCCGGCCCTGCCGAATGGCTGCCCATGTTCAATGCCATTGAAAATGCGGGAGCGGCATGGGCTATGAGTGACGCCAGGGATGGCTGGAGGCAGGAATAAGGCCGGGGTCAGCCTCGTTAAACAATTTCTTCACCTAAAGGTAACCGTAACTTCACGATCAGTGCCGAACGGTCAAAATACCTTTGTGCAGCTAAGTCAATGTTTGAAATGACCATCTGCACATGCTCGGAACAATATTAAATGCAGGCTTAAAAATTGCCAAAACCTCGGATTTGCCCAACCCGGAAGCCGTGGCAGAACAAGAAGTACAGTTGCGCAAACTATTGCGCTTTGCCCGAAACACAGCGTTCGGCACCCAACACAACTTCTCCAGGATAATTAAACAACGAGATATTGCCTCGGCCTACCAACAAGCCGTTCCTGCATCCGAATATGATGCATTTTACCGGCAATGGTGGAGCCAGGCGCGATTAGACGAGCCCAATGTAACCTGGCCGGGCATTGTCCCCTACTATGCCCTGAGCAGCGGCACCTCTGGCGCTTCCAGCAAGTACATCCCCGTCACCCGGCACATGCTGCGCGCCATGTCCAAAGGTTCCATGCGCCTGTTTTTTGACCTGGCCAAATACAAATTATCCCCGCAACAACTCCGAAAGCCCATGCTCATGGTGGGCAGCTGTACCGCCCTGCTGCCGGAGGGCCGTCATTTTACCGGCGATTTGAGTGGCATCATCGGGCTTAATCGGCCACTATGGTTAGCCAATTATTATCGCCCCGGCCGTGATATTACGGATTTGCCGGATTGGAGCAGCCGCATTGAGGCCATCACGCGGGAGGCCCACAAATGGGACATAGGTTTTACCGTTGGCAACCCTGCCTGGGTTCAGTTGATTTTTGAAAACATCATAGACCGTTATGGCTTAGCCAATATTCACGATATATGGCCCAACTTCAATATGTACGTGCACGGTGGCGTTTTTTTTGAACCCTACAAACAGTATTTTGATCAATTGCTGGGCAAAAAAGTGCATTGTGTGGACAGTTACATGGCCTCTGAGGGCTTTTTTGCCTACCAAAACCGCCCGGAAGCCCACGCGCTTCGTTTGTTGACGGATTGTGGTATCTATTTCGAATTTGTCCCGCTCAATACACAAAATTTTGACGAAAATGGCCATTTGAAACCCCATGCGACAGTCCTTACCCTGGCTGAAGTGTCAGAAAACGAGCAATATGCCCTCTTGATCAGTACCTGCTCCGGCGCATGGCGATACTTATTGGGTGATACGATTCAATTTACCGATCTGTCCAGAACGGAGTTTAAAATAACCGGGCGAACAGGCCAGTTCCTGTCCGTTTGCGGCGAACACATTTCCATGGATAACCTGAATGAAGCGGTTCGGAGAGCCGACCAGGCCCTGCAGGCAGGTGTTATCGAGTTTGCGGTGGCAGGCCTGCCCAAAGCTAATGGCGGGTGGCAGCACCAATGGTACGTCAGTATGCAAAATGCAGCGGTTTCCCCTGATGCCTTTGCAAAGGCTGTGGACGAATATCTTTGCATCCTCAATGATGATTATGCCGTGGAGCGCCGCTATGCGCTGCACGATATCAAGGTTGAAATTTTACCCAAGGAAGTATTTTACGCCTGGCTTGCACAACGCGGAAAACTGAACGGCCAGGCCAAGATTCCCCGAGTGTTAAAAAATGAAACCTTGAACAATTGGTTGGACTTTCTTTCAGGGAGACACCCGGCTTGCGGATAACGTACTTGATACCTGTGATGATGAAATCACCAAAAAGCATATTACTGATTTATAAAAAGCTATACAAGGTCATTCAAAATTGGGAGCAATGGCCAATATCCTTCCACAAACTCCCTATCGGGTTTGTGTGGCTTTGGTGTTCACTTCGGTGCAGAAACCTGTGGTTTTTCAGCTCAAGCAATCCCAGCCTGGAATTTGGAGGCTTTGAAGGAGAGTGCAAGCGCGAAATGTATGAACAGTTGCCGCCCTCCACTTTTCCCAAAACAAGTTATATCAAAGCATCCGTTCCGTTTGAAGAAGTATTGAAAGTCATTGAAAACGAGCACTTTGTCTTTCCATTTGCCGTAAAGCCCGATGTCGGCATGAAAGGGCTGTTGTTCAGGAAAATTGAATCCGTAGCCAAAATGGCCGACTACCACAAATCCTGCCCGGTGGATTACATCATACAGGAATGGGTTGACCTGCCCATTGAACTGAGCGTTTTTTACATCAGGCACCCGGATTCAAAAACCGGCCAAATCACCGGCATGACCTGGAAAGAACCCATCGAGGTAATCGGAAATGGGCGCTCCTCCTTGCTGTATTTGATTAAAACAAGCCCCCGCGCTGCCGCTCGATTGCATGAATTGTCAAGCAAACACGCCGAAAATTTGCAAAAAATAGTGCCCAACGGCGAAAAATACCTGCTCACCCTGGCCGCCAACAGGCAGCGGGGCGCCCGACTCCACAACCTGAAACACGAGATTGATGCGGAACTGACCCGAGTGTTTGACCAAATCAGCCTGTACAAAGGGCAGTTTTATTGGGGGCGATTTGACCTGAAATGTTCCTCCATTGACGACTTGCGCCAGGGAAAGAACTTTGTGATTTTAGAATTTAACGGTGCCGGGGCAGCACCCAATCACATCTATCACAACAACCTGACCATGAGACAAGCATGGGCCGATGTGAGCAAACATTGGTTTTCTTTGTTTGAGATCAGTCGGTACAATAATAAGAACGGCATAAAATACTGGCCCTTTTTAAAAGGCTTGCACTACCTGAATGCGGCAAAAAGACACTTTCAACTGTTGGAAAAATTAGATAACAAAATATGAAAATCGCTCAAATCGGATTCTTGGTCAGTTTTTTAGGCTCTATCGCGCCCGGCATCATCACTTTGGGCATCGTGAACATCGGTTTTACGGACGGACTGATGGCCGCTCTTGCTTTTTCCTTAGGTGCTATCCTGGTAGAAGCCTTTTTCGTGTGGGTAAGTTTGCCCGGACTGAGCTGGTTTTTTAAACAAAAAAAATGGTACAATCTTTTGAACTGGTTAACCCTGACCGTCATGGTCGTTTTGACCATCGGCGCAGGACTTGCCCTGTTTTCGCCCGAAAATACCCCATCCAATGTGCTTTTTTTGCCTGAAGGTATGTGGCCAATCGGGGCCGGCATGCTGGTTCGCATCCTGACACCCACCTTCATTCCTTTTTGGTTGGGCTGGAATGCCGCACTGTTTTCCCAGGGCATGCTGAGCCATACCAAAACTAAGAACTGGATTTCAACAGGTAAAATATACGTCCTTAGCCTTGCCCTCGGCACTTTCGCCGCCCACCTGTTCTTTATCGCCTTGGGCGCATTGGGCAAACAGCTCACCCATGAAATACAATCAGGCGTTAATTGGCTCATATTCATAGCCTTAGCCGCTTCTACCCTTTTTCAGTTGAATAAAATTGCAAATCCGAGGCGTGTAGTGTCGTAGTTGGGTAAGCGGTCTCATAGCAGGGCAATCCTATTTCACCGTTGCTTGGTGTAACGATTAAATCATTTCACCGTTGGTTTACCCTGGCGACAAACCCATAGACGGGAAAAAAGCATCTATATTTCATCTATTTCTTCGTCAGTCAAGTCGGTACATTTTTTTATTATTTCATTACTTATATTGTTCTGTTTCATTTGCCGTGCGATTTTAATCTGTTCCTCTTTCTTCGCTTTTGCCAATCTTAATCTATCTTCTGTCTCTCTTAACCCAGCGTAATCGTATGCCTCTAATTCTTCGGGAGTGTAGTACAAAACCCGTTTGCTGAAACCCAAAGCGTCCGCCACCTGCATCTCGACGATGAACTCCCGACCACTTTGGTCTCGTGCCTTCACATCAATGATGGTTGCCTTCCCGTCCCTGAACTTCGGGAGTTGGTATGGATTCAAGATGGTCACGTCCATGATTTTGTGCTTCTCCTCAAAGTCGAGGACAGCGTTCAAAAAGGAAATGAGTACTTCCTTTTTGTTTTCGTTGCTGAAGATTTTTCGTAAAGCGACGTCATTCTTTACGGCTGCGAATTTCATATCAAACTTGTTGTTGAGCGATTTACCTATTTTTACGGTTTTCGATGATTTGGGCAACTTCTTCTTCGGTTTTCTTGGATACTTTCGCTATCTGTGGAACGGATAAGCCTTCTTCGTGCATTCCAAGTATCATTTCTACTTTTCCTTCCTCAACTCCTTCTTCATGGGCTTTTTCATCTGCCTTTATTTTCTCTTGTTTCTCGTCAGTTTCTTTAATCAATACATTATCGTAGGCTATCCTTTCTTCTTTTGTCCAGTTGTGCCTGTCTGCTTCTATAAAAGCAATGTTCAATCCTTCATCGGTCTGCGCAAAATCTGGTATGATATTCAGTTCGGTAGAGTGTTTGATAAAATAAGTCCATCGGTCAATCGGTGTGACTAACTGGTGTATATCGAGATTGAACTTTGGTAATTGAATAAATGCAAATTGAATGTCTTTTAACAAATGTTCATAAGTTTCCTTTTCCAGCACCAAATGATGCGTATTGTACTTGTTGCCTGCGCCAAATGGAAAATCTAATATGCCGATGAAATAAGCAGGATTGAGCAAAGGATAGTCGTCTCCTGAGTCAATCTGCATAGAATAGTCACGGGCAATATAATATTGAACCCGTTTATCAAATCCCTTCTTGTCCGCTACTTGCATTTCCACTACGAACTTACGTCCAGACTGGTCAGTTGCCCGCACATCAAGAATGGTCGCCTTCTCCCCCGCAATGCGCGGGAATTGATAGGGATTGGCAAGCGAAACGCTCACCACACGTTCGTCACCCTGCAATTGCAAGGCCGCGTTTAGAAAAGAGATGAGAGGAGCCGTTTTCTGTTCGTTGCCAAATATCTTGCGAAATGCGATGTCGTTTTTGATATCTGCGAAGTCCATAAGTTAAGATTTGTAGCAAAGGTACGAAAAAAGCCGTAATTTGGCAAGTTTTTATACTTTTACCACACATAAGGAATCATTTTCCAAGTATAAAAAACTCCAACCTTGCCCTCGGCACCTTCGCCGCCCACCTGTTCTTTATCGCCTTGGGCGCATTGGGCAAACAGCTCACACATGAAATACAATCAGGCGTTAATTGGCTCATATTCATAGCCTTGGCCGCTTCTACCCTTTTCCAGTTGAATAAAATTGCAAACCCGAGGCGTGTCGTGTCGTAGTTTGGTAAGCAGTCTCATGCAACCGGGTTGTATTTTTTCAAAAGAAGGCATTTCCGGTTGCTTTAAACGTCTTACATTTGGGCTTGTTTGGCATTTAAAGTATTTGCACATGACAACTGTTTTAAATATTAATATTGACGATCTCGATACTCAGTTTGTAGAAAACCTGAAACGAGATTTCGCCCACGCGGCAGTTGAGATCCGGTTGCAAGAGCGACCCGATCAATCATTGACTTTCACAGAGACAGACTTTTGGCAAACCATTGCTATGCTTGACTGGGAAAAAGAAGGCGATGACGAAAAAATAGTAGAACCACTTATAGCCTTTTTATCCGGGCAACCGATAGGACATATATACCGCTTTTCTGACATTTTATCCGAGAAACTCTGGCAATTGGATACATATTCCCACGCAAAAATATTTTTAGATGACCCGGAAGAAGAAGGCTTGCTTTCCGTTGATGATTTCCTGTACACCCGATGTGCCGTAGTGGCAAATGGCCAACAGTACTACGATAAAGTTCTTGAAAACCCTCACCTTATGCCACCCGACTTAAGCTTTGAGCCTTTGCTTTATATCGCATTGAAGGCTTATAAGCGGAAAACAGGCAAGAATTTTACACCAGTTTATGCGTACAACTATGAAACCTACAGTAATAAAAAAGGCTGGCAAAAGCAAGGCGCACAAATTGCGTTAATTGGCTCATATTCATAGCCTTAGCCGCTTCTACCCTTTTTCAGTTGAATAAAATTGCAAACCCGAAGCGTGTCGTGTCGTAGTTGGGTAAGCGCTGCCATCACAGCACAAAAGATCAAGGTCTGACTAAGTGGTCTTTTACCGTAACAAGTCTAAAATAGAATTCAACTGATTTCACGCCAACACCCTCTCCAACCGCTCCTTCCACTTCACCCAATCCATCATCTCCCTTGTCTGCAATTCAAAAAACGCAGCACTGTGGTTGTGGTGCACCAGATGACAGAGTTCATGCACAATCACATACTCGATACACCCTTTTGGTGCTTTGATCAACTCGGTATTCAGGATGATTTTTCCTTTGGGTGTGCAACTTCCCCATCGCATATCCATTTGTTTGATGATTACGTGCGAAGGTTCAACACCATACTTTTTGAATCGTACAATCCAGGGATCGGCAATTTCCCGAAATTTTACTTCGGCATGTTTTCTATACCAATCCAGAACCAATTCCTTTGTTTTTGACCTGTTGCGCGTATGAACCTCCATAAAACCGCCTTTCAACTTCACTTTATCCAGAGCGGCGTCGAATATCTTCAAACGATACTGCCGCCCCAGGTATAAATGTGTTTCGCCACTTATGTACTTCCTTTCAGGCGTTAATGGTTCGAAGGATAAAAAATAGCTCTGTTGCTTGAGAATCCAGGGGGCTCTTTTTCGGATCAATTCCAAAACGCGTTCAAAAGGGGCACCTAATGGCGCACGTACCGTCACGCTTCTATCCGGGTGGACAGTAATACCCAATGATTTTCGCTCCTGATAAAGCAGTTCAAAAACAATTTCCTTTGAACCAAACTGTATTCGCTGTTCGCTCGAAGAGATCATTTGTACCTCAATTTTGCGATTTCAATACTTTTGCCTGCAATGTCGTCAATGTCTCCAAAGGATAGGTTCAGGTCGTATTTATCCCGGATATGATCCATTAGGAAGTCGCCAATGGCAATTTCCAATTGGCCGATCAAGTCAGATTTGTTCTTCCAGTCTACTTTCGGCTTGCCATTGTCCAGTACGATTGATTGCACCAGGTCATCAATGCCAATTCCAGCGTCCGAAGCAATGGCACGCGCTATTTGCTCATTCTGGAGTTTGGTTTTGATAGACTCGAAGGTGATGCCATAAAAAGCGTGTGCAACTTCCCTTTTCTTCAGACTTTCCGGTATGTCACTCCCCGTCCGGTTTAAAACAGACTCTTCCACATCTTTGGCAAGTTTCAGGTATTCAGCTTCAGAGATTCGCCGCTCGGCGTAGGCACGAATGGCTTCCTTCAACATCTCCGAGAATTTCTTGTAAAAGGCAGGGTCTTCCTCCATTTTCTCGTTGATGTGTTTGGCCGTCCGGTGCGCGATGGTATCGGCCCTGGCCGCATCCCCAACTATTTTTTCTACCTCTTGCTCAAACTTTTCCTTATCGAAAATATTGACCAAATCGGTGATCGGTTTCACCTCGTGAGAGCTTACATGCTTATCAATCAACTTCTGAATCTGATTTTCGTATGATTTAAAATCTACCACATCCGCAAACCTTTGTCTGACGGACAAACGAAGTTTGGTAAAAAAGCCCAGGTCGTATTTATAACGGTCAATTTCTTTTGAAGGCGTTTTGGTGTTCCACTCGATACTCGACAGGGCGAGCTTCAACAAACGGGCAAATACGCTCAGTTTGTCATAGAATTCCGCCCTGATCGCGTCATCTCGTAGCGCTTCCTCATAAGCCGGTTCATCGTATTTATTGGGAATAGTTTTAAAAATATCCCAAAGTTCGGAGTGCGCTTGCGGGAGTTTTTTGATTTCTTCCAATATATTCACCAGGGTAAACTCAAGGTCTTCAGCATCGAAATCCTGAAAACTGGAATAGGTGCGCAAGGCATCATCCAATTCTTGCAGTACCCCATAATAATCTATGATAAACCCATAATCCTTGCCCGGATGTACCCGGTTGACCCTGGCAATGGCTTGCAAAAGAGTATGCTCTTTTAAACTTCTGGTGATGTAAAGGAAGGAGTTTCTGGGTGCATCGAACCCGGTCAACAATTTATCTACAACAATGATAATTTCGGGTTCATCATCGTATTTGAACCGGTTAATCAGATGCTTTTCGTACTTTTTGGAACTACCTCCGAACTCATCCATCGTCCGTTTCCAGAAGCGCTTCACCTCATCATTTGTCTCCTCGTATGCACTGTCTTCTCCTTCTCGCATATCCGGCGGGGAAATGAGTATTTCAGAAGTAACCCGACCGATTTCATCTAAGTACTTTTTGTATTTGATTGCTGCTACCTTGCTTTGACACACCAATTGTCCCTTCCAGTCCGTTCCGGCGCTGGCGCCCCGATAATGGTCACTGATATCCCAGGCAATGCAATAAATCTTTTGCTCCGCCACATTTAGTTGGTCTGCCCTGCTGAACTTTCGCTTCAAATCCGCCCGCTGGTAGTCGTTCAGTGGTTCCGACACTTTTGTAAAGTACGAATCAATGGGCCGCTCGTTCACTTCCTGAATAACATGCCGACCTTCATACAACAGCGGCACCACGGCCTTGTCATGCACGGCCTGATCAACGGTATATTTATCAATCAAGCCGCCAAACTTTTTGGCAGTGTTCTTTTCCTTTTTTCGAAGCGGGGTTCCCGTGAATGCAATAAAACAGGCATTGGGGAAGGTCTTCTCCATAGCAATGTTGAAGATGCCGTGCTGCGAGCGGTGCCCCTCATCCACCAGGACAAATATGTTTGGAGAAGTGAATGGCTCCTTTGCCTGGTTGACAGCAGTGTCGAACTTGTTTATGATGGTCGTAATCACCGCATCACTTTTGCTGTTCATCAGTTCGATCAAATGCTTTCCGGTGCTCGCTTGCAATACAGGAATCTGGCACTTTTTAAAAGTACTGTAAATCTGGTCATCTAAGTCAACCCGGTCGGTTACGATGACAACTTTCGGATTACGGATGGATTTATCAAGTGCGATGGCCTGAGCCAGCATGACCATCGTAAGGGATTTCCCGCTGCCCTGGGTATGCCAGATTACCCCACCCAGGCGTTTGCCCTGCTCCAGTACCCGGATACGCAGTATTGTTTTTTTGATGGCGAAAAACTGCTGATAGCGGGTTATTTTTTTGATGCCGGAATCGTAAACGATGAAGTTGAATACGAGGTCTAATAAGCGCTCCGGTCGGCACAAACAATACAGGTATTGGTCCTGCTCTGTTACGGTTCGGGCATATTCGGCTGCTTTTTCGAAATGCTTTTGGACGAATGCAAAGCGCTGTTCAAATACTTTCCGCTGTTGCTCGTCGCCCAAGGGGCGATTTTTCACTTCCTGGAGTTCGGATATAAATTGTCGCTGCGCCGCATCCTCTTCAAACTTCTCCTCCCACTTCGACCAGAACTTCTCTTTGGTGGCCGTTGTAGCGTACGAAGCAGCATTGGTAGCAATGCTCAGCAGGATTTGCGCATACGCAAAAAGCAACCGAATGCCATCTTCCTGCTGGTTGCGCAGGTGCTGAGAGATCGCCTGACTCAGCGGCTCTTTCATATCAGGGCGCTTGCACTCGATGACGACCAGCGGAATGCCATTCACAAAAAGTATGATGTCTGGCCGGTAATGCTCATGGCTGCCTGCCCGCTGCACCGCGAATTCCTCCGTTACATGGAAAACGTTTTTATCCCAGGCGCCCCAGTTGATGTATTGAAGGGTATAACTTTTTTTGTCTCCGTCAATGGTCTGCTCCAATGCTTTACCCATCGTAAGCAGGTTGTACATCGTTTCGTTGGCGGCAATAAGTCCTTCCTGTAAGGGCACATCCTTCAGCGCATGGATGCCTGCCGAGATATTACTTTCGGTGTACGCGTATTTTTGCCCCTTGTACTGGATGCTGTTGATCTTAGGCAACTGTACCTCCAATACTCCTTCCAGCAACACCGAAGACGTTTTCCCGCCGCGCAGTTGCAAGGCCTCCTCCGGGCTGAGGTAGCTGTAACCCAGGTTTTGCAGGAATTGCAAGGCCGGGATTTGGGAAATGTGGTCTTCTTGAAAAGAGGTCAGGTGCATCTTTAAAATTTTTTTGTGAAAATGGTTGATGATTATAAACTTGTATGTACCTTTGTATTGTTCTTTACCTTTGGTAGGGAATTTACAGAGGTTTCAAACGCTGAACCAATAATCAGCGTTTTTTTTATTTATATACCAACCCATCGTGGGCTTGCCAGTATCTTTCCTATTGAATTATCGGCTTCATACGCTGTGATAAACTTTGCTTGGGTTTTGCTCTTAATCCAAATAATCACAACATAATTCCCTTTCACAATAGCTACACGGCGAGACTTATCATAAGATTTGTTTTTTTTGTCCCAACCTTCCCTTATATCTGCTGTTGGGTCCTCAAGCGTATCTTTTATCCACAAAATTCGTTCAGCCCTAACACGGGAAAATTGTGATTTGTCGCCCATTGCCCGATTAGCACTTTCAAAGAAAGCATGATCGAATCGATCAGGAAAGAACGCAACTTGAATACCATCAAAGGTAAGAATGGGTTTGGCAGGGTCGCAATAAATATCAATATACAATTGCCGATATGCATCCTCATCTGGGAGTTGAATTAAATTGTACGCCATCACCAACCTCCTTGTAAATTTATTTTAAATATATTAAATTTTTCTTCCCATTTAGGTGTTGCCGCTATCTGTTTTTTCAAATAATTTTCTTCGACATATTTTATCAAACGCGGTTTTGCCGCACCTGTAATTTCTCCGTTGAATTTTGAAGATACCAAACCTGTTAATATATCAGCCAATTGAATACCAACGGATTGCTCCGAAGGCAGACCTTGAACTTGTTTTATATCTGAAGTCAAATTTGAAAAATCCAAGACTCGTTCAAGTTCTTTTAGCCGTCCCTTGTTGCGGTTAACTTTAAGATCCAAAAAAATATCGTATGTATTAAAATCAAATATCCAATGATGAAGTAGTTGATAATAGAATTTGTAAAAACCTAATTCAGCATCTTCATTGTTAAACTTGATATGATCTACTTTATCCGCTTGGATTAAAACCACTCTAAATCGAATGAACTCCGTTTGAAAAAAAAAATCTATAATTTCTTGATAAAGGTCATAATAAGTTGGTGAAAATTTTTTCCATTTTAACTCTCCGTTGATCCCATACTTTGCCTTTATGGAACCAATACCTCGTTTGAGCTCGGTTCGATATTCGGAAGGAATCCAAATCCCACCAATAGCGGTAAATAGGTGGGCATCTTTTTGCGTGAGGGCTTCCAGCCCACTTTCGTCGCAATAAACTTCGAAATCCATATTTTTAATTGTTTAGATTTTTAATTTTTAGTCGCTTTCTCCCACTCAGTAACACCTGCATCATCCCCTTCTTCTGCTCCTTCATCTTTTCCACCTTGGCTTTGAGCAGTTGGATTTCCTGATCGGCAGTTTGGAGTATGTGGGCAATGGCGGTTTGTTCCTTTTTTACAGGAAGATGCACCTTCACGATTGCAAAATCCTTGAATTTGCAATTCAACGTATCATCTACTAGCCCTTGCGAATTTCGCCAAAAAAGATGCATTAACCTTGGCGTTTTAAATAGGTAAGAAAAAAACAAAGGATCTGCATTTTTCTTTGGAGTCACGATGGTATAAGCAGGGCTTACAATTCCTTCGAGTTGGGATAGAGCACTTCTTCCTTGCCACATCCTCATGGTATTATAGCCAATATCATCAGGGCAAATCCTTCTGTACTTTGATTTATCTTCATTAGAAGTATCTTTTTTGACCGATTCGGCTTGCGGGTAAATACCTGATTGCCCAATAGAAAGCAAGGGTAGATCATTATAGCCAGTCTCAACACGCTCTTCAAAAACATCCCCTAAATGACACTCCCTCCACGCCCCCTCAAACCCCTTCAACCGTCTCCTCTCCGTCAGCAACTGCTGCATCAGCCATTTTTTACGCTGCTCTTTTTGGGCAATGAGTTGGGTGGTTTTCTGGATGGCCGAGTCCCAAGTGGAGAGGCAGGCGGCTATGGCGCGCTGCTCGGGAAGGGGAGGGAGCGGAATTGGTGTCGCGCTAACCTGGCTTGAGTTAACAGAGGCAATACCCGTGGTCTGTTTGGCACAACTTAAAAAGTATGTTTTTGCTGTAAAACCTTGGAGAAAAAAGTATAAATAATAAGGGCTTAACCTATTTTTATCAGTTCGAATCCGAAACAAATGATTCTGGTATATACAATTTTCAATTTCATTTAACCAAATACTACCTCTCCCAAGTTTATCGGAGTCTCCACCTTCAGTAATTAGAATATCTTGAAAATAAAGTTCATATTTCTCTATTTCATTACGTTTTACGAAAATCATCTTAATTTCAGAAAGATCTAGTTTCCCATCTTTTACATTAGCGACTCTCAGATATGGGACTTCAATTGAATCTATAACATCAATAACTCTTCCTTTTGAAACACCTTGCCTAATGTCAGATAAATCTTTTAGTTTCTTAACCTCCCACCCCGCTGGCACATTCATGCCTCTAAATCCATTGATTTTTTTATTATTTTCCATCACTTTCTTTATTTATTGTTGTTTTTTGTTTCTTATCACCTGGCTTGTCCAACTTCCGAATACTATCCGCCACCGGTAGATCTTCCGGCATGGCACCGCCGATTTCTTCGATGGTTTTCCGGACTTTTTTACCCACTTCGTAGTGTGCCTGGTTGGCCTTTGTCTTACCTTTTATTTGTTCCCGCCGCAGTTTTTCTTCCGTTTGCGTAGCGCGAAACAGGTTGGCCGCCAGTTCGGTGCTGCCCATGTGGTCGAGGATGTTTTCATGGGTTTTCAGGCCTTTGCACCGGTGAATCCCTTTGGCATCCAGGCCGCCGTACAGGCCCAAGTAGCCGTGGTTTTGGAAAATGGCGTAGTCGTAGGGTTCTACCACCCCGGCATCTTTGGCGGCGTCGGCCAATTGGATGTTGTGCTTTTTCATCTCCTCCCGCAGAAACAGGCGTTTTTCGTTTTCTGTGGCGAGTTGGTTGTATTTCTCCATTTGCCGAATCTCCTGCAAGCGGGTTTGCACGGCAAAATAGGTCTGTCCCAAGGCCACCACTTCTTTGGCCGGGTCGGCATTTTGAACGATGAGGTAGCAGGCGTAGCGGGAGAGTTTGACGCTTTCAACCTCCCGTCGGGCACCTTTTCCCACTTCGATCATTTCGAGGATATCCTCGAAATGATCGGCTAATTGTTGCCCGCTGTTGGTGCAGGCTTCTTTGGCCCGGTCTATGACAGGTATAAAGTGCCTATATTCAGAATATTCCAGGACTTTGGATATATCCCTGGCGCTCCAGAAATCATTGCCGTCTTCATCCTGTCTTTTTATTTGTTCAAAGATGGTTTGGGTTGGCGATGATAGATCTTCTTTCATTTTTAAGCAATTGAAAATGATGTAGTATAAGATTAGTACTCAAAAGACCAATCGAATGGGCATTCATATATTTGTTATTCCTGGCTTGTTCTTTTTATCTTTTCCATGACGTCTTTAACAACAGGACGCACAATGACTTGTATTTCTTCTGCTGTGAGCACTTGAGCATACGGGTAAGGCTTGCCCAGAATTTCATAGTTATATTCATTAAACTTCACGGGAATATACGCTTGGAACAACGGCGCATTGTTGCTGCTTCTTAAACCGTTTAAATTGTATGTGTAGTCCATTTTGTCAATTCGTTTCTTATGAAGGCTAATCTCTGATTGTAACCATTCTTTTAAAGTAGCCCAATCTTGATCCGTTTGCCTTATTTTTAATGGAATTAAACTATCCGGCATAAAAGGTATTAGTTTCCTTTCCACTTCAAAAAAAGACGGGGCGATCATTTGCAGTTTGGCTTCTACCGACTGGAAAAGTGCTATCAAACCATTTTCGAATGCCGCAACTACATTCTCAGCAGAGTATTTTTCATGTAAAGAGGTTTTTGTACTGAGTTGTTTCTGTAGCAAGGCCAGTTCTTTGTCCAGATCATCGGGCTCTTCTATACTTTCTCCCTTCGCTGCTTTGATGCTGAGTTCCAAACTCCAAACCAATTGTTCGGCAATGTAGCGCACGAACGCCTCGGTGTCGCCCGTGTCTGCCAGGTTTAAAGCGCGGAGGTACTTGGCTTTATCGGCGGATTTGATGATGACGGGCGGAAAATTATTTCGGAGCAATACATAGTTCATCAATAGACGCGAAACACGTCCGTTGCCATCATCAAACGGATGGATACGCACGAAGCGATAATGCAATAAAGCCGCTAATGAAACAGGAATTACCGTGGGACTTGTTTCCTCCGACTGTAGCCATTCCATCAATTCCTGCATTTTTGCGGGCGTTTCCAATGGGGATGCATATTCAAATATTTCACCATTAGCCAAACGAACCGAGTTGGGTTGTTGTTTGTACTCGCCTACCAATATTTCGCGGCGGGTGGCTTGGCCGTCTGGCGTGATGGCATCTTTCCAATAGGGCCGGACCAATAGCACTTTATTTAGGTTTTTTACATCTGCCTCCGCAAGGGGGCGCGGGTCTTGGGCCCATTGTCTCACAAGTTGATATGCGACATCATGCGCTTTCATTTCTTCGTACTCGCGCATAGTATGTCCGCCTTTGGTATCGTCAAAAATGAGCAGCAGCGCAGTTTCGCCATACGTGAGCGTGTTGCCTTCGATGTGGTTGGAGTTGTAATTGAATTCCAATCGAAACTTTTTGTCCAATGTTGCCTGACGCTCGGGCATCATAGGCAATAAGGCTTCATATTCAGATTTAAGCTGCTCTATTTTTTTAAATAATTGTTCCATATATCAGATTTATTGGTTTAAGTTAAGACATTCATTTCTTTCAGGTAATGTTGCAGTTGCTCCTGAACCACGGCAAGTTCTTGTTCGAGGCGATCAATTTCACCTTGTACTTTCGCGATGTCCACGGCTTCTTCTTCTTCAAAAGTATCCACATACCGGGGTATATTCAGGTTAAAATCATTTTCCTGAATTTCCTCGAAGGTGGCCACATAGGCGTATTTGTCTTCCACAACGCCTGGCGCTAAAGTTCCGGCGTTAAATTTTCGGTAAGTCTCCACAATTTTGTTGATGTCGGCATCCCGCAATACATTCTGGTTTTTCCCTTGTTCGTATTGTTGGCTGGCATCAATGAACAAAACGTTGTTGTTCGCTGCTTTGCCTTTGTTGAAAATCAGGATGGCCGCTGGAATACCTGTACCAAAAAAGAGATTGGCGGGCAATCCGACCACCGTTTCGAGGATGTTTTCTTCGATGGTTTTTTGCCTGATTTTCCCTTCTGAACTCCCTCGGAACAGCACCCCGTGCGGCACGACAACGCCAATCTTGCCCTTGCCTTCATACGCTGTTTCAATCATGTGGGATATAAAGGCCCAGTCCCCCTTACTTTTGGGCGGCACTCCTCTCCAAAATCGATTGTAGGAATCGGATTCCGGATCAAAATCTGTGCCTTTCGCGGCTTTGTCCTCTTCAACTTTGCCCCATTTGTCCAAACTAAAAGGTGGATTGGCCACTACGGTATCAAACTTCATCAAGGCATCTCCTTCCTTGAGTTTTGGGTTCCGGATGGTGTCGCCCCAGCGAATGGTTGCGTTGTCCATGCCATGCAGGAACATGTTCATTACTGCCAGTGCCCAGGTACTGCCGTTGGCTTCTTGGCCATAAAGGGAAAAGTTGTCCGAGCCAACTTCTTTACCCGCTTTGATGAGCAAGGAGCCAGAGCCACAGGTGGGGTCACAAATTCTAGCGCCGGATTGAGATTTTGTGAGTTTAGCGATCAGGGTAGATACCTGGCCCGGCGTAAAAAACTCTCCGGCTTTTTTACCGGCGTCGGAAGCGAAGTTGGCGATCAGGAATTCATAAGCATCGCCGATTACATCGTGGCCTTCGAGTACGGAAGGCCGCAAGTCTAATTTTTCGTTACTGAAATCAATGATCAGGTTTTTCAGGCGGGTATTTTTATCTTTTGTATCGCCAAGGTTACTGGAATTGAAGTCAATATTTCGGAAAACGCCCGATCCGTCTTCGCCGGAGAGTTTGCCGGGGTTTGCTTCTTCCAATGCCTCCAATCCCTGGTTTATCAGTTCTCCGATGTTCACCTCCCCGCGATTTTGGTAGAGGTATTCAAAACGTGAATGCGGTGGGACCACAAATCGCTCCTTCTGCATGGCCCATTCCGCCCGCTCTTTGTCCTGGTTGTATTTTTCAAGGTACTGCTCCATTTTGTCTTTCCATACATCGCTGACGTACTTGATAAATAACATGGTCAGCACATAATCTTTGTACTGTGAAGGGTCAATAACGCCCCGAAAAGTATCGCATGCACGCCATACCACTTTAAATACATCTTCTTTTGTCGTCTTGCTCATTTTACCAATATTGATTTAACCTGCTTAAGTAATAGTTTTTGATACAATGCGTCTTTGAGGTTCAGCAATTCTGTGGTCAGGGCCTTTTCTTTGTCCCAAAGACGCTGCGTTTCAAGCATTTCTTTTTGCTTTTTTAGGGGTGGCACTGGGACTTCAATTTCAGATAATGTCTTTTTGGAGAGGGAAGAAATTTGAGTTCCTATCGAAAGTCCTGAAAACAGATCCTTCATATATCCAGTGTTGAAGTACCATTGTAAAAACTCAGGGAGCAGCCCGCTTTCCTTTAGTCGGATCACAAAAAAAGTGGAAGAGGCCACGGCTTGGCCAATCTCTTTTTGGTAAAGGCAGGCCCTGTTGCTTTCCCCTTTTGCAACGAGCAAAATATCGCCGTCTCTGAGCAGGTGCTTCCATAGTCGCTCATCTGCCTGAAGTTCGGGATTTATTACCATGTCCTCCCGAATTCTTCCATACTCATCAAAATGCTTCCCCTGAAGATAAAGGGTATCACCTGAAGGATGCCCCTTCTCATAAACTCCCGTGGTGATGGATGCTATGTCTTCTAGCCTTTTTTGCATTTGTACTGACTTTACGAATATTCCAAATTCTATTTTTAAATTTATTCGTCCGTAATTCGATTACAAAAATAGAGTAATTATGGGATATGATGCAAATATTTTTTAATTTTTTTTCAGTAATTGACCTACAAAACAACTTTAAAGAATTCAAAGCACTGATAATCATTTGTTTAATAAAATCTAACTTCGATTAAAAAAGTAGGCGGGAACTCTGTATAGCAAATTGATGAAACAACTACTCGCCGGGGCCGGAACATTGAGTACCGAAGACGATAACCTTACGTAGTAAACATAAACGTGCTTACATCATCCTAAAACCTTGAATCTCCAAACACCGGCCTTCAACCAACATCAATCGTGTTTCAGTCCCCAAACAGGTATTTTCACTCAAAAACAGTGCAACTTGTTCTTTCCAACATGGGGCTTGATATAAAAAAACAGAAGCGGGAGTAAAAAAACATCAAGCTTGATACAAAATATAGCAACGTTGAGTTTTAAAATATAAAACTTGATATAAATTATAGCAAAATTGATATACCAAACATGAAACTTGATATAAATTATAGCAAAATTTACTTCCAATATATCAAATTTGATATAAAATATAGCAAGTTTGCGTAAAAAGGCAGGTCATTTGACATAAATTATAGCAAAATTGAGTGCGGCTACAGGAAACTTGCGTTTTTTTTCTTCAAGGGACTACGGTTTCTGTCAACTGCTCATCTGTTTCCAATGATTGTTTCAACTTCTTAAAAGAAACGGGCTTGCCCCAAGTCATGTCGTCAAAATCAGGGTCATATTGAATTTGGTCATCGTCATAAACAACATTGCCTTCTGGCACAGCATAGCCGTTCCTTGCAAGCAGTAAGGCATCCAGCATTTGGACCTTTGATGTCGCTATGTCAGAAATAGTGATTTGATCGAGTTTGCCGCCAGATTTTAGCAGATCAATAGCAGCGTCAACATTAATTTCCTTTGTCATTGTCCTGATAAGCTGATGTTTGTTTGCTTCTTCGTTCGTTACATTATCCGGATCATGTGGATTTGCTTGGATTGCAGCAGCCAATGTATGGCAAACTTTGATATTGCTCAAATCATTTTTTGTCACTCGATTGGGTTTCTAATGGCCGACTCGCTTTTTTAGACTTGTCGTTAAATTGCGGTTAAAGCCAACAACCTAAAACTTACTTTGGCTGATGGGCCGTTTATGGCTTATATCACTTGCAAAACGGAAGCTAACCCTTATTTTTTACTTCTAACCTATATGTTATGTCCAGAAACAATTTGATCTCTGCCGAGCTCAGCCCGGAACAAAAAAACGAGGTACTCAAATGCCTCAACGAAGCACAAAACATCCTGAGTTTCCTGATTAACATCAGTGCTGCCGAAAAAAAACGATTGACCAAGATGGGCACCCGCTCCGTCGGTTTTGTTGATGAATGTATTATGACTTTTGACGAATTTGCACCGCTCTTGCCCAACAATCTGGATCGTGCAGAACTCAAAAGAGACCGTCTGTTACAGGAGGACTTAATGGCGATTTCCGTCAAGGTCAGTGCCCTGCATGAAAGCATCCAGGATTCGCTGGCAGCACTCAACAGCGACCTGATGACGGCCTGCAATGATGGCTATGCCATACTCCAGCGCAGCAGCATGCGCGACAATGCTGTAAAAATGGCTCTGGAGCGTATCAGCAAGCGGTACAGTCGGCGTGCGCGCCCGACTGCTCCGCTCAGCGCGACAGCATAAGGTATAGCGTGATCCCTCTTGTAGCGCCTGCGAAAACGCAGGCGCTACTTTTTTTTGTACACCGTTCCCAAGCATTCGTGACAGCGGTCAGCGCACGGGATGCTGATCTGTCCAAAACTCACTTCCCCGGCTTCTTATACTTTGCCGCTTCGTCTTCAATAATAAGTACCCAATCATTGCCGATGCCCAACGCAGGAGCTTCAAAGGTAAATTCCAGGTCTTTTTTAAAAGTGCCAATTTTTTTGGCCGCCCCGTTTTTGGGATTCCACCACCACGCAACCAATTTTTGGCCCTTTACATTTCGGGTGTTTACTGTAATGGATTTGCCCACAGGCATATAAATCATGGCATAAGAGCCATCGGAGGCCCTTAGCGCGGTCATGTATTCCCCTTTTTCGCCCTGACCTTTCAGGATGAGGCTTTGATCCGGTATCCGGCGCAGCATGGGGCGGCTTTGCATCAGCAAGCGCAACAGGCCGGCCTGTTTGGCCCCCGGACGATCCAGGGCATCCTTCCAGTAGCGGTCGGCGTGATTGATTTTTTCACGGCCTTCTGCCCAAAACTGCCAAATTGCGTGATGGCCGTAGCTGGCACCACAGGCACCGGCAAAAACGGATCTGTACAGTTGCTTGCGCACATCATAGTCATTGAAATAGCCATTGGCGGGATCCCACTCGGGCCAGGGGTTTACGGGGTGGTCTTCGTAATTGGGTTCCGCGTCGAGGGTTGGCTTGGTTGGGCTTAACTGGTAATCCCTTGTGATCCATTCCCAGATGGGTACATCATGCCCTCCGCCGTGACCGCTCTGTATGGTGTTCATCAGGAGCCAGCGCTCTGCATGAAGGTATTGTGAGGTGCTGTGCTCGCCGCCCCAGATATGATAGGTGACAAAAGCCTTGGGGTTTGCATCAAGGATGCCCCTCGCCAGTTCGCGCCACACGGGGCGGTAGTCCAGCAACAGCCATTTTTTGTCATATTGCCGTTCCGCATCAATGTATGGAGGCCGGTCGCCCCCCAGCATCCAAAGGACATTGGGCTTGCTCAGATACCGATCCGAGAGCCAGCGCCCGTAGTTAAAGGCATAAATGGAATACTCTGGTGTAAAAATGACAGGCCCTATGCCCCAGTTTTGGGTCACTTTATCTCCCCAGGTGGGCAATAAAGCGACATATAGGCCATGTTTTGCCGCAATGTCAATCATTTTGTCCACTGTTTTCCAGTAGGCCTCATTGGGGCGGGAGGAATCCAAACTGTCAAAGGGCAATTGGCCGTACACATTGGGGGTGCGCAAGCCGTCCAATTCAGGCAAGGCTACGGCCTGGAGTACGTTGAAATGTTTCTTTGCCCTGTCTTTGCACAATTTTTCCACTTCCTCAAAGCTCAGCCGATGAAACATCTCCCAATCCGTATCCGCCAACCAGAAAAAAGGCGTGCCGTCGGCATGAATCAGGTGGTGGCCATCAGGGGATGCTTTGAGGTAGCCGCTCTTCCAGGGCTGCGCCCGGGAAAATGACACATGAAGAACAAGAGAGATAAGTATAAAAAATGTAGTACGCATAAAACGAAACGAGGTAAATGGCTCTGCCAGGTGGAACAAAAAAACTGCCGCAAAACTATTCACTCTTTTGACAATCTCTTACTGCCAAAACAGGCAGTTGGTGTGTCATGCTGACAACAAAACACATTAGATACTGAAAAAATGGCAGTTGCTGTTTGAGTGGCACGAAGTCTGATAAAGTGAAGCGTCCGTATAAAATTTGGTTTAGCGGGCAAATTCATTGTTTCACCAAAATAATTCATAATATTCAAGACGTATGAAACCTATCGCAGATCGCGTAATCATCAAGCCGGCACCGGCTGACGAAAAAACCAAAGGTGGCATTATCATCCCTGACACAGCAAAAGAAAAACCCCAACGCGGCGAAGTTGTAGCCGTTGGCCCGGGAAAAGATGGCAATTTAATGACCGTTGCTCCGGGTGACATCGTGCTGTATGGCAAATATTCCGGTCAGGAGGTCACCCTCGAAGGCCAGGATTACCTCATCATGCGCGAAGAGGAAATTTTGGTTGTCCTTTAACAGGGTTATCCTCTGCCTAAAGCGGAGTTTCGGCTCATTGCCTGTTGATATACAACAAAACAAACATCTCAATTTTTAAATTAACATTTCACAAAATATGTCTGCGAAGCAAATTCACTTCAATACAGAGGCCCGCGAAAAACTCAAAGAGGGCATTGACGCATTGGCCAATGCGGTAAAAGTAACCCTCGGCCCAAAAGGCCGAAACGTGGTTATTCAAAAATCATTCGGCGCACCAGCCATTACAAAGGACGGTGTTACCGTGGCTAAAGAGGTTGAACTCGAGGATCCGGTAGCCAACATGGGTGCCCAAATGGTTAAAGAAGTAGCCAGCAAAACCGCTGATGCTGCTGGCGATGGCACCACCACAGCCACCGTACTGGCTCAGGCAATGGTTACTGCCGGCTTGAAAAACGTGGCTGCCGGCTCCAACCCGATGGACCTCAAGCGCGGTATTGACAAAGCGGTTAAGGCTGTAGTTGCCAACCTCAAATCTCAAACCGAAAACATCGGCGAAGATTTCGACAAAATCCAGCAAGTGGCTTCCATCTCAGCCAATAATGATGACACCATCGGCACCTTGATCGCCGATGCCATGAAACGCGTTACCAAGGACGGCGTTATCACCGTGGAAGAAGCCAAAGGCACGGATACCTACATGGACGAAGTGATCGGCATGCAGTTTGACCGTGGATACCTCAGCCCCTACTTCATTACCGATGCCGAAAAAATGGTAGCGGACTATGAAAACCCATACCTCCTCATCACGGACAAAAAAATCAGCAATATGCAGGAATTGATTCCTGTATTGGAAAAAAGCCTCCAAACGGGTCGCCCCTTGCTGATCATTGCAGAAGACGTTGACAGCCAGGCCCTTGGCGTATTGGTGGTCAACCGTTTGCGCGCCGGCCTCAAAGTAGTGGCCGTTAAAGCACCTGGCTTCGGCGATCGCCGCAAGGCTATGCTGGAAGATATTGCTATCCTCACCGGAGGCACGGTCATCAGCGAGGAGCAAGGATACAAATTGGAAAATGCCGGATTGGAGCACCTCGGCTCTTGCGAACGCATCACCGTGGACAAAGACAATACGACCATCGTTGGTGGCAAAGGCAAAGAAGATCAGATCAAGGCCCGCACCCAACAGATCAAGCAGCAGATTGAATCTACCACAAGCGACTACGATCGCGAAAAACTCCAGGAGCGTTTAGCCAAATTGGCAGGTGGTGTAGCCGTTCTTTACGTCGGTGCTGCCACAGAGGTAGAAATGAAGGAGAAAAAAGACCGCGTTGACGACGCACTCCACGCTACCCGCGCTGCCATCGAAGAAGGTATCGTTGCCGGTGGTGGTGTGGCCCTCGTGCGCGCCATTGACAGCCTCAAAGACTTGAAAGGTGAAAATGAGGATGAAAACTATGGCGTAGCCATTGTGCGCAAAGCCCTTGAATCGCCTATCCGCACCATTGCCGAAAACGCAGGTGTTGACGGCTCCCTTGTGTTCCACAAAGTGCTGGACAGCAAAGGTGCCACAGGCTACAACGCTCGCCATGACCGCTACGAAGACCTGAAAAAAGCAGGTATCATTGACCCGACCAAAGTTACCCGCGTAGCCTTGGAAAATGCGGCTTCTATCGCTGGCCTCGTACTCACCACAGAGTGCGTAATCAACGAAAAGCCGAAGAAAGAAGCTCCTATGGGAGGCGGTCACCCGGGCATGGGCGGCGGCATGGACATGATGTAAAAAAGTGAGTGAACAGGCATATAAGTATGCCCAATAGTACAGCCCGTGCGATGCAAGCCATCTGCACGGGCTGTTTTTATGTTATTTGTAACTATTTACCACATAAATTACTTGCGAGTAGGATTGAACCACAAAAGGCACAAAAGAACACATAAGTAGCACTATACGGTCTTTTGTGCTCTTTTGTGCCTTTTGTGGTTCAAATAATAACCTTTTGTGGTTCAAATAATAACCTTTTGTGGTTCAAATAACCTTTTGTGGTTCAAATAACCTTTTGTGGTAAATAGTTACTGTTATTAATGCAAGCTAATCACCTCTTGCGCAGGCATGTTTTGATCATAATGAACAGCAGGAACAACAATAGTGCGCAAACGATTGATTTTCAATAATTTTTTCAGGTATTGCTTTGGCCTTCTCGGCATCCACAACACTTTGGTATTAGGTGTTTCCAGCCCCGCAGCATCCGCCACTGCATCCATAAATGTAACACAGTTGCGGTGCAAAAGGGAATAATCCTTTTGCGCCCAGGCATAAGCCGTATCCAAAGCAGCCTGCCAATGCACGCTGTCCACCACAAGCGCCATCTGATAGGTGGTTACTTTTTTACTGTTGGGACGAAAGCCGGGAACAACTTCCGACGCTAAATCATCCAGCAAAAAGGAAAAAAGATCCACATTATGGTCTGCTGGAAAAAAACCGAGCGTCACCGGTGCGCGTACGATGGAGTCCTCTCCTTTTAAACTACCCCATGAAACGAACGCATGACCCGTAAAGGAATATGGTTTGATGGAAGCGCCACGGGCAGCAAAAAAAAGGATTTTCTGATCACTGTCCTGTGAAAATAAAAGGCTTTCGTTTAATATCAGGAAAACAAAAAATAAATGCTTCATACATAATAAGTTGGTGTAAACAATGGTGCGAAAGTGTCAGCCTGACCGCTGAAATACCAAATCTGATTTGTGAACACAAAGGCTTGCTTTGTGAAATTACAAGTTGTCCTTACAATGAATAAATACTTCTTACCTTCGCGCCCGGTTTGCCTGATGGCCGATATAACCAGTGCACAGCCCAACCATTCACCTACACCACAACTTATATATGGACGCGAACAATCGCATTTATGCCGATTCTGAAATTGGAAAATTAAAAAAAGTTATCGTGCATCGCCCCGACGAAGGCATCGCGCGCATCACGCCCAAACGCGCCGGCGAGCTGCTTTTTGACGACATTGTACATTTGCCCAACATGCAAGAAGAGCATGATATTTTTGTAGCAATCCTGAAGGCTTTTTTGGGCAAGGAAAATGTATTGGAAGTCCGCGACCTGCTCGTGGAAAGCACCAGAGATGAAGAAAGCAAATATGAGGTGATCAACAAAATCACGGATTTTGAGGAATTGCCCTATTCTTTTATCCCACGCCTTGCCGGCCTGTCCTCGGAACAGTTGGCCGATACCCTGATTACGGGTTATTTGGAACCGGAAGACCGCATTCTTTTTGATCCTATTCCCAATTTGATTTTTACCCGTGATATTGCTGTGACCATCAGGGATCATGTTTTGATCACAAAAGCCAATAAATCGGCCCGGTTTAGGGAAAACTTCCTTACCCGTTTGATTTTTAGCAGCCACCCCTGGTTCCGCAAACTTAAGGCAGATGGCAAAACCATTAACCTTAACAGGGTGGACAAATTCCCACCCAACAAAAAAGGGGAAACCATCAGCGTGGAAGGCGGTGATGTAATGATCCTCAACGAGGACTATCTCCTGATCGGATGTTCCGAACGAACCAATGAATACGCCTTCCAGATGGTAAAAAACTACCTTTTTGATCGCGGAATCATTAAAAACGTGGTTCAGGTGAACATACCCGCCGAACGCACCTACATGCACATTGACACCGTTTTTACACAAATCAACAAAAATCATTTTGTAGGCTATAAACCCATCGTGCAAGATGGCCTTGGCTCTTATGTGGATGTGCACCGCGCCAACGGCGAAACCATAGAATACCCCAGTCTCAAGGACTTCCTGCTGGCCGAAATCAACCCCAATATGGAATTTGTATGGGCTGGAAGAGGAGAAAGCCCCTATCAGGAGCGCGAACAATGGACTGACGGCTGCAATTTAGTGGCCCTTAAGCCCGGAGTAGCCGTTACCTATGACCGCAACCCCGTAACCGAACGCGCCTTTAAGGATTTTGGCTACAAGGTGATTGGCGCCGAGAAACTGCTTCGCGATATGGAAAACGGCAAAATCACACCCGACAAGGTAGAGAATACCATTATCACCATACCTTCAAACGAACTGTCCCGAGCCAGGGGCGGCAGCCACTGCATGACCTGCCCTATTGAAAGAGAAGCGGTAGCCTGAGTTTGGTATTGGCCAAACAACACATTATATCTAAAGTATATTACAGCCTACTTTATGAAATATATTCTTTATTTCGCATTGTTCTTATCCCCTACCCTTGTGAACGCTCAGGGTATGTGGCTTCCCTCGCTTTTGGAAAAACAAAACCAGAAGGAAATGAAATCACTCGGCTGCAAGCTGGATGCTGACGAAATTTATCATCCTGTCAAACCCAGCCTGAAGGATGCCATCTGCATTTTTGGGGGCGGTTGCACCGGCGAAATGATCTCGCCGGAAGGCTTGCTCCTGACCAATCACCATTGCGGCTTTGACGCCATTCAAAACCTTTCCTCTTTAGAAAAAAATTATGTCGAAAATGGTTACTGGGCCAAAAACCGCGCAGAAGAGCTGCCCGCTTCCGGCGTTACGGCCACTTTCATTACCCGAATGGAGGATGTAACCATTGTAGCCCTTCAAGGTGTTACCGATGGCATGAGCGAAAAGGAGCGCCAGGCCCAGATTGACAAAAACATTATGTCCATACGAGCCAATGTAAAAAAAGAAAAATGGGAGGAAACATCCGTCAGACCTTTCTACAATGGCAATCAATACTACTTGTATGTAACCATCACTTACAAGGACGTCCGTCTCGTCGGGACACCGCCAAGCAGCATCGGCAAATATGGTTCTGATACCGATAACTGGGTTTGGCCACGGCATACGGGCGACTTTTCCATATTCAGGATATATGCGGACAAGGACAATCAGCCTGCTGAATACTCCGTTTCCAATGTCCCTTACAAACCGCGCCATTTCTTCCCCATTTCCCTCAAAGGGGTTAAAGAAGGCGATTTTACCATGGTTTACGGTTTTCCGGGCCGTACAGATGAATACCTCTCTGCGGCAGCCGTGCAACAAACCGCTGAGGTCCTGAACCCGGCAAAAGTGGCCATAAGAGAGCAGGCATTAAAAACGCTGGATGGTTTTATGCGCCAAGACCCGGCCGTCAAAATTGCTTATGTTGCACGTTATGCCTCTATTGCCAACGCATGGAAAAAATGGTTGGGAGAAATGCAGGGGCTGCGCAGGTACAAAGCTTTGGAGAAAAAAAATGCCTACGAAACTGATTTTACAAGCAGGTTAGGACAAAAACCCGATTGGAAGTACCGATATGGTAATCTGTTGCCCCGATTGCGCGAGTTACACCGTGAAATAGAACCTTACGCCTTCACCCGTGATTATTTCTTTGAAACGGGTGCCCGAAATACCCAGGCATTGGGCCTGGCGGCCAATTTGCACAATTGGATCAAAACCTTTGATGAAAATGGTGAAGGTTTCTTCGCCAGCAAACAAAAAGAGGCTAGCGCTGGCCTTCCGGGATTCTACGAGGAGTATAAACCGGAAGTGGACAAAGCGGTATTTGCCCGGATGATGGAAATGTTTGCCAAAAATGTACGCCCGGAATGGGGCGCAGATTTGGTCAAAAAAGAAGCCGAAAAACATAAAGGCTTTACAGGTTTGGCTGATCATTTGTACAACAACAGCAGTTTGGCCAACAAAGACAAAATGATGGCACTGTTGGCGGAAAAACCCGCAAAAATCGCTGAAACATTAAAAAATGACCCTATTTATGTGTTCTGGAAAACACTTCAGGACAATTACAATACCAATGTCCAGCCCAAGCTGCAAGAACTGCAACCCCAAATAAACTTGATTCAAAGGCAGTACATGGCTGCCCAATTGGCCGTGTTCAGGGAAAAACGCTTTTTCCCCGACGCCAACAGCACCTTGCGATTAACTTATGGCAAAGTACGCGGCTATGAAGCGCGGGATGCCGTGCAGTATGCTTATCAGACCGATCTGGACGGGGTTATGGAAAAATATATCCCCGGTGACTATGAATTTGATGTGCCCCAAAAGTTGATTGACCTTTGGAAATCAAAAGATTATGGGCAATACACCAATGCCGAGGGAAAAGTACCTGTGGCATTCATAGGCACAAACCACACTACGGGCGGGAACTCCGGCAGTCCGGCCTTAGATGCAAAAGGCAATTTGGTTGGGCTTAATTTTGACCGCGTGTGGGAGGGTACCATGAGCGACCTCAATTATGAGCCAAGCATTTGCAGGAATATCATGGTTGACACGCGTTATATCCTGTTTATCATTGACAAGTTTGCCGGGGCCGGCCACCTGCTCAACGAGATGAAAATATTGCGCTAAAGCCTTATTTTTCAGGCACAGTCTTGCAGTTATCCAAATATTTTTTCACTTCCTCCAACTGGAATTCGGGCAGCTTGTTGCCCCAGTTGTTCGCAATATAGTTAAGGATATTGGTGACATCAACCGGAGATAGTGCCGCTACCCCCGGCATTTTCTCTGCATAAGTAACGCCGTTGACCAAAATGGTATCCTGCAAGCCGTATTTGAGGATGCAAGGCAACTTCTCCCTGTTCATTTGTAGATAATCAACACCTGCCAAGCCGGGAATTAGTCCGTTAAGACCAAGGCCGTTGTCCATGTGACAATTGGCACAGTGGCTTTTGTACAGTTGAGCCCCATCCTTATATGGGCTAACTTGACAGTGGAAAAAAAGCGATACGCAAAAACAAGCACTAAAATAAAGAAAACGCACGGTATTTGAATATGATGATTTGTGGCAACAAAAGTATAACAAATCCCAATTTGCAAATGATTTGTAATTTTAACAAAAACCTTGGTGCTACTTTCTATGATTTTACGACTTTTGCGCTCCGTTTATTCTTATCCACGAACAGATCCTTTTCTTTTCTGCGTAATCCAACCCAAGAACACCCTTTCTTAACACATTAGTTGTTCAAGAATAAATTGTTGTAAGTAACGTTTTTGTGCCGCGTTTACCTCTTACATTCTATTGTTCACGTTTCAAAATCTTTGTAAAAAGACGGACTCGTCATTCATTTCAATCATGCAGTTCAGAATCCATCAAGTTGTTCGATTTGTGCAGGTTATTTGTACCGCCTTGTTTTTTTTCACTCCAGTCATCGCTCAGGACATTCAGGATGCAGACCTCGAAGTAGTAGATACCGTTGATGCTGTTGGCACTATGACCGCAAAAGGCGGCCCCATTTACAGCCTTACAGAAAACGATTTAAAAGAACGCCTCTCTACCTTAAGCAGCTGCGTTGACCTTCGTACCAATACCGTTGTCAAGGCATATATTAAAAACTATATCCTGACAAGGCCAGAAAAATGCCGCAATATGCTCGGGAAAAGATTGACCTATTTCCCGTTGTTTGAACAAAAATTTCGGGAATATGGCCTCCCCGAAGATTTAAAATACCTTTCCGTAGTAGAATCTGCGCTCAACCCATTGGCGGTATCCCGGGTAGGCGCTACCGGCCTTTGGCAGTTTATGCCGGCAACGGGCAGTGACTATGGTTTGCGCAGCAATAGCGCGGTGGAAGACCGCAGCAACCCGGTAAAAAGTACTGATGCCGCAGCACGTTATCTTCGTGACCTGTTCAAACAATACAATGATTGGGCACTTGCACTCGCTGCATACAATAGCGGCCCCAATCGCGTTGATGGCGCTATACGCCGCTCAGGTAGTCGCAACTTTTGGGTGCTGATGCGCTATTTGCCCGAAGAAACCCGCAACTATGTGCCCGCATTCATAGCAGCTACCTATATATGCAATTATTACCAGATGCATAATATTATAGCCAATGACCCGGAATTGGACGAACAACTGACCAATTATATAAAGGTGTATGATGGCATTTCATTTCGGGACATCGCGGAAGCAACAGGTCTGGACTACACAACCATAAAAAATCTTAATCCGGGCTTTAAGCGGGGGTATGTACCGCCCAGCACCGATGGTCATTTTGTGGTTGTGCCTGATCGTGTTATGCCCGCATTCCTTCGCTACCTGAACAGCCTGGGTGGCCGCAATTATAGTATAGATAATGACAATTATGTAAATGCCGGCCAAATTGGTGACGGACGCTATTGGCACTCTACCGTCATGGCACAAAATGCCGAGCATATTGATGCTTTTGCCAAAAAATTCGGGCTTTGTGGCGACCAGATCAAATCCTGGAACAAGTTGAATTCCAATTATGTGTATAAAGATATGGTGCTCAAACTATGGCGTCCGGTATATGTGCTGAAACACAGCACAGGTGGACGTATAGAAGCCCCGCTTCAGCCCAAAAAGCAGAAAAAAGAAAAGGTCAATCCGGTATTGCCCGATAGCCAAAGTGCGGCCCCCACAGCACCCAAACCCCGGCAAATCATTTGGGAATACCATACGCTACACCGAAACGAAACGCTGGAGGAAATAGCGCAACAGTATGCAACCACGGTAGAAACATTAAAAGGCCTTAATAAAACAGAGCATTTTACCGTAGGTATGAGGATCAAAGTGCGCCAGCAATAATATAATATGCCCTTAGTATCACCACTGCCCCCTGACCACAACGCTGAAGTAGCCGAACTGGCCCGTTTTTTCAATGAAACACTTGGCTTTTGCCCCAATAGCGTGCTGACCATGCAGCGCCGCCCTGCTATTGCCAAAGCGTTTATCAACCTGAACAAAGCCGTAATGGAAAATCAGGGCAGCGTAAGCAGTGAACTCAAACGTTTAATTGGTTACTTAGCCAGTATGTCCGCAGGCTGCCAATATTGTCAGGCACACACCATAAGGGCAGCAGAAAGGTATGGCGCAACAGAGGACAAACTCAAGTATGTTTGGGAATTTCGTACCCATGAGGCTTTTTCAGCGGCTGAGCGTGCGGCTTTGGAATTTGCCCTGGCAGCCTCGGCAGTCCCCAATAGTGTAAATGAGGAAATCAGCGCAGCCCTGCATAAACACTGGGATGATGGCGAGATTGTAGAAATACTCGGCGTAATCTCACTCTTCGGATACCTCAATCGCTGGAATGATAGCATGGGAACAGCCTTGGAAGAGCCTGCATTTGAATCTGGACAACAATACCTGGGAAGCCGGGGATGGACGGGAGGGAAGCATGTCAAACAAAACCCTTAACATTAATGAAAAATTACCTCACCGGCTTGCTCTTGTGTTTGATATTGAGCAACTGTAACCCAAATACTACTGAAGAGCCCAGCATTGATGAAACAAAAATGGCGAGAATAATGGCTGATTTTGCCATTGCGGAAGCTGCAACCACGGGCCTTAGCGGGACGGCTAAAGATAGCCTGCAACAGGTTTACTTCAACCAAACCCTTGTTATGCACGGACTGACCATTGAACAATATGAAAAGAACCTTCAATTATACGCAAATGATTTGTCCACAATGATGCGTATTTCAAATGAGGCTGAAAAATTGGTAGATCGAGGAAAAAAGGAGGAAGGCCAAAAATAATTTACTTACTCTCTTCTTTCTTTTGGCACGCCGCCGTCCTGTTATTGGCACGATATGGGCAATGCCGACAGCCATTGTCACAACAATAGCCACGCTTGAGCAGGTAATATTCAGTAAAAACATAAAACCCGCGCTCGATATAGAAATCAAGCCCTTCTATCAATTTTGTTTTCGGGCGAGGGCTTTCCTTTTTGTCCGTCATAGGCAATGGTAAACAGGAAAAAACAAGGCTTGTTCACATTACGTATTTCTTGAATAAAAAAACGCTGCCATTGTTGCCACTTATTTAACATTTTGCTCACACTTTGACTGCAACATAGGCACATGTGTTGCTGTCTATATGCGTATCCAAATCAGTGACATGGTTTTGCAACCCCAATTTCAAAATCAACGTGCAGCAATGCACTCTGCCATTTTTTTGCCTTAACCAACGCTTTTATTGTTATGAACACAAAAACATCTATTCATTCGCACTATGGCTTTTGGGCCATATTATTGTTGTTTTTTTATACTGCAAGCGCAACATTTGCGCAGGCACCTCAAAAACCAGCCTCTGTATTTGAGCAAATCACCTCAATTGATGGTGGCTTGCTTGAGTTAGAAATAGACCTCACCGAAATCATCAACAATAAAAACACCAACACCTATTTTCCAGGCAATATCAAAGTGCACAATGTTAAAACCTTCAAAGTGGAAATCAGGCCACGAGGCAAATACCGTCGCCGCGTCTGTGATGTACCACCATTAAAAATCAAATTTTCAAAAAAGGAACTACGTGCTGCTGGCTTGGATACCCTCAATGAGGTTAAAGTGGTAACGCCATGTGAATTTACCGCAGAAGGTGAAGCGCTGTTGCTGAAAGAATATTTGGCCTATCGCATGTATGAAAAACTAGACCCCAAGTACAGCGTGCGCGCACGTTTGGTCAAAATTAAATTCATAGACAAACACGTGGAAGTGCAAAAGCCTGCCAGCTACTGTATTCTGCTTGAACATGAAGAAGAACTCAGCGCACGCTTGGGAGGAAGCATGGTAGAGGCCTACAACCTCAAAATGGACACCATGGAAATGCGCAAAACCTCCCTCACCGTCATGTTTGAATATATGATAGGCAATACGGACTGGGATTTGAGCAGCTTCCGCAACATATACCTGTTTAGGCCGAATACTGGCGGCAAGATCATGCCAATACCCTATGATTTTGATTTTTCCGGCTTGGTCAGTGCGCCGTATGCCATTCCCACCTCTGAATCCGGATTGCGTAGGGTACAGGATCGCTACCTTATGGCGCGTGACATACCATCCTCATTTTTGCGTCAGGCAGTACAAACCATCAAGGGCAGCAAAGCGGACATAGGAACTATATGTACTGCCACTTATCTGCCCGATAATGTGTCCAAGGAAGTTATGCGCTATCTGAATACCTTTTTTGAAGCCGTAGAATCTAAAGATGAAGTACCTGAAAAGATGAAGGTATCCATGCGATAAAAGCATATCCGGGATTTTCTGCTTGTTCTATATTTTTGTGTTAATTCAGCACTATCTTCGCCCGATTATTTAGGTAGCAAGGTAGCCCCTGCATTAAACACAACCATTATGCTTTTACGTATTTATTCGCTTCTGATCATTGGAATTTTAACAGGCCCCGTGCTGTTTGCACAAGCAACGGCAACTGCCACGCGTGCTGACACCACTATATATGACGTATCAGACAACATGCCCTATCCGTTGCTCCGCTCCTGTCAGATGGAATACAATCCGGGCTGGACGGAGGATAGCGTGCGTCGTTGTGCGGAAAGGCAGATATTGGCCTTGGTGTCCAAAAATATTCTCTATCCCGTAGCTGCCCGCGAAAACAACACAGAAGGTACCGTTGTTACCAGCTTTATTGTAGAGCCGGACGGCCGCATGAGTTCTTATAAAATCCTAAAAGACATCGGGAATGGATGTGGAGAAGAAGCCTTGCGTGTGCTTCAAGCCTTGGATGCGGCTGGTTTGCGTTGGAAACCGGGCATCAGGGAGAACAAACCGGTTCGGGTAAAGCAAGCCTTGCCACTTCGTTTCAAATTAGAAGAAGCCAAGCCTTATTTCGTTTCACTTGAAGGTGATAGCATTTATACCAACTATGATATTCCACCTACTTTCAAGCCGGGTTTGGATTCATTAGCCTCCTTTGTGATAAACAGGCTACAATATCCAGAAGAATATGCAGACAGCTGCTGGACCGGCGTCATCGAGCTTTCCCTTCTGATTCGTCCTAATGGTAGCGTACAAATAGAGAACCAAATAGATTTTAACAACCTTGGCCTTGATTTTCAATTTGAAGCTATTCGTTTGGCCAAAAAGTCAAATGGCCTGTGGGCCCCGGCGCAGTATCAGGGGCGTTCAGTAGCGGCTACCATTCCATTGCGCACCTTATTCAAGTCAGATGCGGCCGTATGTACGGCTGCAAATTCCAATTTTGATAAAGCCATGCTGTTGGCGGATGAGGGTGTTGCCTTGCTGGAGCAAAACAAGCAGGATGAAGCCATTGCCAAATGGACTGAAGCCCTGGCCCTTGATCCCAAAAATACAGAATTGCTTTATTATCGCGGTTCTTCATTCCTGAACTTGAATAAACGGGAGGAGGCCTGTAATGACTTCAAAAAAGTAAAAGAACTGCTTTCCATTACCTGGTTTGAGGGTATCAGAAAAGTAGTGTGCGGGTGGTAAATGCCGCCTAATAGCATGTGAAATGACCAAAAATGGCATAAGTGCAGTTCTGGCATCTTTTTCAAAACCAGATCAAAAGGCAAGCGTTTCAATAGGGTTTTTTAACAAAATAAAATCACTTTCAATTATGCAACGCTTTACGCTGGCTATTGCCTTTTTTCTTGCCTTTACCGGCATTTTCACTTCATGCAAAAAAGATGCACTCAATGATGTTGTGCAAGCTTCTGCACCTGAAGATCAATTTGTAGGCGACCGTTCCTCCAACACAATTGTTGACATTGCGATTTCCAATCCTGATTTCAGCACGCTTGTGGCAGCGGTGGTCAAGACTAATCAAGTGGCACTGCTGAGCAATGCTTCGTTAAACGCAACTGTTTTTGCGCCAACCAACGCTGCTTTCGCAAAACTGCCTGCTCCTTTTAACAATGCACAAAGCATTAACGGCATTACGGATGCCAACACCATCCGTACGCTTCGCGAAATCATCCGCTATCACGTGGCTCAGGGCCGTCGCACCGCAGCTCAGTTGCCCAACGGCAGCTACCAAAGCTTTTTGTCAGCCTCCGTGCCAAGTGGCAACCTGCTTTTCATTGGTCGTTCAGCCGCTAATGAGGTGTTTGTAAACGGTGGTTCCAAGGTGGTAGCCGCTGATGTTGCTGCCAGCAACGGTGTCATTCATGTAATTGACAACGTACTGTTCCCGCCTTCTCGTGATATTTTCAACATCGCGGCAAACAACCCTAACTTTACGGCACTTACAGCCGCACTGCGCGTTACGGGTTTGTCAGAGGTGGTTATGAACCCCAAGTCAAACTTCACCGTATTTGCTCCAACCGATGCTGCTTTCGCTAAATTGCCGGCTCCTTTGAACACTGCAGCAGGAATCCGTTCCATCAAAGATCCTGCTACTATTGGGGTATTGCGCAATGTAGTGCTTTATCATGTATTGGGCGGCCGAGTATTTTCTGCTGATCTTCGCGAAGGCATTAAGCCTGCTACTGCGCTCCCCAACAAATCTCTTTTGATCTCTTTGTTGAATGGCGCTAAGGTAAAGGGTGATGGCAATGCTACGGCCTCAGACATTGTGCTTGTCAACATTTTAGCTTACAATGGTGTAATTCACGCCGTAGATCAAGTATTGCTCCCATAATTATTGGGCTTTTTAGCTGATTTTATAGCAGTAAGAGGGCTTGGACTTTTCTAACTTGAAAAGTTCAAGCCCTTTTTGCATGCCTGCATTCAAAAAAAAAGCCGAGCCATTCTTTGGAACGGCTCGGCAAATTATTTGCGTTGACTAAAACTTTCTTATCTGCGAGGGCCACGGTTACCACCGCCAAATCCGCCGCCGCCGCGACGGTCGTCACGGCCACCACCGCCACGGCGGTCGCCGCCGCGATCACCACCACGGTCACCGCCGCCGCGCTGAGCACGGGCGTTATTTTCTTCATCCGTAGGCATGGAGCCATCAGGTTTTGGTGTAATTGCCCTGCGCGACAATTTCATTTTGCCTGATTTTGGGTCAATATCCAAAAGTTTGAAGCGTATGGCATCACCTTCTTTGAAAAGATCCGAGGCATTTTCCAAACGACGGTGATCCATTTCTGAAATGTGCATCAGGCCTGTTTTGCCTTTAAACTTGACAAATGCGCCAAATTCCACAATTTCCTCAATTACGCCATCGTATATTTCACCAACAGTTGGCGTAAATGCGATGTCCATGATACGGGCATACGCAGCATCCAATGAGGTTTTGTCCGGGCCAAAGATTGCTACGATACCGCCTTTTTCATCTTCTTCGATGCTGATAGTGGTACCCGTATTGCGTTGCATTTCCTGAATGATTTTACCACCAGGGCCAATGACGGCTCCGATATACTCCCGATCAATACGGAATTGAACAACACGTGGCGCATGGGGCTTGAGGTCTTCACGAGATACGTCAATGACCTTGGCCATTTCTCCCAATATGTGGAGGCGGCCTTCACGAGCCTGACGAAGTGCCTGTTCGAGCAATTCATAAGGCATGCCATCAATCTTAATGTCCATCTGGGTGCCACAAATCCCTTTCGTTGTGCCTGTTACCTTAAAGTCCATATCTCCCAGAGCATCTTCATCACCAAGGATATCACTCAGAACCGCAATACGTCCTTTTTCGTCAGCGATGCAGCCCATAGCAATACCGGCCACAGGTGCTTTTAGTTTCACGCCACCATCCATCAGGGCCAGGGTGCCGGCGCAAACAGTAGCCATGGAAGAGGAGCCATTAGACTCCAGAATGTCAGATACAATTCGGACGGTGTAAGGAAAATCAGCTGGCATGACGCGGCGAATGGAGCGGCCTGCGAGGTTGGCATGACCTACTTCGCGACGACCCGGCCCACGCATGGGTTTTACTTCGCCAGTGGAATAAGGAGGAAAGTTATAATGCAGGATGAAATTGTCATCAAAGCTTTTCAGGGCATTATCTATCAGAATTTCATCCTGTTTTGTTCCCAAGGTAAGGGAAGTCAGGGATTGTGTTTCGCCACGGGTAAAAATAGCAGATCCGTGTGAAGCAGGCAAATAATCTACTTCGCACCAAATAGGTCGGATTTCTGTTGTTTTACGGCCATCCAATCGTTTTCCCTCACTAAGTACCACATCGCGTATGATATACTTTTTGAGCTTTTCAAAGTAGCGATCTGCGGCAGATGCCCACTCTTCCATAAACTCCTCTGTGTTTTCTTCCTTGATTTTGCCCAGGGCTTCCTCTTTTAAGGCTTCAATACGTTCGCGGCGAGTTGATTTGTCAGAGGCGCTTCTTGCAATGTCATAAATCGTATCGGAGCAAAGTTCGGCAACACGTTTCTTGAGCTCTTCGTTTTCGGGAATTTCAGGTAGCGGGCGTTTGTTCAGCGCCTTCTCTCCTACCAATTCGGCAAGTTTTTCCTGTGCCTCAATCTGTGTTTTAATGGCATCATGAGCAAGTTTGAGTGCCTTGACCAAATCTTCTTCGGAACATTCGTCGGCCTCGCCTTCCACCATCATAATGTCTCTTTTTGTAGCGGCTACAATAAAATCCATGTCTGCTTTTTCAAGAGCGGAACGGCCTGGATTGACAACGAAGGCTCCATCAACACGAGCCACACGGACTTCACTAAAGAGCGCTTCCACTGGGATATCGCTCACTGCCACGGCCGTAGAAGCGGCCAAACCTGCCAGTGCATCGGGCATAACATCTTTGTCGGCACTAATCAGGTTGATAATCACCTGGGTTTCATTCATGTAACCATCAGGAAACAAAGGGCGAAGAGCGCGGTCAACCAGGCGGCTGATCAAGACTTCATAATCACTTAATTTGCCTTCGCGGCGGAAAAAGTTGCCAGGGATACGGCCTACTGCCGCAAATTTCTCTTGATAATCAACAGAGAGGGGGAAAAAAGCTTGGCCTTCTTTTGCTTTTGGAGCACTGACTATGGTGCAAAGCATCATGGTATTACCCATGCGTATCATGGCTGAGCCATCAGCCAAACTGGCGAGCTTGCCGGTTTCGAGTGCGACTTCACGTCCGTCCGGCAGATTGAACGTGGTGCGTAATGGAGTTTGCTTTCCCATTATTACATTAAAATATGCCTCTCGCAATGGTCAAATCCCCAAAAAACAAAAACCGCTATATAACACACAAAGATACAGGGCCGAAAATGCAAATAGGATGCTCTCAAATGGAAACTTATCGTTTACTCATCTTCTGGATACCTATCAAAACCTGAGTCTTTGTGTGGGGGAGGAAAATCCCCGTTTTTGTTTGTACCTGGTTGACCAGAGTTCAAAGCGGGTGAAAAATATGGATAAACCAAATTTAGATGAAAACAACTTTCAATCTTTACATTGGTATTATTTTAGGCGAGGGAGGCGGCATTTGGCACACAAAAATTGCCTCAAAAAGAAACCGGCTGTCGTAAAACGGCAGCCGGTTTTGAAATTCTTGTTTACTTACGGATACCTAATTTCTCAATCAGAGCGCGGTATTTGTAAATATCTTTTTTAGCGTAGTATGCCAAGAGGCTTTTGCGTTGACCTACCATGGTTAAAAGGCTGCGGCGAGTAGAGTGATCTTTGGGATTGGCACGCAGGTGAGCCGACAGGCTTTCGATACGGTACGTGAGAAGCGCTACTTGTGCTTCGGTGTTGCCAGAGTCTTTTGAATCTTTGCCGTAGTTGCTGATGATTCCAGCTACTTTTTCTTTGTTATAATAAACTGCCATTTGAAAAAAAATGATAAAAATGTGGAAATAAAAGCCTGAACTGGCTTATTGCACCAAAAACAAATTTCTAAGGGTCAAACGGCAGTTTTTGCCTATCCATTTGTTTTTAGCGGGTGCGAAGGTATGGCAAGTTTTTGAGTTGGCCAAGAAGTATTCGAATTTTGTTGTGTATATTTGTGCCTTATGGCTTCTGTTTTTGGACATGTAATGGCTTCTACCGCAATTGGTTATGCGGTTTTCCCCCGTCAGGCTCGTCTTTCAACCCTGTTCTTGGCCGGGTGCTGCTCTTTTGCCCCAGACCTGGACGTGTTGTCCTTTTTTTATGGCATTCCTTATGCTAGCCCGTGGGGGCACCGCGGCTGGACACATTCTATTGTTTTTGCCTTGTTTTTTGGCGGTATTACGGGATTTGCATGGGGTTCATGTAACAAATGGAAATACAGGGACAGGCTTTTGCTTTCTTGCTGGATGATACTCAGCACGCTTTCGCACCCATTGTTGGATATGTGTACAAATGGTGGATTGGGATGTGCGTTGTGGTGGCCTTTTAGTTCTGAACGTTTCTTTTTCCCACACCATCCCATATTAGTGTCGCCATTAGGTGCCTCAGCATTTTTTAGTCAATGGGGATTGGAAGTGCTTTGGAGCGAGTTAAAATGGATTGGTTTGCCTGCTTTGTTTTTGGTTCTTGTAGCTCGTTTTTATAAAAAAAACAGCCCTCCAAGCGAGGATTGGAGGGCTGAGAGGGAATAATAAAAAATTATTAGCCGATGGTGATATTGGTTATCTCAAAATCAAGTACGCCTCCCGGTGTTTTGATGCTTACGGTGTCGCCCTTCACTTTTCCCAAAAGACCTTGACCGATTGGAGATGTAACAGAGATGCGCATCAGTTTGGCATCTGCTTCTGTTTCAGAAACCAATTTATAGGTCATCTCTTTATTTGTTT